>NZ_CP191258.1:4307427-4922774 GCF_050410795.1 Fontivita pretiosa | reverse complement strand
GATTTCGGCAAGATGCTGCCTGTTGCTGGTCAGCAGATCGACATCCCCGCCGATCGCGGCCAGCGCCCGCGCGATGCTCAGCCCGGTGTTGCCGGTGAAAATGTTGCTCCAGACGCGAACCGCGTCGATCCGCTCCTGCGTGTTGCCTGCGGTGACCAGAAATCGCGCAGTGATTGCCATCAGCAGATTCTATCCGTCCGATACCCGCCATCGAGCCTCAGCCACGGCCACGCCTCCGGGCCGTAGCCGGCTGATCGCACACCCGAGTACGGACTTACCAGAATGACCAATCCCGAGTGTACAGCACGTACCCGGCCAGAAGCAGGTTGGTTACCGCGTGAGCAATGATGCACGCACCCAGGCTCCTGGTGTACATCAGCAGGGCGCCGACCAGCATGGCCCAGACGATGGCCGTCAGCCACCAGTTCCCGTGGACGACGGCGAACATCCCTGAAACGATGAGGAAGGCGCTGAGGCTCGGCTCGCCCACCTCGGCCAACTTGAAGTCATTGGGCGCCAGCACCGTCCGCCAGAGCCAGTCCCGCCAGAAAAGCTCCTCCATCACCGGCACGACCAGCGTAGCGCCGGCGATGCGGATCGCGATGAACGCCGCGTAAAGCATCGGAGAATCGGCGAAGTACGCGGAGGGATCGAAGACGCTTTCAGGCTTTGGCCGGAAGAACGAAAAGTGCTGCTGGAGCCAGAGCTGCATGCCCACCCACTGGAAGACGCCGACGACGCCGACGATGACGCCCAGCCACCAGTGGTTCCAGCGAATCCGGGTGTAGTGCCGCCAGAACAGCACCAGCGCCGCCGCGACAAGCACCGCCCGCAGCGCGTAGGCGATCGGGTAATACCTGGGGAACTCCAGCCCACCGACCCAGATGAAGCCCAGGAAAATCGCCATCGGCAGCACGTACGCCCACGTGTCCGACACGCCCGCGAGCAGCGACGCGCGCGGAGCCGATGCAGTGGCATCCGAGGCCGGTCTGTTTTGCTGATTGGAGCTGGTCATTCGCTTCATCCCACGTGCCACGGCCGGCAGAGTGCGGCTGTAATTCACGAAACTCTGCTATTCAGGTCCACTGCTCTTCGACAGCATCCGGCACGGGCGGGACGCCCGTGACACGGTTGGCTCACGCCCGCCTGGCTCATCCCACTGCGCACGAATCAATCCTTCTGCCTGGTCGCCCCCAGTTCTTTGGCGATCTCGCTCTCCAGCTCATCGAGCTTGCCAAGCTCGGCCCTTTCCTGCGCCAGCACGTCGGCCTGGATCATCCGGTCGATTTCCTCGTCGCTGACCAGCTCCTCGCGGGCGGTGACGGCGGCGCCGGAAATGGCGCTCTGTTCCATGCTGTCCAGGAAGATCTCCATGCGCTGCTCGATGCTGCCCGCCTGCGACACGGCGCGCTCCCACTCCGCCTGCGTGCGAGTCAGGTCCATCTCGCCGAACACCCGCCCGATCTCCCGCGCCATCTCGGCCATGCTCTGCGCGAACTGCTGGCTGGCCTGCGCCTGTTGCTGGATCAGCATCGCGTTTTTGATGGCGAGCAACTGGCGCTCCAGCATCTTCTTCACCGCCGCCGTCTTCTTCAGGGCGCTGCGGATGAACAGGTACTGCTGCTGGTCGCCGATCTGCTGGGCGTGACGGGCGTTTTTGATGAAGTCCTCGGCGAACTTCTCCTGCTGGCGGATCGACTTCTCGATCGCCCGCAGCCCGGCGCGGATCTTCATCTCACGCTCGATGCGACGCTCTTCTTTAGACTTGAACAGGCCCATCGGAACCTCAGAAGTTGGAACCGCAGATGAACGCCGATGCACACAGATCAGGCCGCTTGTGACACAGCCATCTCGGTCGTGCGCGGATCGCTGGCACGGGCGGGACGCCCGTGTCACAACCAGCTCAATCCGCGTTCATCCGCGGTTTCACAATCCTTCCTTCGCCGCGTGACGCTGTCTTACGGCTTTGTCCGCCTCCTCGAAGGCCTCGTCCTGCTTCAATCGGCCGCGATCCATCTGGTTCCAGATTTCCATCAGTTCCTGGCCGGCGCTGGTCAGGCGTGCCGAAGCCAGCGCGTCCTTGTCGGCCTGCACCCCCGTTTCCAGGATCGCGTCGAGCCGCTCGACGTACATCTCCTGTGTGACCGAATCGTCCTCGATCCACTGGGTGATTCTCGCCACGTCTTTGTCGGTGACATTCAGCCGGCCCAGCGCCTTGCCGCGCGCCTGGTTCTCCTTGATCATCCGCAATCGCGAGACCGTCAGCAGTTCCTTGGATCGCAGGTTCAGCTCACGCGCCGCCATGAGCTGCTCCTGGGTCTTAAGCTCGAAATCCTGGGCCAGAGCCTTTCGCAGGTCGGGCGACTTCTGCGCCGCGCCCTGCTGGAAGATTTTCTGTTTTTCGGCGGCGATCTGCTCCAGACGCTTGAACAACCGGTCGCGCTGCCGTGTCAGAAGAATCTCCTCCTTGCGCAGTTCCTGACGGCTCAGCTCGCTGAGAGTCCTGCTCCTGGAAAACAGCTTGTTGATCAGTGCCATGTCGATGTTCGATTCTTGATTTTGGATTGCTGACTTGGACGCAGGTCGATCGCAAATCGCAAATCCAGAATCGCCAGTCTCCAACTCAACCCGCTTCCGGTTCGGCGCGACGCTGCGGCGCCGGGGGCGCGGCCTTCTGCGGCGTGGCGGGCGGCTCGTCGCTGAGCTGCGGCTCGGCGTGCTCGAGCTGAACCCTGGTCGTTTCCGGGCCGCCGGCTTCTCGCTCCAGCTCCTCGTACAGCGCCCGTTCCTCTTCGGTCATTCCCGCGTGCGCCACGGCCCCGACCGAATCGGCCAGTTCGTTGTCCGCCTGAAGCTGCGCCAGCATCTGCTCCGCCGCCGCCGCATCCGAGGCGATCTGTTCGCTGTCCGGCAGCCTGGCGGTCTGCCCCTGCTGTGTCAGTTCCAGGTTGTGCAGATGGGTGCCGACAATATTGATCTGCTGGTTGAGCACCTGAAGCATCTGCTGGCGGCGCTCGATGTCCTTGCGAAGCTGCACGATCTGGCTGGTGATTCGCCGGCGCGTGATCCCGCTGCTGGTTTGCTTGAACTGCTGGCGGAGCTGTTCGTCCTGCTGCTCCAGGGCGGCGACGTCCTCGTAGCAGCGGTCGCGCTGCTGGGTCAGGGCGGCCTTGCGCTCGGACAGGAAGGCGATCTTCTTCTCGGTGTCGCCCTTGCGGTTGAACAGACTCTTGATGCGGTCGATCAGGGGCATGTCCGCTCCTCCCGCCGCCGATGCGGCAACCGCGACAGGCGACGAGCCTTCGCGATACAGCACCACCCGCCCGTCCAGTCGCTTGGCCGCCAGGCCCGGGTTCTGCTTGGCATACGATTTTACCTCCGCCTCGACAAAAGAAAGCGGAAGTTGCGTTTTGGCGGCGATCTTGTCGGCGGCAATGCCGCCGCTAAGCAGCTCCACCGTGCTTGCCTGGATCACCTGCCGAACACGCTGGCGCTTCTGCTGTTCCAGTTCCGGGTCGAACAGGTCCACCAGCGCCTTGGTCTCCAGCGGCCCGTACGAACTCCACCCGCCGGCATCGTTCGGCTCTACAAGGATCACCGTTCGCTCGGCGCTGCGGCTGGCCGCCTCTCGGGCATTGATCTCGAACCCGCTGGTGGACAGCAGCACGACCGTGGTCGGGACCCCCGCAGCGGCGGGAAGCTCACTCAGAATCCGGCGGGTTTCCTGCAAATCCAGTGGTTTGGGTGTTTCCCCCGCCAGCAGGGCGCGCGTCGGCGAAACGCACTGAACCTGGATGCGCCCAACCACGCGGCTCAGCACCCACCACTTTCTGGCCCGCAACGTCACTTGCATCGACTGCCCGACCGGCATGCGGCTTTGAAGCTCGCGATCCGGCAGGTTCATTTCCGACATCAATCGCTTCAGGTCCGTGCCGCGATCCGAACGTGTCGCCTGCGGCAGAAGATTCGGCACCGCGCGGCGACCGGCGGTCGTATCGACGATCAGCCGGCTGTCGCCCAGCAGTTGCTCCACATGAGCCATGAACTGCTGCTCGCGGGCCTGGTGAACCGATGGATCAGGACTGTTTCTCATGCTTCAGACGAACCAGCAGGTACGCAAACGCCACCGCCGCCCACGTCCAGCCGACGACGCAGAGGATGACGTACATGTGAGACATACGCGATCCGTTGGCCAGTGGCCAATCATCCGTGTTCGGCGATCGACTGAGATGCACTCGAGCACCTACGCCTGACACTGCTTCAAGCCACAACCTCCATCGCCCGCGCGACCGCTCTTGTGCCGCACCTGGGGCAGAAATTGGCCACCGTCGGGATCGCCGCCCGGCAGTTGGGGCGGATGCACGTTCGCATGACGCTGATCGGACGGGGCACCCGCATCATCGGGCGGCGCTGGAGCAGCATGGCGCGAAGTCGCTCGGCCAGCTCGGCACGCTGCCGCACGCTGCTTCGCGTGGTATATCGTCGATGCGCCGCTGCCGCCAGCATCAGTGGCAACCCCCACAACCCTCCCGCCGCCGACAGACCCACCCCCAGCGCAATCCACACAGGCCGCAAGCCAAGCTCCAGTTTGGGAAGTGGCAGCTCTGGTTGCTGCTGGCGAAGCAACAGATGGTTGAAGTACCGGATGTAGCGTTCGACGTTGAGCTGATGCCAGACCACATGGATCCAATGCAACACCGCCGCGGCGCTGATCGCGACCGTATACAGCAGCGGCGCCTGACCACTCGGGACGGAGAACACGAATCGCCCCAGCTCGGCGGGCGTAAAGGGCCTTTCGGCAAAATGGGCAAAGACCACCGCCAGGGCCGCGCCGCAGCACAACCAGGTGAGCAGTGCCAGCGGAATGTTGAGGCGAACCTGCTGCGCGAGTGGCTGAAGATCCGTGGCATCGACGTCGCCGCTCTGAAGCCGCATCCACTCCGCCAGGTGCCAAAGCTGCTGTTGCTCCTGGGCGATCAGGTCGCGCAGCCAGCGGGGCAGCAACAGCAGCGTCAGGACTCCGCCGGAGATCACCGAAGCCAGCACCGCCAGAAGCGGTCCGGCCGAAACCCGCCGATACAGCGGACGGGTCAGGCTCCTCAGCACGGCCCCGGCAAGCAAATCCGGCTCGTGCTGTGGTGGTGGAATGCGAATCGTCGGCGACAGCGCTGTCATAATCTCTGCAACTCACCGCCTCGCGTGCCCGATCCCATGCTCACCACATCGCCGCCCGGTGGATCGGCACCTGCTGCGGCTGATGCAGCTCGTGTCCGCAGCGCCGGCAGAACCGCGCCGTCACGGGGTTCATCGCGCGGCAACGGTCGTTTGCGCAAGCCACCCGCCCGGCAGGCGCCTGCGCAACGTGCGACCCGCCTGCGCTGCCGCCAACCTGTCCCAGTGCCGCGAATGCGCGTACGATCAGCTTCAGGATCATCACCGCGACCCAGAATACAAACACCACCGCGGTCACCGCGATCACGCCGATGAATACGAAGATGGAAATCGCCCATTCCATTTCAACTCTGACCTGTGCTCAGTCGCCAACCGGCCAGTAAGCATCAGACTCATCCATCGCTGGCCAGCGGTCACTGACCATTGGCCAACGCTCCGGTCGCCTCGGTCAGTGCCTCACCGCAGAAGATACAGAATCGGTCGGCACGATCCGGGTACGCGCCGCATCTGGGACACCGTCGCACGTGGCTGACAAGCTGAACACCACAGTGCATGCAGAACTGATCGGCGGGATCGACTGCCCGCCGGCAACTCGGGCAAAGCGTCCGCGCGGTCGCAGCCGCGGCGAGCGTCGCACCAAACGACGCTGCTGACGCCGATGAAGCCGGTGGAGTCAGCGCCACCAGAAACTGCTCGGCCGATTCAAACCGCTTGTCCAGTCTTGCATACGACCTGCGAAACGCTTCATCCAGGTATTTGGGCACCGAGCGGTTCAGGTCGCTGGGCAGGTCGGTTCCGGCCGGACGTTCGCCGGTCAGCATCTCATAAAGAATCACCCCGCAGGCGTAGATGTCGGCGCGGCGGTCCACCTCGGCGCCGCTGCGCTGCTCGGGGGCCATGTAGTCCAGGGTTCCGGCGATGTCGCGTGCCACCGGATCGTTCAGCGACGCGGAATAGGCGATCGACCCCACCGCGGTTCTGGTCGCTGCCTGCCCCAGACCGAAATCCGTCACCTTCACCACGCCTTCGGCATCGAATCCGTCGGTGTGCGCGCGTTCATGGATGAGGATGTTTTCCGGCTTGATGTCGCGGTGGACCACGCCGTGCTGGTGTGCATGCGCAAGCCCGGCCAGCACCTGTCGCATGATCCGCACCACGTCGTCGATGTCGATTTTCCGTTCGGCGATCAGCGGCCGCAGGCTCGTGCCGGGGACGTATTCCATCACCAGGTAAGGCGGATTGGCATAGGGATCGAATCCGATGGCGCGGACGATGTTGGGGTGAACCAGCCCGTGAATGGCCGACCCTTCGTGCTGGAGGTTGCGGACGTACTGGACATCCGTGGGGATCTTGATGGCAACGAGCTGATCGACCCACACGTGATGGTGCGCCCGCCAGACCTCGCCGAACGTCCCGCCGCCCAGCCGCTGCTCCAGCACGTACTCGCTGATTCGTTGATTGGCCCCAGGCATCTTGACTCCACCTACTGCCGAATGCCAGTTGTCGAAATCCGAATGAAGCACTCGACTTCCGGCACTCTCATGCCAACTTTTCCGCGATCCAGTCGCAGGTGAACAGGTTGTAGACCGCGGCAAACAGGCCGGCGACGATCAGAAACGTCCAGGCCGTCGCACCGGGGATGTTCCAGTCGAACAGCCAGGCCAGCAGCACCACCTCCACCAGCGTATACGCGGCGACGAGCAATCCCCCGGCCAGATTGCTCTGCATTTTTGCGACCCTGCCGATCAAAAAGAAGCTGACCCAGGGCAAGAACAGCACGATCCCCAACCACGCCAGAATTCGGCCAGTGCCGGTCATGAGCACTTGGCGGGTTTGCGGCTCCATCTGCCACCAGGAGATCCCCGCCGCGATCACGGCCAGCACAATGAGCCCGGTGATCAGCTTTGCGGCGATGGTCTTGAGCAGGTCCATCTTCAAGGGATTGTAACGTGTTGAAGAGGCCCAGGCGTTATAAAGCGGAGGGAAATCCGAACGGATCGGCGAGCCAACCGCGGGCCGCAAGCGACTCGGCCAGGTGGCGAGTGTCGGCTCCGTGGCGTGGTTTTGCCTGCGTCTTTGTGGGAGATTATCGGACTGTCTGGTGAAGTTTGACGCACGCCCGGCTCCATCGCATGATTGGCGTTCGCGCAGCATGTACCCCCGCAGTAAGGTCAAACGGTTTGATTTTGCCCCCGGTCGCGTGATCGCCGGCAAGTACGTCATCGAGCGCCCACTCGGAAGTGGCTGGGAGGGCGAGGTTTATGTCATTACGGAGCGCGCTACCGGCATCAAGCGGGCCGCAAAGTTCTACTACCCACATCGCGACCCCACCGGCAAGGCAGCGATCGCCTACGCCCGAAAGCTCGATGCCCTGCGACATTGCCCGATCCTGCTTCAATACCATCACCAGGAAATCGTGCAGGTCAAAAGGCGCAAGGTCATCGTCGTCATCAGCGAATTGTTCGAGGGCATGAAGCTCAGCGAGTTCCTGGAACAGCAGCCGCGAAAACGCCTCAGCACCTTCGAGGCCCTTCACGTGCTGTACGCGCTGGCCAAGGGAATCGCCCCGATCCATGCCCGAGGGGAGTATCACGGCGACATCCACGACGACAACATCATGATTCGCCGCGTCGGGATCGACTTCGAGGTCAAACTGCTGGACTTTTTCGACCTGGGCAAGCCGACCCGAAGCAAGATCTACAAGGACGTGCTGAACCTGATTCAGGTTTTCCACGCCCTGGTCGGCGGGCGGGAGAACTACGCTCGGCAGCCCAAGGTCGTCAAGGACATCATCCGCGGGCAGAAAGATTCGCTGATTTTACAGCGCTTCAGCAGCGCCGGGGATATCGCGCGACACCTGGAGACGCTCCAGTGGGACAGCACTCCCGGCTGAGCGGCCAGCCGCAGCGCGCTGTCGCGAGCATCTCTGCTTCTTTCCGGGAAACAGGCACGTCGGGTATCAATTGGGGCGGCAATTGTTGTCACGTCACAACCGAAAAGGAGTCACCATGGCCAAGACGAGGGCGACGAAGAAATCCGCCAGGTCCGGCAAGTCGGTCAAATCCAAGTCCTCTCGGGTGGCGAGCAAGAGGCGGGCGGCCGGCAAGGGCGCATCAACGCGCCAGGCTGCTGCGCGGCGTGCGGCCAAGGCGCCAACCATGAAGCGGAAGACAGCCACTGCCGCCCGGAAGGTCAAGGCCGCCGCCAAAAAGGCGCCTGCCAAAGCCAAGCGGCTGATCCAGCAGGCTGGCCAGGCGCTGTCCAGCGCCGCCACCGCCGCCACGCAGGCCGTCGCGACCGGTGCAGGCATGGCCGTTGGCGCGGTGGAGTCGGTGCTGCCTTCCTCCAGCTCCAGCCAGCAGTCGCCGGCGCCTTCCTCAGGCTCGTCCTCATCGCAATCCGGCGGCCAAGGCTGATTGCGCGGCCGCTGCACGAGGCACTTACACGAGCCCAGGAATCGACGAGAGCACCTCTTCAGTGGTGGCACGGGGCGTTCCGCCCGTGTGATGGCCGCCCGCACGGGCGAGACGCCCTTGACACGGGCCTGGCGTCCCGCCGTCCCGGCGCCTCTCGCGCGCCCGTTCGTGAGCCGCCGGCTCTTTCTGTATAATCCCGCCCCTCGGTTTCACTCGAGGTGCTTTGCGTGAGAATTCTTGTTACCGGCGGCGCCGGCTTCATCGGATCCAATCTGGCCAGAAGACTGGCACGCGACGGCCACGACGTGGTAGCGGCCGACAGCCTGCTGTGTGGCGTGTGGCAGAACCTGGCGGACTTCACTGGCGATGTCCTGACCCTGCGCGATCATGAGGACGTGGACTCCATGATCGCACTGGGTCCGTTTGATGTGATCTTCCACCAGGCCAGCATCACCGGAATGGTTGGCCCCGACGGACAGACCATCGACCGCCCGCATCAGATGATGCGCAACAACGTCGAGACATTTCGCAGGCTGCTGGACTGGGCCGTGCAGATCGAAGCGCGGGTGGTCTGGGCCAGCAGTTGCAGCGTCTACGGGCGCGGGCCGGTGCCGATGAAGGAATCCCAGCCCTACGATCCGCTGAACACCTACGCGTTCAGCAAGGTCTGCATGGAGAGGCTGGCGATGCGCTACGCCCCGCGAATGGCCCAGCCGATCGTCGGCTTGCGATACAGCAACGTCTACGGTCCCGGCGAAGCGCACAAGGGCAGACTCGCCAGCATGATCTACCAGCTTGCCCGGCAGATGCGCGCCGGCAAACGTCCGCGCATCTTCACCGCCGGCCAGCAGAAGCGCGACTTCGTTTACATTGAGGATGTGATCCAGGCCAATTTGTGCGCGATGAACAACGCGCAGGAAAGCGGCGTGTACAACGCCGGCGCCGGCCGAAGCTGGAGCTTCAATGAGCTGGTCGCCGAGCTGAACCGTGCCCTGGGCACTAAGCTCCAGCCCGAATACTTCGACAACCCCTACGGTTTCACGCAGGACTGGACCGAGACCGACCAGACCCTGGCCAGGCAGAAAATCGGCTACGAACCCAAATACGACCTTCGCCGCGGCATCGCCGCGTACCTGGAATCAGGCAAGCTGGGGACGTGATCATGCCCGGATGAAACAGTGCTGCCGGGTGGGGTCCATGAATCCGATCAGCTTGTCGCGGCGAGTGTGCTGCGGCAGCGGCTGCACATGGCGCGATCGGCGTGCGCCAGGGCGGCCTGAATCGTGTGCCCTTCCTGCGGCACTCCGAGCCAGGCGATGCCAATGCTGCTGCGCAGTTCGACGACTGCACCGCCGGGCAGGCTTACCGAAACGCTGGCCAGAGCCGATTCGATCTGTTGCACGACGCCATCGCGTCCGAGCTGCGGGGGCACGAGCATGGCGAAGGCGAATTCGTCGCCGCCGAAGCGGCCCACGATGCCCCGGTCGCGCAGCAGGTTCCTGATCGCCGCGGCGAAGCCCGCCAGCGCCGCGTCGCCGGCCTCCTGCCCGTGGCGGTCGTTGACCTGCTTGAACTGGTCCAGATCGACGTATCCGACGGCGCAACCCAGTTGCGCCTGCCGCCCCAGTGACAGCAACTGCTCAGCGCGACTGAAAAACCCGCGGCGGTTGAGCACGTCGGTGAGGCTGTCAAAGTCCGCCTGCACGATCTGCTCGCTCAGCTCCCGCACGCGCGCTTCCAATTCCACGCGGCAGTGTTCCAGGTCCTGAATCGCTCGCGATGAAGCGCCGATCGCGGCGAACAGAGTTCGCGCGATCTGGTCGGACACGTCCTGAAGAAAGCTCTTCATCCCGGCCCGGCGCGTGGGATCGGCTGGCGAGAGCATGGCCGTCAGCGACCGGGCTGAGTCGCACACACCCTGCATGAATTCAGCAAAGTCCGCTGCGCTGGTATCGGGGCAAACCTGCGCGAAACACGTGCCCAGCTTTCGCAACCCCGCATCGTCGAGCCGGCTGGCGCCGTGTGGAACCTGCGCCGCGAGCATCAGCCCGGCGCGAAGCTCGGCGAATTCCTCGGGCAGATCAGGCCCATCCGGTGCGTGGTGCGTCGCGGTGGCACGGACGTACAGCTCCGGCAGCGCCAGACGGGCGCACAGTCGTCGGCCGAATTCAGCATGATCCACGCCATACAGCGCTACCTCTCGCTGGTATCGGCTGTCGCCTTCCAGATCGAGCACGCCCGCAAGCTCCATGGCGGCGGCGCGGTCGCCAGCGTACATCGCGGGCAGCGCCGCATCCTGAAGCACGCCGCACAGAAAAGCCTCTTCCTCGTGCTCGCTTTTGCGCCAGCGCGCCCATTGCCGCGCCACCACCGCCTTGAACAGCGATTTGTGCCACAGCCGCGTCCGATCCTCCGATGGAAGGTTGGCCTTGTTGAAAAGCCCCGCCAGCGAAAGTCCGAACAGCAGCGGAAGCATGTTGCTCAATCCGATTCGTCGCAGCGCATCAGAGACGCGAGTGATGGGCTTGCTGGGGCAGAAGAACGCGGAATTGGCCAGCTCCAGCACCTTGGCCGACAGCGCGGCGTCGGCAACGAGCACCTCGGCAAAGCGCTCGATCGGCGGCGAGTTCGGGTCGCGGTACAACTGCATGATCCGCACCGGAACGTTCACCGCCGTCGGCATCACCGGCAGCGCCTGGATCAGCGCCATCACCTGATCCTGCCGCGCCCGCGCCAGACGAGATTTGTACTCCGAGACTTGCAGCATCCGCGCGTCTGCCGTTGGTTCTTTTCCGTCGCTTACCTCTGGCACCGACCGCTGGCCACTGACCAGCGGCCGCTGACACGGACCTCGGACCACTCTCTTCTCGTGTTATCGGCAACCACTCTGAACGAGGTGAGATGCCCACATCGGGCGATCGATTTGTTTTGCCATTTGCAACCCACGGTCTTATAACCGCCGGGCATGAACGGGCCGGCAGGCAAGATTCGGTTGATCCAGGCGGGCATGGGGGGGATGGGGCGGGCATGGTGGAAGTCAGTCGTCCGCCATTCGCCCGACTTCGAGCTTGTTGCCATCGTCGATATCGTCGAGAAACCCCTGAACGAAGCGGGCGACGAGCTTGGCATCCCCCACGATCGCCGATTCGAGTCGCTGGAGGAAGCGCTGGAGCGCGTCCAGGCCGACGCGGTGCTTACCGTCACTCCGCCACCTGTCCACGTCGAGCACGCGCGGCTGGCGTTTTCCCGCGGGCTGCACCTGCTCACGGAAAAGCCCATCGCCCATGACCTGGAAAATGCCAAACTGATGGTCGAGCTGGCCCGCCGCGCCGACAGACAACTGCTGGTCGCACAGAACTACCGCTATTCCCAGGTCATGCAGCAGTTGAAGCGCGTCATGGACGAGCGGCCGCTGGGCGAGTTTGGGCACGGGCACATCGACTTCTACATCCCCGCCGATTTCACCGGCACCTTCCGCGAAACCATGCAGTACCCCCTGCTGGTTGACATGGCCATCCACCACGTGGACCTGATCCGCTTCGTCACCGGGCGGAACATCACGCGCGTCACGGCCCACACCTTCAGGCCAAGCTGGAGCTGGTATCAGCATCACCCCGGCCTGAAGATGCTTCTTGAGCTGGATGGAGGCATTCCGTTCAGCTACAGCGGCGACTGGTCGGCCAGGGGACGATTCACCTCCTGGAATGGCACCTGGCGACTCCAGTGCGCCGAAGGATCGATCCATCTGGAGCAGGACCAGATCACACTGGCCCGGTGCGAGAAGTGGCCCAGGGAGTTCAAGCAGGAGCAGGTGCAGATTCCCGAGACGCCGATGAACGGCCAGGCGGAGTTGCTGCGGCGATTTGCCGAATCGATCCGAACGAACACTCCGGGCCAAACCAGCGGCGCCGACAACCTCTGGAGCTTCGCCGCCGTGATCGCCGGGGTCATCAGCGCGCAGCAGAACAGAACCGTAGACGTGGTCGAGCTGCTGCGTGGGTGATATCCGTCTCCTGGCTGCGTCGGTGCTGGGAGACCGGCACAGGCCATGACTGAGCAGAGCCGACGGATGAAGACTCCATCATGAAAGGGGTCACAAATGAGCCAGAATCCCGCCTCCTTGCTGCCGCCGGCGTACCCGAATCCGCAGATCGGCTTCGTTGGCTTCAATGCGGATCCCAACGCCACCGTCCAGACCGACGCCCCCTGCCGCAAGTGCGGATATAACCTTCGCGGCCTGACCTACGGCGGGCGATGCCCCGAGTGCGGCTCGCCGGTGGGACTTTCCACCATCGGCGACCTGCTGCGCTACTCGGATCCGAATTGGCTGCTGATGCTGGCCCGCGGGGTCAGCTTCATTCTCTGGGGGATCCTGGTGGCGCTGGTCATCGGTCTGCTCGGGGGGCTGCTGTTTCAGACGTCGGCCGCGCAGCAGTGGGTGCAGATCGTCGCCTCGCTGCTGGGTTTGTACGGTGCGTGGCTGCTGACCGAGCCTGACCCCAGCGGATTGGGCGAGGCGCAGTACGCCATGGCCAGAAAGCTCGTGCGCGTGGCGCTGTTGGTCGGTCTTGGAGGCAGCGTGCTCCAGGCGATGGGCGCCACTCCCGGCGTGCCGCGCGAGATCGGCTTTGGGCTGGGAGTTGTGGCGATCGGCGCGACGGTGTTCGGCGTCGTCGGCGAGTTCGCCAAGTTCGTCTACCTCGGGAAGCTGGCGCTGCGAGTTCCTCACGATCAGCTTGCGCGGCGCGCACGCGTGTTGTGCTGGGGATATGGGCTGACTCTGGGCGCATCGGTGCTGATCGGCGGGATCATGGGACTGCTGCTGGCCGCTGGTCCCGCCCCGGCCAGACCCGGTGCCGCGTTCATCGGGATCACCTGCGCCGCCGCGATTGTCGGGCTGGCATATCTGGTTTTCGGCGTGATGACGCTCCTTTTCTATATTCGCATGAGACGGACGCTGCGCGAGCAGGTGGAACTGGCGCGACAGGTCTGGGGACAGGCCACGGCAGCCGCCGCAGATCAGCAGACCCCGGCCACTGCCTGATTCGCCGCCAGGCAATCCAGCGATCCGCTCAGATCCGCCCGATGAGTTTCAGTCGTTGCAGCACAGTAAGCAGGCACCAAAACACCACCACAAAGCTGATCGAATAGGCCAGCGAGGTCATCCCTGGCGTGTCGATCGGCGGCAGGCGCGGGCTCAGGTGATGCAGCCAGCCATTGGCCCAGTGCATCGCGTCGGCGATCTGGTATTTGACCCACTCCAGCGCCGGCAGGTTTTCGCCCGCCCCCGGTGCCACGGCGCTGCTGCGGGTGTGGGGCAGACGAAACAGATACGATGCTCGGCGCGCGGCTTCCTCCCCGACGAACGCAACGATGGAGCCCGTGCCAAATACGACCAGCGGACGCGTTGTCCATCGCCAGCCCGCAACCTCGACGAGCAGGTAGCACACGCCGAATCCCATCATCGCCACGCCACCGCTGAAGGCTACATACGAAGGTGTCCAGATCACCTTGTTAATGGGCATGAGAATGCGGTGCAGCAGCAGCCCGAGCAACACCAGCACCCACCCGCCCACAAGCAGCCAACTGCCGACACGACGGCCCGGGGGCCTGCTTAATTGTGTCCGGCCATCCGAATCACGCCGCTGGGCAATCAGCCACAGGCCGAGCAGCGCCCCCAGCAACGTCGTGGCAACCGCCGGCAGCGTCGAGACAATCCCTTCATTGTCGGGATACTCATAAGTGTGCCAGTAGATGATCTGGCGGCTGCCGTCGGGCAGCGTCACATACCGGTTGAAGACCAGATCATCGATTCGGCGGGCGAAGTTGTCGTCCATCGAGAGCGACCCGGTGACATGTCCGGGAAGTGGCACAGCCAGCATCAGCACCGAATAAACAACAAGCATCCCCAGCAATCCTCCCAGCGCCCCGCGCCAGCCCCAATACAGCAGGATCGTTCCGGCCAGGCCGTAGCAGATTCCGATCCGCTGGAGCACGCCGGGAATGCGCATTCGCTGCGGCCAGAAGACGCCCGAGCCCAGGAAAAAATCCTGTGGCAGGCCGCGAGCCAGCGCGATACGGTTGGCCAGATACATCCCCCCCACCAGCAACACGAACACGGCTGCACCGAAGGCGGGCATCCAGCGCAACAGGCGCTGCGCGCGGGGGGAAGTTGCCCTGGCGGGCAGCACCAGCATCGCCGCCGTCGTGCCATACGCCAGCCCGATGGCGATGATGCGAAGGATCTTCAACCAGGCAAAGCCGGGCGGCTGGCGCTGCCCGGGAATTGGCAAGCCCACCAACAGCAGACCCAGCACCACCAGCGTGGCGGCGCGAAGCCAGATGTCGCCCAGGAGCCTGTGGCCGAACCACTCGCCACGCGCCTCGGTGCGCGCCCGGCGATTGTGCAGCGTGAACGGCAGCACCACGCCCATGATGAACAGAAACGCCGGAAAGATCAGGTCGGTGAATGTGCACCCATGCCAGATCGCGTGTTTCAGCGGCCCATAGGGTTGGCCAAGCCCAGGGTTATTCACCAGCAGCATGGCCGCGACGGTCAGCCCGCGGAACACATCCAGCGAGAGCAACCGTTCGATCGGGCCAGGCGAGGGCACTGGCGACATGGCGTTCCGTGTCAGGGCCGCGGCGGCCGCCAAGTTGTGCTCACCGACGGGCGATGATCGGTTTTGCGGATCCATGAGATCAACTCGGGGCACTTGCCCGTTGCAAACTTTGCTCCGGCCCGGAATGATGTGCCCACCATGACCGACTGGAGACGGCTTCACGGGGAGCACTTTCGCGGCGTGCGGTGCCTGGTGACTGGCGGCGCGGGGTTCATCGGATCACACCTGGTCGAGGCGCTGGTCAGTCTCGGCGCCGACGTGATCGTGCTGGACAATCTTGTCGGTGGCGACCGCAGCAACATCGCCGCTTTCGCCTGCCAGTTCGTCCAGGGCTCGATTCTGGACCGACTGACATTGGACCGGACGATGCAGGGCTGTCGTTACGTGTTTCATCTGGCGGCGCTGGGTTCGGTTCCGCAGAGCATCGAGAGGCCTCTGGAGTATCACGAAGTGGACGCCACCGGAACCGTACTGGTGCTGGAGGCTGCACGCCACGCGGGCGTGCAGCGCGTGATCTACTCCGCCAGCAGCAGTGCTTACGGCGAACGACCCGGGCTGCCGAAGGTTGAAACGATGGCCCCGGACCCGCGCAGTCCCTACGCCGCCGCCAAGCTCGCCGGCGAGGCCTATCTTACCGCGTACAGTGCCAGCTATGGGCTGGATTCCGTGTCGCTGCGTTATTTCAACATTTTCGGACCGCGACAGAACCCCAACAGCGCCTACGCCGCGGTCATTGCGGCTTTTGCCAAGGCGATCCTGTCCGGACAGCCGCCGACGATCTTCGGCGACGGCGAGCAGTCGCGGGACTTCACGTTTGTGCACAACGCGGTGCACGCCAACCTGCTGGCCGCCCGCAAGCAGCAGCCGCTGTGCGGTGAGGTGCTTAACGTCGCCTGCGGACAGCGGGTTACGCTTAATCAGCTTGCGCCGATGATGTGCCACCTGCTGGGGCGCGACGACTTGCGACCGGTGTACGCCCCGGAACGCCCCGGCGACGTGCGGCATTCGCAGGCTGATCTGTCGCGCATCCGGCAGGTGCTGGGTTATGAGCCGATCGTCGATCTGCACACCGGCCTGGATGCCACGCTTAAGTGGTATGCAGGTGTGCTGAAATGACCAAGCCAGGTCAGGTCGCTTCGCCGCGTTCTGAGAAGCGATGCACCTTGGTTTCTCTGTCTTGCCCGATCAGACAAATCTTCCCATTTTCACACAGTCACGACCTCGTCGCGTTCGAAAGAATGGAATTCGACGCGGATTTCCCTTTACCGTCCGCCGCGCCTGTGTTTTAATGAACACAGAATCGCCGTAGGGAATTGTTCCACTCCCTGTCAGCAAAGGGTGGAGAGAAAATGCAGTGTGGGTGGAGAGATGCACGCTTGGCGCTTGAAGGCGCCGGGTGTAAGAATCTTGGTTCGTGAAGAACACTGCATAGGAGCGTGGAAGATGAGTTGTGGCAGTGCCTCGGGCGGGCCCGCGCGGATTGCGCGTGCGGGAGCTATCCGATCATCAATGCGGTCACTGATTGCATCGGTGGTGGCGGTCTGCGCCGTGGGGACGGCCAACGCCGCGCTGATCCCCAACTTTGCCTCCACCGCGCCGGTCGGGGCGAATACCCAGTTCAATTACAACCTGTCGTTTGCCACTGATTCGGCCGGCACCGAACGCATCGAGTCCGGCGACTTCGTCACCATTTACGACATCGCCGGCTTCGTCAGCGCCAGCGCCGGCGCCGCCAATTTCACGGTCTCGATTCAGAACAGTGGGGTCAACGCCTTTGGCACCGCCCCGACAGACAACCCGGCCCTGCCCAACGTGACGTTCACTTACACCGGCCCGGCGGTCAACGTCGACGCGACGTTCTCCCCATTCAGTATCGTGTCGTCGCTTGGCGCCCAGGGCAACGGGCTGTTCACGTCGGAGACCACACGAAACTCCGGCGGGCCACTGGGCACGCCCATCGGTGCCATCGGCTCGACGATCGTGCCGGTTCCCGAGCCGACCAGCGGGCTGGTTCTGCTGGGCGTGGGTGCGATGGGACTGGGAATCTCGCGACGCCGACGCTGATCGGAGTCAGCCGTCGGCCGATCTAAAAGGGTGGAGAGAAAATGCAGCCAGGAGCAGGAGCAATGCCCGTCCGGGGCTTGGCATCCCCGGCGGTGGACGTCACCTCCGTATGCGTGACGAGCTGACATTGCGAACAGCTTAAAAGGAGTGCGGAAGATGGATTGCGCCTTCGCTTCCCGCCCGTGCGCTGCATGCGGGCAATCGTCCAACGGGTTGTTCCGGTCTGTGCGAACCCTCGTCGCCTTCGTCCTGGCGATTGGGGCGCTGGCCGCCATGCCGCCGCGAGCAACCGCGGCGCTGATCTACGGAATCACCTTTGACAACAACCTATTCTCGTTTGATTCATCGGCTCCGACAAACATCCTCTCGGGCGTGTATGTCTCGGGGCTTCAACCCAACGAGTTCATCCAGGCGATCGATTTCCGCCCGTCAACGAACGTGCTGTACGCTCTGGGCAGCACGAACCGGATTTATACCTTGAACCTCACAACCGGTGCGGCGACGGCGGTCGGGGCGCCGTTTTCTCCCGCATTGAGCGGCACGGCGTTCGGCATGGATTTCGATCCCGTCGCTGATCGTATCCGCGTGGTAAGTGACACAGATCAGAACCTCCGGATTGATCCGACAACCGGTGCTGTCGCATCTGTCGACACTAACCTCGCGTATGGCCCGGGTCCTTACGCAGGTGTGAATCCGAGTATCGTTGGGGCCGCGTATACTAACAACGTCCCTGGTGCTAACGCGACGACACTCTTTGTGGTCGACTGCGTCCTCGACGTTCTTGCAATTCAGAATCCACCGAACGATGGTGCTCTAACAGTCGTGGGTACGCTCGGGCACGATGTTATCAACTACTTGGCCGGATTCGACATTGAAAGCAGTACTGGAGTTGCCTATCTCGTCGCCGCTGGGGGGGGAGGCGGACGATCTTGGCTTTTCACCGTGAACCTAGCCACGGGACTCACTGTGGCGGAGGGCGTCGTTGGCGGCGGATTGAACGTGCGCGCAATCGCAATTCCAATTCCCGAGCCAACAACCCTTGCCGCAGCGGGCCTGGCCGTGATGGGCCTGGCCGTGCGCCGCCGCGGCGTGCAGTGACAGTCGTCTCACACAGTCGTTCAACCGGTTGAGTTTGCGAGCGGGCGCTTGGCGAGAGGCGCCCGTTCGCGTTTTTATGCGCGATGGGTTGTGCCGGTGGCTCACTGCCTGCGCGCCGCCTCGCGCAGCGCGCCGGCCAGCGTGCTGGCTCCGGCGCTGTGCCGCCGCAGCGCGCTGACGCACGGATGCATGAACTTGCCCACCAGTCGATCCACCAACTGCTCGATGGCGCGGCGCTGCTGCGGGTCCAGGTCCGGGCAGCGGCGGTAGAGCCGCTCAAGCTCGGCGTCGCGCAACTGCCGGGCGTCCTTGAACATCTGCTCGATGAGCGGATTCAGCCGCGTCGAATCCAGCCATTGCTCAAACGCCGCCACCTCCTCATCCAGAATCCGCTCGCACGCCTCGAGCTGGCCGTTGCGCAGCTTCTGGTTCTCGGCCACCATGCGCCCCAGCTCGTCGATGTCGATCAGGTAGACCTGCTCGAGCTTTCCGACCTCCGGATCGACATTTCGTGGCACGGCCAGGTCGATCAGGAACAGCAGTCGTCCGCGACGATGCTTCTGAGCCTCGCGGATCCGCTCGGGCGTGATGATCGGCATGGGACAGGCGGTGGCGGTGATCACAATATCCGCCTGGATGAGCTGCGCATCGAGCTGATCCCAGGGCACGGCCTGGCCCTGGCATGCCTCGGCCAGCGCCTTGGCGTTGATGTGCGATCGGGTGGTGACGACGAATCGTTTGGCGTCGGCCTCGCGCAGATACTGGCAGACGAGCTGTGCCATTTCGCCGGCGCCGACGACCAGGGTCTGCTTGGTCGAAAAGTCATCGAAGATCCGCCGCGCCACATCCACCGCCACCGACGGCACCGACAGCTTTCCGGCGCCGATCTGCGTCTCGGTGCGAACCCGCTTGGACACCTCGAAGGCGTGATGGAACAGCCGATTCAGCGTCCGCCCGGTCGTGCCCTGCTCGCTGGCCTGCGCGTAGGCGGCCTTGATCTGATTGACGATCTGGTTTTCTCCCAGAACCATCGAGTCCAGACCGCTGGCGACACGGAAGAAGTGCCGGCAGGCCTGCTCTCCGCTGAGTTGATACAGGTATTGTCGGAAGAGGTTAACGGGCAGGTCTCTTGCCTGGGCGATGAAGGTGACCACATCCTGGGGCGTGGGCGAGTCGCCGTCGCTGGCGACCAGCACCTCCACGCGGTTGCAGGTGCTGATGATCGCCGCTTCGGCCCGTGGGAACTGATTGCGGAACAGGATCAGCGCCGTGGCGATGCCGTCGCGACTGAACGCGAGCTGTTCGCGGATCTGCACCGGCGCCGTGCGATGATTCAGACCAACCAGCAGGATGCTCATAATTGGCCTCCCTGGTTTTCGGTGCGTTGGCGGCGGGCGAGGCTGCGCGTCTCCCACCACAGCTTGGCGGCATATCCCCACAGCAGCCCCAACCCTATCGCGTACGCGAGGATGACGTAGTTCTGTCCGCTCATGCGACCTCCCCGGCGGCCCACTGGAAGCCGCTGTGGCCCGGCTCGATCCGCGCCGGCGGGGCCAGCGTCCGCTGATACTGATTCAGCCGGAACCGCGCCATGATCAGCCCCGCCGACAGCAGCACGATCGGCACGAACCACACCGCCAGCGTCAGCTTCATCGGCGTGGCCAGCGTGATCGACGTGGGATGGATGTCCACCATCAGCCGCGTGGACAGATAGACCAGCGGCACGTCCAGAAACGCGATGATGGCGTAGACAGCACTGATGACCGCGCGCCGCTGCGGCGATTCGATCGACGTGCGGATCATCAGATAGACCACGTACAGCAGCCACAGGATCAGGCTGAAGGTCAGCCGCGGGCTCCAGGTCCACCACTGTCCCCAGGCGCTGCGACCCCAGATCATGCCGGTGATCAGCACGATCGAGCAGAGCTGAACCGCCACGCGCCCCGACGCCGCCGCAAGGTCGTCCCACCAGTTGCGACGCTGTGTCAGATATCCGATGCTGGCCACGAAACAGACCAGGCACGCCAGGAACGTGCAGATCGCCGCCGGAAGGTGCAAGTAGAAGATCTTCTGGATCGACCCCATGGTCGCTTCGTCGGGAGTGTAAAACGCCAGCATGGCGACCGCGGCGGCGGTAAGCAGCAGCGTGAGGATCCAGTAACCTGCATTGATCATCTGCCATCTCCTGGACATCATCGCTTCCTTCTGCCTCTGCCCATGCGCGGCAGGAGGCAAGTGGACCGTGGTGCCGGCCTTCATGGCTCCAGCACCCACTCGAACACCAGCCAGCTCACCGTCAGAAAGATCACATCGAATGCCAGCAGGATCCCCATGCCTGTCATTCCCGGCCCGGCGCCGTCGCGGAACGTGCGAAGCATCATCTGGGTCGAGGCGATCACCAGCGGCAGGGAGATCGGGAAGACCATCATCGCCAGCAATCCGCCCTGGAGCCGGGTTGAGCTGATGACGGCGGCAAAGAGGGTTCCAACGGCGGCGAAGCCGAGCATGCTCAGGCTCATGACTGCCGCGAAGGTCAGTGGCGCGGTGGTGAGGTCGAATCCGAAAAACAGGATGCCGACCGGCGTGACGATCGCCGCCACCGCCAGCATCAGCACCAGGTTGCTCAGCAGCTTGGCCAGGTAGATGACCCCGCGGTCCAGCGGTGCCATCAGCAGCGCCGCCAGCACGCCGTCGTTGCGTTCCACGGCCATGGTCTTCTCGAAACACAGCACGCCACTGAACAGGTACGCCACCCACAACACCGCCGTGGCGCCAAACGCCGCGACCTGGTTCTGCGCCCCGAGCCCCAGTCCCAGCACCGCGACGATGAGAATGCCCAGGACGCTGACCAGGCCCAGAGTCTGGCGGCTGCGCGACTCGATTCGCAGGTCCTTGCCGGTCAGCAGCGCGATCTGTCGCAGGCTGGCGATCATGGCTCAGCTCACCTCCGAGAGAACTTCCCGGGCATACAGCCGGTGGGTCTGCTGGTCCAGCGCGATCCGTCCCTGTCGCAGCACGATGGCGCGATCGGCCAGGCGCAGCGTCTGCTCGATGTCGTGGTTGACCATCACGATGGTCCTGCCGGCGGCATTGAGTCGCTGCAAGAGCTGCTCCAGCGACTGGATCGAGGGCGCGTCGAGTCCGGCGAACGGCTCGTCGGCCAGGATCAGTGACGGCTCATGCAGCAGCGCTCGCGCGATGCTCAGCCGCTGGACCATCCCGCGACTGAAGTTCTTGACCGGGTCGTCGGCGCGATCGGCCAGGCCCACCATCCGCAGCATTCGATCTACCCGTGCCGGCGCATCGTTCACGGCATACAGCCGGGCAAAGAACGTCAGGTTTTCCCTGGCCGACAGGTCGCGGTAGAGCATCGGCTGATGTCCGATCAGCCCGATGCGGGCGCGGACCGCCACGTTCCCTGGGGAGAGCTTCTGCCCGAACAGGTGTACCTCGCCCTGGCTGGGGGGCATGAGCGTGGCCAGGATCTTCAGCAGCGTGGTCTTGCCAGCGCCGTTGGCGCCCAGCAGGCCGATGTATTCGCCCGCGGCGACGCGCAGGTTGATGTCGCGGAGAATCTGACGTTCGTCGAGCACCTTGCCCAGGCCACAGGCGGCGATGGCCGGCGGCGCGTCGGCAGGCTGCTCCACGGTTGCGGTGCGAGGTTGTAAGGCCATCCGGGTCACGGCTTATTCCACAGCTCGCGGCACAGGTCGCATCACCCATGCCCGCGTCTCGACATACCTGCACTCACGCTTTTCTTGGCGCGGTCCTGATGAACAGCAGAGCCACGCCGAACAGGATGATCACGGCCGCGCCGGCGCCGGCGACGATCTTGGCGGCACGGCTGGCATTGGACGCCGCCGTCGCACCGCCCGCGGCACGAGCGATGGAAATCCCGCTGATCGTCAGCTTCACCTGTTGCTGCGGCTGAAGATTGGCCGCCTTGTAAAACCGCGTCTTTCCGCCCCGGCCCATGTCCGCCGAGCCAGTGAACTCGATCCCGACAGGCGTGACCGTCGTGCCGTCATCGGGAATGAAGACCATCAAATGTTTGAGCGGCACGGGCGAATCGACGGTGATTTCGGCCGTGCCATTCTCGGCAGGCAGAACATAGGCGATCTGATGCTGCGAGGTACCCGGCAACAGGGGCATCGTGTTGGTCAGCCGGTTGCCCTCGATCTTGGCGCAGCAGCCGTGGGCGCCGAGCATCTGGATGTCCTGAGCGCCGGGCGGCAGCGAAAGCGTGAACGTGGCGCGTTGCCCCTCGCCGATCGGCGTGCCCAGCCAGGTGCGGTCCGACGGATTGTCGATGGCCAGCATCTCCAGCACTTCCAGCCCCCGCTCGCCGCGACTGACCATCACATGCCGCATCCGCACCGTCCATTGCGGCGGCTGGTCGGTTGTTTCATACACAGGAACCTGAATCTCGGCCCGGGGCGAACCGCTCTGCATCGGCTCACCCACTGCGGTGTATTCCACGCCCGCGTGCGTCACCTTCACCACCGGCTGGGGATTGAGGTTCAGGGGGATGCCGTTGACGACGGCGCAACCCGCTTCGTCGAGTTTGCCTTCATACTTGTCGATGAGTTCGCCTCGAGCATAGAACTCGACGACCAGCGGATCGGCGCCGATGGCCGGCCCGCCGGCGCTTCCCTGAATCGCCCGCACCGACAGTACACCGGTAAGGCTGACGGTGGGCTGTGTGGTGGCTGATCGGCTCTGTCGCTGCAAAGCGGAGATGTCGGGATGGCCGGCGGGGAGATTACTCCCGGCAGGCATCGCAGAACCGGCCGAGCCTCCAGCGGACGTGGAGCGCTTGATCATCTGCGAGATGTCGGGATGCCCCGCCGGCAGCGAACCCGAGGAGGCGGCCGGCTGGTTCATTGGCGAATCGCTTTGCGAGACATCCGGATGCCCGGGGGGCAGGGCCGGTTGGGTGGTCGGATCGATCTGCGCCGCCGCGAGCATCGGTCGCGTCACCGACGTGGAATCGACCCCGGTCTGCGGTTGTGCCGATCCCGTCGCCGCCGGCTTGCCTGGGGCGGCGCCGGACGCGCAGCTCATCAGTGCCGCGGCTGCCAGGCACCAGACGGTCACGACGATCGGTTTCAGCTTTCGATTCATGGCATTGCTCCGGTTCGGTCCTTCCTTCACGCCGTTGCCTGCACGGTTCCTGCGCGATCCGACTTCCTTGAGCGACGGCGATCACTCTGTTGGATCCGCGACTGGGTATTGGGGTCGGTCGCCGGCGCCGGGGCGGTGGCCGGCTGTGGCAGCAGTCGCGGCAGCAGACAGATTACCCCGCCCACCGTCAGCACCACGCCGCCCGTCCAGATCCAGCTCACCAGCGGATTGACAATCGCCTGGATGGTCACCCCGCCGTGCCCGTCCGATGCCGCCAGGGTCAGGTAAAGGTCCTGACGCCAGCTCGAGTTGATCGACACCTCGCTGTTGAGCTGCTCCCACTTTTCGTATTTGCGGATCTGTGGTGCGGCGGTGGTAGTAGCGCCGTCGGGTTCCGTTACCGTCAGTGTCGCCTGAAGCGCGACGAAGTTCGGCCCGTCGATCGTCTCCAGCCCGCTGAGGGTGATGCGTCGTCCGGCGAAGTGAACCGACTCGCCCTGCTTCATGACGAAATCCTGTTTCTGCTCGAAGAGGCTGGAGGCGGTGACGCCGACGACGATCATGATCACGCCGACATGCACCACCTGCCCGCCGTAGCGGCGGTGGTTGTTGTCCAGCAGCTTCAGCAGCGCGACGAGGGGGTTCTCCGAATGCGTCCTGATGCGCGCGACGGTTGAGCGAATCAGATCAACCAGAATGCTCGCCAGGGCACAGGAGGCTACGCCCGCGGCGATCAAGGCCCAGATATTCCGCAATCCCATGGCCAGAAAGACTGCGACAGTGATGATCGCGATGATGGCGGGAATGATCGCGCCGCGCGCCAGCTTCGCCACCGCATCGCGACCGTAGACCAGCAACGGCCCGACGGACATCAGCGCCACCAGCACCAGCCCCAGCGGCGCCACGACTTTGTTGTAGAAGCTGGGTCCGACGGTGACTTTCTGCCCGGCCAGCAGTTCGCTGATCACCGGGAACATCGTGCCGACGAGCGTCACGATGGTCATGCCGACCAGCAGCACGTTGGTGGCCAGGAAAAACCCTTCCTTGCCCATCAGCGCTTCCAGCTCATGCTCGCTGCGGAGGAATCGGCTGCGGATTGCGATGATCGCGACACTGAACAGGATCGCGATGAGCAGAAAAACCAGGAAGAAGGTTCCGATCAGCGACCTGCCGAAGCTGTGGACCGAGTCGATCACGCCGCTGCGGGTGATGTAGGTGCCCACGATGCAGAGGATGAAGGTGGCGGCGATCAGCCAGGCATTCCACTTCTTGAACATGCCTCGGTTCTGCTGAATCACGATCGAGTGCAACAGCGCGGTGCCGGTGAGCCAGGGCAGCAGCGAGGCGTTCTCGACCGGATCCCAGGCCCAGTACCCGCCCCAGCCCAGCTCCACATACGCCCACTGCGCGCCCAGCAGGATGCCGATGCTCAGCAGCAGCCAGGAGAACACGGCCCAGCGGCGCACCGGTGCGAGCCATTCGTTGTCGCGTCGCCCGGCCAGCAGCGCACCGACCAGCAGCGCGAACGGGATGGTGTAACCGGCGTAGCCGAGGAAGAGTGTCGGCGGATGCGCGATCATGCCCGGATCCTGGAGCATGGGATTCAGCCCATGCCCGTCGGCGGGGATTACGTCGGAAACCTTGAACGGGTTGGCGGCGAAGAGCATCAGGAACGCGAAGAAGCCGCAGACGATGCTGAGCGTTGCCAGCACCGTCGCATGCTCGAGGATTGGGCTCTGCCGCGACGGCGACCCTGAAGGACCGGCTTGTTGCTGTTTGAGGGTCAAGCCGCACAGCGCGCTCATGCCTGCCAGCAGCCATGCCCACAGCAGCAGGCTGCCCTCCTGCCCGGCCCAGAAGGCGGCCAGCTTGTATCCGAACGGCAGCGCCCGCTCGGTGTATCTGGCCACGTAGTCGAATGCGAACTCGCAGTTGACCAGCGCGATCGAAAGCGCGATCGAGCCGACGGTGAACACGCCAAACAGCGCCACCAGCAAGGACTTCGACCAGCGCAGCAGCGACGCCGACTCGAACCGCGCCGCCGCCAGCGCGGTGAACAGCGCCAGCAACGATACCAGCACCGCGGCGGCGAGACTGAAGTTTCCGATCAGGCCGGTCATGAGGACTCCTTGCCGTTGGCGGTGTTGGTGTTGGCGGCCGCTTCGGGACGATTCGCATGCGGCGAGCCAGGTTCGTACTTGCTGGCGCACTTGGTCATCAGCACATCTGCCTTGAAGGTATTGCTCTGCGGGTCCAGCCTGCCCTCGACGACGACATCGCGGCCGGTCTGGAACATGTCGGGGATCACGCCGTGATAAGCGACGTTGAGTCGGCTGGATTTGCCGAGCAGGACAAATGTGGCGTCCAGGTTCCGGGCGACAAAGCCATCTTCGGCGACTCTGCCGTGCAGGCGGACGCGCTGGCGGTGGTATTGAGTGTCTGCCAGGAACTTGTCTACATCAATGAAGTAGACCCAGCCGGACTTCATTCCCGCATAGGCCAGATAACCAACCGCCGCGACCAGCGCGACGCCGCCGATTAACAGCTTCTTTTGGATGGCTGACATGGCAAGTCCTGTCGGGTTCGCTGCGGTGCTGGAACAAGCCCGATGCCAGTGGATGCAAAAGTCCAATTTTGACGCCTGCCCGCAGATTATCAGCATTGACAAGGGGTTATGAACGTGCGCAACCGCCCTGGCCTCAGGCTTAACTCAGGTATCTCTCAGTCCTGAGATTGCGATGCTTCGGCCCGTGCTAAGAACGGGACGAACGCATCAGGGCAGATGGCAACTTAGACACAGGCGGCTGCGATGGTTGGACATGACCAGCAGCCCCTTCTCCGATGAAAAAGGGCTATGGCAGGTGGTGCAGCCCACCCGCTGATCGAACAGGCGGATTCTGGGATCCAGAGCGGCGGGCGAACGCAGCGGCATGTCCAGGGCGGCGGTGGCCAACGAAACGCCGATCGGATGCTCGCCGGTCAGCTCCCCGTGCTCCCGCCGGCCACCCCAAAGGGCGATGTCGCTGGAAAGGATGCCGTCGTGACAGCTCAGACACAACTGGGTCTGGGGATCGTACGTCTGTCGATACGCATCAGCAGTCGGCGCAACGAGTTTGTCGTCGGGCCCGCCACGCGCCGGCCAGGCCAGGTGCGCTCGCCCAAGGGACGAGCCGTGCTGTGCCTGGCGCGTCTGTTGCCCGGGATCATGGCACTGGATGCAGAATGCCGGCGCACCCATGCCCGCAGGCACCTGGAGTGCCGCGCCACGCAGAAGCGGCGTGTGCGATTTTCTTGCCGCGGCGTGGGCTTGGGCGCTGGAGTTGTCGTGGCAGGTGGCGCAGGTCATTCGCCCATTCTCCAACGGCAGATGCGACGGAATCGGCATCGATGGCGTCACGTCGATCGGATGCGACAGCAGCGGATCGATCTGGTGGCAACTGCCGCAGCGATTGTCGGTCCAGGGACCCGAGCCATCCAGACCCGTGTCCGAGACCGATACGTTCAACCGGTCGATGGAACCAGCGGCGTAACGCACCGAGACGGACGGCGGAGCGGTGGCCGCCGGCGCGGTCAGTGACGCCAACATCCCCAGCACCAGCAGCACGGTGGCGATAATGAGCGACTTGGTGAGGCGGCGGCGTAGATTCAGTCTCAGGCGCAAGTAAAGGTGTGAGCCTCTCAACGCATCCCTCCGACGTTCCGGATGCAGTTGGCATCGGCACGCCGGATGTGCGACTTGGGCAAATGGGGGCGGGATTCGCTCAAGCGGGAGAGGCTTGGGGGCGAGTTTCCTGAAAATGGGATTATCCAGTCCGCTTACGCGTCGAGTCGCCGAAAATCCTCAGAAACAGGGGCATTTCCAGCCCTGCTGGCTGGTACTGCGCTTGCTGCTGTCGTGCGAGATGGTGTGGAACCGACGGGCGGGACTGGACGGCGGGACTCGTGCCCATGAACAACGCGACGCGCGTCCAACTCCCTGGCGCCTCTCGCATCTCAAGGAGATGATTCTATGAAACAGCTTGCATCCATTACCGCAATCCTGGCGGTGTGTCTGCTCGCAGGCACCGTCCAGGCGGGCATCAGCGGATCGGCGCACGACTTCGGCGCCTTCGGCTGGGCCCAGAATCAGATCTGCTTGCCGTGTCACACGCCGCACAATGCGATCGTGAAAGACGCCAACGGCGTGGTGCTCGGCGGGCCGCTGTGGAACCACCAGCTCTCCACCGCGACCTATACCCTTTACCTGGACGACAGCGGCAACGGCGTGACCGGCGCTGTCGATACCAACAGCCGCCTGTGCCTGAGCTGCCATGACGGCACGGTGGCGCTGGACAGCTTCGGCGGGCTCAGCGGCAATCAGCAGCTCAGCAACGTCAAGGCCCTGATCGGCACTGACCTGTCCAACGATCACCCGATCGGCGAGCATGCGATCTGGCCGACGCCCAACCCCGCCTACCTGGTGGATCCGTCGCTGCGTGATGCCCAGCGGATTATGCCGCTGCGGAAGATGGCCGACGGCCGGCTGGCGGTCGGCTGCACGAGCTGCCATGAGCCGCACAACCGCAAGAACACCCAGCACATGCTCTGGGTGAACAACTCCGGACCGGCGACGACCGTTGATGGGCGTACCGTCAGCGGCTCGGCGCTGTGCATGAACTGCCACAAGAAGTGACCCCTGAGTTCGCAGGGAGCGACCGTCGCCGGGTCGGACAGCCATCACTGGCGCCGACCCGGCGAACGGCCTGACAAGCTCTCGCAGGGCACGGGTCGATTCCCAACGGGCAGTTCACCGGCTCTTTCAAAATCTCAGGCCGCTCATGTCCCGCCCGTCGGTTCCACACCAACACCGCCGGACCAACGCCCGCTTCGGGCCCAGTCTCGGCGGCAGGTTCGGGACATGCGTGGAACAATCATAGGCCGATATCGTATCGGTCAAGTGCCGCCCGTGGATTCACCGGCCCGCCGCCGTCGCAAGGTCGCCTGGCTGGTCTGGTGAATGGACAAGTGTCAGGACCGAATCCGCACGATCTGGAAGGTTGCCATCATGAGACTCTCCCGTCTGGCTCGCCGCACCGTTGGTACGATCATCCAATCGGCCATTGGACCCAAACCGGGTGGCAGGTCGTGGTTTGCATCCGCCCTGCTGGCCCTGGCCGTGCTCGCCGGCGGCTGTGCCGCCAAGCCCCCGGCGGCTCCCAAGACAGCCGCCTTCTGGCCGCCCTATCCTGACGAGCCCCGAATTCAGTTTCTGGTCTCCTTCGAAAAAAACGAGGACGTCGAACCGCCTAAGAGCAAGCTGGATGAACTGGTTCTGGGCAAGGAAGTCCAGCAGGTTCTGGCCCTGAACAAGCCTTATGGCCTGGAGATGTGGCAGGGCAAGATCTACGTCTGCGACCTGCGGGCACGGGCGGTGATCGTCCTGGATCTGCGCAATCGCCGCACGCTGATCCTGGGGCGAAGCGGCGCGGATACCCTCGAGCGCCCCACCGACATCGCCATCGCCGACGACGGCGTGAAGTACGTCGCCGACCAGGACAAGGGGATGGTCTACGTCTTCGATGCCCAGGATCGCCTGATTGGCAAATTTGGACACAAGGATCTCAAGCCGGTCGGCGTGGCGGTCTACCAGAACGAGCTGTACGTGGCGGATTTCCGCGGTCAGCGAATCGAGGTGCTGGACCGCCGCACCGGACAACTGCTTCGCACGGTCGGGGAACCGGGCACCCGCGACGGCCAGTTCGTCCGCCCGCTCGGCGTCGCGGTTGACAAGGACGGCTGCCTGTATGTCACCGACGTGCTCAACTGCCGCCTGCAAAAGTTCGACCGGCAGGGCAACGTGGTGACGGCGTTTGGAACGATCTCAGCCAACGCAGGCGGACTGGTGCGACCCAAGCACGTCGCCGTGGACAGCGAAGGAATCATCTACGTTGCGGATGCGGCCTTTCAAAACGTGCAGCTTTTTGATCAGCAGGGACGCGTGTACACGTTTTTCGGAAGCGCCGGCGGCCATCCCGGTAGCATGAACCTGCCGGCCGGTGTCGCTGTCCACGAGGCGGACCTGGATCTGTTCAGCGCGTACAT
This sequence comes from Fontivita pretiosa, assembly GCF_050410795.1. GTDB lineage: Bacteria > Planctomycetota > Phycisphaerae > Tepidisphaerales > Tepidisphaeraceae > Fontivita > Fontivita pretiosa. The sequence continues at coordinate 4,893,196 of NZ_CP191258.1, read as the reverse complement.
CCATCCCGCATTTGAGGCCCAGCGGCTGATCCTGGTCACCAACCAGTTTGGCCCCAACAAGGTGTCGGTCTATGCCCTGGGGCGACTGAAGCCGGGCAAGACCGTCGCCGACATCGCCGCCAGCAAGGATATCGTGCCGCTCTCGGCAGGCGTGGCCACCGACGGTAAGATCAGCCCGATTCCTGCGCCGGCGACGCAGCCCGCGCCGGAGGAGGACGTCGGCGCCGCATCGCCTTCGCCGGCAGCGACAAGGCCTGCCGACACCAACTCGCCGCAGACCCGATGACCGCCAACCATGAACCGATCGAACCGGACCATCGACGCCAACCAATCGGGCAGAACGCGGTCCGATGGACGCCGGTTATTATGGTGGCTGTCGCTGATGCTGTGGCTGTGCGTGGGAACCTGGGCCGGGTGCACTCCCGAACGACGCTACCGGGTGCTGAGCTTCTTTTTCGATGGCGTGCCCGACCCCAATGCACCCCCGCAGCTCGCCGGCGCCGTCGATGAGGAAGGAAACCCGATCGGCCCCGGCGCGCCGGGCGCGGTTCGACTCTCGGTGGTTCTGCACAAGCCCTACGCCGACAATCAATGTCAATCCTGCCACGAGGGCGCCTCGGGCAGCTTCGAGAGCTTTCAGCGGCTGGAGCCTTCGATCTGCCTCAAGTGTCACCAGAACACGCCAACACAGTATCCCGTGATGCACGGTCCGGTGGCGGCGGTGGAGTGCCTCTGGTGTCACACGCCACATGAGTCAAGCATCGCCGGGCTGCTGAAGCAGGCTGCACCAGCGGTCTGCACGCAATGCCACGACCGCGAATTGCTCAGCGCTCAGCCGCCTGAACATTTCATGCCGGATAAGAGCTGTCTGAGCTGCCATGTAGCTCACGGAGGACAGAAGCATGGGCTGCTTCGCGAGGGCGTAAACTCGATCACAGATACATCCGCGCCAGCCGCCCCGATCGACCAGCCGACGACCGTCCCGCAGGACACGGGGGGCAGGCCATGAGCCGGCGACGGCGTGGTGGGCTGTTCCGCCGTCGTGATGTTCCGGGTCTTGTCGCGCGCGCCGCGCGGGTGCCGCGAAGTGCGGCAAGCGCGGCTCTGATATGGGCAGGCGCCTTGCTGACCATGGCGTTGGGGCCGATGATCCGGCCGGCCCGGGCGCAGGATGCCGGCCCCATCGTCTTCGGGCAACGCCAGCGGCGGGACCCGTTCTCGCTTCAGATCACCCACGCCGAGCTGGAGCTGCTGTATCGCCGCCAGTCCGACACCGTCGATCCCGACGATGGACCAAAAACAACGTTCACCGAAGACCGCTTCGAGGAAACCTTCAGCCTCTGGAGCAACGGGTACATCTACCACCCAAATCTGGTGGAGTTGAATCTGGCCGGGTCGTTCGGGCTGACTCAGAGCTGGACCGACAGCGACGGCCTGAGTGACAGCCAGTTCGGCACCCTCTACGAGTGGGACGCCAATGCCACCATTCTCCGCAAGGAGGACACGCCGCTGACGCTGTACAGCCGCCGCAGCAGGCAGCTTGTGACACGGGAGTTGGGTCCGACCCTGGATAATACCATCACCACGCACGGAGGCATTCTCGAGCTGCGCTCCAAGGCCGTGCCTACCCGGCTGGAGGCCTTTCACCAGGAGCAGCAGCAGAGCGGGATCGATGAAAGCGGGATCGGCGACTTCGACCTGACGCAGAACACATTCATCTGGCACAGCGAGGCGCGTCCAACCGTCAACCAGTTCTGGACATGGGACTACACCTTCAACCAGGTCCAGGAAACCACACGTGGGATCGGCAGTCACGAGTTCGTCAACCACGACGCGACCCTGTCGCACTCGATGGAATTCGGCCGAAACGACCGCAGCAGCCTCAATTCGTCCGTCAACTACTTCGACCAGAGCGGCGACTTTGTCATCCGCCGACTCCACTGGGCCGAGCTGCTGCGGCTGGAACATTCCGATAGCTTCACCACGCGATATCAGTACACGCTGGATCAGCAGTCGTTCCAGGACACCGAAGAGCTGACCCACCGCGGAACCGCCGGATTCATCCATCGCCTGTATCGCAGCCTGGTCACCACCGGCGAAGTCGGCATCCAGCAGACGGATCGCAACAGCGGCGGGGACAGCTTCCAGACCTTCGCCAACATTGACTTCGATTACCGCAAGAAAGTTCCCCTGGGCGTGTTCACCGCAGCCCTGGGTTATGGATGGAACGAGCAGCGCAATGATCCGCAGACCCAGCAGACTTTCGTGATCGACGATCCGCGCACGTTCAACGATCCACAACCGATCATCATTCCCCGAAGCGGTGTGATCCCCGGATCATTGGTCATTACCGACAGTACCGGACTGATCATCTACCAGGAGGGGCTGGACTACACGGTTCGCGCCTTTCCGGATCGACTCGAAATCGACCGCGTGATCGGCGGACGAATCACCAATGGACAGACCATCCTGCTGGACTACCAGCTTCAGCCGCTGGGCGGAAACACCACGACAACCAACGGATTTTACATCGGTGGCCGCTACACCATTGAACAGGGCGCGCTTCAGGGCGTTTCGGTCTACGCCCGCTACAGCGAGCAGGATCAGACGATCGATTCCGACACGCCAATCCAGATTGTGCCCAACTCCTACACCGATGTGCTGTATGGGATCGAATATGCGATCCGCCCGTGGCACCTTACGCTCAGCGCCGAGCAGCAATGGCATGACGCCACGATCTCTCCGTTCGACGCCACGCGGTTCATGGCGCGGTACACCGATCGGATCCGCATCGACACCACGCTTAATCTTGACGCCAGCTACCACATCGTTTCCTACCCCGACGAGGACGACACGCTGAACCTGCTGATTCTCGTCGCGCAGGTCCAGCACCGCTTCAGCCCGCGACTGTGGGGCTCGGTCTCGGTGCTGTATCGCAATGAACAGGACGAGCTGCGTGGCGAGACCAACGGATGGGAGCAGCAACTGGAGCTACAATGGCGGCACCGTCAGACCTACATCTACACGCTGCTGCGAAACACGATGGTTCAGACCGAATTCCAGGACAACACGTTCCAGTTCCTGGAGATCGGCATCAGGAGGGAGTTCTGATGCGCGCCGCGCAACGGATCCGATGCCTGTTCAGCGCAATAGGATGGCTGGCTCTGCTGGTGGCGGGGACATGGATGGTCGGCTGCGCCAAGCCCGCGGGCGTGATCTTCCCCCCGCCGCAAAAGCCGATCGTCTGGCCCGGGCCGCCGGAACCCCCGCGAATTCGCTATGTCGGACAGATCGCCACCAGTGCCGACCTCAAGCCGGCCGTGCCGCTGACCCGTCGCCTCAGCGAGGCGATCTTCGGCAAGCGACCGATCCGTTCCATGCTCACACCCTATGCGGTATGCACCGACGGCAAGCACCGCCTGTTTGTCGCCGACAGCAACGCCCAGCTCGTCCACGTTTTTGACCTGGCGACTCGTCAGTACGCCCAGTGGAAGCCGTCTGAGCGGTACGAGCCTTTCTCTCAGCCGGTGGGGCTGGCGTGGGACAGCACCACCAGCCAGCTCTACGTCGCCGACTCGATCGGCGGACGCATCTACGTCTTCGACGGCTCGGGAAAGACGGTTGGCCAGATCGGCGGACAGTTCCTCTCGCGCCCCTGCGGGCTGGCGATCGACCCGCCGCGCGATCGACTTTACGTCGCCGATGCAGAACTGCATCAGCTCGTGGTGCTCTCACGCGACGGTCGGCTGGTCAGCCGCTTCGGGCACCGCGGCACCGGCCCGGCAGAGTTCAACTTTCCCACCAACGTCGCCCTCGACCGCGCCGGACGAATCTACGTCAGCGATTCGCTCAACTTCCGCGTGCTTCAGTTCGACCCGGACCTGCGGCCGCTTCGACAGATCGGACGCAAGGGCGATTTGCCGGGGTACTTCGGACAGCCCAAGGGCATCGCCACCGATTCCGAAAACCATCTTTATGTGGTCGATGCCCACTTCGAGGCGGTACAGATCTTCGATGCCGACGGAAACCTGCTGCTGGACTTCGGACAGGAAGGCACCGGCCCGGGCGAGTTCTGGCTGCCTGCCGGAATCCACATCGACCCCAACAACCGCATCTGGATTGCCGATTCCTATAACAGGCGCGTGCAGGTATTTGATTATCTGCCGGAGGCACGGCCATGAGACGACTAATGACCAGCCGCGCAGCTCAAGCGGGATGCACGCACACGAGCCTGCGCTTCTTTCGTGTACTCGGCATGCCTTGGGTATGCTCGGTGGTTTTCATGATGATGTTCTGTTTCAGCGATGGCGCCTTGGCGCAACAGGCCAGCAGCATCATCAACAGCAAGCACAATCTCTCGGCTTCCGGTCCGGGCGCGATTCGCGCCGTGGCCGAGCAGGAAATCTGCATCTTCTGTCACACCCCCCACAATGCCTCGCCGATCCAGCCGCTGTGGAACCGCAATGTGCCGGTGAATGTGTACACGCCGTACGCCAGCAGTTCGCTTCAGGCCCGCCCGGGCCAACCCACCGGCTCGTCGAAACTCTGCCTGAGTTGTCATGACGGGACCATCGCCGTCGGATCGGTCCTCTCGCGCAGCCAGCCGATCGCGATGGCCGGCGGGATCACCACGCTGCCGCCAGGGCAGGGCAACCTCGGCACCGATCTCTCCGACGATCATCCGGTTTCTTTCCGCTACGATGCGACGCTCAGCGCCCAGGACCCGAAGATCAAGCTCCCTTCGCAGCTTCCGCCTGCCGTCAAGCTCGACCGCAATCAGGAGCTTCAGTGCACGAGCTGTCACGATCCGCACAACGATGCCAACGGCAAGTTCCTGGTGATGAACAATGCCAACTCCCAGTTATGCAATGCCTGTCACCAGCCTCAGGACACGAACATCGCCGCCCATGCCGCCTGCGCGTCGTGTCATCAGATGCACAGTGCACCCAGCGCCGCGCTGCTGCTGCGCGGCGTGAATGCATCGGAAACATGCCTGACGTGTCACTCATCGCAGCCCAGCGACTGGCCCGGCGAAAACGTCGCGCCGGATCTGCTGAAGCTCAGCCGGCACTACCGCCCTCCCGAACGTGGACCCATGATCCCCGAAGAAGGCTCAAGTCCGGGCGGTCAGGCCAACCCCGGCCCGCAGGACATCACCTGCGCCAGTTGTCATGAATCGCACACGATGCAGACAGGCCAGGCCAGCGCTCCGATGATCTCACCGAAGCTGGGCCAGGTCAGCGGCGTCAATGGCGCCGGAGCACTGGTGCCCACCGCGCAGTTCCAGTACGAAGTCTGCTTCAAGTGCCACGGCGACGCGCCGGTCGTCGCCTCCGGCATCACCCGCCAGATCGTGCAGAACAACACAAGGCTGGAGTTTGCGCCATCGGCGGTCTCGTTCCATCCCGTCCAGGCCGCCGGAAAAAACAGCGACGTGCCGAGCCTGCGCGGTGGATTAACCACCGCCAGCCTCATTTACTGCACCGATTGTCACTCGTCCGACACCGGATCGACGGCCGGTGGCACAGGCCCGGCCGGGCCGCACGGATCCAATTCCCCGCCGCTTCTGGTCGCCCGATACGACACCCTCGACGGAACCACCGAAAGCGCCACCGCCTACGCCCTGTGCTACCGCTGTCACGACCGGGCCAGCATTCTCGCCAACGAGTCATTCTCCGGCCACGCCAGGCACATCGTCGATCAGCGCACGCCCTGCTCGGTCTGCCACGACGCCCATGGCATCAGCTCCACGCAGGGCAACACGACCAACAATGCGCATCTGATCAATTTCGACACGACGGTGGTTCGCCCGGACAGCGTAACCGGCCGGCTCGAGTATCGAACCACCGGCCCTCGGAGCGGATTGTGCTACCTGACCTGCCACAATGTGCCGCATTCGCCAGCGAGCTACCCGGGCAACGATCTGGGCGTCGGGCAGGCGATCCCCCCGCCGCCCGGACCGATCACCCCCACCGAGCCGACGACGCAGCCTGCGTTGCGAAAGCAACCTCGGCTACAGCGATTTCAGCAGTCCGCCGCGCCGCAACCGGTCACGCCACGCGCCGCCGTCGCGCCGGCAGGAATCAAAACCAACAGCCCAGGCGATTCACGGACACGACCATGAGCTTCGTCTATCTGGTGCCAGTGTTGTTGAGCTTCCTGCTTCTGGCGGCGCACTTCCTGCACGCCGGAAATCTGCCACTGGTCGCAGTGGCGTTGTTGCTGCCGTTGCTGCTGTTGATTCGGCGGGGCTGGGTCGTGCGCGTCGTACAGACCGCATTGCTTGTGGGCGCCCTGGAGTGGCTGCGCACGATCGTCATGCTGATTGACTTCTACGAGCAGGCCGGCCGACCCTGGACGCGCATGTCGATCATCCTCGGCTCGGTGCTGCTGTTCACGCTCGCGGCTTCCACGGTCTTTTTCACGCCGCATCTGCGAAGGCGTTACTGGCGTAACTCCGTGACTCCGCCGCCGTCATAGCACCGCTCGTGACGCTACGCCCCGCCATCGCGCCGCTTTGCCACCTGCCAGCGGCGCGGTACTGTTGCCGGCATGATCCATCCCCGATATCGAATGAACCTTCCAATGATCCGATCACCGCTTTGCATCGCTGTGGCCCTGTCGATGCTGTTGACCGCCACGGACTTCACGACGGGGCAAACCACCGGGCAGCAGCCGTCGCCGCCAGCCTTTCCAGGCGCCGAAGGCCCCGGCAGTGACGCGACTGGCGGCAGAGGCGGAGACGTGTATCACGTCACCAGCCTGATCGATGACGCCAATCAACCCGGCACGCTGCGCCACGGGATCAAGACCGCGCCGCCAGCCGGGCGGATCATCGTCTTCGATGTTGGTGGAATCATCCGGCTTCAGCCGCCGGGACGCGCTGGCTGGCTTGATGTCTCACAGAGCAACCTGACGATCGCAGGGCAGACCGCCCCGGGGCCGGGCATCACGATCATCGGGCAAGCATCGAAGTGGACCGGCAGCAACGTGATTCTGCGCAACCTCAAGTTCCGCCCGGGCAAAGACCAGCAGTCGCCCGGCGTGCGCACCAACGACGGAATCACCAGCTATCTGCGGAACTCGATCATCGATCATGTCTCGGTGACGTGGGCGGACGACGAGGCGATCTCCGTGACCGATGACGCGAACAACACGACAGTGCAGTACTGCCTGATGGCCGAGGGGCTGAATTACAAGGGGCACAGCTATGGTTCGCTGATCAGCAGCGACCATGATGATGCGCTGGTCAGCTTCCACCACAACCTCTACGCCCACAACAAGAGCCGGCTGCCGCGACTCGGCAGCGAAAAAGGATCAGGCGTAATTCTCAACTTCTCCAACAACGTGATCTACGACTGGAGCGGCAAGGGGGGGTACTCGGCCAACGACGTCAACAGCCGCAAGCCCCTGCCCAATCGCACCAACTTCATCGGGAACTACTACGTAATGGGCCCGTCGAATCGGCCGGACGATTCGGCCTTCGACGGGGCCAACGCCGAAACCGTCATCTACCAGCGCGACAACCTCCTGGATCGCAACCGCAACGGCAAGTTCGATGGCGAGGATCTCGGTTGGGCGATGTTTGCCGGCACGTTCACGCGCGCCAACAAACCATTCGATGTGCCCGCCGGCTACATTCAGCCGGCCAGCGAGGCGCTGGAGCACGTGCTGAACCATGCCGGCGCGTTCTGGTGGGATCGCGATCCGATTGATTCGCGCATCGTCCAGCAGGTCCGCACCCAGACCGGCAGGATCATCAACGAGGTTGACGACGTCGGCGGATTTCCCGCCTTCGAGCCGGTGTCGCGGCCAAAGGGCTTCGATACCGACCATGATGGCATGCCCGATACGTGGGAATCGGACCATGGCCTGGATCCCAACACACCCGACGATAAGGGCGACTTTGACCGCGACGGCTATACCAACATCGAGGAGTACATCAATGAACTGGCGGCGTTCCCGGCGCCAAGGCCTCTGGAGATGCGAGTGAGCGAGGGTCGCTATGAGCTGGCGGCCAACTGGGAGCTTCGCTGGCAACCATCACGCTACGACCAGGTCCTGCTTCGCCGGGGCAACGTCACCGTGGATTCAGTCGGTCAACACGCCGGAACGCTCAACATCGACCGCGATGCTTCGCTTGCGATTCTCTCGGGGTGGCTTCAGGTGCAACGCAACCTGGTCAATGCCGGCCAGCTTCAGATCGCCGGCGGACAGCTTCGCAGCAAGGGGGATCTTGAGCTTTCGCCCGCAGGGACGCTCACGGTGAAGCTCAACCCAGACAGCCCGACGCCTATCGTCGTTGCGAACCACGCCAGACTGGCTGGCGGGCTGTTCATCGAGCTGCCCGCAGACGATCGCCCCCAGAGCGGCCAGCGATTTCAGATCCTCCAGGCCGGGCAGATCAGCGGCAGCTTCAGCACTGTTTCGAAACTGTTCGAGCTGAATGTCGCGGAAGGCAAGGTGGTCGCCATCGTCAAGTGAACGTACGCGTTTGATTTGCCTCTGCGCGATTCTTACTATCCGGTGCACGGGCACGATCGCACGTTCGGTGTCCCCCTGGCTTGATTGTTCAGACCATGATCCCACGTCGCAAGACTCGCAAGATCGTCATCGGTGATCGACAGCATGGCTTCGTCGAGATCGGTGGCGATGCGCCTGTGTCGGTGCAGACGATGACCGCCGGCCACACACACGACATCGACGCGTGCGTGGCGGAGATTCAGAAGCTTGCGGCGGCGGGAGCCGACATCGTTCGCGTCGCCGTCCCTGAACGCAAGGACACCCAGGCCCTGAAGCACATCCTCCCGCAGGTCAGCGTGCCCATCGTCGCCGACGTCCACTTCCACTTCCAGCGGGCGCTGGAGGCGATCGAGGCGGGCGTGCACAAGATCCGGCTGAACCCGGGCAACATCTCCGACCGCCAGCAGGTCCTGAAGGTCATCGACGCCTGCAAGGAGCGCAAGATCCCCATCCGTATCGGCGTCAACGAAGGCTCGATCATCGAACGCAAGGACAAGCAGCGGCGGCTGAAGGAGCTGGGTGGCGTCTTCTCCGGCAACAAGCATGGGCATCTGCTGGCGATCATGATCACCAAACTCGAGGAATACCTGGAAATCTTCCACGAGCGCGACTTTCATGACATCGTCATCAGTGCCAAGAGCATCGACCCCCTGCTGGTCATCGACGCCTACAAGGCCATCAGCGAGCGTTTCGATTACCCGCTGCACCTGGGCGTGACCCACGCCGGACCAAGAGAGACCGGCGCGATCCGCAGCATCGTGCCGCTGGGGCATCTGCTGGCGTCGGGCATCGGCGACACCATCCGCATCAGCTACGCCTCCGACCCGATTTACGAAGTGCAGGACGCCCTGGAGCTGCTGTACATCCTGGGCCTGCGGCAACGCAAAGGAGCCGAGCTGATCGCCTGCCCCACCTGCGGGCGAATCCAGGTGGATCTGTTCAAACTCGTGCAGGATGTGCGCAGGAAACTGGCCGAGGAGATACAACTGCCGATCAAGGTGGCGGTGATGGGGTGCGTGGTCAACGGCCCGGGCGAATGCGAAGGCGCCGATGTGGCGGTCTTCGCAGGCGACCGGCGAGGGATCATCTATGTGCAGGGCGAAAAGGTCGCCAATGTGCCGGAGGATCAGATCCTTGACGCCCTGCTGGAGGAGTGCCGCAAGTTCCAGGCCAAAGTTCAGCGCGGCCAGGCCCGGCTCGGCGAAAAGAAGGTGGACATCCTCCCGCCCGACCCCGTCGGCGAGCTGGGCAGTGGGTGGCTGAAGATTCAGAAGGAGAAGACGCTCAGCCTGCCGGTGCTCGGCAAGTCCTGACCGAAAGCGGATCCCGACTGACATGCCGGCAATACGCACGCGGGGGCTTTGAGGGATTGGTCCATGCCCGCCAAACGAACGTTGCTCAGTTCGTTGATGAGACTGCTGGACATGGTCCTTCCGGCGGCGGAAACCGATGCGCCGGCGGACGAAGCGTCGCTGGATCCGTCGATGCAACTGGCGGTACGCGCCGTCAACGCCTGGGCAGAGGTCAATCGCGTGCCCATTCCGCGGCTGTGGATCGTGCGCTGCGCCCACCGCTGCCCCGCTGGCGGACGCGCACGCTCGGAGATCCACTGGGCCATCAAGATGCTCTTCGCCCAGGTCCGTCAGGATCTGGGAAAGACCCTTGACGAGCCGTTCCGCTTCAAGCTGGAGCTTGCAGTCGCCACCGCCAGCCGCGCCTGGATGCTCATCGAATCGCAGGATGAAGACGAGGAGGTCGATTCCGCCCCGGTCGTTGGGGCATACGCGGTGATGTTCCAGCCCGCCCCGGGCACACCGACCTGACACCTCAGCGACCGGTCACGGAGGACCTGATACCATCGAAGGTCGGCTCGGCGAGTCCGGTTGGCCCGAACCCCGCTGGCGGCGATTGCCAGCGCGGTGGATCAGGCGTATGAAAAGATAGAGCCCAAAACCAGCCGTGCATCCGATGTCCGCAGACAAAGCCCGACCAACCCCCGATGACGTCCGCCAGATCCTCCTGAATGACTGGGATCCGCATGATGTTGCGCGTCGCCCGGAGGCGCACGGGGCGTATGACGTGTATATCCAACCCCTGATTCGGCTGATCGAATCTGGCGCCGATGAGCAGGCGATTGTGGACTTCCTCAAGCAGCGTGAGGCCGAGACGATGTGCTTTCCGGGACTGGGAACACAGCGGCTGCGCATCGTCGCCCGCAAGCTAGTATCGCTTCGTCCGGCCTGAGCGGCAGAAACGGCTTTATACCCGAGCGGTTCCGGGCCCAATCCGCTTGAATCGAGACGGCTCAGCGGTTATCACCCTGCCCCGCAAGGCGTAAACCATCCGCCTTCAGGCGCAGCACGCAGACTCGAACAAGCTATGAGCAGTTTCAACTGGAAATCGCTGAATCTCCCCGCCGACGCCCGGACGCTGCTGGCCAAGGCGCCGGAAGTGCTGTGGGTGCAGTCCCGGGAAGAGTTGATCGACCTTGCCTGCGGCGGCCCCGGGCTGGAGAAGTTCAACGTGCGGTATGACGTTCCGGAAAAAGGCCCGGTGCTGGAGGCAACGGTGGCGCGGGTTCGCAACGGGATCGTCGTGAACTATGCCGAGCCGTACATGCGCCGCCGCGATCCGGACTGCATGTTCATCGCCGACGACCAGCCCACCGACAAGACGCGGTTCAGGCAGCGGTTCGGATACGATTTCCAGACGCTGAGGCGGGAGACGCTGGACTGGCTGGCAACGCAGCGCCTGATCGCCTTTGGCTTTGTCGCCGGGCGACGCGGCATGGGCGCCGACGCGCTGGCGGTCATACCCGCCAACGCCGGCTTCTTCGCCTTTGCCCTCTCACAGCTTCAGGGCATCTGCTCCGGCCGCGAACTGGAGCAGGGGTTTTCGCCCGCGGCGGTCATCTACGTCGCACCGCCCTTCCGTCACACGCACTTCAACGGCAAGCAGGTCGTGGTTCACAACCGCGTCGATGAGCTGCACGAGATGTTCGCGTACAACCTGTATCCCGGCCCCAGCGCCAAGAAGGGCGTGTACGGCGTGCTGCTGAACCGCGGAGAGCGCGAGGGCTGGATCACGGCCCACTGTTCGACCGTGCAGGTCATCACCCCCTATGACAACGTGGTGACGATGATGCACGAGGGAGCCAGCGGCGGGGGCAAATCCGAGATGCTCGAACAGGTTCACCGCGAACCGGACGGGAGGCTTCTGCTGGGTCGAAACATCATCACCGGCGAGAAGCGATATCTGTCGATCCCGCGCACGTGCGAATTGCAGCCGGTGACCGATGACATGGCGCTGTGCCACCCGTCGATCCAGGATGGATCCGGCTATCTGCGTGTCACCGACGCCGAAAGCGGCTGGTTTGTGCGCGTGAATCACATTCGTGAGTACGGCACGGATCCATACCTGGAGAAGCTGACTGCCCAGCCGCCTCAGCCGCTGACGTTCCTGAGCATCGATGCCGTGCCCAACAGCCGGGCGCTGATCTGGGAGCACATCGAGGACGCGCCGGGCCAGCCTTGTCCCAACCCCAGGGTGATTCTGCCGCGATCGATCGTGCCGGGAGTGGTCGATGAGCCGGTCACGGTCGACATCCGCAGCTTCGGCGTGCGAACACCCCCCTGTACACGCACCAACCCCACCTACGGGATCATCGGGCTGTTCCACGTGCTGCCGCCGGCGCTGGCGTGGCTGTGGCGACTGGTGGCGCCGCGAGGCTTTGCCAACCCCAGCATCGTCGAGCAGGCGGGCATGAGCAGCGAGGGCGTGGGCAGCTACTGGCCGTTCGCTACGGGCCGGCGGGTGGCTCATGCCAACCTGCTGCTCAAGCAGATCGTCGAGACGCGAAAGGTCCGCTACATCCTCTGCCCCAACCAATACGTCGGTGTTTGGGAAGCAGGCTTCATGCCGCAGTGGATCGCACGCGAGTACCTGGCTCGCCGCGGACATGCCAAGTTCAGATCAGACCAGATCCAGCCGGCGCGATGCACCCTGCTCGGATACGCCATGAACTCCCTCACCGTCGAGGGCACCGCCCTGGCCAAGTGGTTTTTGCAGGTCAACACGCAGCCTGAAGTCGGCGACGAGGCCTACGACAGCGGCGCCGCCATCCTCTACGACTTTTTCGAGCGTGAGCTCAAGCCGTATCTGGAAGGCGATCTGGACCCGCTGGGCCGCAGAATCATCGAATGCTGCCTGAACCGCGGCGACGTGGAAGCATACGAGCGATTGCTGCCCGCAGGCTGATCCGCGGCAGAGTGGGAGAATCGACTCACATACACGACGGAGCAAGCTCAGCTTCGGCGGCGGCGAGCAGCCAGGGTGATGCCACCGCCGCAGAGCAGCCCGAGTGAAGCCGGCTCAGGAATGACCTCAACTACACCGTGGAACGGCCCCGGCGCTCCCCCGTGTCGAGGCGAGCCGCGGGTAAAGCCCTGAATCGGGCCGGCGGGGCCGGTGTTGGTGTCATCGTTCCAGGTTCCCTGCACCTTGGGGAATGCATCGGGAATGGTGAAATGCCAGTTGAAGCTGACGTAGTCTTCGTCGCCGCCGCCTTCAGCACTGTTGTTCGGTTCGCCGGGGAACCAGTTCGTGTACGTCACCGGTTCGCCGCTGGTCCATTGAAACACGCCTTCGCTGTTCTGATCGGTCAATCCGATCCACAGCACGCGGTTGGCGTCGGCGCCGCTGGTGAAGTTGTCGATCAGGAACTGGTTTTCCGCCGCGTCGTTGATCGACACCAGGTGCCCGCCTAGCGAAACCGCTTCGGACTCGGCATCAGTCCACGGCTTGGGATCGATCAGATAGTAGATGTGTCCGTTGGCAGGATTCACAACGGGCGGCGCGATGATGGCGGCCCTGGCGGTCGCCACGCCCAGCAGGGGCAGCATTGACGCAGCGCAGATCGTCTTTCTCAGCATTGCCTTCCCTTCCTCTCCGTGACGTTCTCAGAGAACGCTCCGCCTTGCCCCGAGATCGGAACAACCACCTGCCACCCCGAACGACGCGATTCTACGAACGAAGACCAAGGTAGTCCGATAACCTGCAAAGTCAACGAAAAATTGCCAATTTTACCCCGGCCGGACAGAGCTCATACCTCAAAGGACTTGTTCACAACCATAAAGTGCATCAACGCACAGCAATCACAGATCTACATGACCTAACAGGACAACACAATCTCCCGTCGTCATCCGGCCAGCCGGCAATCTCCAGCTCGCAGAGGCGCGCGACCTCAGCAGAACTTGTGTGATCGAAGGAAATCGGCGCACAACTCACGCCATCGCCCTACCACCGGCTGATCGTCGGCCAGGCCCAAACCATGTCGGCCTTCGGGGAAAATGTGCACGGAGAACGGAACCCTGTGCCGCGCCAGCGCCGCGGCGAACAACAGGCTGTTCTCAACCGGCACGCCCGCGTCATTGGCGGTGTGCCACAGGAACGTCGGCGGGGTCTGATCCGTCACCCGCGTCTCCAGCGACAGCATCCGAACCATCCGCTCATCAGGATCCTCGCCCAGCAGGTTGGTGTACGACCCCAGATGCGGATACCGGGCAAGCGAGATCACCGGGTAGCAGGCGATCAGCAGATCCGGGCGACTGGATTGTCGTTCGATCGGATCCGGATCGTTCGGCTCGCCCAGATCGAACCAGGTCGCCGCCGACGCCGCCAGATGTCCCCCGGCGCTGAACCCCATCACGCCGACACGCCTGGGGTCGATTCCCCACTCGGCGGCGCGATGCCGCACTATCCGCACCGCACGCCGCGCATCATTGAGCGGCTGGGGATGCCGATACGGTGCAACGCGATACTCCAGAACGAACGAGGCCACGCCCAAAGAGTTGAGCCACCGCGCCACAGGATCGGCCTCATGCCGTGCGCGATGGGCATATCCCCCACCGGGCAGGACGATGATCGCCGCCAGCGCTTGGGCACCAACATCGCGCCGCACGAACGGGCGGAGCACGGGTCGATCCTCCGGCCCGTCGCCCAGGCGGCCGGGCGCTCCGTCCGGCCAGAGCGTCACCGGATCCAGTGCTTGAAAGTCTTCCGACATGGCTTGCATTGTACGTCATCCCGCCCCAGCAGGCATCCGGCCAATTGCCTGTGCGAGGGAGGATCAACACGCCGTCGGGCACATCCTGCCGCCAGACTGACTGTCCCCAACCCCGCCTGCTGGCCGATAATCCTCCTGGCGGCCGCTCCGTGCGCCCGCACCACCGGCATCGGAGATATCGCCTTGCCTCGCTCGATCACCGTCAAAATCAAGCGGCTGGACAGCGGCCTCCCGCCCCTGCCTCTGCCGACGAAGATGACCGAACACTCGGCCGGGTTCGACCTGGCGGCCGCGGTGACCCAGCCCATCCGCCTGGACCCCGGGCAGATCCTGCTGGTCCCCTGCGGCTTCGCGATGGCCATTCCCCACGGCTACGAGGCCCAGGTGCGACCTCGCTCGGGTCTGGCCAGCAGGTTCGGCATCACGCTGATCAATTCGCCGGGAACCATCGACTCCGACTACCGTGGCGAAGTGAAGGTGCCGCTGATCAACCTCGGCAAAGAGCCATTTACCATCGAGCGAGGCACGCGGATCGCGCAAATGCTCATCCAGCGCGTGCCCGCCGTGAAGATCGTCGAGGTGGATGAGCTGGACGCGACCAAACGCGGCAAGGGCGGTTTTGGGCATACGGGACATTGAGCCATCGCGGACAAGCGGCGGAGATGCCGCGCGATCGCCCCGGATCGCGCGAGTCCGGCGCGGGGGCGCCTTCCTTCCATCAAGAGTTCCTCAAAGCAAAACCCGCCCGCTTCCAGCGTTCGCCGGGACGTCCCCGTCAGTTTTTTTACTTGCATTTGGTATACCTATCGTTTACATTTACAATATGTACACGAAAGAGGCTGCGGCGGTGCGTCTGCTGGAAGACTGCGAGCAGGGGCTGCGGCGAGTGCTCGCCGAGGCAGGCGGCCAGGGCGATTACGCCAGCGTGCTGCGAATCGCCGCATGGGCCAGGGCGGTCGCTGCATTGGCGGCCGAGGCGCGTTCCGCCCCGCCACCCTCGGCGAATCCGGCCGCCGCCCTTGACGACCACGGAAGCAGCGGCCATTCGGCGTCAGTCCTGTCGGCTGGGGCCGGGCCACGCCGAAAGCCTGCGCCCGGCGGATATCCGAGATTCTTCCGCCGCGGCGACGAGCTGGTAAAGGTCGGCTGGTCGAAGAAGCACCGGCAGGAGTATACCCATCGCGCGCCCCGCAGCGCTGTGGATGCCGTCGTCGCCGCCGTCCGCGAGCTTGGCGCCAAAGGCGGATTGTTTAGCGGCGACGCCTTGTTGCCGCTCAAAGACCCATCCAGCGGGGCCGGCATCCCGGGCTATCAGGCCTACGTTGCCTTGGCGTGGCTGAAGCACCTGGGCATCGTCGAGCAACGTGGCCGACGAAGCGGTTATACTCTGGTACGCGACAAACAGATCGAAAGCACAATCACCACCGCCTGGCCAGAACTGGCGGAATGGGGGAGGTAGCCTAAGTTGTTACAACCGCGCACCGATCGCATATCTCTTACTGCTACAAGAGGAAGAAAAGAGACATGTCAGATTCAGCCACAGATCTGAGCCAGCTGGTTAGGCCCCGTGAGTTTCTTGCGCAGGCAATGAAGGCAACAAGCATTGCGGCGCTGGAGGCTCTCCTGAAGACGCTGCCCATCGTCGGCGAACACGAATATGTGTTCGATCCGAAGAACCCGGCGCAGGGGTGGAGGGACGGGTATCTGCACTGGTACGCAGTCGGCGGGGAGCGAGGCAACGCCGGGCGCATCAAGTTGGCGGGGAAGCCCGAGAACCCGATTGCTGAACGCACCGTTAACGCGATGGAGGCCATCATCGAGATGATGCGCCGCCGCGAGTTGCTCAACGGCGCAGCGCCGATGCCGACCAGCCCACGAGAGGCCGTCATGCGATACTTCGACCTGCCGCCCCTCGACCAGTTGCCGCTATACGAGAAGGAGGGAAAGCGAATTCGTGGCATGAAAGCCCGTGAGTACGCCCGCGAACTTGCGAGGCATATCCGGGTCAGGCTGGAGCGGACCCCGGCCTCGAAGGAGCTCGCGGTCATCATCGAAGATGATGGTATTGGGCAGACACCAGCGCGCATCCACGAGACCCTGTTGTCGCTGGGCGAGAGTGACAAGGGGGACAAGACCTACTTGATCGGCATCTTCGGCCAGGGCGGATCATCGAGCTACGCCGCCAGCAGCATGTCTTGGCTTATGTCGCGCCGCGTTTCTGACCTGTTGGCAGGGGATGCGGACGGGATCGGCTGGACGGTGGTAAAAGCCATTCACCCGAAGCCGCCGAGGCGAGATCCGTATTACGCCTACCTCGCGATGCATCCGGACGGGCGCGTGCCAAATCTGCCCGCTGCGGCCGCCGATGCCCTTGGGTTCAAACACGGGACCGTATTTGCTCACTTGAACTACAACTTTGGCCCCAGTCGCGCCGAGATTGCCCGCGACCTGTACCAAGGCCTGAACCATCTGCTATTCAATCCCGTGTTGCCCTATGAACTGTACACGCGACCGACACCTGACCCAATGTGGGGCAACGGCTACCGCCTCCGGCGATTGCCGAGAGAGCGCAAGCCGTTGGACAAGACGTTTGACCCACAGCAAATTCCTCTCACCCGGGGGTAACTGACCATGGGAGCATCAATCGAACTCGACAAGACTATTACGACGAACGTCGAATCTAACCTGGGCAAGATCGTCATTCGCGCCGTGGTGTTGGCGAAGCAGAAGGGCACGGCTGACGACAAGGCCCAGGAGATTTCCGCCGACGGCGAAGACGACGAGGCATACCCCGATCTTGGCAAGGGGCCGCTGGATTCGTATCTGGAAGATCCCCGTGCTGGTCGCGGCTACGCCGTCTTCATCATCAACGGCCAGCGCCACCATCAATGGGACAACACGTTCATCGTCCGCGACCTTGGCCTGAAGTATTTGCGGAACCGGACGATGATTATCGTCGATCTCGATACCCTCTCAAGCGAAGCCATCGCCGAGATCATCCAGGGTTCCCGCCAGGGTCTTTACGAAGGGGCAGTCTATCACGCGATCCGCGACCGTGTCGTGGCCACGCTCAAGAAAGACCCGGACCTCGACAGGTTGGAGGACGCAGCCGAGCAGGAGATTTCTGACCTGCGCACCGGCGACGAAGCCGTAAAGAAAACGCTGAACCAGTTGATCGAGGATCATCACGCATTCGCCAGCCACGTCAATGAGGGGGCTGTACAGCCGGGCGATTCCCACTCAAAGATGGTGGAGGCGTGGGAGAAGGACAGGAACCAGGACGTTGTCGTGAGCGGCGACAAGTCCGTCGGCGACCCGGCTACCGGGCCAGTGCTGGTTCTGGGCACTGCTACGGCTAGTCTTCGACTTCAGCCCGGCAAATTGAAGGCAATCAGGGTCACGGCAGAACCAGTGACCGCATGGAAGTGTCTGAAGGGCTTGCACGTGGACGTGCCGGACGCATTCGAGGGCTTAAACTGGGCGATCGAGAAGGACGCCATCGGCGCAACGATCAAGCTGATGTACGAAGAGCCGAGTGACTTTGATAAGGATGAATACCCCATAGAGGCCGGCATGCGCATCATCGGCCGCTTCGATGGATACGACGAGAGCAGGTTGATTGAACGGCGCGTGATTGCGAGCATTCCCGGTCCGCCACCACCGCCGCTGCCACCTCAGGCGCTGGTAAACCCGCCAACGCACATTCGTGTGAGCAGCCGACAACCAGTACGTTTGCTCGTAGGCGGCGCGGACACGCACGTTCGTCTCAAGTGGGATGGTATGGACAGCTTGGTCCTGGGGACACCGCCCCTGTGGCAATTCGTCGGGCACTGCCTCACGATTCCGGCATATCCCGCCGTCGCGTTCAGCCGCCCAGCCGGTGGAAGGTTCGAGATGTTGATTCCGGCACCGGTCGGGCTGCCAGTGGGTCAGAAGCTGGTGTTTGAAGTCAAAGCTGTTGGCCCGAATAGCATGGCGCTAGTGGCGACATTCGATGCCGAAGTCGCCGAGGCGCCGGAACCCAGGAAGATCAGGGCCAAAGCCCCGGACAGCACGGGACAGCGGCGACCACCATACGAGATCAAGATCATCGGCCAGCAAGAATGGGACACCGGGTGCTGGGGCGACGAGGCGTGGACCGAAGCTGACGCAGCGTGCTTTAAGGAGCCGACGCCGAAGAACCCGCTGACGCTCATCATCAACGAGGACCAATCGCTCTGGCGTGCCTACCGGGAGAGCATGATCAGGAAAAAGCTGGTCGAGGCGACCATAAAGGAACGGACGACGCGCTATATATCGCACCTTGGCTTTCACCTTTATCAAATGTATCAGCGGCTCAGGCAGGTTCGTGAACACAACAAGAGCGGTGGCAACCTGGAGGAACCGAAGGACGAAGCGATGCGTGAGGAGATCAATCGCGTTGCAGCCACGCTCATTCGACTGATGGAGGTCTCTCGCTGAAGGTGCCTATAGGGGCCGGTGGAAAAGCACCACCTCCTTGCTCGAAGTGGTCCCCTTCCGGTCCGCATAGAACTTTCGGTTCGGCACCGAGCGCCAGAGTCGCCCATCATCGGCGTTGGCCAATGCGCTGTATTTGTGTTCCACCAGCCCGGCGCGCTCCATCGTTTCCAGGTAGAGCGGCAGTTGCCACGACGGGTCTGAGAATGCAACCAGCTGGACGATTTGCGTGCGCTTCGTAGCCATCGCCGCGACAGACTTGAATGCTGCGAGTGCCGACGCAAAATAGTCGGCCAAGCCCGGCTGGTGCCTGTCGCCGAATGTGTAGTAACTGCTACCATCGCCGTCGAGAGAGCTTGCGATCCAGTAAGGTGCGGGCGTCTCTCTGCGACCCTGAACCTGCCACCGGTGATAGAGGACGTGAACCCCAGGGTACGGCGGAGATGTGAGCACGAGCCGAGGGGCCGGCAACTCCTTCAACGCGGGCTCATGCTCGACCCCCGCAGCAGAACGATGCAGGCACAACGCGCATTCCCGGCGCGGCTTTTCACACGTGGCGGAAATGGCATCTGAAAACTGCCGAGCACCAACCACCATATCCTCAACGTGCCGACGCAACTGCCGTCGAAATGCCCTCGCAGAAGGAATGTGTTTGCGACAATCAAGCGCCCACTGGCCAGTCCTCAGGAGAACGCACCGCGCGAATCTCTGCTGGTATACGGTCTTTAGCAAACCGACTCGGGCGAGAGCCATTTCCAGCGATTTGCGGATCGGCCACGTTCTCCGGCAGCTGATGTTCCGGTGATAGCCCCGCTCCGCCCACGCCACATCACGCTCAGTCTCGCAGTGCATGTTCAGCTCATTAGCTATGGTATCCACCCACAGCTTGACTTGTTTCAGCTCATCGTCGCTGAGCGTAGTCGTTTTTACCTGAGCAACAAATACGGACAGGCTGTTGATGTCCGTCCCCACAGCCTGCCGGCCATGAGCCGCAGCTTCAACGAGGCTCGTCGCCCCGCCCATGAAGGGGTCAAATACGAGATCACCAGGTTTCGTAAATGCTTCAATTGCAGCGCGGGCAAATCGCGGTGAAAATCGAGCCGGGTAACGGTAGAAACCGTGCGTCAGACCAGAAATGCGCTGCCGGTCATGTACGCCTGCGATGAGGCCCGCCACGCCTTCAGTAGTCATCATTGCCTCCGTGCCTTGCGATTGCCAGAAGTTCCACCTCGCTTCACCCACGCGTCAATTTCATCCCGGTCAAACCGCCAGCTACGCCCTAACTTGTGGCCGGGGAGCTTCGCCGCCTGGGCCAACTTGTAGAGCGTTGACTTCGGCTTCTTCAAGTACCTCGCCAGGTCATCCAGACTCAGCCACACGATCATAAGTCACCGAAAACCGGCAGCGAACACAATCATCAGCCGAGAAGATAATTGCAGACAAATGAGGATAATAACGGATAACGTTGGACAGTGCAATCGCCTTTTGCGATTGGTGGTTCCGGTATCCGCCAACCGCCCACGGCCGGCTGTCTTCGCCGTTGGCGCTTCGTGGCTTCGCCGAGCAGCCTCTGACCACGCCATGGGCTGGCGGGGGATGGGGTGCAGAAACGCACCGAAGCTGTCCGATAAGCAACTTGAGGAACTGCCGATTTCGGATCGCGGATTGCCCGTTGCGAATGGCCGCCTTCGGAGGCCGTGCGCGCTGCACAATCCGCCGTCGCGCAGTCCGCAATCTCCAGGCCATCACATGCAGCGAAGCAACATCATCCGGCAATCCCTTTTGTTCCTGGCCGTGGGCACGTGGGTCTTCATGCTCCTGTCGCTGGGCAGTTTTCACACCAGCGACTGGCCGAGCCATCAGGTTTATCCGTATCCGCCGATCCGCAATCTGTGCGGCGCGGTGGGCGCGTACGTGGCGTACTACTGCTTCCTGGCGCTGGGTCAGGGGGTGTTCCCCATTCTGTTTTTCACCGGCGTGTGTTTGGCGCTGGTGCTGTTCCGCAACCGCGTGGGCGACCTGTGGCTGCGTGCGGTGGGATTGCTGCTGTTGAGCATCGCCTTCGCCGCGATCATCCATCACATCCGCCCGGGGTCCAGCACGGCGTTGCCTGAAGGTCACGGCGGAATCGTGGGCATCGGCATGAGCACCTGGCTTCAGGCGCACTTTAACGTCTGGGGCACGCGGCTGATCCTGCTGACGGCGATGCTGATCGGCCTGCTGCTGGCGGCGGACGAGCTGGTGCTGCGGACGCCCGGGGTCGTCCGCGAGACCTTCGGGCAGGTTCGCCAGCACGTGCCTGCGCTGTCAAGATGGCGGCTGATGGCGATCCCCAGGCTGCCTTCGTTGCCGAAGTTCGTCACTCGCGATGCCTTGAGCGCATCGAAGAACGCGGGCGGCGGCCGAAACCAGCCCGGCAAACCAGCCAAACGCAGCATCGAGCCGCTGACGCCACCGGTGGGAGGACTGGATGAGCAGGAGGATGAGCACAACGACGAGCCGATCGAGCTGAAGTACGACCATGACGAGGCGGTAACGGCGGCGACGGATACGGCGCACATGGACGAGTCCGACCCGGCCCCCAGCGAAGCGGCCGCCGTGCCCGCGCCCGAGCAGTCGGAATCGGCTGAAGCGTCGTCGCAGCCGATTCGAAAGGACATCATCGTTCGGCTGCCGAACACGATCAAACCGCGGCAGGTTTCGCCGCCGCCTCCCCCCCCGCCGCCCAAGGAGCTGGGTGAATACCACCTGCCGCCGTGGGACTGTCTGGCCGACGCCGAGCACGGCTTTGCCGAGGTGCAGGAGAAGTTCGTGCGCGAGAAGGCGGCGGTGCTGGAGCAGGCGTTGCGCGAGTTCAACATCGACGCGCACGTGGTCGAGATCGACACCGGGCCGGTGATCACCGTCTACGAGCTGAGCCTGGCGCCCGGGGTGAAGGTCGGGGCGATCAGCTCGCTGGCCAGCGACATCCAGCGGGCGCTGAAGGCCGAGACGATTCGGATTGTGGCGCCGATTCCGGGCAAGAGCACGGTGGGGATCGAAGTGCCCAACGAGCAGAAGGAGAAGGTGCGTCTGAAAGAGCTGATGCAGATCGCCCCGGAAGCGACGAGCAAGATGATGATTCCGCTTTTTCTGGGCAAGGACTCCAGCGGCGCCCCGCTGATCGACGACCTGACGCGGATGCCGCACTGCCTGATCGCCGGCACCACCGGAAGCGGCAAGTCGGTGTGCATCAACTCGATCATCATGTCGATCATGTATCACCAGCGCCCGGACATGGTGAAGCTGATCCTGGTGGATCCGAAGGTGGTGGAAATGGCCCCGTTCAAGGAGATCCCGCACCTGATGTGCCCGGTGATCAACGAGGCCGCCCGCGCCACCAGCGTGCTGGAATGGGCCTGCCAGAAGATGGACGAGCGCTACGAGTACCTTGCCGAGGCCGGGGTAAGGAACATCAAGGGGTACAACAGTCTGACGCAGGAGGAGCTGATCGAGCGATTCAAGCCGGAATCTCCGGAGGAAGAGGCGCGGATCCCCAAGAAGCTGCCGTATATCGTGATCATCGTGGACGAGCTGGCGGACCTGATGATGACCAGCGGCAAGGAGGTCGAGGCGCACATCGTGCGGCTGGCACAAAAGGCGCGCGCGGTAGGCATTCACCTGATTCTGGCGACACAGCGTCCGCAGGCAACGGTGGTGACGGGACTGATCAAGGCGAACATGCCGGCGAAGATCGCGTTCCGCGTGGCCAGCAAGATGGACAGCCGCATCGTGCTGGACATGAACGGAGCCGAGGTGCTGCTGGGGCAGGGCGACATGCTGTACCTGCCCGCCGGTGCCAGCAAGCCGATCCGCGCGCAGGGCACGTACATCGACGACCGCGAGATTCGCGAGAGCGTTCGGATCGTTCGCGATTCGGCCGAGCAGCAGTTCGAGCCGGAGCTGGTGCAGATCCGGGCGGCCAGCTCCGTGGACGATGAAGCGACCAAGGATGAGCTGTTCGATCAGGCGGTTCGGGTGGTTCTGGAGACGCGCCGCGGATCGGTGTCGCTGCTTCAGCGTCGGCTGACGATCGGGTACAGCCGGGCATCTCGGCTGATCGAGGCGATGGCGGCGGCGGGCATCGTCGGCGACTACAAAGGCTCGCAGGCGCGCGAGGCGCTGATCACCCTGGAAGAGTGGGAGGCGATGAAGCAGCAGCAACAGGCCGACGCCCAGGACGGCATGACCGTCTGAGGCGGGTGCGTCGCCACGGCATCGGCCCGGCGGCGGCGTGCGACGGATCGGCCGGCGGACCCGTGGTCAGTTCCAGAGGATCAGCCCCGGCTCGAATGGCGTGGCCATGTCCGGGTGTCCGGGCACAACCCGCACCGCAAAGCCCTGCCGCCCGCTGGTGCGGCACTCGATCGTGCCGGTGAACAGGTGCCGGTTGGCGCCCATCTGCCGCGAATGCTGCATCGGCAACACCTGAGGCTCGTCGATCTCGCCGGAGGGGGTGATCCGCCCGGCGTAAAGCTGCACGGCGATCTCCCTGGGATCCAGATCCGGCAGGTCCAGCAGGGCTTCGACCTGCACCTTGTCGCCGACCTTGTAGTGGCCGTTGCCGCTGGTGTGCACGCCCACGACCTTGATGCTGTCCCACTTGGCACGGTAGCGGTCCTTGGCACGTGCCAGCTCGATCGCCCGCCGCAGGTTTTCCTGCCCCAGCGCCTGCCCACGGAGATAGGCGGGAATGTAGAACTTTTCGGCATACTCGCGCACCATGCGGTTGGTGTTGAACACCGGGGCGAGCTTGCGCATCGAGTTCTTCATCCGCGCGATCCACTCCCGCGGGAAGTTGTCCACCGAGCGGTCGTAGAACAGCGGAACGATCTGCTTTTCCAGGATGTCGTAAAGGGCCTGGCTCTCGACGTGATCCTGATATCCGGCGTCGGGATAGATTTCGCCATGACCGATCGCCCAGCCGACATCGGGCGAATAGGCTTCGACCCACCAGCCGTCGAGGATGGAGCAGTTGAGCACGCCATTGACGGCCGCCTTCATGCCGCTGGTGCCGGAGGCCTCGTAGGGCCTGCGCGGGGTGTTCAGCCACACGTCCACGCCCTGGACCAGGTAGCGGGCGACGTTCATGTCATAGTTCTCGATGAACACGAACCGCCGACGGATCGCCGGATCACGGGCGAAGTTGACGATCGCCTTGATCAGCTCCTTTCCCTCGTGGTCGGCCGGATGCGCCTTGCCGGAGAAGACGAACTGAATAGGCCGCTTGGTGTCTTCCAGGAGCTTTCGCAGCCGGGCCGGATCGCGCAGCAGCAGCGCGCCCCGCTTGTAGGTTGCGAAGCGTCGGGCGAATCCGATAGTCAGCGCCTCGGGATCGAGCACTTCCTCGGCAAGTTGCACTTCCTCGTAGCTTGCGCCGCGTCGGATGAGCTGTTCCTTGAGCGTCTGGCGCACCCAGCCAACCAGCCGCTCCCGCCCGCGCTCGTGGGCTCGCCACAGCTCCTCGTCGGGGATCGAGTTCACGCCCTCCCAGACGCTGTGATCCGTCGGATCGCTCATCCACGCGTCGCCGAGGTAGCGATCCAGCACATAGCTGATGTCCGGGGACAGCCAGGTACGCGTGTGGATGCCGTTGGTCACGTGGTCGATGGGGATCTCCGACACCGGCACGCCCGGCCAGAGGTTGTGCCACATCTTCCTGGAGACCTCGCCATGGAGCTTGGAGACGGCGTTGTGGTGGTCGGCCAGGCGGATCGCCAGCACCGCCATCGAGAACCCCTGCTTTTTGTTGGCCACATCCTCCCGCCCAAGCGCCAGGAATCCCTCCTCGTCGAGCTTGAGGCTGGGGATGTAGCTGCGGAAGTACTTGAGCATCAGCTCCGGCGAGAAGAAGTCGATGCCCGCCGGCACCGGCGTGTGGGTGGTGAAGATGTTGGTGGCCATCACCTGCTGGCGGGCTTCGTCGAAGGTCAGGGCGTTGTTGGCTTCGATCAGGACGCGGATGCGTTCCAGAGCCAAAAAGGCGCTGTGTCCTTCGTTCATGTGGAAGACGGTGGGGCTGATGCCCAGTGCCTCCAGTGCCCGCACGCCACCGATGCCCAGCACGATCTCCTGCTTGATGCGCATCTCCGACCCCCCGCCGTACAGACGCGCGGTGATGTCGCGGTCGGCCGGGGCGTTTTCCGTCAGGTTGGTGTCCAGGAGGTAGAGCGGGACCCGACCGACATTGGCTCGCCAGACCTTGCAGTAAACCGCGTTCTCGGGAAGGTCCACGCGCACCTGGACGGGCGTGCCGTCGGTGTATCGCAGCGGCTCGATCGGAAGGTTGTAGAAGTCCAGTTCCGGATAGCTTTCCTGCTGCCAGCCGTCGGCCGACAGATACTGCTGGAAGTACCCGTTGCGGTACAGAAGCCCCACGCCAACCAGGGGCAGGCCGATTTCGCTGGCGCTTTTGAGATGATCGCCCGCCAGTACCCCCAGCCCGCCGGAGTAGATCGGCAGCGACTCATGCAGACCGAACTCGGCCGAAAAGTACGCCACCAGAAGCTTCTTTTTGTCCGGATGGTTTTTGTGGAACCAGCCGTGCTCCTCAAGGTGAAGCTTGAAAGCGGCATAGACGCGCTTGAGGTGGGCGATATAGCCGTCGTCCTCGGCGGCGGCGGCGAGCTTGGCCTGCGAGATCGAGCCCAGCAGCTTCACGGGGTTGTGGTGGACTTCATCCCAGAGCTTGCGATCCAGCCTGCGGAACAGTTCCACCGCGTCCGGGTGCCATACCCACCACAGGTTGCGCGCCAACTCCAACAGCGGCGTCAGCGGCTGGGGAATGTCCGGAAACACCTGAAACGTCCGAATCGTCGGCGGACTGATCTGTGCCATCGCAATTTCCCAAATGTTGCGTATCAACAGGTAGACCCTGCCCGGCAAGGCCCCTGCAATCGTTGCCCCTCACTATATTTCGACCAAATTGCCTGGTCGATAAAGTTTATCCCTTCCCGCCCCTCTCGTGCAGCCCGATTTGCCTGCACAGGAATGATATGTGCTGCACCTGAGTCTCATCCACTGCTGCCAGGGCGCCAAGGATCGCCCCTTGCAGCCCAATACGCCCGCAGCCTGCAATCTGGATCACAATACTGGCAGAACCTTTCATCCTGAAACGCCGCGCCAATGATCGGCGTCAGTTAAGCCCAGAGGGACCGGTCGCCAGCCGATTCCCAGTAGCCTCCCGAGCCGGCCGAAACGACAATCGCGTCTCAGACGACTCGTCCCGCGGTGAACACATGCCCCCCCCCGACAATGGAGTTTCCCATGCGCCCGCCCGCTCAGCTCATTCAGGCATTGACTGTTGGCCGCAACAGATTGCCGCTGGCGATTACCGCGCCGGCCGCCGTCGAAATGCTCGAGCCGCGCCGGCTGCTCAGTCGGATCGCGTTTCCCGCTCCGACCTATCGCATCGATCGGGAGGTCCGCAGCATCGCCTCGGCGGACTTTGACCGCAACGGAACTGTCGATCTGGCGATTCCCGCCGGAGTCATGTTCGGACGCGCCGACGGCACATTCGCCGAGATCGTGAGCTTCGGCGTTACTGGACCTGGGCGATGCCGTCACCGCCGCCGACTTCAACGGCGACGGCAACACCGACCTTGCCATGAACAGCATCCGCAACGGCACGATCGCGGCCCTGCTTAATCACGGAGACGGAACGTTCGCACAGGC
Organism: Fontivita pretiosa; assembly: GCF_050410795.1. Taxonomy (GTDB): domain Bacteria; phylum Planctomycetota; class Phycisphaerae; order Tepidisphaerales; family Tepidisphaeraceae; genus Fontivita; species Fontivita pretiosa. The sequence goes on along the minus strand of NZ_CP191258.1, from coordinate 4,866,438 downwards.
ACAGAGCTATGACGCCGGCTACGAGCCGCGATCGATAGCAACTGGTGACTTCAACGGCGACCAGAAAATCGATCTGACGGTGGTGAACAAGTGGAGCCGCAGTGCAATGGTCCTGTTGAACAGGGGAGATGGCACGTTTGGCCCCGGCGCAAGCTATGACACCGGGCTGTATCCGCTTGCCGTCACGGCGGCAGATGTGAACGGCGACCGCCTGGATGATCTGGCGGTCCTGACCGGCCGCGTCGGAGGATTCCTTCGGGTGCTGTTGAACAGGGGCGACGCCACCTTCGCCCCACCAACCGGTTTTGCGGTTGGCGGCACTTCCGGTGACGACATCGACATTGCCGCCGCCGACGGATACCACTACCACATGTTTTGGGCCTACGACAGCAAGAACTTCAGTTACGTGCGGAAGACGTTCCGGTTTTGATCGAGGGTTCACATGACCAAACGCTGGATGTCACCTTTCGCGCGTCATCAAACAAAGACTCCCGGCCCCTTAGAATCTCCCAAGCGGTCATTTTGGGAAGTGACCGAGTGACCCCTTTACGACCCCGACCTCGGCTTCTCGGCCCGGTCTTTCGTGGCCGATCTGGCCAGGTCTTCCAAGTATCGCGCATACGCCGCGTCCACCAACTTGTCGCCAAACTTCTCCCTCGCTCGCGACACTCTCATAGGGGAACGAAATTCGTCGTGCCGCGATTGTCCCGCATAGTAGATCGCATCCTCCGTCATCTTGCCGACCAGCGCTCTTCCCGCCTCATCCGAATCTCGATGCTTCTTCTTCAAATACCATGGACGCACCGGAGAGCTCTTTTTCACCAGGCGAAGCGCCGCCAGATACATCCAGTAGCGCACCCGCGCTGCTGCCGCGTTTGGAGATTTTCAGCTTTCCCTGGTACATGCCGCTGGAGCGCTCGATGAGGTTCAGGCCCATCGCCTTCACGTAGGCGGCGGCGCAGTGATAGTTGCCCGGGTCGCCCAGATAGGTGAACAGCACACAGGCGGTGACGTTGCCGACGGCGCCATAAGCCTTCTACCCAACCTTACGCCGCCCAGGGTGCTGGATGCTTCGTTTGATCCTGCCCGGCGAGAGCTGCGCTTCGTGTTCAACTGGGATGTATCCTCAAGCCTGTCGCGGCAAAGCCTGGAACTGACGAATCTTTCAATGCATCGGCCGATTCATGTCAGGCACTACAGTTACGACAGATCAAGCAATACTGCGGTCTTCACGCTGCATCCGTTATCACCAGTCGGGCAATACCGCGCGACGCTCCGCGCCGCGCCGGCCAGACGCGGATTGCCACCACCCAGGAGGCGATTGTCCAGCTTCTGGCCATCTGAGCGGATGGCCATTGAAGTGATCCCATCGCAGTGGAACACCGCCCGCCGCTCAGGTGTGGGCTTCGATGCGTTTGACGTAGAACAACGAATCGGTAGCGCGCTGTCCCACGAAGTGCAGGCTCAGCGGATACTTCAGCTTGCACGCCCGGTAGTACTCGAAGATCCGCTCGCCATGCTTGAACTGGCGATTCAGGTTTTCGTTGATCTGGTCGGTCAATTCCGGTGGGATGTAGCGCTGGCGGTCGTAGTCCCAGTTGGGATCGATCCGAACCAGCAGGTGCGCTTCATCCCAGTCGATCGGGTAGCCGTGGATGTACCCTTCGCCGCTGCCGGGCGTGTAGAACCAGAAACACAGGAAGCGGTCTTTCCAGACGGTGCTGGTGGCGTTGTCGGCGCCGGTGATCAGCCGCGCATGCGAAGTGCGGATTGCCTGTCCACTCAGCGGTTTGCAGACCCAGACTTTGCGCTCGCGACAGTCGTACAGCCCCACGTGCGGATATTTGCCGTTGAATTTTTCAGTGCAGAGTCTGGAGTTTACCCGCGCATGCGCCGCGGCCTGGGTCGTCGGCTCCTGCTGCGGTCGCGCTTCGCGACGCTTTGAAAATCCGAACATCGCCGGATGTCCTTGATCATCTGCTCAATCTGCGCGGTTGTGTCAACAGCATAGGGCAGTGCCGCAGCGGGAGCAAATGAAGGCATTCCGGAAAAGACTCCCGACCCCTTAATTTAAGGGGTCGGGAGTCTTTTCTCGTGCACAAGCTCGAAATTGCACTGGCGGGATTCGATCTGCCCGCTGGCGTCGGTCTTGATCGACCCGTTGGGCACGTACGAAATCAACACGTGATCCGATGAAAACGACGCATCCTCGAACCCGGCGGCGGCGAGCTGCTCGGCATGCCGCGCCATCACACGCGCCGCCGTCGATGCGTCGATGATCCCCTTGGTCCGCGCACGCGTCACATCGATCGGTGTCCACAGACGCACGTCGTCCGGCGCCTCATCATCCTCCAGCCCACGCCAGTAGCCCCAGATCGTGACATAGTCGTGCCCCATGGGCATGACCGGCATTCCCGCTGGCGAGAGCACGTGCCTCATCCGCTCAAAACGCCGGCGATCCTGAATCGCCCCGCTGACGTGTCCGGGGCTGGCAGTCATGTAGATCGCACGCGGGTAGATCGTCTTGCACCCGCGACTGGCCATCTTCAACGCCAATGCGAACTCCTCGAACGGGCTGTTGTAGCCCAGTTGAAGAATCCGTCGATACTGCGGATCCTCCAGTCGTCCCACCGGCAACTCGCCCACACGCGACACCTTCCACACCAGATGGATGCGATCCTTGGTCTGTGCGTAATACGTCTGGCCCCGCTCGCTGAGCTTCACCTGCTGCATCGTCCGCCAGCGCTCCGGCAGGAAGTATCCGAACAGCTCCGGGTCGTTGCCGACCACCCAAAGCGTCCCCCCGGTGCTCTGGGCGCGCCCGAATACGTAGCTGACACCCAGCACCTTCGCCGGCTTCAGTCCGCTGCCGAACTGGGCGGACGGTCGCGGGTAAAACCGCTGCTTCTGGCGGATCAGGTACTCGCGGCGACGCGCCGCCTGCACCGAGTCCTCATAGTCCGCCGTCCGCGACAGCAGCTCGTAATCAACCAGCGCATACGCGATGCTCCCGTCGCGGCGACGCAGGATCTTCCCGTCCCTGATCCGCAGGATCAGGTGGGTCGGCTTGTGATCCGCCACCACAAATCCCTTGGCCGCCAGTTCACGGTCTACGCGCAGCGTCAGCTCCTTCAGCTCGCGTTGTCTGGCCTCCAGCGTCGGGGCGCACATGGCAAACGCCTCGATCGCGTTGTACCCGTCGATCCACTGATACAGCATGATGTACGAGCGCAGCACATCGATCTCCACCCCGGGGTGTCGCGCCATGCGTGCCAGAATCTTCTCCCGCGAGCGACCGGTCTGCCACATCTGCATCTGTTCCGGCGGCACGTAAATCGCCAGCGGCTTTTGCGTGAGAATGCGCAGGCTGGCCGGTCCATGCTCGCCGCGCCGCAACTCCTCCAGCCGGGCAAACTCCTCAAAGGGTGTGTTGAACTCCGCGTCGATGTTGCGTTGAAGCGCGAAGGTATCCAGGGCCACATCCTGCCCCACTCGAGACCATTTGACGACCAGATCGATGCTGTCGGGCCCCGGCCGCCGGCCCGCTGCGGCGGTTGCGGCGCCAGGCGTCATGTCCCGCCGGTCGCCTGTCCCGGATCGATCATCCATCGTCTGGCCATCCAGCGGTCGCGTGGGAAGCCGATAGACTGTGCCCGTGCCCGCCAGACGCTGTCGATGCTGCTTGAACCATTGCGGCTCGTACCAGTTGCGGGGGTCCAGATGCCTCACAAACGGCACGCCACGCTCGGTGAGGTACAGATCCCCCCCGTCCGCGGTCGGGATGTGCACGTAGTTGACCCCGAGAATCCGCAGGAACGTGGCATCGGGGTGCAGCGCCGTCAGGTCGATCGTCCGCCGCAACCCCCGCGGCCAAAGCTCTTCCGACAACGGCGCCGAGCCGCCCAGGTTGGTTGGCCAGGCCACGGACATACCACTATCATCGGATTTTCAAGTCCTTCTTCAATGCGGCAGGCGACAGCATCCCGCCGGCTGGATCGTCCGTGAGCCAGCACACTCACTGGCGGTCTGCCTTGCAGGAACCTGCCTTAACGCAAAAAAAACGCTCGAGGTGGCAATCTCGGGGAAACACGCACCCTGCGCAAACCGTAACAGTCAAACAGCCTGGGCTACCAAAGCGGGCGCTATCAGCGGACTTTATCAGCGCTCGGAGATTCACAACATCGGCTTACAACATTCAAGGATGCGGCAACATGCTTGAACACCTCGAGTCGCGCACCCTGCTGGTCGCAACCAGTGTCCCGATCTCAGACCCCACCGAATTCGTCGCCACCGCCGACTTCAATGCCGACGGTCGCGCCGATGCCGTCACCACCAGCTACGCCGCGCAGAAGCTGCACGTGCTGCTCGGCAACGGCAGCGGCGGCTTTGCCTCACAGACCACCGTTCAACTTTCGGTCAGTCCAGACCACGTCGCCGCGGCGGATCTCAATGGTGATTCAAAGCTGGACCTGATCACGACCCAATTCGAGGCCGGCACCGTTGGCGTGATGTTGGGCAACGGCAACGGGAGCTTTCAGTCGCCAGTGTATTACCCGGCTGGCAGCGGCAGCCGCGCCGTCGTCCCCGCAGACTTCGACAATGATGGCCGCATCGACCTGGTCACCGCCAAGTCATACCAGCCGACGCTTACCTTCCTGAAGGGCAATGGCGGCGGCGGATTCGCTTCGCCCGTGAATACGGCGTTGTCGATCATTCCCACCGACCTGACCGCCGCGGACTTCAACGCCGACGGAAAGCTGGACCTGGCGGCAGTGGACTATCACAAGGATCAGCTTGCTGTCCTCTATGGTAACGGAAATGGCACGTTCCAAACGCCGTTGCTTCGGTCCACAGGCGCCGGACCGGCTTCGGTCGCGGCGGCCGACCTCAACGCCGACGGCCGGCCAGACCTGGTCACCTCGAACTGGCTGGCCGACAGCTTCACGGTCGTGCTGAACAGCGGCAGCTCATGGAGCTCGCCCAACGACGTCTCGACCGGCGCCGGAAGCGCCCCAGCCTATATCGCCGTCGCCGATTTCGACGCTGACGGCCGAGCCGACGTGATGACCGCCAACAGCGGATCGGCCTCTGTCGCCGTGTTCACCGGTCGAAACGACGGCACGTTCAATCCGCCGCAGAACCAGAGCCTGATCGATGCGATCAACACCAATCCCGTTCCGCGCGCGATCGCAGTTGCCGACTTCAATGCCAACGGTCAGCCGGATGCCCTGATCACCAACGAAGCCGCGCCGATCCTTTCGCTGGTGAGCATCGCCGCGACCAATCCGCAGCCGGAGATCACCGTGCTGGGCAACGGGATCGAAATCGCCGACGGCGACACGACGCCCTCCGCCGCTGACGGGACCGACTTCGGCAGCATCCTCCAGGGCGGCGCCAACGTCGATCGCACGTTCACCGTCCGCAACGACGGCGGTGCATCGCTGACGCTGGGAAGCCTCAGCCTGCCCGGTGGTTACACGTTGATCGAAGCTCTTGCCACCACCTTGGCGCCGGGCGCGTCCGACACCTTCACGGTGCGGCTGGCCAGTGGCACCAGCGGCACGTTCGCCGGCGATCTCAGCTTCGCCACCAACGATGCAAACGAAAACCCCTTCAACTTCCGCATCAGCGGCTCGGTGACTGCCGCCGCTGCCCCAAGCGTGCTCTGGTCCGCCTACAACGTCGATGCCAGGCCGATGAGCCTCCGTTTCGCCTTTTCAACGGATGTCTCGGCCAGCCTTTCCAGCAGCGATCTGGTGCTGCGTAATCTCACCACAGGCGCGACCGTCAGCTCCTCGGCCATCGCCGTCGCCTACGACCGCTCGACCAACATCGCGACGTTCACCTTCCCCGGATATGCCAATGGCATTGTGCCCAACGGCGACTATCAGGCCACACTCGTTGCCTCCGGCGTGACCGACAGCTCTGGCGCCCGGCTCAGCGCCGATGCGGTTCAGAGCTTCTTTTTCCTCAATGGCGACGCGACGCGCGATCGAAAGGTCAACATCCGCGATCTGTACGTCTACACAATGAACCGCGGGCAGTCCCCACGCGTGTTCACCCAGGGCGACTTCAACTACGATGGCATCGTCAACACTGCTGATCACGAGATCCTGGTTCAAAACTGGCAGAGGACGCTGAACACCACGGCCAGCGGGCTGGTCGCCGCCTACGCCTTTGAGGAGTCCAGCGGAAACAGCGTGCAAGATTCCTCGGGTATGGGCAATGTGGGCACCATCAGCGGCGCCACGCGGACCACGGCGGGGAAAAACGGCGCGGCCCTTGTGTTCGATGGTGTCAACGACTGGGTCACCATCGCCGATTCATCGTCCCTGGACCTGACCACCGCGATGACCCTGCAAGCCTGGGTCTTGCCCACCAGCTCCACCGGCAAACAGGATGTCATCATCAAGGAAGGCGTCGGCACCGAAATGTACAACCTGTACGCGCGCAGCGACAACGGCGGTCCCGAGGCCAATGTCCATGTCAATGGCGCCAACCGGATGGCCGAAGGCGCCGCCCTGCCGCTCAACACCTGGTCGCACCTGGCCGCCACGTACGACGGCGCTACCCTGCGACTGTTCGTCAACGGCGCATTGTCGGCGAGCCTGGCGGTGGCCGGGACGATCACGACCTCCGATGGGGCGCTGCGCATCGGCGGCAACAGCCTCTGGGGAGAATTCTTTGCCGGACGCATCGATGATGTGCGGATCTACAATCGCGCGTTGTCGGTTTCGGAGATTCAGGCCGACATGAACAGTCCGGTGCCCTCTCCCGCCGCGCTTCAAACCATGGCCACCGACTTCACCGCCGCCCCGCCCGAGTTGCCGACCCGGCCGGATCTGCAACCATCGCGCCTGTTCAGTTCCATCGGCATCTTCTCCGATGATGCCCCCACTACGGATAACCTGTTGCCCGAGTCGTCCTGAGCAATCCCCGATGAAGTCGATGATGGGCCGTACAGGGCTCGAACCTGTGACCTCTTCCTTGTAAGGGAAGCGCTCTGGCCAACTGAGCTAACGGCCCGGGGTGGTTGGATCGCCCGCCACGGCGCAAGCGTCGCCGCAGGCACTGCACTATAGCGTATCCAATCTGTCGGCATCATTCCACAGGGACCTTGACGACGACCTTTCGCACGGGCGAAGGCTGGTCATTGCGGGCCACGCAGGGCATGTGCACGTCGTGCGGCATGAAGATCGCGAAGCTGCCGGCCGGAAGCTCGATCAACTGCCCCGCCGCCTCGAAGACCGCATAGTCCTTCTGCGGATCGTAGGGTTGAGTGATGCTCGCCTGCCGGATCGGCGACCAGCCGATCAGCTCGACGCCCGACTGCACGAACTGCACATCAATGCGCTGGCGGTGGGCTTCCCAGAAGCACTGCTGGCGCGGTTTGGTGTTGTACTGCTGCACGATCGCGTAAAGCCCGTCGTCCAGCTCATGCCGCCCCAGCGCAAGCTGCGCCGTCTGCGGCCGCAGCAAAAACCTCAGCGCCGCAGCGATCCCCGGCGAAAGACCAAAATAATGCTGTGCATTGTCCAGCGCGTCCAGGATCATGAGTCAGGCTCCATGCTCGTGATGCCAAGCAGCATACCCGATTGCCCACGGTGCGTCCCGCGCGTATCCTGCCGGCTCATGCGAATCATCCGATTCATCTCCGGCAGCAGGATCCATTACGGGCAGATGATTGACGAGTTTTCAGCCCGGCGGATCGAGGGCGAGCTGTTTTCCGGCGAGTATCGCGTCACTTCCGATGTGCTGAAGATCGAGAAGCTCCTGGCGCCACTGGTGCCGACGGACATCCTGTGCATCGGGCTGAATTACCGCAACCACGCCGCCGAGAGCAAGTCCGAAATCCCCAGAATCCCGATGCTGTTCATCAAGGCATCGGGAACCTTGAACAACCCCGGCGATCCGATCCTCATCCCCCGCCGAAGCTCGCAGATCGACTACGAGGCGGAATTGTGCGTGGTCATCGGCAAGGCGGCCAAGAACGTCTCGCGGGAGCGGGCTTTGGATTATGTTTTCGGATACACCTGTGCCAACGACGTTTCGGCGCGCGACTGGCAGCGGCAGAAGGAGCTTGGCGGCGGGCAGTTCGCGCGGGGCAAGAGCTTTGACACGTTCTGTCCATTGGGTCCGTGGATCGTCACCAGAGACGAGATACCCAATCCCAACAGCCTGCGGATTCGCTGCATCCTCAACGGACAGACGATGCAGGACCACACAACCGCTGACATGATCTTTGATGTGCCGACGCTGATCGAGTCGTTGTCGAGCACGCTGACGCTTCGGCCAGGCGCGGTGATCCTCACCGGCACGCCGCACGGCGTGGGCTTTGCGCGCACCCCGCCGGTGTGGCTCAAGCCCGGCGACCGCGTCGTGGTCGAGATCGAAGGTATCGGCAGGCTCGAGAACCCCGTCCAGGCCGAACCGGACTGAAGCCGCCAGCGCCCGAACATTACCGGAGGGGGTTCCTGCTTGCGTCTTCTTCGTTCGTCCACCGTTGGCGTCAGTACTGCGACTGAAACACCGCCTTGCTCATGAAGACAAGGCCAAGGCTGAGCATCATCACCAGCCCCACGCCGCAGCCGTAGCCGGCGAAGAAGACGACCCGATACTGCGGCCAGTTCGTGCCGAACTTTTTGGCGAAATAGTAGCGGCCAAGCAGCGCGCCGATGAACTGCGGGAGGATCACATCCGGCGTGGCCTGGTCCATCCCGCGGATCACGCCATAGACCATGAGCACCGGCAGGCCGAAGAAGCTCATCGTCGCGTAGGTGATCAGCGCCAGCGCCAGCCCGATGCCCAGGTACACGAACGAGAATGCCTGCGCGAACGGCCCGTGCTCGCCGCCGGGCATCGTGCTGGTGTACATCAGCCCCTGGCGGTAGGCGTTAAGCTCCCAGAACTTTTCGGCGTAGGGAAAGGCGCTGCTGGGCACCGGCGCGATCCGCCAGATGAACTGGCTGAACACCACCGTCGCGACAAGCACGATCGGGAAGACAAACGCCTCGGCCTTGACCATCGACCAGATCTTCGTGCCGGTCAGCTCGGTGGTGCGGAAATAGAGCGTCTGGGCGCCGTAGTTGTGCAGCGGGAACGGCGCGAACCAGATGGCCGCGCCCTGGTAGCCGGTGAGGATGAACGTCGCCTCGCGCACGAACGGAATCTGCACGCTCATGCCGACGATGCCTTCCATGCGGGCCGAGACATAGCTGATGATCGGCGTGTAGACAAAGCCGTAGAAGACGAAGACCAGCAGCAGGGTTTTGGTGACGGGGCTGGCTGCCGCGGGGTTGGTGCGGTGGGCATGCTCGAGCAGCAGGTAGGCGGTGAGGATCGTGATCGTCGTGACGGTGAGATAGATAGCGATGGCGACCCAGATGGAGATGTCGCCGCGACCTTCCGGCGGGCGGAACAGCCGCCGCCACTCGATCCCCGCAACCCCCTGCTCGGTCGCGCCGCGCCTGGCGCGCACCAGCCCGCTGATCACGTGGTAGAAGCCGATGATCGCGATGGCGGCGGTGAGTCCCAGCCCGAAGCTGAAGTAGAAATCGAGCGTGTTGCTCTGGATGGTTCGGATGGCGCCGATGCCGGTGGACCAGTTCTTGAGGATACCGTAGTGGTAGAGGATGGGATTGGCGATGGTGCACAGGACCAGTCCGACGAAGCTGCCGACCATCGCCCAGAACGGCAGCACCATGCCCGCCAGCACGAAGCCGAGGTTGAAGCTGAGGATCATGGGCACGGCGGGCAGGAAGTCTTCGGTGTTTTCGGTCAGATCCTTGAAGGGTAGCGGGAAGATGCTGATCGGCTCGGGCAGGTAGGCGCCGGTGATGGCTGGAAGCGCAAGGTACACGACCGCGAAGACCATCCCGAGCATGGCGCCGAAGCTGAAGACCCGCCAGCGCCAGGTCTCCTGCCCGCCGGATGCGTCCGCCAGCGCGGTAATCCCCTGCGCATTGACCGGCGCCATGGGGAAAGGCAGGCGTTCGACGTCGCTGGTCAGGCGGTACATCACGTAGCCCAGGCCGAAGTGGTCGGCGCGCTGGAGGAGCTGGGCCAGCGCCATCAGCGCGATCGGCACATACCAGGCCGGATGAAAGAATGAGCGCGTGCCCAGCACATCGGGCGACGAGGGCGCCACCCAGGTCGGAATCTTGTCGGCCAGACCGAATTGCCGGAACGATTCGCTTTGAACCAGGAACTGGTTCCACAGCAGCCCCGAGCCGCTGACCAGGCTGGCGCCGGCCATGTAGTACAAAACGTAGATTTCCGGTCGGGAAAGGACGGTGAAGGCGCGGCGGGCGACCTCGATAAAAAGGATGACCGTCACCCACTGCGCCGCCGAGCCCATCGACCCCCCGCCGACGACCAGATCCATGTACATGCTCGCCGGGGTCATGATCATCCCGACGAACAGCCCGCCGATCATGGCCTTGATGCCAAAGCCATCCTCCCACTTGTCCGGCGGGGGCATGAGTTCGCGAAATTGTCTGAGTTCGGCGTCTTCTTTCATGTTCTACGGAAGCACGGATGAACGCAGATGTGGTTTCATCTGCTCAGCCCGTTCCCACTGCCCCGCCTGCCACCGCCGGAACCAATTCCTGCGGCGGCGCCTGCGCAAACAGCTTTCGGCTCTCCTCCACGTACTCCAGCATTCTCTGCGGCGTCAGCGATCGCCACTGGAGGAACTGCTTTCTCAGCTCCGTGAGGAACGTGCGGTTCATGCGATACCAGCTTCCGTCATCGCCGCTGAGCCGCTGGAGGATCACCTGCACTTCATAAATGTCCGGGAACTGCCCGGGGTGGATCAGCAGCATCACGTGCTGCCGCACGCCCAGATCAAACGGCGTGAGCCACACAACCGTCTTCAGCCCGCGTGACAGCCGATGCTGCTCGTCCTCGAACGTGAACGTCTCCACCTTGCCCGCGGAGAACTTGCCGATGCTGCCTTCCTGATGGGCGTCGAAGAACTCGGCCAGATAGGCCAGCGCGCCCTCGGCGGCGGTTCTGTTAATCGTGAAGGGCAACTGCGCTATGATCTCATCCCCCTTGGGCATCGGCACACGCCAGGTGCGCTCGATGCTGGGGGCGGCGATCTTGCTGGCCAGCCGCGCCGGAACCAGCGCGCTGAGCAGCACGATGATCAGAATCAGCCCCATCGTCAGCATCGCGCTGGTGCCGGAATAATTGAGCGTGACGTTGCCCAGCCAGCCCATTTTCAGCAGCACGGTTCCGGCACCCTGCCCGATGATGTAGCCGAAGACGGTGCCCAGCAGCCCGTAGGTCATGGCCTCGGCGACGAACAGCGCTCCGACATGCATCGGCGCCAGACCCAGCGAGGTATAGACGTGTATTTCGCGGCGTCGCTCGGCGATCGAGCCCATCATCGTGTTGAAGATGATCAGCCCGGCGATCGCCAGCGGGATCGCCACCTGCCCTGCCCCGCTCACCGATGCCAGGTTGCTCGCCGCCACCATCTGCACGCCGTCGGAAAACCCCGCGAACAGCGCCAGCGCGTACCGCTTGGCCAGCTCGTCGGCCAGTGCCTTGACCTGCTGCTCGCTGTCGAGCCTGATGCCGACGCTGCGGAGCGAGGCGTTGTGGATCATCCTGGATATGCTGGACGGCACGATCACGAACTGCGAGCTGGGCAGGTGCTCGTAGGTGCCGCCCAGTTCGGCGGCGGTGGATTCGGCGTCCAGGTCCAGGGATTCGACGGCGGTGTCGTCAAGCCTTCGTCCGCCCGCGTCCAGCGCGCCGCTGGAATACTTCAGAGGCGCCAGCGGCTCGCCACTGAGCATGAACACGTTGTGGTCAAACTCCTCCGAGTCGTAGATCCCCGCCACGCTCAGCTCGATCCCGCCGACGTCCACGCGGTCGCCGACCTTCACGCCGATTTGCTCGGCGGTGGTGCGGCTGAGGTACACGATCTGAGTTTCGCCGTTCTCCAGCCGCTGGAAGCTCTCGCCGATCACTTCATCGATTTTGGACAGTTCGCTTTCGCCCGGCGACAGCCCCAACACCGCCGCCACCGCCGCCACGCGGGGCGGGTTGCCGTCGTGATGCCCGCCGGCCACGATGTTGATCATCTCCCTGGGGTCGCCGGCGTTGACGTTCCACCACCGCTCGACGATGCGTCGATCGCCCACGGTGTTGGCGATCACCGGGCGCAGGCTCTGCACCACTGCGGGCGGCATCTGCCTGAAGCCGCGTTGACGCAGCATCACGCCGAAGTGACTGGTCTGCACGCCCGCCGGGAGCGTGGTCGTATCCAGGTATCTGGCCGCGCTGGTGAAGCACAGCACCGCAAACGTGATCAGCACAATGGTGATGCTGGTCAGGGCGGTGCGGAAGCGACGGCGACGCATGTTGGCGATCCCCAGCAGCACGGCGCTGAGCAGCACGCTGGCCCGCGCGAAGCTCGCGATCGTCGCCGACCCGCGCCCGGATCGAATCCGCTTCAGCTCCGTATCGAACTTCCCATAGACCACCGAGATCACCACGATCGACATGAAGATGATGGCGAAGGCCAGGATGATGATCAGCGGGCTGGCGGAGATCTTGAACGCGGGGTGGAAGCTCCACAGCACCGCGGTCATGATCGCGAAGATGACACAGATGCCGGCGATTTGTTTGTAGACGTTGGGCGTGCCGATGAGCAGACGCTCCATGCAGAACGCAAACGGCACACACAGCAGCAGCAGAAAGATCGCCGCCCGGATCACGTCGCGGGCCATCTCCTGCGCCGCGGAATAGACCCGTGCCTCGTTGGCCCAGGCGCCGTTGGCGTGACGGATGAGCTCAGCGCCCTGGTTGGCGGCGTGCGCGGCTTCGGCCAGCCGGATCTGCTCGGCCGAACGCGCGTGAAGATCATCCAGCAGGCTGCTGGAGACTCCGGCCTTGCGATACTGGCTGAGTCGCAGCTCGTCCAGTCGCCAGAAATCCCGGCTGGTCACCAGCGACAGCGGACCGAGGTTGTTCAGTTGCTCCGCGGTGAATCCGAGTCCTTCGCCGCGGACTGCGGCGCCACGACTGCTCCTGTGCCGGTAATCTGGTTGTGGGTTCTGGCCAGGGCTGCGTTGCGCGGTCGGGGGATTGTGGGTGTTCGAGACAGAACCCTCACCCCTGCCCTCTCCCGGAGTACCGGGAGAGGGGGAACTGCGCGCCTCTGCCGGAGCACCGGGAGAGTGGGCACTGCGCGCCTCTGCTGGGGTACCGGGAGAGGGGGCACTGCGCGGCTCTGCCGGAGTACCGGGAGAGGGGGAACCGCGCGGCTCTGCGGGGGTATCGGCGGGAGGGGGCATGTTGAGCAACAGCAGCCGGTTGCCCACCCGGCCGTAGCGGATCGGCAGATACACGCGCGATCCCGGCTCGATGAAGCCGGCCAGGAGCTGGTTGTGGATCGTCACGTTGTAACGCTGCGGTTCAGCATTTCGGCGGGCGTCGAGGATGATCACGTCCCCCAGCGCCTGCAGGAACCGCGGGTCATACACGCCGGCCAGCGTGAACTCCTCGCAGTTGAACACCAGGCTGCGCATCGGGTTGAGGTCCTGGCGGAGGTCGGCATAGAGCTTGATGTCGCCGGCCTGCTTGCCCAGGTCGGTCGATGCGGTGATCGCGCCGCTGTCCGGATCGATACGGAAGACCTCGACCGCCAGGTACAGGTAGTCGCGCGCGTAGTTGGCGTCGATGCGGGTCAGCCCCTCGAAGATGTAGTTGCCTTCGGCGTCGCAGTCACGGACTTCGTTGCGGCGAATGCCCAGCGTCCAGGGGATCCCGCGGAACTGCGGGATCTTCCGCGACACGCCGGTGACGTAGTAATACGTCGCCAGGAAGCCATCACGGGGCAGATCCGGCACCGGCCGGCCCGATGAGGGACTGACCACCTGCCCGCGCACCGTATTGCGGTTGCGTTTCAGCTCCAGCGGGCCGCGGAATTTCGGGTCGTTCCAGGCCCTGCACAGCACTTCACGCACGCCGTGAAGCTGCGGAACAATCGCCTGCACATTCAATCGATCCAGCGTGTCGTTGGGCGTGTCACGAAGCAGCCGAAGATCGTCCAGCGTGATGAACGTCATCCCCGGCACGCCCCACACCGGCGCCATCTCCGAAACGATCGGCAGCGGCGAGGCAATGAAGCTCTGGGGCGATCGCGACTGATTCAGCGGCTCAAAGTCGATCACCTGCCTCACCTGTCCGAACCACTCGCTGGCCGGCTCCTTCCTGGCAAAGCCGCGATCCACCTTCGAGAACCAGTCGCGGTAATCCTGAATGTCGGTGATGTTGCTCGTCCGCTGGTATTGCCCGAAGAACACCGGCCCGGCGCGCACTCCGTTGTCCGACAAATCCAGCCCCACCAGCAGCTCGATCGGTCGCTGATTGTTTTCCCGCTCCGAGGGATTGGGATTTCGCCCCACGCAACTGGTCAGCCACTCGTACAGCTCGATACGGCGGCGAAGCTGCGCCGCCCGGTCGTCGTACTGCTCGACCAGCCCGGACACGTGACCGCCGCGATCGTCGGCCCCGCCGCCCAGACGCTGGATCGTCCGTGCCACATACTGCCGGGCATGATCGATCATCTCCGGTTGGGCCAGATCCGCGGGCCTCTGGCTGAAGGCGTATTTGATGCGGCTGAGCAGGACCTGGCGATCAGTGAGGCGTTTCTCCTGAGCGTCGGCGTCCGGGTCGCGCTGCTCCGGCGACTTCATCCGCAGCCGAAACAGTACATCCTGCTCCAGGGCGCTGTCGGTTTCGATGATCTTGACGATGCGGTCGATGAGCTTGCGATCCCGCACGATATCAAGCTGCCAGGGCTCGGACGCCACCTGGCGCGCGCGATGCAAGTCCCGCTCGGCGACGGCGCGAGCCTCGGCCAGCGACTTCAGCTCCTGCCGCCACCGCGCCGGCGCCTCGCCCAGCGCCAGCAACATGTTCCGCGTCGCGATGAACTGGATTGAATCCCCGCCAGAGAAGTAGATCACCACCGGACGATCCAGCGGATGGCTGGCCAGGTCGCGCAGCAGCGCCAGCCCCGCCGCCGCCTGCACCGCCTGACTGGCCCCGGGCGAAAGATCCGGCACCAGCGAGCTGGAATCGTAGGGCACGGCGATCATCAGCGCCGCTGGCGGGACTTTCGGCTCCCAGCCCTCAATCAGCTTCACGCGCGGTGGCACGTAGGCGTAGAAGTTGATCGCGGTCTTCCGCTGCCACGTGACCTTCGCCCGCAGCGTCGCCTCGCCGTCGATCAGGCTCTTGCGCAACCGCTCGGCCAGTGGCCCCTGCGGCACGTAGAACCGCGGCAGGTTCACCGGCAGCAGCAGATCATGCGAGCGAAGCTCATGGTGATTGGTCTGCTCGCGACCCAGAATCAGAATCGCCCTGGCCCCGAAATACGCCGCCTGCGTCCACCGATCCGCGGCGCTGGATTCGACCACCGCGATTTGCCCGAGCACGTCGGCGGGCGGGATCTCTTCGGGCGTGGCCGTCCCGCAGTACACGAGCCTGCCGCGAATCCCCGCCGCAGGCGTGGCATTGACCCGTACGCTCGCCGGCCAGAAGGGGTAGACACGTTCGGCCGTTCCGTCGGGCAGCGTCAGAGTCGCCTGCTCCGTGACCGGAACCATGATGGGGAACTCGTGCCGCTGAAGCTGCACCTGGGGCAATGAGCGGATTTGCGATTCGACGTAATCGGCGGCGCGATAGTATCCGTCGCTGCCGACAATTCGCGACGTGTGTGAAGCAATCGCCTCCAGGTCGCGTCGGAACTGCGCATCGTCGATCTGCGCTTGGGCGCTGCCGATCAGCGTCAGCGACAGGACCAGAGCAAGACAACATGAGACGCAGCGCATGACACAGCGCGCGGCAACTGAAACGCTCTCAGACTGCACGTCGCACAGTGTAGGTAATTGCCCTATCGAATCAAACCCGCGCGACGTGCTCGCACCGGCACGCCAGCCTGTATCACGAGCGACCCGCCTGTCGTTTATACGTATCTCGGACCGCCCGCGTTTTCGCTCAGACTCCCAGGTGCATGCGATGAAAGCCCAGACGAGCCATTCGTAGCATGGCCGTCCCGGCCATGCAGGGTGCGCTCGAGTTCGAAGTCCGACATGCGGGCTGTTCATCGCTGCATGTTCCTGGGCACCGGCGAGATGCCTGTCGTTGTCCCGGCGGTGGATTTTGCTTGAAGCGCGGGCGTTGGCGACGTACATTGGCCAGTGCGTAATCGTTTACCTCGACACCTGTGTCTTCGCCGCCCCGGAGGGTTGCATGCCGCCTGTGGTTGTCTGGTGCCATCGTCTGCCGGGTGTGATCTCATTGTTGTGCCTGCTCGTCGCCGCCGGCACCGCGCAGGCGCAGTCCGGTACGCTCGGCGGCGGCGCCCTGGCGCTTCGCTCCGGCGGGTTTGCCTCGGGCAGCGGCTGGACGTTGGATGACAACGGTTATGTCGGCACCTACATCACGCTTTCCAGCGCGGCCACCGTGACGTTCCAGATCCAGGCAGCCGGCAACGTCACCGCGGGCGGCGCCACACCGAGACTGAGCCTGGCCGTGGACGACTCCAGCATGAGCTGGAACGTCTCGCCTTCCTCAGGCCCGTACACTCATAACGTGTATCTTCCGGCCGGGACGCACTTCGTGCGCGCGGCGTACGATAACTTCGCTCCAGCCGCTGCCGGTTCGCTGACCATTCAGAGCCTTCAGGTCAGCGGCGCATCCCTGGCCAACGTCAACAGCAACGCCAACGCGATCGCCGCCGCCAATACGTACATCAACAACTATCGCAGGGGCACTGCGACAATAACCTTGACCGGCCCGGGCGGGATTCCGCTGTTGCCGGGCACGCTGGTCAACGTCGATCTTCGCCGGCACGCGTTCAACTTCGGCACAGCCGTGCCCGGCAGCAGCCAGAGCGGCGTGGCCAGCTTTCTCAGCAGCACGGGGCAGTACTACTCCAACTTCCATCCGCGGCTGATCCAGAACTTCAACATGGTCGTGCCGGAAAACGCCGGCAAGTGGGCCAACAACGAGGCCACGCGGGACGTCGTGCAGATGGGCAACGTCGATCTGGTCCTGAATTATGCCGAGCAGAACCATCTGCGGGCGAGGATGCACAACCTGATCTGGGGCAATCAGCAGCCAACGTGGGTCAGTCAACACCTGAGCAATGGCAGCGCCGGTTCGCTCAGTGCTCTGCGCGACGAGATCAGCGAGCGGATCGACTACTACATCGGCACCGGCAGCGCCAGCGACCGCGCTCGCCGCTACAGCGAGGTGGACATCTACAACGAATCGGTCCACACCACGCAATACTGGAACGCCTACGGCGCCTCCGGCGTCGCGGGGATCTACAACGAAGCGGCGGCGGCGATCGCGGCGTCAGGCTCCAACGCAAAGGTCTTCGTCAACGAGTACAACGTCTTCCAATGGGGAGATGCCTACGGCAACTGGTATCGCCAGCACATCGAAGCGATCCGCAACGCCGGCGGAACCGTGCAGGGCATCGGCGCCCAGTACTATGTCGATACCAGCGCCAACGCGAACATGTGGTCGCCGCACGGCGCGGCCCGCATGATGTCCGTGCTCCAGGGACTTTCGGTAACCGGCCTGCCCATCGCCCTGACGGAGTTTGGCATCAAAAGCACCGGCACGGGCACCAATACCCAGTCCACCGATTCCAACCTTCACGCCAGCATCCTCGAGGACTGCGTGCGGATGATGTTCGGCACGCCCAACGCCACCGGCTTTACCATGTGGGGCTTCTGGCGCGGCGCGATGTGGGATCAGGCCACCTACGGCGCGTTCTACGACATGAACTGGAACCTCACGCCCGTCGGCGCGCGATGGCAGCAGCTCATGGCCGAGTGGGATACCAACCTCAATGCGATCGTCAACCCCGACGGAACAATCAGCTTCACGGGATTTTTCGGCGACTACAACGTCGGCGGCTACAGCGGCTTTGCCAACCTCAACTTCGTCAAGGGCACGGACCGGTACAACTTGACGCTCGCTGCTCCGCCGGACTGGCACTTCTGGAACGCTTCTGCCTCAGGCGATTTTGAGTCGGTTGCGAACTGGAGCAACGGCGTTCCGGGAGATGTCGGGCATACGGCACATTTCGGCGGCGCAACTGGCGCGCGCATCGTCGGCCTGAACACCCCGCGCACGCTGGGCATGATCAACTTCGACAGCACCGGCACATACGAGCTGACAGGCGGCGGGACGATTACGATGCAGGGGCCGGGAGATTCCGTGGCGATCAACGTGGTGGCCGGGCAGCATCGCATCGCCGTCCCCATCGTGCTGGCCGACGACCTGAACCTCTGGATCCGCGACGCCCAGAGTGCGCTGCGACTCAGCGGCGAGCTGGACGCCTCGGGCCGAACGATCACCAAGACCGGCCAGGGCGAGGTTGCATTCAGTCGCCTTCGTGCCGGCGGGCTCGATATTCACGAGGGTCGCGTCGTCATCCCCGCCGCATCACAGGCGAACGATCCGTCAACGCTGGCCAGCGTGACAACACTCTCGATCGCGGCGGGCACCCGGCTGGACCTGAACAACAACAGCCTGATCGTCAACAGCGGCAGCCTCGCGACCATCACCGCGCAGATCAAAACCGCTCTGGAAAATGGCGGGAACTTCGACTGGCTTGGCCCGGGCATCGGCAGCACGCAGGCCAATGTCCAGAACACCACCGCCGGCAGCTTCCTGTATGGCCTTGGTGTGGTGCTGAACGATTTGGCCCAAGTGGGAGGCAGCGGGCCGATCTACACCGACTTCGCCGGGCAGAGTCTGACCGGTAATGAGATCCTGGTCAAGTTCACCTACTTCGGCGATGCCGACCTCAGTGGCTCGATCGACGCCACCGATTACAGCCTCATCGACAACGGGTACGTGAACAGCCTCACCGGCTGGATCAATGGGGACTTCGACTACTCCGGCACGATCGACGCGACGGACTATGCCCTGATTGACAACGCGTACGTGAATCAGGCTGGTCCGCTTGCCGAGGCACTGATCGCCGAGCATGCCCGGATGTTTGGCGGAGAATATCTCGCGGCGCTGAACGCTGTCCGCAGCGGCGTCATTCCCGAACCGTCGAGCATCTGGACGGGTGTCACGATTTTCGTAGCCGCCGGCGCAAGCCAGCGGTCGCGTGCCCGAAGAAGATGCAAAAGTGCAGTCGCTTGATGTCGGATCCCGGGCGCCGGGCGGCAGAACATCGCATCAGAACCAGTTGCAAATGAGTCCGCTCGCGGTGGCGGCGGCACACGAGTGCCTCAATCGTGTGCCGTCGCAATGATCCTCGCGCCGCAGTGGACGCTTCATCGCAGCTTGCCCGACTGCACCAGCGCCAGCGCATCCGCGTACGCGCTGCCGTACAGTTTCGTGTGCAGCTCGATCAGCTCCTCGGGCGACAGCGGCTCGTACTTCTCGGCCCACTCATCGAACAACTGCCCGGCCGCGGCGGAGTAGACGTTGTCCGGCCCCCCTCCCGCAAACAGCGGCCCGCCCTGGTTCACCCACGCGTTGTCGAACAGCGCGATATCGGTGGCGTCGATCACGCCGCTGTAGTCGAAGTCGCCGTTGATCCAGTCGCTCAATTCATTCACCATGCCATTGTCCAGGAGGCTCGCATCCGTCGCGTCGAGCTGGCCCGAGAGGTCCGCATCCCCCATGTAGGTGAACTTCACGAGCACGTCACTGGCGACGACGCTCTGGCCGGAGAAGCTCGAGTAGATCGCTCCTGAGCCGCCCACCTGCGACAGGTCGTTCCACAGCACGCCCAGGCCGTACAGGAAGCTGCCGGCCGTGCCGTTGTGCGTGTGGGCCTCCGTGGAGCCGATGCCCGCGCCCTGCCAGTCGAACGCGCCGCCGTTCTCCAGGGCGGTCTTGATCAGGCCGGTAATTTCGTCCAGTCCACTGCTTCCCACGTTCTTCACGATCATGTCGTTGTCGTTCAGGTCGAGCTTGCCGCTGCCGCTGATCGTGATCCCGGTGATGGTCAGGACCTTGTCGGCCCCGCTCAGCAGCCGCGCCACCCCGCCGGCGCCGATGGTAAGCTCGCCGATCCGCTGCGTGGCGTCGAAGCGGACCAGGGCGCTGCCGCTGCCGGCGGTGTTGACGTTCACGCTGTCATCGCCGGCGCTGGGCGCGATGATGACGGGCATCGTGGAGGTGTTGTTGACCGTGATCGTGTCGGTTTGCTCGGCCCCGTTGATCGTCACGGAGCTGAGCGAACCGGACGGATAGATGAACGGCTCGCTGTTGACGGTGATCACGCGGTTGCTCCCGCTGGTCGTGACCGAGATCGTGTCTTGGAGCTTCGTTCCCTTGGCCGTCAGCGCGCCGCTGGTGATCGCCAGCCCGAACACCCGACGGTGCGGGCCGGGAATCGGGCGGTTGGTGTCCCACGTCAGCGGCTGAGTTGCTCCGTTGTCGTGAATGGACACCCCCGATGGGCCGGTTATCTGTTGGTATTGCTCGTACCGATTGTGGCGGATTTCCCCTGTGGCACCGCCGTCGGTTGCCTGGACACTGTGGCCGCCGTACGAGTAGTTGTCGTAGTTGTCAAGGTTCAACCCACCAAGTTCGAAAATGTACCGCACGCCCCGATCATGAGCCGTGTCGTAAATCGGCGCGGTCATGTAGTTGCGCCTCGTGATCGTATCGAAGCTCCAGTACACGCGGACGCCGTTCGTAATCTGTCCGTCGAGTGGCACGGAGTAGGCGTAGCTGTTCAAGGTGAAGTACGTATAGGGCTGATTCTGCGGTTGGTAATAGTAATTGTCCTGCACGATCGTGCCCGCGAGCATCGGGTTCGTGGGAGAACTGGCCGGGGCCGCGTTGCTCTTCCCCTGCAGTTCGACGGCCTGATTCCTCACGATGTTGAAGTAGTTCTGCTCGACGAACAGCTTTGTGTTCTGGTTTGCTTGCCCGTCAACGTGCATTCCGGCATTGCCGGTGAACTGATTGTTGGCGATGACCAAGTCCTCCCAGTTGTACCCGTAGATACCCCATGAACCGGACACGTTGAACACGTTGTTGATGATGTTGGTGTTGAGAAAGCCCGACGTGAACTCAATGCCGTTGTAGTTCCCCGGTCCGCTCACGTTGAAATAGCTGTCTGTGATCACCACGCGCTCATTCTTGCCGCTGCCGCTGATGTCCGCGAAAATCCCGTGCCTCTCCAACGTCAGGTTCGTGAACTTCATGTTGAACATGTCTGCGGGGCCGTGTTCTCGTGGATGTAGAACACTGTGTTGTTCTGCGGGTTGGCGTCGTTCGCGGTCGATCGAATGATGCTCTGCTGGCCAGTGGGCGTCGCATCGGTCCCCGTTGATAAGATCGTATCGCCCTTGTGGATGCGCCCCCCGCCCTTGACCAGAATCTTTTGGCTGACCAGGTACTTGTCGTTGGCGGTATTCCCCGCAGGAAAATAGATCACGCTATTCGCGGGAGACTGGTTGATCGCCTGTTGGATGGCGGCATAGTCGTCTGCGCTGTCGTTCGGGTTCGCGCCATATGCCGTCATCACGTTCACCACCGTCGGATTTGCTGTGGGCGTCGCGGCGCGAGCTGTACCTGAGCTGGAAATCCCCGAGTCGCCCCCGGTCAAGCTCGTTGCCCGAACGCGGAAGTGGTAGGTGGTGCTGGCTTGCAGACCCGTGATCCATTTGCTTCCGGTGTTGGGAGCGGCGACGATCGTCTGGAAGGATGAGAAGTTCTCGTTGGTCGAATACTCGATCTTGAACCCGTCCTCGTCGGTAGACTTGTCCTGCCACGTGACGTTGACCTGATCGGGGCCGATGGTCAGTGCGGTAAGATACTGCGGCGCAGCAGGCGCGCTCAGCAGGCATCGTTTCTCCAGCGTTTCAATGGATGAGAATGTGCATCGACGAAGCGACCTGTTCACTTGCTTCGCAGCGCGTGCGCCACGAAGTGAAAATCGGCGCGCGCCGTTACGGGGCTGAAGTCCTGACATGGGAAACCTCCTTCTGAGTTGCGGCCCTGTCGGGTCGGAAACCGCGCGTTGAGCGGAGGTACGGCTTCGAGGTGAGCAAGGAGAGTTGCCGCATCCTGCGGCTCATGATCGTGGTAGCTCTCGATCTCGCGCATGTCGCGCCTCCACCCTGAGCGCGCCAAAAATATATCAACGGCTCCAGATGCTAACATGCGTCGCACCTAACCTATGTCAAGACCAGAAGCACCGGTTATCCGGTGGCAAATTGCCGCAGCTTGGGATGGCCCGGAAATGTCGCACGTTTCCGCGCTTTTGGTTGGCCGGCGAGGTTAACAGAGGATAAGCTGAACTGGAAACGGGAGGCATCAGGTGGCACGTGCACTTGCTCACTCGGGCACTGTGGTCTCGTGGGTGTTGGGCTTTTTACTGACAGGCGCGCATGTGCAGGGAGCCGACCGCTACTTCATCGGGCTACCGTCGGGAGGTACCGGAAATTGGAGCGAGCCATCGAACTGGACCGCTGCAACTATTCCTCAGCTAGGAGACGCCGCGTGGATCGCCAGCGATGATCCCTTCGACCGCGCAGTGATGCTGGACGCCGACGCATCGATGGGCACGTTGACAATCGGGAACACCGGCGGGGGGTTAACCACGCTCTACCAGAATGGTGAGTTTGATCTCACCTCCTCCTCGGAGGTCCTCGGCTACGGGTGGATCGCACCGGCCGGCGGGCCGTGGCTGGCCAACTCGCGCGCTAGTCATGTTCAGAACGCCGGCGCGAACAGTGTCGGACTCCTCATGCTCGGCGACTACAACAGCTATCAGACGCCCGCGTCCGGTCTGTACGTACTTAACGGCGGAACGCTGACTGCCGACGATCTGACCATCGGGAACGCTGGCTATGGGACGTTCCAGCAGAACGGCGGCATGGCCAACGTGGTCGGTATGTACTTGAGCTACATGCCGAACGCCCTGTCCAGTTACACCCTCAGCGGAGGGACCCTCGCCGTTGTCGCGGAACATGTGGGCTATGCCGGCAACGGGACCTTCCTGCATGTCGCCGGCGCGCACGTCATCTCTGGCCGCCTGTCCATCGGGACCAGCGGGGCCAGCATTGGACAGAACAGCGGCACCTACATCCTCAGCGGATCGGAAGCGACGCTGCTGGCGTACGAAGAGTGGATCGGGCGGCACATCCCGGCATTTTTCATTCAGTCCGCCGGCACGCACACGGTCAGCACACGGTCTGTGCTCGGCTGGGGTCACTTGGCAACCTACGACCTCAGCGGCGGGACCTTCACCGTGGGCGGGACCCTCGAGCTTGGCTATGCTGGCAGGGGCACCCTCAACCAAAGCGGGGGAGCGGTGACGGTGGGAACGAAGTCCACCACCGGGCTCATGACCGTCGGCGTGAACGGGTGGGGCTTTTACAACCTTCTGTCCGACGCCGCCACGCTCAGCGTTTTCGGGACTGAAATCGTGGGCTACAACGCCCGCGGTATCTTCGACCATCGCGCCGGCACTCACCTCGTGAGCGACAGGATGATCGTCGGCTCCATCTCGATTCCGACGAATCCGAGCCGCTATCTCCTCGACGGCGGAGAGATGCGAATCGGCAACTCGGCACTGATTGGCGTCTTCGGATCGGGCTACCTCGCGCAAACCGGGGGGACGTTCGCCAGCCCCTTTGTCGAGATCGGCGGTGAAGGCAGCATCACTTGGTCCGGCGGAGGTTTCTCGGTCGCCACCCTTTCCTTGGCCGGGCGGATGAGCCTCGGCGCCGGCAGCGGGCGGACGCTCGTGGTGAGCGCGCTGGACATTACGGGCAGCGGCCGGCTGGACCTGAACGACAACGCCGCCATCGTCACCACGGGAAATGAGGCGACGATCGCGGCGCGGATCAAGAGCGCGCTGGAGAACGGCGGCGCTTACGACTGGGCCGGGCCGGGGATCGGCAGCACCTTTGGCGCGATGCAGAACGCCGCCGCGGGGAGCTACCTCTATGGCCTGGGCGTGCTGCGGAACAACGACGGGGCCGGCAATCCGATCCACACGAGCTTCGCGGGCCAGCCGCTGAGCAGCAACGAAGTGCTGGTGAAGTTCACCTGCTTCGGCGACGCCGATCTGTCGGGCAGCATCGACGCCACCGACTACTCGCTGATCGACAACGGGTACGTGAATTCCCTGACCGGCTGGATCAATGGCGACTTCGACTACTCCGGGACCATCGACGCGACGGACTACGCCCTGATTGACAATGCGTACGTGAATCAGGCCGGTCCGCTGGCCGAGGCACTGATCGCGCAGCACTCGCAGCAGTTCGGTGGCGAATACCTTGCGGCCCTTCGCGCGATTCAGTCGGGCGTGATTCCCGAGCCGGCGTCGCTGGGCGCATGCATCACCGGCCTGCTGGCCGGTTCATCCGCTCTACGGCGCGGCGCCAGGCCCGTGAGGCGCCGAATCGGTCAACCGTGAGAGCCTGTCGTACAGGGCCGCGGCAGTGCGGCTGCCTGCGTGCAATGCGTCCAGATCGAACTTCTCATTGGGCGAGTGGACGCGATCGTCCGGCAGGCCGAACCCCACCAGCAGCGTGTCGATCCCCAGCACGCGCTTGATCATGCCCACCACCGGAATGCTGCCGCCCTCCCGCATGAAGGTCGGCTCGCAGCCAAAACCGATGCGCAGCGCCTCGGCGGCGAGCTGCATCGGCCGGCTGTCCACCGGCACCAGCACCGGCTCGCTGGCGCCGAACCAGCTCAGCTCGAGCTTCACGTTGTCCGGGCAACGCCTGCGGATCGTTCGCTCGAACAGCCCCATGATCCGGTTGGGATCCTGATTCGGCACCAGGCGCATCGACACCTTGGCCGATGCCCGTGAGGGAATGATCGTCTTGGCGCCGGGACCCTGATAGCCTGCGGTCAGGCCGTTGACGTCGCAGGTTGGCCGGGCCCATTTGCGCTCCAGCGTGCTGTAGCCCTGTTCGCCGCTGCCGTGGGGGATGCCGACACCGCGGGCAAACTGTTGCTCGTCGAACGGCAGGCGTCGCCACATCTGCCGTTCCTGCCGAGTCAGCTCGATCACGTCATCGTAGAAGCCTTCGATGTTGACGCGTCCGCTGGAATCGTGAAGCGAAGCGATGATCTGGCAGAGCACGTTGGCCGGGTTCGGCACCGCCCCGCCAAACAGCCCACTGTGCAGGTCGTGGCTCGGACCGGTGAGGATGATCTCGGCATACGCCAGCCCGCGCAGGCCATACGTGATCGCCGGCACGCCGCGGGCGAACTGGTTGGTGTCGCTGACGACGGCGATGTCGGCGCGCAGGGATTGACGATGTTCGCTGATAAACGACTGGAGATGATCCGAGCCGATCTCCTCTTCGCCCTCGATCAGCACCGTGAGGTTGATCGGCAGCCCGCCGTGCGACTGCCAGGCCAGGATCGCCTCGGCGTGGCACCAGACCTGCCCCTTGTCATCGGCGGCGCCGCGTGCGTAGATGGCGTCGGTTCCGGCTTCGGTCTTGCGCACCTGCGGCTCGAATGGCGGGGAAATCCACTGATCCAGCGGATCGGGAGGCTGCACGTCGTAGTGACCGTACAGCAGAACGGTCGGCCGGCCGGGCTGATGGCGGTTCTTCGCCACGACCACCGGATGCCCCGCTGTGGGCATGACCGAAACCTCCATCGCCGCGGCTCGCAATCTCTCGGCCAGCCACGTCGCGCAGCCAAGCATGTCCTGCGCGTGCTCGGGCCTG
Source organism: Fontivita pretiosa (assembly GCF_050410795.1). Taxonomy (GTDB): domain Bacteria; phylum Planctomycetota; class Phycisphaerae; order Tepidisphaerales; family Tepidisphaeraceae; genus Fontivita; species Fontivita pretiosa. The sequence goes on along the minus strand of NZ_CP191258.1, from coordinate 4,840,717 downwards.
GTGCTGACCGACGGGATCGAGAGAAATTCGCTCAGCGCCGCAACCGCCTGGGACCTTCGCCCGTCAATGGTCTTGAGGACTTCGTCGAGCATGCCGGACATTTGACCATGCCGCGAGGCAGGTTCCAAGTAGCGACGGACACGGGCAAGTCAGAAGCTGGCGGCTCACCAGAATGTCCCTGCCGTCCGCCGCACCGCGCGGCCGGAATCCAGAGCTGCCCGGCCTTGATGATCCGGCCTTTTGGCGAAGCGCAAGCCGCTGCGATACATTAGCAGATGCCGGCAACCGGTTGTTGTTCGCGGGCAATAACACGATGCTTACCGCATTCATCAAATTCGGAGACGGGCGAATCTCGACGTACACCGATACCAAAACCCTGGCCGCCGCCGTGCGCGATCCCAAGGCCGTCTTCTGGCTCGACATGAACAAGCCGGATGAGCAGGAGCTGGCGTTGCTCGATGACGTCTTCGGCTTTCACCCGCTGGCCATCGAGGACACGATCCAGTACAGCCAGCGCCCCAAGATCGAGAGCTACAATCACATCGGCGACGCGTGCCAGCAGGGGTATTTCTACATGGTCATCCACGGCCCGGACCTGGAAACGTTCCGTGAGAAGCTGCGGACCAAAGAGCTGGACATGTTCGTTTCCGAGCGATACCTGGTGACGATCCATGAGGAGCCGCATCGCTCGATCAATGAACTGCTCAACCGCGCCAGGTCCGATCCGCGCGTGGTGCTCGATCCCGGCATCGACCTGCTGCTGCACAGCATCCTGGACAAGCTCGTGGACAACTACACCCCCATTTTGGATCACATGCAGGAGGAGATCGACACCCTCGAGGAGAAGGCCGCCTCCGACCCCACGCCCGAGCTGTTGCCGAAAATCACGATCCAGAAGCGCGAGCTGCTGAATCTGCGTCGCATCATAGGCCCGCAGCGGGAAGTTATCGCGCAGCTTACCCGCGGCGAGGTGCCATTCATCCGGGAATCGACTCGTGTCTATCTGCGGGACGTGCTGGATCATCTCGTGCGCGCGGTGGAGATGATCGAGCTGTACCGCGATCTGGTGATCGGCGCGCGCGATGTGTACCTGTCCAGCATCAGCAACAACCTCAACCAGATCATGAAGACGCTGACGATCATCACCGTCTGTGCTTTGCCGGCGACGATCATCACCAGCTTCTACGGCATGAACTTCGAGGGCGTGCCCGGCTTCAACGATGTCCTGCGTTCTCCCACCGGCTTCTGGGTCTCGATGCTGGGGACGGTGGCGTTGATCCTGTTTCTGCTGTACCTGTTCCACAGGAGGAAATGGCTGTGACGCGGGCCGGTGCGCCGCGCGGTAGACCGTGATGCACCATTGCTGGAGTCAGATCGCCTATGCCCAAATCATCCGACAGAGACTTGGAGCGAACCTACTCCCGCCGGCAGTTCGCCGCCAAGCTGCGCCGGCTGGCTGACGCCATCGAACGGGCACGCGCCTTCACCATCCAGGTTGCCGGCGAGCGAGTCCACATCCCCGCTGATGCAACGTTCAATGTCGAGCACGAACGCAGCGGCGGCGATGAAGAAATCGAGTTCCAACTGCTGTGGCGGCGAAAGCTCCCCCAGCGGGCAATCCCGAGGAAGTCGCGGCGGTAGTGTGCCCGTGGAAACAGCACGAGCCGGCGAATCTGTCGCCGGCTCGGGTCATGCGCACGAGTTTTCAGTGGCTGCAACTATGCGTGCTGTACAAGCGCCTCGACAATGCGCTGCGCCGCCTGGCCATCCCAAAGCGGCGGCAGATCCGCCGGAGGCGGTTTGCCGTTGGTGACGGCGGCGAAGGCGCCGAGGATTCGCTGCGGGTCGGTGCCGACCAGTTGATTGGTTCCACACTGGATCGTCACCGGGCGCTCGGTGTTGTCGCGCAGGGTCAGACACGGCACGCCGAGCACCGTCGTCTCTTCCTGAATTCCCCCACTGTCGGTCAGGACGACCCGGGCGTGCGACATGAGCTTCACAAAGTCCAGATAACCCGCCGGCTCGATCAGCCGAAGCTGTTTCATCTGGCCGATTCGTGCGGCAATCGGCGAGCGCGCCAGGATCGCGCGCGTCCGCGGATGCACCGGGAACACGACCTCGAGCCGCTGCTGAATCGCCTCCAGCGCATCGAGTATCCGGCCGAACGTGCCGTCGTCATCCACGTTGGCCGGGCGATGCAGCGTCAGCAGCGCATACTCCGACGGCCGGAGCTTCAGATCATCCAGAATCGTTGAAGTGCGGGCTTTTGCGCGACAGCTCAGCAGTGTGTCGATCATCACGTTGCCGACGAAGTGGATCCGATCGGCAGGCACGCCCTCGCGCTTCAGGTTCACTACGCCGCTTTGTTCGGAGCAGAACAGCAGATCGCTGATGGAGTCCGTGACGATTCGGTTGATCTCCTCGGGCATCGAGCGGTCGAAGCTGCGCAGGCCCGCCTCCACGTGCGCCAGCTTCACCCGCAGCTTGGCGGCCACCAGCGCGCAGGCCAGGGTGCTGTTCACGTCGCCGACGACCAGCACGACGTCGGGCTTGTGCTCAAGCACCACAGGCTCGAAGGCGTTCATGATCGCGGCGGTCTGCTGCGCGTGCGAGCCGCTGCCCGCGGCGATGCCCACGCCCAGATCGATCTGGGGGCGGGGAATCTCCAACTCGTCGAAAAACCGCCCGCTCATCCGCGAGTCGTAGTGCTGCCCGGTGTGTACAAGCATCGGTTCGATCCCGCTGCCTGGCGCGCAACTCGCCCGCATGATCGGCGCGATCTTGATGAAGTTCGGCCGTGCCCCCACAACGTTGATGACCTTCAATCCGCAACAAGCCATCTGCGATGAACCACAGGTTGATGCAACGTCCGTCTCGGCGTGCCGAAGGTCCGGTCCTACACGACGATCGGGCACGTCTCGATCGCCTCGCGAATGATCTGGAAATACTGCTCAGCCAGTTGATCGCGATCGAAGTGCCTGCGGACATAGTCATGACCCGATTGGCCGAGCCGTCTGGCCAGCTCCGGATCGGCGGCGAGCTTCTCGATCGCCTCCACAAGCTGCTCGGCATTCTCCGGCTCGATGCAAATGCCACAGCCGGCCTCATTGACGAGCCTGGCAGCGTGCCCCTTGACCCCCAAAATGATCGGTTTCTGCATTCCGGCGGCCTCGAAGATCTTCGACGGCAGCACCGACTCGAACAACTCCTTGCGGCGCAGGTGTACCAAACAGGCATCCACGGCGCTGAGCAGTTGCGGCACGAGCTGGCGGCCGATCAGACCCGTGAAGATGATGTTGTCCAGCCCCTGCTGGCGTGCGGCGCGCTCCAGCCGCTCGCGCGTGGCGCCGTCGCCGACCATCAACAGCCTGATATCCTTGCGGCCGCGCTGTTTGAGAATCGCCCCCGCCCGCAGGACCACGTCCAGTCCCGCCGCCAGACCGATCGTCCCCACGTAGGCGCACACGAACGCCTTGCCCAGCCCGTATTGCGCCCGCACGCTCTGATCGGTGTGGTGCGAGACAAACAGTTCGCGGTCCACCCCGTTGGTCACGATCTGGATCTTCGCCTCCGGCACACCACGCTTGATGAGCTGCTCTTTGTACCCTTGGCCAACGGTCACGATCTTGAACGCGCTGGCGTACATCTGCTGCTCCATCCGCTCCAGCAGCCACAGCAGCAGATTCCGCTCCGAGGCGCCGACGGCATGGATCGATTCCGGCCAGATGTCGCGGATCTCCAGGATGAATGGGATGCGCCGCAGCGCCGTAACCAGCACGCCAGCCCACCCGCAGAAAAACTGCGGGCTGGTGGCGATCAGCACATCCCGGCGGCGCAGGAACAGCGCCAACAGCGTCGCCATGATCATGTACGACACGAAGTTGATCGCCCGGCGTCCCTTGCCCCGGTTGGCCGCCAGAAACGTCCACACCCGCAGCACGCGGATGCCGTCCATCCACTCCTGCTGAAGCAGCCAGTTGCGGTATCCCTTGTACACGATGCCGGTCGGATGATTCGGAGCGCAGGTAATGACGGTCACCTCGTGTCCGTCGCGGGCCCATCGTTTGCACATCTCGTGCACCCGCGAGGCGGGCGCGTTGCCTTCCGGCGGAAAGTAATGCGTGAGGAACAGAATCCGCGTCCTGGGGCAGCGGTGCGGAGCGGCCGCGCGCCGCGGCGAGGGGCGCGAACGACGGATCGATTCCGTCAGCGAAACGATGTCGCCACGCCGGTCCCATCCGGCGTTGACGCGATGTATCCAGTCGCGCAATCTCCCGCTCGAACTGCTCGTCAGCACTGCTGGCATCCCCTATGCTTCGCCGTCGGCAATCGTGAACCCCATGGCGATCCTGTCCCGGCCGCGCGCCCGCAAGGCGATCGCGCGGTTGGCCAGCTTCACACCGAACCGCGGGCAATACCACGAGTCTTCGATGCCGATCTGACACTGGGCCGGCGACGGCACGACGCGGAACACACCGCCGGGGTACACCACCCGCACTCCATCGCTTCCCGCTTCGATGATGCGGCAGTCCGGGTGCAGGTGCAGGCGCGAGACCGCCCTGATCTGCGCATCGGCGAGGATCGTGTCGCTCACCTCGAGCCGCCCGCATTCAAACCAGCGAAACTGGCGACGGTGCCGCGGCACGCCTCCCAGCCGCGTGTAGCCGTCGTGCCAGGCACAAAGCTCAAATCCATCTTCGCGTGGCCTCATGGACAGATCATGCACATGTCCCCGCCGCGCGACGCGAAACACATCCCAGAATTCGCACTGGTCCTGCCCGTTGATCTCGATTGTGTTGTGCGCCCGGGTGGAGCGGCAGTAGGCTCGCATCTCGCCCGGCTCATAGTCGTGCACTCCGCTGTCCACGATTACCCGCTGTCCCCGCAATGACAGCTCGAAACTGAGCATGTCGCCATGCGCGTGGCCGGGCTGGTGGTCAGGCCCGATCGACGCCGCGTCGCAGATCACGTACGAACCGTTGCGCGCCCGAGCGCCAAAGTAGCCCGTGTCCGGCAGCGAAAAGCTGCCAAACGGCGGGTCTTCCGGCTGGCCGCAGTACGCTGCGAGTTCCGACGGCTCGTTGTAGACGCCAAACGCGCTGTCGTTCAGCAGCGCGATCTGCCGGTCTGGATGGCACATCAGCTTCATCGCCCGAACCGCGCGCTCAAGCGGACGACTGACGATTTCCGAGACATCCGCCTGGCCGATGTTCCGCAGCATCGCCAGCACGTAGACGACGCGGCAGTGATACATCGGCGAACGCTCGTAATGTCCACCGTCGGGCAGGATCTGCTCCGGCACCTGCTCTCGCAGAAGCCGGGTGCCGATCTGTCGCCACCGTTGCGCGGCCTGGCCCGCAAAACAGCATCCCACGACCGTCAACGCCGCGGCGTTTTCCAGCAGATGATTGGCCTGAAGATGCGTCTCCAGGTGCCCTGCCAGCCATTCGGCCTGCCGATAGATGCTTGGCCACAGGCGCGACATCAACTCCGGATCGTGCGCGATCTCGCCGCGAAATCTGTCGAACAGCACACCGCACCAGCTCATCAAGCGCAGCGAGATCGGGTACGGCTCCCAGCCAACGTGTTGGCGCGACGGCTGGCGACGGTTGATCCAGTCCAGCACCAGAGCCTTCGCATCATTTGCCCGTTCAATCGCCCAGAGGTGTTCGAAGTATTGGAGATTGTACCGCCACAGGCGCGGCAAATCGGCACGATTCCAGTCCGGTGGAAAGCCGATGGCAACAAGCTGGTTAAGGAATTCCAGTTGTCCGGCCCGAATGCGCTGCGGCGAATTTGAACCGATCATCGGGGACAGGAAACGTCCGCTGGGCTGCCAGGCGATCCCCGCAAACGCCGGCGGCTCCCACCGCAACACCCCCGCCGGATCGTCCCAACTCCGGCGAAGGCGATACGAAATCTGGGCTGCGATCTGTCGCGGCCGCAGATGCCGTACCGTATGCAGCACGCGCATCACCCTCATCCAAGGCTCTGCCCGGCAAGACCACTCGCCCGGATCGCATCGGCGACCTGCGACGTATCCGGCGTCTGCGCCGATCCATCCGCCACGGCGTCGTCGATGGGCTCAATCGCAGCGGCCCGACCCGTGCTCAGCGACTGCACAATTGCAAACGTGACCCGCGTGCTGCGAGCCATGCTCTGTAATGGAATTGGCGGCGAGCCTCCGTCGCGCACCGCCGTGACAAACGCCGACAGCTCCCCGGCAAATCCCTTGTCCTGCCGTGTCTTCACCGTCGCACGCCTGATGCCGTAAAAGGTTGTAAGCCTGAAATCGTCCAGGATCGCCGCCCCACCGGCCGCGAAGACTTCCGCCCGCTCCTTCGGCAATTCGCCTGGCCCCAGCGACACGTACTGGATCGTCGCCACCGAGCCATCTCCGTAACGCATCGTCACCACCAGGTTATCCTGGGCGTTGAACCTTGCGTCGTCAGTGGCGATGCACTCAGCCTGCACCTGCACCGGCGTGGATCCGATCACCGCTTCGCACCAGTCCACGAAGTGACACACTTCGCCGATAATCCGTCCCCCGCCGATGCTGCGGTCCTGAAGCCACGAATCTCGCGGCGCCACACCTGCGTTCACCCGGTATCCGATCATCATCGGCGTGCCGCGCGACGCGAATGCCTGGCGAATCGCCTGGGTGTGCGGCGAGAAGCGACGGTTGAATCCGACCATCAGGCACACCCCCGGCGATGCCTCCACCGCGCGCTCGATCTGCTCCAGCTCCTGAGGCGTCATGCAAAGCGGCTTCTCGACGAACACGTGCTTGCCCGCGGCAAGCGCCTGGCACACCAGACGGGCATGGCTGTCGTGGCGCGTGGCGATGAAGATGGCCCCGATGCGCCGATCTTCCAGCAGATCCGACACCTCGGTTGTCGCCCGCGCAAAGCCGAACTTCTGTGCCGCCTGAGTCGCCGTCATTCCCGTGGCCGTGCACACGCCGACCAGCTCAAGACCATCGAGCTTCAGCAGGTGCGGGATCAGCACACCTCGGGCGAAATTGCCCGCCCCGATCAGCCCCACGCCGATGCGATCCGCCCGGCCGATGGCCCGGATCGGACGCAGCTCGACCGCTCGCGCTGCCTTCGTCGGCGCCGCATGCGTCGGGTAGTTGATGACCATTCCGAGGCACGGCTCGCTGCCATGCTCAAGCAGCTCATACGCCCGCATCGCATCGTCGATGCCGAAGCGATGCGTGATGAGCCTGCCCGGAGTAACTTTTCCCGCCGACAGCAGTTCCAGAAAACTGCTCATGTTGCGCTGCTCGGTCCAGCGCACATACCCGATCGGATAATCCTGGCCACCTTCCTCGTAGTGCGGATCGTAGCGTCCGGGGCCGTACGACATGCTCAAACGAAGATCCAATTCCTTTCTGTAGAACGGCTCGCGCGGTATCTGCATCCCGACCATGCCGACCACCACCACGCGCCCCTTGACGCGGCAGATCTCCGCGGCATCGTCGATGGGCTGATTCGAAGCGGTGGCGGCGGTGATGATGACGGCATCGGCGCCGTGCCCGCCGCTCATCGCCGCCGCCGATTCTCTCAGTCTCTCTCGTCCAACTGCATCGTCGGCGCCGCACTGCCGGGCCAGCGAGCATCGACCAGCGTCAAGATCACAGCCCAGCACGCGACATCCCGCTGCCTTGAGAATCTGCACCGTCAGCAATCCCACCAGCCCCAGCCCGATGACCACCACGCATTCCCCCAGCCGCACATCCGCCTGCCGCACGCCCTGCATCGCAATCGCCCCCACCGTCGTGAAAGAAGCATCTTCGAAGCTCACGTTCTGCGGGATCCGCGCCAGCAGGTTCCTGGGAACGTAGTTCAGCTCCGCGTGTGTGGCATAGCCGGCTCCGCCGCAGGCCACACGATCGCCCACCTGCAATTCTCCGGCAACACCCTGGCCAACTTCGATCACTGTGCCCGCACACGAGTAGCCCAGCGCGATCGGAGCATCCAGCCTGGCCAGCGCCTTGTCCATCGCGGCGGTGAATCCTTCGGCGCGGATTTTCCGGATGATTCGACGAACCAGATCCGGCCGCGCCATCGCCTTGCCCACAAGTGATTTCCTGGCCAGCGTGACGATCATTCGCTCGGTTCCGGCGGAGACCAGACTCGCCGCCGTCTGTACGATCGCCCCGCCCGCGCGCAGCGCCGGCGCCGGTACTTCCGCCAGCCACAATTCGCCGCTGCGATATGACTGAAGAATCTGTTTCATTCGCCGCGCCTCTCCCGCACGGTCATCACCCCGCCCAGATACGCGCACACCGCGACGTACACCCAGAAAAGCACCGTCGGCCACGTCAGCGGCGCCATCAGCCATGCCTCGGCCTGCGAGTGCACGAGCATCCCGATAATGCCCGCGACGAGGATGAGTTGCAGGTCGCGCATCCGCGGCTCCGTGCCACGGAGCTGAAGTGATCGCACCCCCGCAAGACACACCGACCCGATCATCCCGTAGAACAACGCCGCAATCACCAGTCCCCCGCCACTGAGCATCGCCAGCGTCGAGTTGCCAAACTCCAGGCTGAACCAGCTCATTCGTCCGGTCTGGAAGACCAGTTCGGCGTCCTCGGGGGTCATCGTCCAGGACAATCCAAAGCCATAGCCCAGCAGCGGTCGCGCCATCCACGCCCGCAACGTCTCCTGGGCCACCAAGGTGCGGCCCTCGCCCAGCAGCGTTTCACGTCCCTTGTAGGCATATTCCCGGAACACATCGCCCATCACCCACAGCAGCGCCCCCAGAGCCGCCACGAACAGAAATCCGACCAGCAGCGAGCCGATCGTCGGCGAGCGCCGCAGCGCCGCATAGGCCACCAGCCCCGCCGCCAGCGACACGATGCCCCCGCGCGACCACGTCGCCACGCACACCACGATGCACATCACCAACCCTGCCCACCCGATCACCCAGCGGATGCGACGACCCGTCCGCGAAGATTCGTGTATGTGCCACATGAGCAGTGGCCAGCCGCAAACCGTCAGCATTCCCAGCTTGTTGGGATTGTCATAAAGACCCGTGCGGTTGATCGGCAGCAGGACCGCGCTGGCCGCCAGCATCGCCAGCATCACCCACCCCAGGCAGCGCAGTCCGGGCGCATCCGGCGAAAACGCATCGCGCAGCGAACGTGAAAGGCAGATTGGAATCAGCACCCCCATGTACAGCGCCAGCTTGAGCATCCCCAGCGATGGCACATACGCTATCGCGCTGGACAACATCCCCGCCGCCAGGATCCATCCCACCCACGGGCCAAGTCTCATGCCCGATGCACCCGACCGCTGCCTGGGCTCAAAGATCAGGATCAGGCACAACGACGCCGGCACCAGCACCCGCGCGGGGTTGATGTATGGAAGCATCTGCGCCCACGGCGTATCCACTATATTGAGCAGCACCCACCCCAGGGTAACCGTCAGGGCAACGGAATCGCGCCATCGTGCGTCTGGCTTGCGAAGCGCACCGGCGTGCGCCGCGGCCGCACGCGGCGACGGCTTTGCGCCTGTCGCCAGCTCCGGCTTGGAATCAGCCGGCCGCAGCCGATACACCGGCCGAAGCCCCGGGATTCGTACGTGCATCACGCCTGTATCCGATTCGCCCATGCGATTTCCGTTCACGTCGGCTGCGAGGTCTTGCTCTGAGTCGGCGCGATCGACGGCGGTGCTGCGGCGTCGCGCGTCTGCTTCACGCAGTCCAGGTAACCCAGCAGCTTCAGCGCCGCCGGGGCCGCGCCTGTCGCCACGACGCGTCGTTGCGCGCACAAACCGAGCTTCGCCCTCAGCTCGTGCTGTTCGCACAGTCGCAGCAGGCACTCGGCCAGGCGATCGGTATCGCCCGCCGCAAAGACCAGCCCGCTTTGACCGTCCTCAATCAAATCCGCGCCGGCACCAACTCGATCCGAGACCACCACCGCCAACCCCGCTGCCATCGCCTCCTGCACGACCACTCCCCAGCCTTCGTGCCCCCGTGTCGGCAGAACGAAAATGTCGGATGCCAGATACGCCTGCCTCAGCTCATCGCCTTGAACGAACCCCGCGAAGCTCACGTGATCAGTCAGCTCGAGCGTGGCGGCGCGCTGCGCCAGAGACAGTCGCATCGGACCGTCGCCGACCAGAAGCAGGTGCGCCCGCGGCACCTTGCGCGCCACCGCCGCAAACGCCTCCAGGAGCATATCCGGCGCCTTGCGACGATCCAGCGATCCGCAAAACATCACGATGATGCCCTGCGCCGAGCCGTTCAGCAGCCGGCCGCGATATGCCTCCGCCGCCGATACCGTCGCCGCCGACGGACGCACCAGCGGCTCAAGGTTTGGCGCATAGGGAATGTTCGCCACCGCCCGCCCCGGCAACAATTGCTCATACTCGCCTGCCGCGATGCTTCCGATGCCGATAGCGCCGGCCGCGCCGCGCAAAAACCACCGCAAATACCGCGCCCGCAACTGCGCCCGCACCCCCAAGCGTCCACGCTTGAACGGATTTTCTCCCCAGTAGACCCACGGCACCTGCCGAGACAGCGCAAATCGCCTGGCCGTGCGCGCGTCGGGCATGAGGTAGGATCCTCCGATCACGAGCAGTCGCGGCGAATGATGTTCCAGCCTCGCCCAAAGCTGCTGATGTCGGTGCCAGTCCTTGCGAAGCCGTGTCGTCCAGGAAAAGTCGCCGTCGAGAATCTCATGCGAAAACGACAACTGTTCGCCTGCGGCAAACTGGCGATCGGATTCCGCCGCGGCGGTGAAGATCACACAAAACCCCGGGCGCTGGCGTTGAAGCTCGGTGTAGAAATCCACCTGGTAGGGGCTGGGGATGTTCGTGATGAACAGCAGCGGCGTGCGGGCACTGTCGGTCATGAGTCTGCTTGCTATCGCTCTTGAACCACAGCCGGCGCAGCCGGTGCGGCGCACTGCTCATCGCCTGCTATCGAATCTGTCGAAGGCTGCCCAGCGACCTCCAGGATCGCCTGCACCAACTGTTCCACATGCGTATCCCAACTGAATCGGCGGATGTTGAGGCGTCCGGCCGCGATCAGCCGCGTCCGCAGTGCACCATCGTCCGTGGCCCGCTCGATCGCCTCGGCCAGCGCCTCAGGATCAAATACCGGATGCATCATCGCCGCCTGTCCGCAGATCTCGCGATGGATTTCGGTGTCCGCCGCCACGACCGGCACATCCATTCCCATTGCTTCCAGCAGCGGATGCCCGAACGATTCCAGCGACGACGGAAACGTGAAAACATCCGCCATCGCCAGCAGCGGCCAGACACATTGCTTTGATACCGGCCCAAGGTCGCACAGCACGCCGCGCTGACGCAGCGTGCGGGCCAGTCGGATTTCCTGCTCCACCTGCTCGTTTCGTCCGCCGCGATACTGTTCGATCCCGGCCGTGATCACGAGCGTCACGTCTGACCGGCGACGCGCCAGCAGCTCCATCGCCCGCAGCAGCGTAAGAAAGTTCTTCTGCGTGTAGTAGTGCGAAACGTTCAACACGACACGTCGCCCGGCCTGCACGAGCGGTTGTAGCGGCTGGCGATGCTCAGTCGGCAACAGCTCCAGCAGCTCGCGGCGCTGCGCGCCAATGAGCCGCCTGGCCGATTCCGGAATCTGCACCCCCAGCGGCGCCACGCGCACTCTTTCGCCCATCGTCCCAACGCTCTGGATGATCTGCCGCCGATGTGTCTGCGAGATGCAGAACACCGCCGCCGCACGTTCGATGGTGAGACTGGAGTAATACCGTCCCAGTCGATACCTCAGGTTCTGATACCCCTTCCGCCGCATCGCGGCATACTCCGGGGCGAAATACGTCAGACTCCGCAACACCACCACCTGCGGCACCGGCAGATCGCGGAAGATGAAGTTGGAAAAGTGAAACACCACCGCCGGCCGCAGCGACCGCACCAACTGCGGCAACCGGACAAACTCCCACAGTCCCCGCCGCAGTGGCGAACGGGTATTGATCCGCCTCATTTCCCGGGGCGGATACCCGTTGGCCAGCAGTTCATCGATCGCCTCGGCCGCGCAGAACACGTTGATATTCCATCCCCGTTTCCCCAGCGCGTCCCGGAGCCTGGGCAGTGTATGCAGCAGGTCGTTGACACCGCCTCCCGCGCGTGCGGAGACGGCGTTGATGAGCACAGGCCGATCAAGGCTCACTTCAGGAAGATCCGTTTCCACCGTCGGACAGTCTGGCGTACACACGCGAGGTGATCTCGGCATTAACATGCCAGCTATTGGCACGCAGATACTCATCGAACCGGAAGGGATGGTTAGCTTGGATGAGTCGCGCCATCTGCGCTAGCCCGGCTTCCAGGCTCTGACCGTTGTCCGGCTCTATCAACAGTCCGATATCGTGATCTGAGAGAAGTTCGCGAAACGTCACAGTAGACGAAGCCAGCACGGGGCGCCGGTACTGCGCTGCCACACCAATCACCCCGCTCTGTGAGGTAAATCGGCTGCTATAAGGCAGCACGACGAAGTCGCACATTGTGAACAGATCCGCAACCTGCTGGTCGGACAGATAACCGCTCATGAAGGTGACGGACTCGAGGATTCCCAGTTCCTGGCACAACCGGCGATAGTGATCGAAGGGCTTGTGGCCTCGCGCTGCTTCCCGCCCGGCGACCACCAGATGAACGTCCCGGCGAGTGGAAACCAATGCGCTCAGCAACAGATCGAGGTTCTTGTCATCACGCAGGTTTCCGAACGACAGGCCGGCCAACTTTCCTGCGGGTATCCCGTGCCGCAGCCGCAACTGCTGTTTGTCGGCGGATGGCCTGCCGTAATCAGTGCCCCCCATCGGCACGACATGCACACGCTGCGGATCGACCGCTGCCCACGTAACCAGTTCCGCGGCCTGCGCCCGACTGTGGACAAACAGGGCGTCGGCATCGCGGTAGAATCGTCGAAGCTGGCTGTCCTCGTACCGCCGGTTCAACAGGCACTTTGCGCGGGTGACATCGTGCACGGTGGCTACGACCTTGCGACCATTCGTGCGCACCGCCCGTGCCCATAGCGGATAGGTAACGTGATTAAAATCGCTGAAGTGCACGATCTGATATCCGACTTTCGCGGCGCGGTGGCACAAGCGTACCGGATTCACGCATTGACCTGCCATGAATCTTGACCGGCGCAAAAGAGCAAATCGGTGCCCAAGCGAGTACAACTCGGGCCAGATGGAATATGTCAATTGGCGCGGCAGGTCGAAGGCGGATTCGCAGACAAGCTCCATCCAGAGCTCCGGTCGAGCCGACAGTTCTCGCAGCAACTCCAGCGTATATCGCGCAATTCCGCCGCGACAGAAAAACAGGTACACTCCGACACGCAGTTGGCCTTTCTCTCTCACGTTGTTTTCACCACCTGCAATCCCGAGAGGCGCTGCGGAGATGTCTCAACGCATCGTTTGTAGATCTCAAGCAAGCTTTCCAAGTGGCTGCCGGGGCTGAACCGGCGTCGAATCAGCTCGATTCCATTGCGACCAAAGGACTGGCGTAGCTGGCACGAATTGAGCAGGCGTTGCACGGCTTCCGCCAGGGCTGCGGGGTTGCCCGCAGGCACCAACAGGCCCGTCTGGGCATCAGCGAGCCACTCCCGAACCCCGCCAACATCACTGGCAACCACCGGCACGCCACACGCCAGTGCTTCAAGGCCTACGATTCCAAGCGTTTCTGGCCAAAGTGAGGGAAACGCCAGGACCGTTGCACGCGCGTAGACGCTCCGAATTGCCTGGCGCGATGCCCATCCTTCCAACTCGAGGCGCTCGGCACACTCCAGCGATTCGGCAAGCCGCCTAATCCGCTTACGCATGCCGGGTTCGCAGTCGCCAACCATCAGGCCCTTAACATGGTTCGGCAGCAGTGCCAGGGTCTGAATGAAGCACTCAACTCCCTTGTGGGGACGAAAGCGTCCGACGAACAGAAGCGTGGGGGGTTGCGGAGATCCGGGATCATCGGCGGGCTCGATTGGACAGAAGTATGGCAGCACCTGAACCCGCTGTTCCGGAAAGCCGCTCGCAACGAACCGCGCCGCCACGTATTGGCTTGGCGCAATCACACACCGCAACCGCTGCGCATTCGCCATCACCCACCGTACACGCCGATAGTACCGCATCGCGTACAACGGCCGAGGTGTGAGGCAATGGTGTCGCAAGGTGGTGGTAAAACATCCCGGGCCGCAGGTTCGCCCACAGATCTGATGTGTCTTCTTGTAATAGAGCGACGATGTGGGGCAGATGTAGCGGTAGTCGTGTGCGGTCATGACCGTCGGCACCATATCCAGACATGCTGCAATGCCGCCGATGTTGTGCACGTTGTGAAGGTGCACCAAGTCCGGACATTCCTCCGAGAGGATGCGCGATACCGCCTGATAGCACTCTCGTTCCGCGCGCCGGCCCGCGTGTAAGAGTGTCGGAATGCATCGTGACCGCGCCGTCAGTGCGACGTCGCCCGATGCATACCCAATCACTACGCGACAGCCACGCTCTTCCAGCAGAGGCACCAAAGTCAGCAGGTATGTTTCAATCCCGCCGTGCCATCCGAGGCGCTCGTTGAGGTGCAGGATCTTCATGTCACAGCGGTGGACGAACGCGTTGGCCGACGATCGATCTCGGATGCGCCCGCGGCGAACGCGAATCCACTTCTTGCCAGGTCTGCGCGCCATGCGCAGCGATCATGTGCCTCCGACAACATCCGACGTGTCAGCGGAAGCAGATCCAGATGCCCCCTAAGGAACTCCAGCGGCGGATGCGCCGAGCGACCCATTAGGCTCCGCGCCAAATTGCGGGGGAAGCTCAATGCGAAGTATCGCAGCAATGCCATTGTCCGGCGTCGTCCGGCCAACCGGATCTCATAGAGCACGCGGTTACGCACAATCCTGCGACCACGGCAACGTCGTTCTGAGGCCGTCCGTGTCGCCGAGCCGGAATAATGCGCCACGCGCGCCCCTGTGATGATCCCGATCCGGTAGCCCGCGCCACGGATCCGCCTGCACAGATCGTAGTCCTCGTAGTAGCTGCCGAAGACCGGATCGAACGGCCCGACCTGCCGAAGCACTGACGCCTTCACCACCATCGCGGCGGCCGGCGCATACGGAACGTAATACACAGACCGCAGCTCCGCGCCCGACTCGATCCATCGCGCCGACCCTTCCGCCTGCCGCATGCAGCTAAGGAACTCCGGATCCCAACCCGCCCAATCGTACGTGCGAATCATCGGCACGACCGCCCCGAGCATATCATCGGCTCGCAGTTCGGTTACACACTGGCTCAGCCAATCTTCTCCGCTCAAGGTGTCCTGATTGAGGAAACAGACCGCATCGGTCGCAGGATCCACGTGCCGCAGTGCAAAGTTGTTCGCGTCGGCAAAACCCAGCACTTGCGCGGTGCGAACAACACACATGGGCCGAAACAATTCTGACAGTTCCACCAGGCCAGGGGTCGTCCCGCCGTTGTCCACAAGAATGACCTGCACGGGCAGATTTCGTGTACTCTGACACAACGAACGGACGCACGGCCCGATCCACTTCTGGCCGTGGCAGGCAACGATGATCACTGAGGTCAGCGGATTATTCGACATGGCCAATTCGGATCGGACTCGAGGCGCTGTGCTTGGCCACGAGCGTTTGAATCAACTCGACAAGTTGCCGGGTGTGTCTGCACTCATGATATCGCTCGATGGCGATGACCCGCGCCTGTGATGCCAACCGCTCCCGAAGTGCAGCGTCACGACGCAAACTGAGCAGGGCATCGGCCATCGCATGGACATCGCCGTACGGAACGAGCAATCCGGTCCGCTCATGCTGGATAATCTCGGTAATGCCGCTGACCGCTGTCGCGACAACCGGAGTGCGCGAGGCGAATGCCTCGACCACGCATCTGCCGAACGACTCGGAGCGCGATGGGACACATGCGATGTCACATGCGCCGTAGAAGTCGCGCATGTCAGGCACGCTGCCAAGCAGATATACGCGGTTACCCAGGCCGTGGCGCGCGATCTCCGAACGGACGAAATCGCCATAGGCGGAAACAGGTGCCTCCCCCGCGATGACGAACCGAATGTCGGGATCAAGCTGGCTTACACGTGCGGCCACTTCGAGAAAGAACGGGTGACCTTTCAGCGGCCGCAACGTTCCAGGAACCCCGATGATGAAGCACCCGTGATCAGGCAACCCCAGCCGTCGCCGGCGGTCTGTACGGTCCGCGTCGGACATGCCAAAGAACCTGGCATCCACCGCATTCGGCACGAGCCTGCATGAGGCCGTCGCATCGCCCAACACGTTTGCGAGGACCGCGTGTGAGGGAACAACAACTCGATCCGCAACGCCCAGCACTACCGACCGTACCAGGCGCTGGCCACCGACCCATGGCCAGCACATTTCGCCGCCCACATCCTCGAAGAGCTCGCGGATGTGCAGGATAGCCGGACACCGGTGTGCTCTTGCCGCCAACGCCGCAGGCGTGCTCACAATCGTGTTTACATACACGAATGCGGGTTCAAGCTTGCGGATCAACCGGCCAAACAAATACGCACCGCGGGCCAGCCGCAGCAGGCCTTTCACAAGGCCGCGAGCTGAATGACCGGCGAGCCAGTTCTCGTGAGGGACAACGTGCACCAGGCAGCCGATCTGCTCGTAACGATCACACATCGGCCCGGGCACGCGAAACGCAACATGAAGCTCATATCCCAACGAAAGAATCGCCTTGGCCACGAGCAGACCGCTGAACGCCGATCCGTCAGGATTCGAACTGGACTGGACCAGCAGCGCCCGTGCGCGGAGCTGTTGCTGCGTCTCTCTGTATGTTTCACCGGCTACCAATAGCATCCATGCTCCACGCGTTCGGCTCCGACGGGTCGTTCGTCGTCCGCGGGACGGACCCAATGTTCGTTAAACAGATGCGGATACCAGTTGTCCCAACGTCTGCCGCGGATGCCGAAAAGCATCTGCGTGACCCCGCCCATGTGGACCGCCTGCTTGCCCAGATGCTTCACGTGCGCCGCCAGCGGTAGCCCGTAGGCGCCGGCACCGATCAACGCCACTTCGAAGTCGATCTGACTGATCTGCTGACACATGTGCTCGAGTGCATCGAACCAAGTCGCGAACGGAACCTGGTTTCCCGCAATCGACTGCACTGCCGGCAGCACGTGGAGGCTGCCAAACTCCGGCAGTATCTTGGGGTTGATGAATAGCTTCTCACGTTTGAGATATTGCCTTTGAATCGTCCGCGCAAAAGGGTGCACGACCAGCACTTTGCGGCCCCGCAAGGCCCAGGTCCACGGCTCGGCATAACAGAATGAATCAAGCGACCGGATGTCGATCAACCGAGCGTTCGGACACAATTCGCGAAAGATGCGCTGCTCGTAGGCCCACAGTCCTTGACGGTAATTGCAGGCGGCAAAGCAATCAACGTTTCGCGTCGCCGTAGCGTAGATCTCGGCAAACCGCGGCAGCAACGATTCATCGCGGGGAAAGAAACCGGCGTTATCACACAGTGGCGTGATCACACCTCGCAACAGCCTGTCCGCTCCGAACCGGACGCCAGCCACGGCCCGTAACTCGAAGATGCCATACCGTGTGATCATCGCAGGCCGCCCGCTGGCCAGCGTCTCGAGAATCGCGCGGTTCCCGCCCTCGTGGCCTTCATACGGCACGATTCGGCTGCCGTTATGGAACCCGCCGATCCACGACATCTTCAAGATGCCGTATTGGCGACAACAATGTGAAAGAACCGCGCGCCCGCCGCGACGGCACATGCGTCGAATCCGGCGTGCCCACTGCACCGTCATGAGCTCGCAACGCTCGGGTGCCCCAGCGTCCAGACTGCTGCGAACCGTCATAAACGCTCCCGACAGGCGCGAAACAGCGGCATGAGCAGCCGTCGCCCCCACTGCGGTCCCAAATGCCTGCTCAGCTCGTAAGCCGCGTACCCCATCAATCGTGTCGGATCCATGCCGCGACAACCCGCCCGTGAGCGCGCACGACGTGCCAGACGAAATGCCAAGGCCGCGTAACGAGGGTCCTGATCGATGAGCGAGGCTCCCAGATGGACGAAGTGCTGCCAGAAGCGCAGGAGTACTTCCTTCGTTATGGCGCCGCCTGTATTCCATCGATACACCCGCCACATGACTCGCAGTCGTGACCGCTGCGCTGCTGCGTCCGTGCGGGCGGCCATGTTGCCTCCCGCTGTCGGCACCCGATAGAACGCCCAGGCGTCATCGCGATATTTCAGCCGCGCACCCCGGCTCAATGCGCGCATGAGCAGTTCACCATCCTGGTTAGCAACAATCCTAGCGTCCCACCCACCGATCCGGGATAGAAGCCGCGCTGGCCAAAGAAGGGCATTGCAGATCACATACTTTCCCTGCAACCATTGCAGTAGTAGATCTTCTGCAAAGGTGGCCGCGCAGATATCCGGCTCATATGGTGGCGCCGGCAACCGACAGGAGAATCGTAACCACGGGCCGAATGCGATCGTTTCATCGTCGCTCAGCTCCTTGACCTGCCGAGCCACTTTCTCAGGGTGCAGCAGGTCATCTGCATCAAGGAATTGGATCAGTTCCCCGCGCGACATCGCCAACCCTCGATTTCTGGCGGCGCACGCGCCGCGATTCGGGCTGGACTCGCAGCGGATTGAATCGCCGAAGCTTCGGATAATCTGTTCTGACTCGTCGGTTGAGCCGTCGTTTAAAACAATCACCTCGATCGGTCGATAGGTCTGGCGCAATGCGCTGCGGATCGCATCACCAACAAACCGCCCCGCGTTGAAGCAGGGGATGATCACACTGACGAGTGGTGCGCCCATCGCGAAATCAGACGTCACGAAGCAGACGATGCACTCCATTCCGCTTGCGGGACATACACGCCCTGCCGGCTGGAGGGAACGCGACCGGTGCCGTAAACATCGCGTGGGGCAACCTCGAAGTGGAGTCCGGACTCGATCCGATCCACGGTATCCTGACCGCTGTCCACGCCCAGAACTAACGAGTACTCTCCGGGCATCAGTTGGCACATGGGCGTCCGGCATCGAAGGATCGTCGTGCCTTCAAGTGCTATTGAGGCTGGAGCCTGATACCGCGAGTGATAGCTCACCACGCGTTGCCCTAATGAGCTGTAAATGTGAATGGCGGCAACGACATTCGCCAACCGATTTTCCGACATCAATTCGAGCTCAAATGTCAACGGTCTGCCAAGCTCTGCGCACCGCAGCACCCTGCCTCCATCATCAAGCAAGCGCAGCCGTCGCAGAATGCGTTGCTTCCCTGGCAGCCGGCCGGGATGATTCCACAAATCGACGTCATAACATGGCTCCTGATCACTTGTCAGATACTGTGCAATGACAGCCTCTGTCGATCCCACAGCGCCAACACCGCCATTACGGAGCAGCAGACAGGAGTTGCACAACGCCTCTACCGCCGCAAGGTTGTGGCTCACAAACAGCACCGTGCGCCCGGATTCGGCCACGCCACTCATTTTGCCAAGACACTTGCGCTGGAACTCGGCATCTCCCACGGCAAGAACCTCGTCCACGATCAGAATCTCCGGCTCCAGATGCGCCGCGACGGCGAAGGCCAGTCTCACGTACATCCCGCTGCTGTAACGCTTCACGGGAGTGTCCAGAAACTTTTCGATCTCGGCGAAGGCGACGATCTGGTCAAATCGGCGCCGGATCTCGGCGCGGCTCATGCCCAGGATCGCACCATTGAGGTAGATGTTCTCGCGGCCAGTCAGCTCAGGGTGAAAGCCGGTGCCCACCTCCAGCAGACTTCCCACACGCCCGCGCAGCTCGACATGCCCGGCGGTCGGTTCGGTGATGCGGCTGAGGATCTTCAACAGCGTGCTCTTGCCCGCGCCGTTTCGCCCGATGATGCCGACGACTTCGCCTCTTTTGACTTCAAAACTGACATCCTTCAAGGCCCAGATTGTTGAGCCGTGGTCGGCGGTCCGTGGCCCGGGGCCGGCGACGCGACGCAGCAGCCGCCGGCCCGTGTTCATGATCGAGTCGCGCAGCGTCCTGTACGGCTCGATCTGGCCCAGACGGTATTGCTTGGAGAGGTTGCAGACGCGTATGGCCAGGTCACACATGGGTCGGTGGTCGGTGATGGCTGCTCACAGTGGTGGCTGGTGAATAGGCGGTCGTCAAACAAGATCCGCAAAGCTGCGTTCCATCCTGCGGAAAAAAAACGCGCCGCTGATCAGCAACAGCGCGGTCGAGAGTATCGACAGGCCGCAGACCAGCAGCGGAGGCTCGGCCTGCGGCAGCAGCGCCCAGCGAAAGCCCTCGATCACGCCGACCATGGGGTTCAGCGCGTACAGCATCATGGCCCACTCGGGGAGCTTGGGTTGAATCTTCTGAGTCGTGTAGATGACGGGGCTGACGACCAGGCCGAGCTGAACAAGGAAGGGGATGACGTGTCGGAAGTCGCGGTAAAGCGCACTGAGGGCTGAAAGCCACAGCCCCGCGGCCAGGGATGCCAGCACCGCCACAGCCGTCAGCAGCGGCAGCAGCAGGATCTGGACCGGTGGCCACAGGCCATAGAGGATCATGACCGCGGCCAGCGCCAACAGGCCGACCGCGAAATCCGCAAGCGCCGCCAGCACCGCCGACATCGGGACGATCAGTCGCGGGAAGTAGACTTTTGTGATCAGCCGCTGGTTGGCGATCAGGCTGTTGCCCGCCTGCGAAAGCGAGCTGGCGAAAAGCTGCCAGGGAAGCATGGCACAGAATGTGGAGACGAAGTACGGCACGCCCGCAACGCCAGGCTCGTTGCCGCGGCCCATGAGCATGCCCAGCAGCGCCGCGAAGATGCCGCTGGTGGCCAGCGGCTGGATGATCACCCACAGCACACCCAGGATGGTCTGTTTGTAGCGGACCTGTATTTCCCGCAGGGCCAGCAGCCACAGCAGGTCGCGATATCGCCAGACCTCGCGCAGCTCGACCGCCTGCCAGCCTGAGCGAGGACGGATGATGGTCAGGGGCGGTTCGCTCTGCGCAGTTGGCGCCGAATGAGCGGGCAATGCCGCAGCTTCGGTCAGGTCCGGCTGTGCGGGCGAGGCAGTCGAGCTTGTGTTTTCAAGGATGGACATTGTGCTCGAGGCAGGCAATCGCCGGTTGGCGATCGGTGGCGGGTTAAAAGCGTAATCGGGGTAGACTCCGTCCCCGTCGGTGCACCGACGACTGTGTTGGTTCCTTGCGGTCGGGCTCACTGCACCCGCTGAGCACAGTATGCACCATGCCTGGCCAAAAGGCACACGCCGCGCGCAACCGGCGAGGTTGCCTCATGCGTCGTGTCGCGACGGCCAGTGCCCGCCGGTTGCGTAGCCGTGGCCAGCGCGGGCGCGGCCTGGCCGTCAACTCCCTCGCCTCGTTGTGTTGGAGCCATCGTCGCGTTCGAATCGCGTTCGAGAGGATGGAACGATCCAGGCAACGACGCGAAGGCACGCCAGTTCGCCGAAGCGCGCCAGCCCGAAGACATTGCCATTGATAAGATAACCCTCGCCGCCGACGAATCAACCCAAAGTTGCAGGTTGCAGCGAATTGCCCTCGCCGGCAGATTCAGGGGCAGCGGTTCCGTTCAGAACGATCAGGGAATCTGGGGCGATGTGACACCACACCGGATCGCCACGACGAAGCTCGATCCTGGGGGCGCAGGCCGTCAGCAGCAGCCCCCCCGCCGTGCGCACCAGCACCTGCGACATCGCCCCGCCGAACAGGATCTCCACGATCTGACCGGGCAGGACGTTGCAATCATCCGGCTGTGGCGGCGCAGGCAGAAGACGCACCTGTTCGGCGCGGACGGCCACCGCAAGCTTTCGCGACCGCGAGTCCGCAAGCAGCGGCGAGTCGTCGCCGAAGACCGATGCGACCGGAATCCGCAACGCCGTCGCATTCGCAATCAACACTTCCACATGCCCGTTGTTCCGGCCCACCACCACGCTCTCGAACACGTTCGCCTGGCCAAGAAATCGCGCCACGAACGCCGTCCGCGGACGGTGGTAAATGTCGGCGGCAGCGCCGAACTGCTCGATCAGCCCGGCGTTCATCACCGCGATCCGGTCCGACAGCAGCAACGCTTCGCTCTGATCGTGAGTCACGAAAACGAAGGTGATCCCCAGGCGGTGCTGAAGTCGCTTAAGCTCGATCTGCATGGCGCGGCGAAGCTGTGCATCCAGGGCGGCCATCGGCTCGTCCAGCAGCAGGACCTTGGGCTGGCAAACCAGCGCCCGCGCCAGTGCCACGCGCTGCTGCTGTCCCCCGGAGAGCTGAGCCGGGCGGCGATGCTCCAGCCCGACCAGCTCGACCATGTCCAGCGCCTCGGCAACGCGCCGACGGATCTCGCGACCGGGCAGACGTTTCATTCGCAGCCCGAAGGCTACGTTGTCATACACCGACAGGTGCGGGAATAGCGCGTAGCTCTGGAAGACCTGGTTCACGTCCCGCCGATAGGGCGGCAGGTCCGTTACATCGATGTTGTCCAGCAGAACCCGCCCGCTGGTGGGCATTTCAAAGCCGGCGATCACCCGCAAAAGCGTTGTCTTTCCGCATCCGGAAGGCCCCAGCAGCGTGACGAACTCTCCCGGGGCGACGCGCAGGTTCACGTCGCGCAGGGCCGTAACCGAACCGAAGCGTTTGGTAAGTCCGATGAGTTCAACCGAATGCGACATGGAGGTGAGAAGCACCGTCCTTTTGCCCGGGAGGCGTGCCGCCGCGACGACCAGCCCACCGGCGGCGCCAGAATCCGCGCCCGCGGTCGCGTGGCACAAGCTCGCCCGCCGCCGCCGCAAACACCACCGCAAACATCGCCAGCAAAACAATACCCAGTGCAGCGCCAAAAGGCCAATCCCGCGCCTGCCCGAACTGGTTCTGGATGACGTTTCCGATCAGCAGAACTTTGGCCCCGCCCATCAGGTCAGTGACCGCGAACATCCCCACCGCCGGCACGAACACCAGAAGCACGCCCGCGGCAATGCCCGGAAACGTCAAGGGCACGATCACGGAGCTGAACACCCGCAGCGGCCGGGCGCCCAGATCCAGTGCCGCATCGATCAGCCCCGGGTCCAACCGTTCCAGGCTCGCATAGATCGGAAGGATCATGAACGGCAGGTAGGCGTATACCAGCCCGATCACGACCGCCAGGGGCGTGTAGAGGATGCTGATCGGCTCGTCGGTGAGTCTCATCGCCGTCAGGGTGGCGTTGAGCAGTCCCTGTTCCTTGAGGATGGTGATCCAGGCATAGGTGCGGACGAGGAAGCTGGTCCAGAACGGGATCATGACCGCGGCCAGGAGGATGCTTCGCCACCTGCGGCGCGCGGTACCCATCACGTATGCCACGGGATAACCGATGATCAGGCACAACAGGGTGGTCAGTGCCGCGTAGGCCGCCGACCGCCAGAGGATTCGCAGGTACACACCCTGGAAATGCGGGGAGAGGATCTCCAGATGCATCGCCACCACCGCTGCCACAAGCAAGCCGCGTCGCGCCGGCCTGGCCAGCGCAGCGATGGTGAGCTGACGGCCGCTGCGATGCATCCACAAAGCCGCCAGGCTGGCGATGATAATCGCGCCGACAATGCCTGCGGCAAGCGCCCTCAGCGGCGTTGCCCAGGTCAACCCCTCGAATACCCGAACATAGTTCTCAAGGGTGAAATCGTAAACCACCTGCCCCAGCTCATCACGCTGGCAGAAGCTGTAGACGAGCATGATCCCCGTCGGCACGACAACAAACGCCCCCAGCCACACCAGTAGTGGCGCCAGTGCCAGCCACTGGATCCAACCGGCATCGTGGCTGGCGGCAGGCGGGTTGTCGGATTCAACAAGGCTCATCATCAACGGCTGCCCGGCCGGTGGCTCACAGCCCGGGTTGCTTGAAGAAAAGAACTATTCCCTGTCCGCCTTCCCGGCGGCGCTGCGGATGTCAGTCACCATCCGGTCGATCGCCGCCGACTGCTTGCCGATGTCACGGAAGATCTCCAGCTTTGTGGCCTTTGGATAGCTGGCGGGGTTCTCCAGTTGCTCCCTGCTCAGCAGCTTGCGCGCCTCGGCATTGGGATTGGTGTAGGGAAACTCGTCGGAGATGAGCTTGCTGACCTCCGGGCGAAGAATGTAGTTGATGAACGCATGGGCGGCGTCCTTGTTGCGGGCGTTGGCGGGGATGACCAGATTGTCCACAAACATGTGCGCGCCTTCCTCAGGAAGGATGTACTGGAACTTGTGGTTCTCGTTCCACAGAACCGCCGCCTCGCCGCTCCAGACGATTCCCAAGTCCGCATCCCCGTTCAGCAGCGCCGTCTTGGGGCTGTCAGAGTCAAACAGCTTGATCAGTGACACCCATCGCGTCACGAGTGGCCGCGCCTTCTCCAGAGCTTCGGGCGTGATGTCGTTGATCGGCAGCCCCAGCGTGTGCAATGCCCAGGAAACCAGCTCCCGGTTGTCGTTGACGACCACGATGCGGTTGGCGTACTTGTCCTGGAAGACGTCCTTGTAACCCCGGATCGGCTCCCTGATCTTTTCGGTATTGACGACGATGCCAACCGTGCCGGCCATGTACGGCACCGAGTACTTGAGCTGCGGGTCATGGCCCAGGCCCTTGAATTCCGGGGCGATGTTTCTGAGGTTGGGCAGCTTGGCGTGATCCAGGGGCAGAAGCTTGTTCTGCTTGATCAGTGCCTCAACCGTATATTCCGAAGGTTGAAGCAGATCGTACTGCGCCCCCGCCGCCAGGAACTTCGAGAGCATCTCCTCGTTTGACGAGTATGCTTCGTAATTGACCTTGATTCCGGTTTCCTTCGTGAACCCGTCGATGACCGCCTGCGGGATGTATTCCGACCAGGCAAAGAGGTTGAGTTCCGTATCAGCGGCGCGGATCGCAGGACAAACGGCCAGAACCAACCCGATCACAACGTTGACCACAACCCAGACTCTGCCGGGGAGCTTCATGTGTGTGCCCTTTCCTTTTCCATGCTGCCCTGTCGCAACGACCAGAAGAACTGACCGCATATCACAAGCACCGCGGTGAGCAGAATCAAGACCGTCGAGATCGCGTTGATCGACGGGTCGATCCCCTTGCGGGCCAGCCCGAAAATCTTCAAAGGCAGCGTCGCGGAGTTGGGTCCGGTCGTGAAGTAGGTGATGATCAGCTCATCGATGGACAGGGTGAATGCCATCAGCGCACCGGATACGATGGCCGGCAGCAGATTCGGCAGCATGACGCGCCAGAACGCCTGCGCCGGAGTGGCGCCCAAATCCATCGCCGCCTCCATCAATGCCGGATCCGAGCTCGCCAGCCGCGCCTGAACAGGAATCAGCACGAACGGAAAGCAGAACGTCACGTGAGCGATGATGACCGTAGTAAACCCAAGAGACAGCGGGCGGTTGGCATAGCCCATCCACTCCAGAAGTCGGTTTCCCGCATCATTCACGGTGGCGAAGAAAATGAGCAGACTGATGCCCATGATGATCTCGGGCATGACCACTGGTACGAGCACCAGTGTCGCGATCATGCCGCGGAAACGGTATCGGTACTGATGCAGCAGCCACGCCCCAAGCGTCCCCAGGATCACTGAAAGGACCGTGGTGACACCAGCGATGATCAGCGTGTTATTCACGGCGGTCATGAGGCTGGTGTTGTGCCACAGCGCCCGGTACCACTCCAGCGTAAAGCCCTGCCAGGTGATGTTCAGCCGTGACTTGTTGAACGAAAAGACCACCACCGCCAGCACCGGCAGATATAAAAAACACAGCACCAGCGCAGTCCAGGTGCGGCATACGGCGTCGAGCGTTGCAAAACCCGGGCGTCGTGTCATGGCGATGCGTCCACGGTCCCGATCCGCACCAGCGAGTTGAGGTACAGCTCGAGGTTCGAGTAGCCGCTCTCGCTCAGGCGCGGACCATCCGATGGATCGTTGGGATCGAGCCTGTTGGCGGATTCCCAGGCGTCCGGCATGCCGTCATGATCCGAATCCACCGGCGCCGGGTCCGATTTCAGCTCGGGCCAGCCTCCAACCTCGTCCTGCGAATTGATGATTCGGCCAGTGCGGTTCTTCACGTCCTGGATGATGCGCTGATCGACGGCGTCGCGCCTGGGGAGGATCGCGCCGGCGGCGGCGAGCACCGCCTGGTAGGCGTCCTGTGCCGACTGGGTCGTCACCGCCGCCACCGCAAATGGCGAAGCCGCCTGCCAGCCCCCTGGATCGACCTCGCCGATATCCTTGCGATACCGCACGCCTCTGGCATTGTCGCGGTTGATCTGGTCCATCCCCTCCATGAAGTTCCCCGCCACATACATCTTCGCGTCGTTTCTCCAGATCTCGAAGAAAATGTCGGTGTTGCGGCTGTTGGGGCCGGGGCGGTAGTAGTTGCCGATGTAATTCACGTCATCGCCTTCGGCGCCATAGCCGCTGAGCTTGCCCCAGTTGTAGATGACATTGTTGCGCACGTCGATCAGGCCGCGGCCAACGTTGAAATACCCGATCCTGGGTGCCCGGCTGTCGCAATGCGCCAGCAGATTGTGATGGAATGACGATCCGCCATTGCGCCCGTCCCAGCCGGTGCCGTAGCCGTGGGCGCCCTTCACGTGCACCGATGCATTCAGCGGCTCGGAAAGGATGCACCACTGCAACGTCACGTTCCCGCTGCCCTTGACCACGTCGTTAAGCGAATCGGTGGACCAGCTCAGCGAGCAGTGATCGACGATCACGTAATGGCTGTTCCAGATCGTCAGCGCATCGTGCTCCTGCTTCAGCTCGTCGCCCGGACGAATCCGCAAAAACCGCACGATGATGTTGCTCGTGTTGGTGATGAACAGTTCCTTGCCCCGCAGGCAGATGCCGTCGCCCGGGGCGGTCTGCCCGGCAATGGTGATGTTGGGCTTGGAGATTTCCAGGCGCCTGGTGAGATTGATCGTGCCCGAGACACGGAAGACGATGGTGCGGTTGCCCTGACTTACCGCGTCGCGAAGCGAACCGGGGCCCGAATCGTCCAGGTTCGTCACCTCGTACACGCTGCCGCCACGCCCGCCGTTGGCGGCCGCGCCGAACCCCTCGGCGCCGGGAAATGCCGGCGCCTGCGCCGCGCTCGTCAAAGTCGCAGCCCATCCCACCATCAGCAAGCCGCACCAACTGCAAATCGCCTTCATCGCCTGCTCCCTTATTCTTGCGGAAACCTCAGCTCCCTTTCGCCGGGAATCTCGATCACCCTGCCCCCTTCGTCGGCGGATTGCCGCGCCAGCAGACACACTTCCGTGAGCACCAGGGTCTGGCGGGCATCGATCAGCCCCGGCCGGCGACCGTCGATGTGATCGACAAAATCGCGGAACACCTGCCGGTCGGACGTCACCGGCACCGGTTGCGTGCCATCGTTCTCATCATTGATCAGGCACAGCGAATTGTTCCGAGCCTCGATCACGCCCCTGGTCCCCACCACGCGAATCCAGTCATCTCCATGCGACGGCGCCCTGGCGGGGCGAAAAATGTCGATGCTGATCGACGCAAACCGCTCGTCGCTCAGCCCAAGCTCGCACACCGCCGCACGCTCCATGGTTCCGTGATTTTCATTGGCCCGTGATGAGTGCCGGGCGTAGATCCGTTCCACTTTCTCTCCGCTCATCCACAGGATCCAGTCGATCGCATGGCTGCCGACCCACGGAATCGTTCCGCCGTAGCTGCGCCGGTCGTGATAATAACTCGGACGCCTGCCAAGCTTGTAGCTCTTGCGCGCGTTGAGCAGTCGCACGTCGCCGATCGCGCCGTTTCGGATCAGTTTCCAGGCGGTATAAAAACCCGGGTCGTAGCGGATGCCCATCATGCCCGCCAGGTGCACCTGCGGGTTTCGCGCCTGCGCGGCGCGCAGTTGTTCCAGCTCCTCAAACGTCAGGGCTGCCGGCTTCTCCACAAAAACGTGTATTCCGCGCTCGATGGCCTGAATCGTCATCTCCGCATGCCGCTCGAACGGGCCGCAGACGATCACCGCGTCGGGCAGGGCCTGATCCAGCATCTGCCGGTAATCTGCAAAGACGCGCGGCTGGTGACCGTGCTGGCTGGCCCAGGTGACGATGGGCGTGGCCGGGTCGTCGTCGGCACCGTCGGCCACGGCGACCAGCCGCACCTGCGGCAGATCGGGCAGCGCCCGCAACGCATAGTTGTAGTGCCCCCTCGCCCCGATCATCGCCAGTCGCTGTACCGCCATGAGCCTGCAATCCCTGTTGGATAACGTGGCGTATGGTACACGACTCGACGCGGCCCGACCATGCTCGCGACTTCAGCGTCCTGCGCGCCACAGGGTCTGCCCATCTGATCCAGCTTTAAAAGGGCACGTCGAACTCGTCGAAGAAGAAGTCATTCCCCGAGCCGCCGTCGAAACGGTCTTCGTGGAAATCCCCGAAGAGGCTGTCGGAGCCGCTGTCGCCGAACATGGAGTCGCGGTCGTCGTCCACGGCGTCGAGGATGTCATCTCCGGAGCCGCCGAAATGCGTGTCGTTGCCGCGATCGCCCAGGAGCGTATCGTCATCGAAGCCGCCGTCGAGGCGGTCGTCGCCGCGCCCGCCGCGCAGGCTGTCGTCGTCGTCCTCGCCGAACAGGTCGTCGTCACCGTCGTCGCCGAACAGGTCGTCGTCGTCGCCTCCGCCCTTGAGCGTGTCATCGTCGTCGTCGCCGAAGAGGGAGTCGTCGCCGTCCTGGCCGGCCAGCAGGTCGTCGCCATCCCCGCCGGTGATGATGTCGCCGCTGTTGCCACCGCGCAGCGTGTCATCTCCGCGGCCGCCGTCGATGTCGTCATGCCCATCGCCGCCATCGACGAAGTCGTCGCCGTCGTCGGCGAACAGGTCATCATCGCCGCCGCCGCCGTAGAGCAGGTCATTGCCCTCTTCTCCGAACATGCGTTCATTCCAGTCGCCGCCGCGGAGCGTGTCGTTGTGGGTTCCGCCGTGATAGAGATTTCGCCCGCGACCGCCCCAGATCGCATCGTTGCCGTGGGCGCCGTACAGGTCGTCGTCACCGTCGTCGCCGAAGATGCGGTCGGAGCTGGATCCGCCGTTGATGTGGTCGGACCCGGCCTCGCCGCGAAGCCAGTCGATTCCTGCGTTGCCCAGGATGCGGTCGTTGCCGACGCCGCCGAGGATGCAGTCGCGTCCCGCCCCGCCGACGATGGTATCAAAACCCTCCTGGCCCATCAGGGTGGTCGAAGTGGAGATCGCCGGGGAGATCTCGATGTAGTCGTCGCCGTCGCCCCCAAGCACGGTGATGCGTGACACGCCCGTGGAAGAGAACGTTCGCACGGCGCCGTTTTCGTTGACGACGAACCTGCCAGCCGAATCGAGTCCGATGACGATCCGATCGTCGCCCGCCCCGCCGTCAACGATCAGCTCATTGCCGCTGACACTGCTTGAAAGCAGTCGTCGCCTCTCGAGTTGCTCGAATCGCGTGTGTTCACGGTCCTGATGTTCCTTGCTGAGCACGAATCCTCCGTTGTGGCATCGCTCATCCCTTAAGACAGACACGAGCGAGGCAGGTTAGGACACAAGTTAGTATCTAGTTACTTAATGCGGTGCAGGTCCAGTCCCTGCGGCCGGCCAGTGCACCGCCGCCAAACCGATGCTACGATGGATTCGTGAAAGTTGCGGAGATTTTTCATTCGATCCAGGGCGAGGGCAAGCTGGCGGGCATGCCCTCGGTCTTCGTCCGCGCCAGCGGATGCAACCTTCGCTGCGTCTGGTGTGATACGCCTTATGCAAGCTGGAATCCCCAGGGCCAGGACCTGCCCGTCGATGAAATCGTCCGCCGGGTCGAGGCATTCAACACGCGATACGTGGTGCTCACCGGCGGCGAGCCGCTGATCATGCCCGATGTCGTCGAGCTGTGCGATGCATTGAAGGCCCGCGACTATCACATCACCGTCGAAACCGCCGCCACGGTCTTCAAGCCCCTGAAGCTGGACCTGGCCAGCCTCTCGCCGAAGCTGAGCAACTCGACGCCGCGCGGCAGCCGCTTTGAGGAGTCGCATGAACGGCAGCGGATCAACTTTGCGGTGATCCAGCAGTTCATCGACACCTCGCCGGACTTTCAGCTCAAGTTCGTGGTCTGTGACGAGTCGGACCTGCTGGAGATCGAGAAGATCCTCAAGCATGTGCGCAACTGGAAGCCGGCCGACGTGCAGCTCAT
This sequence comes from Fontivita pretiosa, assembly GCF_050410795.1. GTDB lineage: Bacteria > Planctomycetota > Phycisphaerae > Tepidisphaerales > Tepidisphaeraceae > Fontivita > Fontivita pretiosa. Next base: position 4,810,570 of record NZ_CP191258.1, on the reverse strand, counting down.
GCCCGAGGGCATCGACGCTCAGACGCTGCAATCCCGCGGCCAGTGGATCGCGGAGATCTGCAAGCAGAAGGGCTACCGTTTCTGCCCGCGGCTGCACATCGAGCTGTTCGGCAACCGGCCAGGCACGTGAGTGACGGCGCGGATGCGGAAGGTGCGAGCATCTCGCGCGCGATCCCGCTGTCAGGGCAGTGGGCATGGCGCGGAAGTGCGGGATCAGCTTCTCTGGTGGCCTTTCGCGCGGGTGAAGATTGCCCTATCATGACATTCATGGTGGTGCGACTGGTCAAGACGTTTCGCTTCGAGGCGGCCCACGACCTGCCGACGTTTCCTGAGGGCCACAAGTGCCGCCGCCTGCACGGACACTCGTTCAGGTTTGATGTGGTCGTCGAGGGCGAGGTGGATCCGGCCAAGGGGTATCTGATTGACTACGGCGAGATCAAGCGGGCCGCCGAGCCGATCGTGAAACGGCTGGACCACTACTACCTGAACGAAATCGAGGGTCTGTCAAATCCTACCAGCGAGCAGTTGGCGCGATGGATCTGGGAGAAGCTCAAACCTGTGCTGCCGCTTTTATCGCGCATAATTGTTTACGAGACATGCACTTCCGCGTGTGAATACGATGGCCGATAGGAGCATTTCCCCCACCCGGGCCGTTGGCAGGCTGCAGGCCACGTCCGATGCACAAACATGGACAAATTTGCGCACTTGTGAGAAACTCTTCACAAGACGTGATTTTATTTGACATCTTCTGGAAGATTTTGCATACTTCTGGATCATGGTGGCGGCAGCAACCCAATCGACAGGCCGAACGCTCCGGCGAGAAGAGGTCGAACAGCTCGTCCGTGAAGTCCTGCGGCAGCGGCTGGCTGGGCTGATCACCCCGCCCCCGGTACGCGAACAACGCGCCGCGATGCCCGAGCGCGCCGGCGGACCACCGCACCCGCTGGTCGTCAACGTCTCCGCCAGGCACATGCACGTGACCCCTGAGCATCTTGAGGTCCTGTTCGGCCCGGGCGCCAAGCTCACCAAGCTCAAGGACCTCTACCAGCAGGGCGAATTCGCTTCGGAACAGACCGTCACGCTGGTCGGCCCGCGGCAGCGGATCATTCCCAACGTGCGAATCCTCGGCCCGACCCGAAACTACACCCAGGTCGAGCTCAGCTACACCGACGGAATCTACCTGGGCATCGACCTGCCGCTGCGGATCAGCGGCGATCATCATGACACCCCGGGCATCACCATACTCGGCCCCAAAGGAGCGCTCACCATCGATAAGGGCGTGATCCGCGCCGAACGGCACGTGCACATGGGCCAGGCCGATTTGGATTACTACGGCGTGAAGGACGGGGACTACATGAAACTGAAGGTCGAAGGCCCCTGCGGCGTAACCTTCGACCGGGTGAAGGTGCGTTATCACCCCAAGGTGATCCTGGAGGTGCACATCGATACCGACGAAGGCAACGCCTGCGATCTGGAATCGGCGACGGCGATGGAGTTGTTCAAGTGAAACAAGAATGCGTGAGACATGAGGCTCACCGGTGCATTGGATGACGGCTTGATCATGTTTCATGTTTTTCAGGTTTCGCAAAGAAAACAAAAGCGAGCCAATTGAAAGGAACCTGTATGCCCAGCGAAGCCCTCGGCCTGCTTGAATGCAAAGGTCTGGTTGCCCTGATGGAGGGCACTGACGCGATGCTGAAGGCGGCCAACGTGGAAATGATCGGATGGGACAAAGCCGGCAGCGGCATGGTGACGGCGTTTGTGAAGGGGGATGTGGCGGCGGTGAAGGCGGCGGTGGACGCCGGCGCCGAAGCCGCCGGTCGCATCGGAACCGTGATCGCGGTGCACGTGATTGCCCGGCCTCACGATGAGCTGGTCGGCGTGATGCCGAAGAAGAAAACCGCTGCCGCCGCGCCCGGCGGTCGGATGGCGGAATCGGCCAAGAAGTAACGGGTGTCATTCGCGTCACGGGCGGCTTGCCCGTGCCAGCGACTCACGCACGGGCCCGACGCCCGTGACACAGGAGCGTTCCACATGGCAGACGTTTCAGGAAATGGTCAGTACGGCAACGCGATCGGCATGGTCGAGACGCGCGGCTGGACCGGATCGGTCGAAGCCGCCGACGCGATGTGCAAGGCGGCCAATGTCGAGATCATCAAGACGGTGCAGATCGGCGGGGCATACGTCACGACGATCGTGCGCGGGGACGTGGGATCGGTCAAGGCGGCGGTGGATGCCGGCGCCGAAGCCGCCAGCAAGGTCGGCGAACTGGTCGCCAGCCACGTGATCGCGCGGCCGCATCCGGATCTGCTGGCCGGCTTCAGCGTTCCGGCAGGACAAGCCGTCGGGTGAAGAAAGCCACGGCAGAAGGATGAAGGCTCAGGGATGAAAAAGCTCATCCGAAAGCACTGAATCAGCCTTCTGTTCTGCCCTCATCCGTGCCTTCACATGCTCGTGCTTGTCGCCAACCTCGGCTCGACCTCGTTCAAGTTCAAGCTCCTGGACATGGAGCGTGACGGCGAGGTGGTCGCGCGCGGCGGGTACGAGCGGATTGGGCAGCCTGGTGCCCCCTACCGCACGCACGCCGACGTGATCGAGGTGATCCTCAAGGAGCTGGCCGAGCGGAAGCAGAAGCCGGACGCGATCGGCTTCAAGGCGGTTCACGGCGGGCCGATCAGCGGCGCGGTGCGCGTCACCGACGAGGTGATCGCGACGATGGAGCAGTTTGCCGACGTGGCCCCGGCGCACAATCCGCCTTACATCGCGGCGATGCGCGCGTTCCGCGAGAAGCTGCCGAACACGCCTCAGGTGGCGGCGTTTGAGACCGCGTTTCACCAGACCATCCCCCTGCCGCGACAGGTGTACGCGATCCCCTGGGAGTGGACCGAAAAGCTGGGCATCCGACGCTACGGCTTCCACGGCGCAAGCCATCGCTACATCGCCACGCGCGTGCCCGAACTGGTGGGCCGGGAGCAGAGCCGGCGGATTATCTCCTGCCACCTGGGCGGCTCCAGCTCGATCTGTGCCATCGAGAACGGGCGCAGCGTCGCCAACAGCTTCGGAATGACGGCGCAATCGGGCCTGCCACACAACAACCGCGTCGGCGATTTCGACGCCTTTGCGCTGCTGAAGCTGATCAGGCAGGGCTTGTCGCTGGAAGAGATCTTCAAACGACTGAGCAGGGAAGGCGGGTTGCTCGGCATCAGCGGCGTGTCGAATGACATGCGCGATATCGAGAAGGCGGCGGCAGAGGGAAATGCCCGCGCGAAGCTCGCGATCGACGCCCTGGTCGAAGCGGTGCGTCACTACATCGGAGCATACCTGGTGGTGCTGGGCGGATGCGACGTGCTGGCGTTTACCGGAGGCATCGGCGAGAACGGCGTGGCGGTTCGCGAGGCGATCTGCCGCAATCTCGAATTCGCCGGGATAGTCCTCGACCGCTCGAAAAATCAGGTGCGCGGACAGGAAACGAAAATCAGTGCCGTCGAATCCGGCGCCGAAATCTGGATCGTGCCGACAAACGAGGAGCTGATCGTCGCCAGGCAGACGATGGCCGTGCTGCAAGTGAACTGACAGGAGTTGAACCGCGAAGATGCCAAGTCACGAGGCGAGTTCTCAAGTGCAGACGTCGTCTTCGTGCCTGCGTGTGCTGGTGGTTGGAAACGAACGAACGGGAGTTGCCCATGGCAAATGGTGAAGCAATCGGGTTGATCGAAACCAAAGGGATTGTCGCGGCGGTGGAAGCGACCGACGCGGCGCTGAAGGCGGCGAACGTGCAGTTCGTCGATTCGCACAAGGTGGGCAGCGGGTATGTGTCGGTGACGCTCAAGGGCGATGTCGCCGCCGTCCGCGCCGCCGTCGATGCCGGCGCCGAAGCCGCCGGTCGCATCGGCGAGGTCATCTCCGTGCACGTGATCCCGCGGCCGCACAGCGAAGTGGCCAAGATGGGATAGGAATCAATGAATGCGGGATGAAGGCCCAAGGATGAGTTGGCATTGGTCATCCTTCATCCTTCGGCCCTCATCCTTGGAGTTGACATGTTCCTGGGACGAGTCACCGGCCACGTCGTGGCGACGCAGAAAGACAAGACCCTTGCCGGGCAGAAGCTGTTCGTGGTCGAACCGCTGAATGTGCAGTATGACCCGGCGACCAGTCGGCCCGCGTCGCTGGGCAACACCGGACGCGCGATCGTGGCGATCGACGTGGTGGGCGCCGGGGAGGGGCAGTTGGTGCTGGTGGTGCAGGGGTCCAGCGCGCGGATGACCGAGGTCACCAAGAACATGCCCGCGGATGCGGTGATCGTCGGCATCGTCGATTCCGCGGAATACGCGGGCAAGACCTTCTATCAGTCAAAAGCATAGGAGAAACCGCGGATGAACACGGATGCGCACAGATTTGAGCCACCAAATCGGCAATCCATCTGAGTTCATCGGTGTTCATCCGTGGTTTTGGAACTATGAACCAGGCACTGATCCAGGATGTGGTTGCGGAAGTAATGCGACGGCTGGGGCAGCGCAACGGCCCAGGCGTGGGGATGACGAGCCTGCCGCCGGCGCCGCCGCGCGCCGAAGTCGCCAGGGCACAGGCGGGCGGCGTTGTCGCCGACGGGCGGTTCGGGGTTTTCTCCAAAGTCGATGACGCCGTCGCCGCCGCCACCGAAGCCCAGAAGCAGCTTCTCAAGCTTTCGCTGGATGACCGCGACGCCGTCGTCAAGCTCGTCAAGCGCATGGCCAGGGAAAACGCCCGCGCCTGGGGCCGGATGGAATTCGAGGAGACGAAGATCGGCCGGCTGGACCACAAGATCGAAAAACTGGAGATCCTGGAGCTGGTTCCAGGGGTGGAATTCCTCAAGACGCATGCCGAGAGCGGCAGCAACGGACTGTGCCTTGAGGAATTCGCGCCGTTCGGGGTGATCGGGATCATCACGCCGGTCACGCACAGCGTGCCGACGCTGACGGCGAACGTGATCAATATGGTGGCGGCAGGGAACTCGATCGTGTGCAACGCGCACCCCAGCGGCGCCAACTGCGCAGCGCACGCGGTACGGGAATACAACAAGGCGATCAACGAGAAATACGGCATCGAGCATCTGGTCACGATCATCCATCCGCCGACATTGCGCACCGCCGAGGAGCTGTTCCAGCATCGCGGGGTGTCGCTATTGGTGGTGACGGGTGGACCGGGTGTGGCGCGTGCGGCGCTGGCGAGCAAGAAGCGCGCGATCGTCGCCGGGCCGGGCAATCCACCGGTTGTCGTTGATGAAACCGCGTGCCTCAAGAACGCCGCCGAGTCGATCGTCAAAGGCGCCGCATACGACAACAACCTGCTGTGCATCGGCGAGAAGCAGGTTTTCGCGGTCGAGTCGATCTTCGAGAAGCTGATGGCGCAGATGGAGCGGGCGGGCAGCTTCATCCTCAACGCCTCGCAGATCGAAGCATTGACACGGCAGGCGTTCACGATCGGCGAAAAGGATGGCAAGCCACACGTGAACAAGGATTTCGTGGGCAAGGACGCTTCGGTTCTGGCGCGAGCCGCGGGCGTCGAGGTCCCGCCCACAACGCAACTGCTCATCGGCGAAACGAGCTTCGAGCATCCGTTCGTGCAGGAAGAGCAGATGATGCCCTTCGTGCCGTTCGTGCGCGTCAAGGACGCCAACGAGGCGATCGACAAGGCGATCGAGTCGGAGCACGGCTTCCGGCACACGGCGATCATCCACAGCCGAAACCTCGACACGATCACGAAGTTCGGCCGGCGGGCAAACGTCACGCTGTTCGTGGTCAATGGCGCCAGCCCGGCGGGCCTGGGTCTCGGTGGCCAGGGCCACCTCAGCTACAGCATCGCCACGCCGACAGGCGAGGGGATCACGACTCCGCTGACGTTCACGCGGTATCGAAGAATAATGATCACAGGCTCGCTTCGGATGATCTAGAGAGAGATTTGAACCACGAAGGTACGAAGCCACGAACAACGACCAGAACCAGAACAAGAGGAAGATGAAAGATACCGCGGGGTCATTCGAATCGAAGGAATCGCCTCGTGATTTCGTGTCTTTCTGGTTCGTCTTTTTGAAATGCAGCTAGGCACCGTCATCGGCCACGCGACCTCGACGCTCAAGCACCCGTCTTTGACGGGGCTGCGGCTGGTGATCGTGCAGCCGCTGAACAACGCGCGGCAGCCGGAGGCGGATCCGGTGCTGGCAGTGGACCGGCTTGGCTCGCACCCCGGACAGACCGTCGTGATCAACAGCGACGGCAAAGGCGCGCGAGATCTGGTCGGTAACGAGAAGACTCCGGCCAGATGGTGGATCAGTTGTCTGGTGGATGAGTGAGAGGATTGCGGATGGCGGATTTGGGATGGCGGACTGGGGATTTGAGATTTCAGATTCGACATTGCGGATCCGCGATCCAGGCTCTGCAATCCGAGATCGCATGATCTTCACGGCGAGACAGCTCGAGCAGCTTCACCGCAGCAACGGGAGCAATGGGCAGGTGATCCTGCCCTACCGGGCGCGGCTGACGCCGCTGGCGCAGGACTGGATCAGGCAGCGCGGCATCGCCGTCGGGTATTCGGATGTCGAAGTTGAGGCGTCGAACAAGCCCGGCGCCGCGGAAACGACGGAGGCGGTGGAGCCGGCGACGCAACAATCCAGGCGGCTGCTGTGGTGGTGCGACGGCCCGTGCGGGCCGGCCAAGGCGGCACTGCTCACGGTGGCGCGCGAGGCCAACTTCAATGCCATCGAAGTGGCGGTTGATCCGCGGCGGATCGTCGAGGCCGTGAAGATCTTCGCCCGGGAAGTCCAGGCCGATCGCGCCGACGGCGGGGTGATGCTGGTCAGCAGCGGCGCAACCGCGATGGTCTATGCGAATCGTTGTCCCTCGCTTCGCGCGGTCCTGGGAACGTGTCTGGAGGCGGTGGACCAGGGGACGAAGCTGGTGGCGGCCAACGTGCTGGTCATCGAGCATCCCTACAAGACCCTGCCGCAGACGCGTGCCCTGCTGGCCAAGTTCGTCAAGGCGCGACGCGTGCTCAGCGAAGAGCTGAAAAGGCAGTTGTCGGAGCTGGCATCATGCGCATAGGCAAGGTCGTGGGTCGGGTGACATGCACGAACCTGTACCAGACGCTGGTCGGCGGACGGTTTCTGCTGGTCGAGGTGCAGGATCGCTTCGCGCTCAAAGGCCAGCCGCGAAAAACGAGCGAAGTTCTGGTCGTGTACGACCACCTTGGCGCGCACGCTGGCGACCTGATCGGCTTCAGCGAATCGCGCGAGGCGGCGATGCCGTTCTATCCGGAAAAGCGCGTGCCTCTGGATGCATACAACGCGTGCATCCTGGATGCGGCGGTGGTGAGTTATGACGTATGAAAGGCGTGAGGACATGCGAACGTGCGACGTGAAGCAGCGATGAAGTTTCATCTTCATTCCATCTTCATGTCTCATGGATTCATGTTTCACGAAGTCCCATGGCAACCAATTCAAACGGCCCGGTGAATGCTTCGGTCGAGATTGGGCGTCGCGGCGGCAATGGCAACGGCCAGCCGCGAGTCAGCGAGTTTCAGATCAAGCAGCATCTCTGCGACATCGGGCGACGCATCTGGCTCCGCGGCTTTTGCGCCGGCAATGAGGGAAACCACTCCTATCGGCTGGGTCCGGATCGGTTTCTGGTGACCCCGACGGGGGTGAGCAAGGGAAACCTCAAACCGGAGGACATCTGCCTGGTGGACAGCACCGGCAAGCAACTGGCCGGCAAGCGAAAGCGATCCAGCGAGTTCCTGATGCACGCGGCGATTTACAAGGCCCGGCCGGATGTCGTGGCGGTTATCCACTCGCATCCGCCGCATGCCACCGCCTTCGCCGTCGCCGGGGTGGAACTGCCCACGTGCATTCACCCCGAGGCCGAGGTCTTCCTGGGGCCGGTGAAGCTGGCCAAGTATGTCACGCCGGGCGATCAGCGGCTGGCGGATTCGATCCTGCCGTTCGTGAAGGACTCGAACACGATCCTGCTGGGCAGCCACGGGGTGGTGTGCTTCGATACGGACCTGGAGCAGTGCTACTACAAGCTCGAGATCGTCGATGCCTACGCGCGGATCCTGCTGCTGGCCAAGCAGCTTGGCAGCGTCAACACGCTGTCGGCGGCGGAGATGAGCGAGCTGATCCAGCTCAAGGCCCGCTTCGGATTGAGCGACCCGCGGATGGAAGAGGCGATCAAAGGGCATGTGAGCTGCAACGTCAGCGACTTCATGTCGCGCGTGAGCGGGGACGTGGGCGAGAAAGGCAGGATGGTCGGCCCCGGCGGGCAGGTTACGGCCGTGCAACGCGAGCAGGCCTGCGCCGCGCTGGCACAGGCGATCGGATCGATGGCGCCGGCGCAATACAGCGAGGCGGATATCGAACAGCTCGTGCAGACCATCACTGACCAGATCATGGCGACGATGTAGCCAGTGGAAACAGACGCATGAAGGTCTCGATCATCGGCGGCGGCGGCAGAGTGGGATCGAACACGGCGTTCGCGCTTCAGTGCGCGGGGATCGTGTCGGAGATTCACCTGCTCGACGCCAACGAGCAGCTCGCCGCGGGCGAGGCGCTGGACCTGCTTCACGGCACCAGCGTCGCCGGCGATCAGAAGATCTATGCCGCAAACTACGAAAAGTGCGCCGATGCCGATCTGGTCTGCATCACCGCGGGTCTGCGGCGAAAGCCGGATGAATCGCGGCTTGACCTGATCAATCGCAACGTGTCGCTGTTCAGGCAGATCCTCGATTCGCTCAAGCAGGCCGGGCTGAAGAAGGACGCGATCCTGTTTGTCGTGTCCAACCCGGTGGACATCCTCACGCGACTCGCGATCGATCATCTGAAGTACGATCCGAACAAGGTCATCGGGCTGGGCACGCAGCTCGACACGGCTCGCTTCCGTTCGTTGATCGCGCTGGAGCTTGGTGTGCCGGCCTCGCAGGTCAAGGCGCTGATCCTCGGCGAGCATGGGGACTCGATGGTGCCGATCTGGTCCAGTGCCACGGTCGGCGGGCTATCGCTTGTGAAGATGCCGCAATTCGGTGCGGCGGTGCAGCAGCGAATTTTCGAACGCACCAAAGGCAGCGGGGCCGAGGCGATCAAGCTCAAGGGCGGCGCCGGCTGGGCAGTGGCACTGACGATCGCGGAAGTGATTCACGCCATCGCGCTAAATCAGCCCAAGCTGTTGCCGGTTTCCACCCAGCTTGCCGGGGAGTACGGGATCAAGGGAACGTGCACGAGCGTGCCGACGCTGGTCGGGAGAAGCGGTGTGATCCGGCGTCTGGCGATCGAGCTTTGGCCGCGGGAGGAGAGCGCCCTCCAGGCCGGCGCCAGGCAGCTCGATGCGACCTACGCACAGGTGCAGAAGTAGTGTTGCCTGGTATCACGGGCGGTTCGGGCCCCTGTTCAGAGTGCATACACGGGCCAGGTGCCCGTAACACACGTATGCTCAAGTCACTCGATCAGAAACTGGCCAACATCCGCGCCAATCCGGGCAGCGCGAAGGATTTCATCCTCGCCGACGCCAAGGATGCGGACATGGCCACCGGTTTGGCCGCCACGGGCAGGGACCCGATCACCGGCAAGCCGCGCTCGCTGGCGGAGTATCGCGAGCAGATGCGTCAGGTGGTCAGGCAGGGGCTGGTGGACATCATGCTCATGTCCGCCAGTTCCAGTGAAATCCTGACGATCAGGGAACGCTTGTTTGACAATTCTCATGTGACACCGGCGGCTCGCGCCAACGACACGACCGACATCCACCTGCCGGCCGGGGGTACGTACGCCACCGAGCCTTCGCGCCCCTTCCGCAGCGTCACGATCGAGCAGATCCAGTCCGGCAAGGTGAATCCGACCGAAGCCGAAAGGCGTCTGGGCGCGAATCTGGGACTGTATTCGATCACGCCCAACAACAACATCGAGTTCGACTACGCCACACTGGAGGCGTACAAACAGTTCCGCATCGAAGCCGAGAGCAAGGGGTTTCGACATTTTCTGGAGGTGTTCGATCCGAACGCCTGTGGAGACAAGTGCCCGGCGGACGTGGGACGGTTCATTAATGATCTGATCGCGCGAACGCTTGCGGGTGTGCCCGGCGCCGGCCGGCCATTGTTTCTCAAGATGGTCTACCATGGGCCGCGGGCGATGGAGGAACTGGTCTCATACGACCCGACGCTGGTGCCGGGAATCCTTGGCGGGGCCAGCGGCACGACCTTTGACGCATTCGCACTGCTGGAGGATGCGCGCAAGTACGGCGCCCGGGCCGCGCTGTTCGGACGCAAGATCAACAACAGCGAACATCAGCTTACTTTCATCACGTACCTGCACGCCATCGCCAACGGACAGATCGGCGCGCGGGAGGCGGTCAAGGCGTATCACGCGGACCTGGAAAAGCTCAAGATCAAGCCTTTCCGCTCGCTGAAGGAGGATCTGGAACTGACGACCACGGTAACCAGCTACAGCGGTGCGGGGACTTCCAGCTCGATGGTTTCGCTGGCGGGCAGTGCCATGCCGCAGGCCAGGCGTTCCGGGGTGATCGCGACGACGGTGATCCCCAGGCGAGCCGACGGCGAACCGGATTTCAGCAGGATGACGGCGGCGCAGAAAGTCGCCTATGCGCGACAGCGCATCCGCGGCAATGGCAACAGCGCCGTGAGCTGAACGTGCGGAGAAAGCTGCGAATGACGATGCTCCCAACAGTGCCGGCGAATCTCCAGGCGATAGTGCCCGCTGCGGCAAGCTGCGGCGATGGACGGCGCTTTGCCCCGCCGGGCCTTGCGGCTTCGATCTTCAACCCCGGCCAGCCATGCTGATTCCCGAGCGTCAATCCCGGCTTCAGGAGATCATCGCCACGCGCGGGATGGTCGATCTGGAGACACTGGCTGAAGAACTGGGGGTATCGCAATCGACGATACGGCGTGACATCGACGCGCTGGCACAGCGCGGGCTGGTGACGCGCACGCACGGGGGCGTGATCTGGATAGGCCAGCGATCGCCCGGCGGGGACGGCGCCGGCCTGCGCCCGCCCTACGCTTTCGATCAGCGGATCGATTTCCAGGTCGAGGCCAAGCGCAAGATCGCCCGCGCCGCCAGGCAGCTTGTTTCCGCCAACGACACGATCCTGCTGGATGGCGGCACCACAACCTATTACTTCGCCCGGGAGCTTGTGGGACAGCGACTGCAACTCGTGACCAACTCGTTGCCGATCGCGGACCTGTTCCTCAACGATGAGCAGGTGGAGCTGGTTGTCGTCGGAGGCCTGTTGTATCCCCGGTATGGCGTGCTGCTGGGACCGACCGCCGAGCATGTGCTGGAAACCATTCACACCAAGACGCTGTTTTTCAGCGTGGCTGGAATTCACGAAGGCTCGCTGTACAACCAGAATCTGCTGCTGGTGCAGTCGGAGCGGCGGATGATGAAACAGTCGCAACGGGTGGTTCTGCTGGCCGACAGCAGCAAGTTCGGACAGCAGGCACTGGCGCGGCTGTGCGACCTGAACGAGATTGACACGGTGGTGACGGATGCGGATCTGCCCGAAGCCCATGCCCGGCGGATCCGCGCCGCAGGCTGCGAGTTGATCCTTGCCCGCTGACGCAACGCTCGAGGCCCGGATGCCCAGGCTCATCCTGATCAAACACGCTTCGCCACTGGTGGTCCCCGGAGAGCCGGCCCACCGCTGGCGACTTTCGGAGCAGGGTCGGGCAGCCTGCGTCCCACTGGCCGAGGCGCTACGCAACCACGCGCCGGCCGTGATTGTCTCCAGCACCGAGCCCAAGGCCGTCGAAACCGCCGAGCTTGTTGCGGCGCATCTGGCCATCCCTCACGAAACGGCGTCCGACCTGCACGAGCACGATCGCAGCAACGTGCCGCACATGCGTTCCGGCGAGTTCATCTCGATGATGGAGCTGATGTTTCGCAAGCCGGATCAGCTCGTGCTGGGACGCGAGACAGCCCGGCAGGCACAGCAACGATTCTCGCGCGCGGTGGAATCCGTGATCAACCGCCACAAGGACAGGGATCTGGCGATCGTCTCGCACGGGACGGTGATCGCGCTGTTTGTAGCGCAGCATTCGGCCACGCCCGCCTTTCAACTGTGGCGAACGATGCAATTGCCGTCGTTCGTGGTGATGGAACACCCGGGCTGGCGGGTCGTGGATACGACGGCGAGCATCCGGCGGCCAGATTGAGCCTACAGAAACGCCGGACTGAGGATCGCCGCGGCGATCGCGAGGATCAGCAGCACCAGCAGTGCCTCGACCGCAGTGTTGACGATTTGGCGCCAGCGTCGAGGATCATGCCTGGGCGGTTGGTCGGCCACGTTGGGCTGTACTGTATCGGTGTGGTTGCGATCAGTTCAAGCACATGCGGGTCGCGCCCACTTGACGTCGGGCATCCGACAGCCGACAAAACACCGCAACTGAAGTTCGGATTTCCAACAATCATCGAAACGGATACCAGACATGCCCACGACCTACATCATGCCGCCAGCGGTGCATAACCAGATCGTCTCGGCGGCGTATCGGAAGCGCGGATTCACGGCGGAGGAAGCCGAGGCGGCGGCGAGGTTCAGCCAGATCACCGCCTGGCACGGCATCAAAACCCACAACGCGATCAAGGCGCTGCATTTGGACGAGCACTTCGGCTCCAAAGCCGGCGGATGCGTGCCGGGCGCCAGGATCGAGAAGCTGCCCAGCAAGTACCGCGCGGTGCAGAAGTGGAACGCGAATCGCAAGCTCGGCCAGGCCGTTGCGTTCGAGGCGATGAATACCGCAATGCAACTGGCCGACGAGTTCGGCGTCGGCGTCGTCGCGGTGGACAACGCCTTTCACTACCTCTGGGGCGGCGGCTACGTCATCGACGCGGCCCAGAAGGGATACATCGCCTACACCTGCTGTACCGCGGCGCTGGCCGAAGTCGTGCCCTTCGGCGGCAAGTATCCCACCCTGGGAACCAATCCGCACTCCTGGGCATTCCCCACGCAGGATGCGATCGGCTATCCGATCTGCATCGACTGGGCCACCAGCACGGTGGCCATGGGACGCGTCCAGCAGTTCGCGCGCGAAGGCAAGCCGCTTCCGCCAGGCTGCGCCGTCGATGAGCACGGAAATCCAACCACCGATCCGAACAAGGTCAAGGCCCTGTTGCCTTTCGGACAGCACAAGGGCTATGGCCTGTCGCTTATCGATGAGCTGTACGCCGCGTTTATCGGCGGCTCGCTGCCCACCATCCGCAACCGCTGGGACAAAGTTCCCCCCGGCGAAAAGGGAACCTGCTGCTTCTTCTTCCAGTGCATCCGTCCCGACGCCATCAGTTGTGACAACTTCGCCCAAGGGCGATCGCAGATCCAGAACGTTAAAAAGGTCCTGGAAGACATCCTCGGACACGGCAACGAATCGTGTATGCTTCCCGGTCAGATCGAAGCGCAGGGCGCGGCCTTGAGCCAGAAGCATGGCGGACTGCTATTCACCCGGGCGGAGATCGACGAGTTCGTCAAGATCGCCAGGGAAGGCGGAGTAGCCTTCGATCCGGCGACGCTCAAGAGCGTGGAACTGTGAACGGTTTCCTCCGCCACAAGCGGCGCGCGATTCGAGCGAGGATCCGTGATTGCAGCACGCACATCTCACTGCCGGATGCGGTCAGTGTTACTGGCGGCGTGCGCGGTCTGCCTGTTGGCCAGCGCGGCAAGGACCGCAGCCCAGACGACGCGGCCAAGCACGCAATCGGCCGCGTTTGAGCTTGCAGGGCGCATCCAGGCGCCGGCGATCCGCGAGAGCTCGGGTGTGGCAGCCAGCCGCAGGTTTGCCGGCGTCTACTGGACCCACAACGACGGCGGACCGCTGAACTCGATTTACGCGATCACGCGTCAAGGCAGGTTGCTGGCCGAGTTTCCCGTGCGGGCGCGCAACGTCGACTGGGAAGACATCGCCATCGACGACACCGGGCGACTGTATCTGGCGGACATTGGCAACAACTCCGCCCAACGTCGCACCGCGCTGGTGCATCAACTGGACGAGCCTGATCCAGCCGGACCGGTTCGGCCGCTGCGTCCGCGGCGGACGTGGGAACTTCGCTACCCCGCCGAGCCGTTCGACGCCGAGAGCCTGTTCATCATCGCCGATCACGGATACCTCCTCAGCAAAAACCGCGACTTCAGCCCGGCACGGCTGTACCGATTCACCCTGGACCCCACCACCGGTGACAAACAGATTCTCCAGCTACTGACCACGCTGCCGCTGCGCATGCCGGTCATCGCCGCCGACGCCTCCGCCGACGCACGCTTGCTGGCGGTGATGACCGTCACTGGACCGGTGGTGTTTCACATCGATCCGGACGCGCCGGACCTGGCCTTGTGCCTGGCCTGGCAAACCACGTTTCTCGATCCACTGGCCGAAGGATTATGCTTCACAACCGACGGCGACTTGCTGGCCACAACCGAAGGCAGACGCATTGTGGTCTTCCCACTCAGGCTCAACGACCACGGGTCTGGCCACAGTAGGTAGCCGCGGTGCATCGTCCACTTGAATCGATGCGAACAGGCGTTGTCATCATCGCGATGCTCGGGGCGATGGCGAGGATTGTGAGCCTGCCCGCTGTGGCCGCGCCTCCGCGGGTGCTGCGCGCCGCGCCCGACCACGGCGATAACGATGTGGATCCCTCGCTGAATCAGATTGTCATCGAGTTTGATCAGCCGATGGACCCGGCGGGACATTCCGTCGTCGGCTCGGGGCCGGGCTTTCCGCGCATCGTCGGGCAGCCGATGTGGAAGGATGAGCGTACCTACGTCATTCCGGTGCGCCTGGTGCCCAGATACACGTACACACTGAGCATCAACAGCAAGACCTTCACGAACTTTCGGAACCGCGCCGGTGAATCGGCGGTGCCGTATCCGATCACGTTCACGACCGGGACGGCACGCGAGGCGGCGGCATCGACGGCGCCGGTTTCGCCAACCGCTCCTGTGGCGATGCCAACAACGGCGCCGGCCACGACGCTGCCGGCAGAGTCGAACCGGCGGGCGATCGCACAGCTCCGGCGCGCCATCGACCAGCAGTATGCCCATCGCGATTCACGGAAGGTCGATTGGCCGGCGCGGTTCGAACAGTTTTCGCCGCGCCTGCAAACCGCCCCGACGCGCGCCGAGTTTGCGAGCCTGGCCGCCGAGATGCTCGCCCCGGCCAGCGATCCTCATCTGTTTGTCCGTGCGGGCGCTCAGACGGTTGCGACCTGCCCCGCGCAGGCCGATGACAACCTCAACTTCGCGCTTCTGCCGAAGCTGATTCCTCAGTGGCGCGACCATGAAGCCACGGCCTACACCGGCCAATTCCCCGACGGCGTCGCCTATTTGCTGATCATGACCTGGTCGGCGGATCGACGCGAAGCGATCGAGCAGGCATGGAATCGCGTTCATGAGGCCGCGCCGCGGGCGATCATCATTGACGTGCGCGGCAACAGCGGCGGCAAAGCGGGCGAGGCAACGGCGCGGCGATTCGCCTCGCGGTTCACTGCCGAGCCGCGCGTCTACGCCAGACACCAGATTCGCCAAGATGGTCAGTGGCTTGGCCCGTTCGACAGGACGCTCGAGCCGGCTGAGGGTCAAGCGCGCTATTCAGGCAGGCTCGTCGTGCTACAGGGGCCACAGTCGATGGCGGAGAATGAATTGTTCCTGTTGATGATGCGCGCCTGCGGCGCGGCGCTGGTTGGACGCACATCATACGGAAGCAGCGGCGATCCGCAGCCGCTGCGACTCGAGAACGGCGTGCAGGTGTATCTGTCGAGCCGGCGCGATCTACAGCCCGACGGCGCCGCGATCGAAGCCGCCGGCATTCGGCCGGATGTTCAAGTCGATGCGCTGTCGCACGAGTTCGGCCAGAACGATCCCGTGCTCGAAGCTGCATTGAAGATCCTCAGGCCGTAACCCGGTGGCTAAGGGCATGCCTGTTGGTATCAAGGGCGCCAGGTCCGTGCTGAGTTGCACGAAGTGATGAAGAGCCCGAAGATCGGACTTTCGAATTCGAGCGCGCCCTGCATGGCCGGGACGGCCATGCCACAGTTGGCCCGTCTCCGCTGTTATCGCACGCACATGCGGTGGTCCGAGATGTGTATGAACGTCAGCCGGGACGCCCGTGACACTGTCGCACGTGTCCGGCTGCTACAGCGCGGCGACAGCTCGTGCACATCAAAGCTGCGCGTGTTAGGTTAAGCTGCGTGCGGAACGCAAGGTCGCAGCTTCGAGCCACAGACCGCGTTTCGCCGGCAAGCAACCCAGAATCAGAGGCAATCTATCCATGCGACAGATGATCATTTCCGCGGTTGGACCCGACAGGCCGGGGATCGTTGGCGAGTTGACCGGTCGGCTGCACGCGGCGGGAGGCAACATCCTCGACTCGAGGATGGTAAATCTGCGCGGCGAGTTCGCGATGATGATTCTTCTTGAAGCTCCCGACGACGCCGCCGAGGCGTTGCAGCGCGATCTCCCGGACCTGGGACGTAAAATGGGGCTGAACCTGTTCGTCACGCCGCAGGATACGCCCTCGCCCGGCCAGCGCGTCCAGGGGCTGCGATATCGCCTCAAGACCTATTCGATGGATCAGCCGGGAATCGTGGCGCGGCTGACCAATCTGCTGCGTCAGTACGGAGTGAACATCGAGGAGCTGGTTGCGCAGCAGCGTTCGGCGGCGTTTGCCGGATCGCCCCTTTTTATGACGGAGATGGAACTGACCGTCCCCCCGACAGTGCCTTTGAGCAAGCTGCGGGCCGAGCTTGAGTCGCTGTGCAACCAGTTGAACTGCGACGTGGATCTGGAATCCGCCGCGGACTGATGCGGTTCACGTCACGAACTGCATCGCGTACAGTCTGGCACAGCGCATCTGAAATCGCAGCCGGATCGGCTGGCCCGACAGCGATGACACGTCGCGTCTGCTTCTCCAGGAGACTTCGTAATCCGTGTCGTTGGCCATGATCTTATCGCAATCGTCGATGGCGAATCCTTCGATCGGGGCACCTGAGGCATCGGTGATCGCGACTCGCGCGCTGCCCGCGGCCGAGGTGTCGATGTTCAGCACCAGTCTGCTGCCCTGAAAGCGGATGGGCGGTGTGATGAACTGCCCGCCTTCGTAGGCAGCCTGGGCGCAGTAGAAGCCGTCCAGTCGCTGCTGCACGGCCGCCATCCAGCCCCAGCGTCGGCGGTCCTTGGACACGTTCTTCGATTCCTTGCGCGTCCCGCCGTGGCTGAGGTCGGTTCCGTTGTAGTACTGGTAGATACGCTTGCCGCGGCGAACGAGTCCCACCCCCATCATGATGAACGCCGCGTCCCAATCGTCCGTCATGCCCAACGGGACATAGGGCCTGCGATCCGGGCGCTGCCAGACGATCCCGTCCCGGCTGAACGCCGCCGCCGAGTCCAGCAGTCCGTCGTTGCCGTATTCTTTGGGGAAGTGGTGATACGTCGCCGGGAACATGAAGTACGCGTCTGCCCCCCAGGGGTACTTCACGCACGCGTTGGTGTAAAAGTCAACGTCGTCGGGATCTTGATCGTCGGCGGCGAAGACGATCTGCGGCGTCAGGCCCGCCCAGGGCTGATCGATCTGATCGATCTCGACCCGTGCCACCGATCGACCTTTGGGCTGAAGGCCCATGTCCGGGCGGGCGCGAAGGTACGCCACGTACTTGTTCAGCCGCTGGTCATAGAAGGCATTCTGCTGGCTGTCCGGCCGCCAGGGGCTCACCGGCTTGTCCGGCGTCGTAAATCGGATGCCATCAGCCGAGCAGGAGACGAACAGCCCCACGCCATGCGGGCCGATCGTGTGCAGCATCTTGTAGCGCTGCTGTGGCGGCGCGGTCGGATCGACGAACACCGTCCCATCGACGATCCGCGGCATCAGGATGTTGTTGCGCTTCGATCCCTCGAACTCAACCAGCCCCAGCTCCGGCTTGTCCCAGTGCAGGCCGTCGGTTGATTCGGCGTAGCAGAGGTAGGCGTGCTTGTCCCATGCGCCGGGCGTATTCCACTGGTCGTGCGAGAAACATGAGTAATACATCCGGGCCAGCTTCCCGTCGTCCACGACCGTGAAATACGAAGTGAGACGGAAGTCTTCCCAGGGACGGTCGGGTTTGAGCACCGGCCCGAGCTTGGCGGGCGGATTCATCGCGATGCTGATCCGCTCGGGCGCGTCGATGAATCGCTCATCGCAAAAGAGCTGGCGCGCCGAGCCGATGTCGATGAGGTCCTGTCTGGCGGGCTGCTTTGGTGACTGCCCGGCTGCGGCGTCGGTCTTGACCTGAGCCGTCGCCGCGGCGGCGCCGGATCGCGCGATTCCCGCCGCCGACAACATCGCCACGGTCGATCCTTTGAGATACGCCCGCCGACTGACCAGCGCCTGTCTGTTCATGATCCTCCTCGTCAGGAGCGTGGATAATAACGATAAATTATGTTTTTTGTCGATTGTCCTGTTGCGCGCCCATCTATGCGCGGCACCCGGGCCTATCATCGCGCATGTCCATCGATGCCCGCATCTCCGATGTGCTGGTCACGCTCGACAAGCGATGGGAAAACAGGCTCGACGATGCCCTGGCGCAGCTTCGCAAGGCCGGGCTTGATGTTCGCGAAACGTATGACAACAGCAGTGTCGTCGAGGGAACCATCGACGTGGGCAGGATTCGTGAGCTGGAGAAGCTCGATCCGGTCGATTACGTTCGCACGGTCTTCACCTACATCGCCGACTACCCGAGCGACGATCCGCGCGACCGGGACAGCAGCAGGCGCTGAGGCTGATCCTCGCGCTTGACCGCAAGCCTGTCGCGGATTACCCGGCTCCAACCGCTCGGCGCATCGCCAGGAAGTTCTCCAGCGGAATGTTGTTGGTGACGATGCTGGAGGAACCGATCAGGATTCTGCCTTCAGCGTCGTCGATGGCTTTGTGAACCGCATCGATGATCTCGGCCGGCTTGCCATACGGCAGCAGGTGGCTGACATCAATGCCTCCCGACAGCACCAGCCTGGGATGTCTTTGATGGATCTGTTTGATGTGGAACGGGACCTTCTCCAGGGGATTGAGAATGTCGATTCCCGCGCCCACCAGCCCGTCGATCAGCAATGTCAGGTCGCCGTCGGTGTGAAACATCACGTACAGTCCGCGCTCGTGCGCTGCATCGCAGACGCGCTTGAGTCCGGGCCAGTACTCCTTCTCGAAAAACTTCGGGCTGGCAAAAGGCCCCTGCTTGTAGGCCAGGTCATCGGCGATGAACAGTCCGAGCGGCCGATCCTGGCCATCGGGCAGCAGTTTGATCATTTCGACGGACCTGGCGAACTGCCGCTCCAGCAGCGCGCTGATCAGCTCCGGCGCGTCGTATTGGAACAGGAAGAACCTGTCCAGACCCACTTCCTCGTACAGGTCGGTCAGAAAGTACCCCTGGAGTGAGCGACACCCGACGCCGAACTGATGCTTGTCATGGACCCCAAAGCCCCAGAAGAACGCGATGTCGCGCAGGTACTGGCGCTCGATTCGGACGTACTCGGCGATGACCGCGCGCGCCTCCTGAAGTTCCTCCTCGGAAAAAATCGGCCCTTCCAGCAATTTCTCCTTCACACGAATGTACTGCTCGAGGCTCTCGTAGCTGCGATGCTCGACCCAGCGGGTCCATCGCTCGTACTTGGCCTGGCGACCGTCGGGCAGCACGTCAGTCATTGGAGGCACGGGCCGCTTGGGGATCATGCGCGTGGAATCCACCGCCCGCGCATGCGCGATGCAGCAGACCCGCTCCGCGTTCTCATAGGTCAGTGGTTCGGCGGCAAAGTACTCCAGGATCCGATCGTTGCGGATCGCGTCGAACAGCGGTTGACGGTCAAACTGCTGTCCGCGCAACAGGTTCACCACGCGTTGCCGGCCTGTCATGACAGTGCTGAGCCTCACTTTCACGCCGCTGCGATGCGCAGCCATGAACCTACCGCGATATCACAGGACTTACAAGTCCTCAGCATAAAGGGGTCGCAGCATAAAGGGGTCGGGAGTCTTTTCCGCCGCCCGGAAAAGACTCCCGACCCCTTTTTCGCCAACCGAACCATTGCCTGCGCGATCAGAACAAAGTGCGCGCCCTCCCGAACTGTAGTCGCCTGCGCTGGAGTCAACGCTGTCCTGGGCTGGTACACTACTGGCATGACGCAGCCCGGCCGATCGGCGCCGATCGTGCTGAACTACGCTTCGCCGCCGCCCGAGCGGCTGAAGCGAACTCATCCTCTGATTCGGGTAGCGCGATGGTTTGCCGGGGCGAGCATCGCATACTACCTGCTGCTGTTGTTCTGGGAGCCGGGATTCCAGTTCAGTCTTCATGAGCACGACGAACGCGCGTGGTTCAGCAACGAACTGGAGCGGCGGATCAACGAGCGTGATCGTCGCGCGGGGATAAACGTACCCCCGCCGCCGCCCATTCCTGCTCCGGTGGCTCCGAGCCGGCTGCTGGTCGCGACGCTCATGGCCGCCCGCGTCGTGGCCCTGCCGTGGGGGGTCTGGTTTGCCGTTGGCCTGCGCAGATGCGGCGCTGAGCTTGAGCGGGCCCGACCGCTGGTCCACCTTGGCTGCGTGAGCAAGCTGGCGATTGTTGGCCCGGTGCTGGTGCTGGCCGTCGTCGCCTAGGCCAAGCCGTTTCTTCAGGCCGGCGCCCGCGCGCCGCTGGTGGTGCTGGTTCTGGAGGCCGGTACGATCGCCGCCGCCTGGGCATTGCTCATGAACAGTCCATTGCCCGCCCAGCCAAGGGATTGATCAGGGAATTTGATCGGCCAAAACCGACGTCCGTGGCAGATAACGGCTGATAAACAAACAAGTTACCGAAATCTTCGCCGGCAAGTGCAAACTCGCGGCGGCCGGCACAGGCGAAAGGCGGTGCATGAGGCATGGGAAGTACAAACGCAAGCTGTTTATCATCAAAATCTTACACGCATAACGACATCTGCCTCCCCTGCAATCCTGCCCTCCTCCTGCGATTCGCGCTCGACATCGCCGATAGATTCTGGGACTATAATCAGCGCTCGGGGCAATCCCCCGCCGCGCACCGATGAACATCCATGGACAGGCACGAACCGTCACACTGGTACTGGTGGTGAACAGCTCTACCTCGTGAACCTCAGCATCACCCTGGAACAACCTGACAAGAAGCTGGCCCTGTTCGGCTCAGCCGACCGGTATCTGCGGATGATCCGCGACGCGCTGGGCGTGCAAATCGTGGCCAGGGATGACGAATTGCGTCTCAGCGGCGAGCGGGAGCAGGTCTCCAAGGCCGCCGCCGTGCTGGATCAGATGCAGCGCAAACTCCGCCGACAGGACTGGCTCAGCACCGAGGACGTGGGATCGGCTCTGAGGTACGTGATCGAGGCCGACCGCCAGCGTCGCGAGGACGAGATCGAGGTCTACGCCAAAGGCGCCTCGATCAAGCCAAAAACCGCCGGACAAAAGCGTTACGTCGAGGCGATCTTCAACCACGACCTGACGATCTGCATTGGTCCGGCCGGAACCGGCAAGACCTATCTGGCGGTGGCGGCCGCGGCATCGCTGCTGAAGCGCGGGCAGGTCAAGCGGATCGTGCTGGCCCGCCCGGCGGTCGAGGCCGGCGAGCGGCTGGGCTTCCTGCCCGGCGACATGCAGGCCAAGGTCAACCCCTATCTTCGCCCGCTGTTCGACGCCCTGCACGACATGATGGACTTCGAGCAGGTCAAACGCTTCATGGTCAACGACGTGATCGAGGTGATCCCGCTGGCCTTCATGCGCGGGCGCACCCTCAATGACAGCGTCATCATCCTTGACGAGGCCCAGAACACCACCCCTTCGCAGATGCTGATGTTTTTGACTCGACTGGGACACAATAGCAAGATGATTGTCACCGGCGACGTGACACAGATCGACCTGCCTCCCAATGTCCAGAGCGGGTTGATCGACGCGATCCGCAGGCTCAAGGGAATCAAGGGGATCGCGACCGTGGAGCTGGAGCGCAGCGACATCGTGCGTCACCGGCTGGTGCAGACCATCGTCAACGCCTATGAGCGCGAAGGCACGGACGCAGGCGCACAGCAGGCTGAAAAGGTGAGCAGGTAATGCTCGGATTCGGCAAATCCAGCAGCCCGCGGCGCAGCGAGATTCGCCGCAACCGGCCCGACGACGCCGGCCTTTCGGTGCTGCTGCGCCGGCTGCGCGCCGAGGGGGGGCTGTACTCGCTGACGGTGGCGGCGGTGTTCTGCATCCTGGCGATGCTGATCCTGGTCATGCGCGAGGACGTGGTGCGCTACCGTCCGGGTCAGTGGACTCGTCATGACATCGTCGCACGCGTGGACTTTCGCTATCGCGACGAGAAGCGTCTGGCCGACGCCAGGCAACGCGCCCGCCAGGCCACGCCACGCTACTACAAGCCCGCCGAGCCCGACACCTGGAAGCTGATCGAGCAGTCGCTGCTGGCTCTGCCGGATCGGGTCAAAGGCGCCAGCACGCTGGCGGAATTGCCCGTGGACCTGCGTGACGTGCTGGACGCGGGCGCGCTGGCGATGCTTCAGGACTATGCCGCCGGCATCGATCGTGACAAGTATCAGCAGTATGTGGCCGCCTACATCGCCACGCTCCGCGGCGAAAACCAGCCAGCCGAAAAACTCATCGTCCTTCCCGACGATCAGCGTCAGGCGGATCTGAACCGCACGATCGTGATTCAACCGGCCAACACGCCCATCCGCACCGAAACAACGTTTTCGCCGCGAATGCGCGAGGTGCTGCGGGCAAAATTCGAGCGACTGGCGTCGCTGAGCTTCGGCGTAACGCTGCATCCCAAGATCGCGGCGATCACGCTCGACCTGCTCAAGCCCACGCACGAACTGGACACCCAGGCCACCGCCCAGGCACAAAACCAGGCCGCCGAGCTGGTGCCGGCGTCGGCCGGTGACGTGATCTACCAGGCGAACCAGACAATCGTCCCGGCCGGAGAGATCAAGCAGGAGGACTGGCTGCTGCTTCGCGCCGAGAATGACGAGTACCTTCGCCGCCTCGGTCCGGCGCGATGGGCGCAGCGTCTGGGTCTGGCGGGGCTGGTCGTGCTGCTCACCATCGTCGCCGGCGCGTATGTGGCTCGCTATCAGCCCCGCGTGGTGCGCAACCACGCGCGGGCGGCGGCGATCGCCGTGCTGCTGCTGTCGATGCTCCTGTTGGCCCAGCTCGCGGCCCTGGGCTCCAGCACGATCTACTTTTTCGGCGTGGCGCCGACCATCCTGGTCGCGATGATCCTGGCCATCGCGTATGACCAGCGATTCGCGCTGGGCATGGCGACATTCCACGCGGTGCTGGTGACGCTGGCGCTGGGCGGAGATGTGAGCTTCCTGTTGATTCTGGAAGCGGGCGTGGTCACGTGCTGCTTCTTGATGGACGATCTTCGGACGCGCAGCAAATTGATCGAAGTTGGCGGGGCGACGGCGCTGGCGATGATCGCCGCCGCCGTCGCCGCGGGTTTCGTTCAGTTCGATCCGATGCAATACATCGCCCGCAACTGTCTGCACGCCGGCGCCGCGGGGCTGGGTGTCGGATTTGTCGTGCTTGGCATCCTGCCGTTCATCGAGAAGGCGTTCCGCATCACCACCAGCATGACGCTGCTGGAACTGGCCGACGCCAGCCAGCCGCTGCTTCGCCGCCTGTCGCTGGAAGCGCCCGGGACGTACAACCACAGTCTTCAGGTCGCGACACTTGCCGAGGAAGCCGCCGAAGCCATCGGCGCCAACTCCCTGCTCTGTCGCGTCGCCGCCTACTACCACGACATCGGCAAGATCAACAAGGCCGACTACTTTGTGGAAAACCAGACCGACGGAACCAACCGCCACATCAATCTTTCGCCCAGCGTTTCGCTGCTGATCATCATCGGACATGTCAAGGACGGCATCGAGCTGGCGCGGGAGTACAACCTGCCGACCAGCCTGTTCCCGTTCATCCAGCAGCATCACGGCACGACGCTGGTGGAGTTCTTCTACCAGCGGGCCTGCGACACCTGCACGCCGGACAATCCCACCGTCAGCGACACGCAATACCGCTACCCGGGCCCCAAGCCCCGGAGCAAGGAGATTGCGATCCTGATGCTGGCCGACGCGGTGGAAAGCGCCTGCCGCGCGATGCCCGAGCCGACCGCCAGCCGCATCGAGACGCTCGTGCACGAGATCGCGATGCGCCGCCTGACCGACGGGCAATTCGACGAATCCGACCTGACGATGCGCGAGCTGGAGCTGATCGAGCGATCGTTGACCAAGACACTGCTGGGGATCTACCACGGACGCATCGCCTATCCCTCCACCGCGGGCATCGGAGGCGGATCGTCCGGTGCTTCGGCAGGCTCAGCAGCCACCGCCGGCAGCACCATGCCTTCGGCAAAGACCGCATGAGAGCCACTTCCACCTCAGCGCCCAGCCGCAAGCGGCGATCGCCGGCCCTGCGAATGTCGATTATGCCCCGGATCGGCGCGCGATATGCCCCGTATGTCCGTCGCAAGTTGCGAGCGGCGATCCGCGTGCTCAAACCGGCGGCGCTGCGCGAGCTGTCGATCGTCCTGGTCAATGATCAGCAGATGAGCCGGCTTCACCGCCAGTTCATGTCAATCTCCGGGCCGACCGATGTGTTGACGTTTCCCATGGAGTTCGACGCCGCCGGGCGCGCCGTCAGCGGAGAGATCGTCATCTGCGTTCCCCAGGCCAGGCGAAGCGCCGCCGAGCATGGCAACAATGTCCGTGACGAGCTGCTGCTGTACGCGCTTCACGGGCTGTTGCACCTGTGCGGCTGGGACGATAGAACCGACCGGCAGTATCGCAGGATGCATCGCATGGAAGACGCCATCCTCCGCCGAATCGGCGTCGGGCCTGTGTTTTATGGCAGAGTCCGCAGGTCGGACCGCCGCGCATCGCGCGGCTCTGATGCACGACACACGCGCAAGGGACGCCGCCTATGACCGTCTGGCTCACTGTTGCTGGCGTGATCATCGCGGCGACGCTGTCGCTGCTGTTTTCCACACTGACCTACGCGCTGCGCGACTTTTCGCGTCCCAAGCTCTCGGAATACCTTCAGCGCGTCGGCCGATCGGAATACTTTGAGCCTACCGTCAAGCTCCATGAAGACCTGGTTTTCGTCACCGCGATCTGCCGCCTGCTGGCCAACATCCTCATCCTCATTGGCATCCTGCATCTGCTGAACAGGTACCAACTCTCGGAGTGGTTGCTGTATCTGGTTTCGGTACTGCTGACCGGGGTGATCACGATGTTCTGCTCGGTTGCGATCCCGCATGCTTTGGCCGAGCACATGGGCGAGGCGGTGATCGGGTCGCACGTGAAGTTCCTGCATGGCCTGCGGATCGCGCTGCTGCCGGCGACTCGGCTGATGCACGCCATCGACCGCGCCGTCGCCCGCGCGGTCGGCATGAGCGGCGAACCGGCGCCGGGACAACCCGAACATGAGATCCAGCAGGAAATCCTCTCCGTCGTGGAAGAAGGCGAAAAGGAGGGCGTCGTGGATGAGCAGGAACGCGAGATGATCGAATCGGTCATTCACTTCCGCGCCACCAGCGTCGCGCAGGTCATGACCGCACGCCCCGACATCGTCGCCCTGCCCATCAACGCTTCGCTGGAACAGGTCAAGCAGGTCATCGAGGAAAGCGGGCACTCGCGCATCCCTGTCTACGACGGCACCCTCGACCACATCGTCGGCATCCTGTACGCCCGCGACCTGCTCAAACACCTCGGCGAGCCGCCGGAGAAATTCGATATCCGCTCGGCCATGCGCCCGGCGTTCTATGTCCCGGAAACCAAGCCTCTGCGAGACCTGCTCCAGGATTTCCGGCTTCAGAAAGTTCACATGGCCATCGTGCTGGACGAGTACGGCGGCACTGCGGGACTGGTCAGCATCGAGGACGTGCTGGAACAGATCGTCGGCGATATCTCCGACGAGCACGAGCCGCAGGAGCCGGCCATGATCAAACGCATCGACGAACGCACGTTCGAGGCCGACGCACGGGTGCGCATCGACCAGATCAACCGCAACCTGCACCTGAACCTGCCCGAAGACGCCGGGTATGAAACGCTTGGCGGGTTCATCTCCAACATGCTGGGACGCATTCCGCAGGCCGGCACTACCTTCGAGCATCCCCCGGCGCGTTTCACGATCCTCGCCGCCGAACCACAACGCGTGGACCGCGTCCGCATCGAGCTGATTCCCGTGACCGAGGATCAGCAGACCCCTGCGGCGACTTGAAACGGGCCGCTGTGACGTCTCTCGCGTCTGACGGACGTCGCCCTGTGGTTCGGGCCGGCGCCTTCTGCGTCACTGCGTGTGTTGTCCCCGATACTTCTCGCCTGTGGCAAGATCAAAGCCGTGGTGATTTGGGTTGATCGGCCCGGCGAACTCGGCGCGGCAGCGGTAACAGACCGTGATCTGCGGGACGATCAGGTACAGGATCGCGTCCACGATCACCGCCGCCGTCAGGATCATCGCGCCGATCCAGAACCGCTGTCGCCAGGCCGCCAGCACGACAAACGCCGTCCCGGCGGCGGCGACGATCGCCAGTCCCAGCTTCTGCGGAAAATCCTTCCGCACGAACAAGTCCTCACAGCCGCATTTCGGACACACGTCCAGCGGATGCTCGCAACGTCTCCGATCCGTCATTGCTGGCAACGGGCCACTGGCCACCGGTCACAACCTCCTCAAAGCGGCATGCCCGTCTGGCCGATCAGGTACAAAGCGATAATCTCGCCGATGATCACGAGCACGCCCGCGACATACAGGATTCCCGTAGCCGACTGCGTGGAGCGCCGGCGAATGCAGTCGTGGGCCATGAACACGAAGATGATCGGCACCACCAGCCCGACAAGCCAGCGGGTGATGATGTAAAGTCCAAACACGCCAAAGAGCATCTCGACCGGACGAAGCGACTGAAGCAGGAACGTGCCGCCGCCCGAAAGCGCCGCCCGCGCGATCAGTGTCCAGGCCAGCAACGCATTGAGCCGGCGGAATGGGGCCATGGTCATCTCGGCGGCGTTGAGATACGCATGTCCCAGCAGCATGTCCATCACCACCAGCCCCATCGTGGCGCTGGCCAGTGCGCAGGCCGCGACGATCGCCGCCGGGATTGCCTGCGCGGCGCGGGGATCGAGGTTTGAGCGCAACAGCCACTGCCCGAAGACTACAGTCGCGAGAAACCCAAGGGCGGCAAACAGCCGCTGTGTCTTTCGCCACGCGACCTGCACAAAACCAAGCTGTGCAAGAGCCGCCGCGGCGCACAGCCCGAACAGGATCCGTTCGCCGCCAGTTGCCGGCACGTCGCGGCGGAACAGGAAGAACCCCTCCAGTCCAAGCATCGCCAGCGCGATCAGTCCCGCCAGCCGAAGCCAGCGCAATGTGACAGCCCGCGGATTGACCAGGGCTGCCGACAACATTGTCCCGCCGGCAAACAACACGAGAAACGTTTCGGTAGGGATCATTCCTCCCGGCCACTGCTGAAACGCTTGAGCTCGCCCGCGGTGATGCGCAGTGCCTGCCCGCCGGTCTGCCTCGCCAGTTCCACCATTGCAGCGCTCGGATCGGATTCGCCGATGGAAAAGGCGTGTATTCTGGCCTGCGAGCCGCTGCGATGCCGCGCCTCCAGCATCGTTTGCGTCAGGCTCTGGTCAAACTGAAATCCCTTGCCGGTGGCCAGGATGATCACCTGCGGGCTGCATTCCAGCGCCCGGCTCAGCGCCGGCATGACCTGAGTTCGTCCCTGCGCCCAGACCGACTCCAGTTTGCCACGAACCAGCTCGAGCGTCTGGGCGTTGGCGTAGTTGGGGGTGGGTGGAAAGCTGAGGACCGAATCAGCCGAATCATCTTCGCTCCAGAAGACGATCTGGAACCGCCGCCGCCGGCCCAGCGATTCAGCCGACCGCAACACCGCCTGCTTCAGATAATCGAAGTGCTGCGAGGTCGCCTGCCCGCGATCAATCAGGTAAACGACGGTCTGCGCATCGTCGAGGCGAACGCCGCAGAACGAGGCATTGGCGCCGCCGGCAGGATCGGCAGCACCGGCGCGGGCGGCCGGGCGCTGCGCAGGCGAATCCCCGTTTATCGGCGGCTGTACCGCGCCCGCGTTCTGCCGGCCTGCCATCAGCCAGATCGTCACCAACACCCCCAGCAGCATCGCCGCCGCCACCGACATGCCTCCCAGCAACATGTACCGGGCTTCGCGGGAGATCCCACGTCCTGGTGGAGGCCGGCGAAGATGCGAACCGCTCAAGCCGCTGCTGCTGGCCACAACCTGAGCCAGCTCGTCCAAACCAGAGCTGGGCACGGCATCGCTTCGCGGCGGAGACGCGTAAAGCGTGCGCGACGCTTTGGCAGGGACCGCCGTTGCAGGATCGAGTCTTTTCAGTCGGGACGGGACCGTCTGGATCGTGCCGCAGTTGCGGCAGCGACACACGCCGCCAGCAAACGCGTCGTCGATCTCCAGCAGCGACTTGCAGTTTGTACAGGTAAGCCTGATCATCCGCCCGCTTTCCTCATAGCCGCCGTCGCGATGGTGCGTTGTGTGCTCTGCCCTGTGCCCCTGCGCTCATGGCGTCCAGAGATAGTAGAACCCGCGTGGCAGAAACGCCTCGATCTCCGGAAGCTCGATGGTCAATACGCCGGCGCGGGGCACCGGGGTCGATTGATCTGCATAAATCGATCCGCTGTAGCCGTACGGGCGCTTGTACATCACGATCCTGGCGTCCCGCGCCCCGCTGAGCTGCCGTGCCAGTGCAATCGCATCCTCCAGCGATCCGAGCTGGTCCACCAGTCCCATCGCCAGCGCCTGCTGCCCGCTGAACACTCGCCCGTCGGTGGCCAGCTTCACACGCTGCGGGTCGCTGTTGAGCTGCCTGCGGTTGCCCGTGACCACGCCGACGAACCGGCCATGGTATTCGTTGATCATCCCCTGCATCACGGCGCGGGCCGCAGGATCCAGGGGCTTCAGCGGCGAGGCCATATCCTTCAATTCGCCGCTGGTGATTGCTTCGGAGCGGATGCCGAGCTTGGCCATCGTGCCGGAGAAATCAAAGGTATTGAAGATCACCCCGATGCTGCCGACGACGCTGGTGGGCTGGGCGACGATGGCGTCGGCGCCGCATGCCACATAGTATGCGCCGCTGGCGCACACCTCCTGCGTGGACGCAACCACCGGCTTGCCGGTCTGGGCGCGAAACCGCCGGATCATCTCGTACATCGTGTCCGAGCATGTGACCGTCCCGCCGGGAGAATTGATCCGCAGCACAACGGCCTTGACCCTGCCGTCGGCCCGCGCGCGATCGAGCTGCTGGGTAAAGAGGCTGAGCTTGTTCTCGGTGGGCTGGAGAAACCCGCCCCGCCGGGCGTTGATCAGAATGCCTTCGATCTCGATGACGGCGATCTTGGCGCCGCCGCGGCGCGTGCCCGCGGGGCTGACGTCCACCTCCTGAAGTCTGCTGGTGTTGGAGACGGGGGTGATCAGCAGGCTGGGCGTGCCGCAGCCAGCGAGCACCAACAGCAGCACCAGCAGGACCAACGGCGATACCGCGACGCGCATGAGACTCCCTCACGAGCTACAATAGACAGGCACCTGAGCCGCGGATTGTAATAGATGCCCTACCACGTGAGCAAAAGCGAATTCGCCCGACTCGTGCAGCAGGCGTTGTCCGAGCTTCCCCCGCAGTTCGCGCGGTTTCTGGAGGAAGTGCCCGTGGAGATTCGCGACCGTCCAAGCCCAAAGCTGCTCCGCAAGCTGGGCATGGATCAGGACGATCTGCTGCTGGGGCTGTACCAGGGCCCGAGCCTGATGGACCGCAGCGAAATCGAGGGTCGCGGCACCCCGACGCTCAACCACATCCTCATCTTTCAGGAAGATATCGAGCTGGTCAGCGAGAGCGAGCAGGACCTGATCCGCGAGATCCGAACCACCGTGCTGCACGAGCTCGGACACCACTTCGGCATGACCGAACGCGACCTGGATGAGCTGGGCTACGGCTGAGACGCGGTTACAATGCCCGGCCATGCTCAACTACATCTGGGCGGGGCTGATCATCTTCAGCCTGATCTTCGCGCTGAACGGCGATGTTGGCGATCTGATTCACGATACCTACCGCAACGGCGTGCCGCTGCCGGCGGTGCTGCGTATCAAAGCCGCCGATCCGGCTGCTGCGCAGACGGATGTGCAGGTCGTGATCGACCCGGCGATCTACGCGCAGCACTTCAAGACCGACGCCACGCCCTCCGCCAGCTATCCGGGCACGATGCTTCGCGCCGACGGCAAGATCGAGATCCGCTTTGCCGCCGACCTGCCGCTTCCCCAGCCGCTGGCGACCATTCGCGACCAGACCGGCGGCGAGCAGCGCGTCCTGCGCGCCGTCGCACACCTTCAGCCGGCCCATTCCGCCGCCCCATCAGAGCTGCCGGTCATGCTCGTGTTTGACCCGGTGCGATTTGTCAGGCTGCGGGGCATTTGCCAGGCCGCCTTCGACTTCGCGAAAACCGCCGTCACCATCGCCATCGGCCTGATCGGCACGCTGGCGCTTTGGCTGGGGCTGATGCGCATCGCCGAAGCGTCCGGGCTGGTTGAAATCTTCGTCAGGCTGGTGCATCCGCTGCTTCGTCCGTTGTTTCCGCAGATCCCCCGCGGGCATCCGGCCCTGGGCATGATCGCGATGAACCTCGCCGCCAACGTGCTCGGTCTGGGTAATGCCGCCACTCCCTTCGGCATCAAGGCGATGCAGGAGCTTCAGAAGCTCAACCGCAGCGACGACACCGCCACCGATCCGATGGTGATGCTGCTGGCGATCAACACCGCCGGCGTGCAGCTTGTGCCGCCGGCGCTGCTCGTGGCCGTCGTAGGCATCACCGTCACCGAGCTTTTCGTGCCGATTGTGCTGGTTACCGGCGGGGCGCTGATCGTCGCGATCATCGCCTGCAAACTCTTCCAACGCCTGCCGTGGTATCGCAGGACCAACCCCGACCTGATGCTGACCGACCGGCCAACAGAATCACACAAACCTGCTGCCCAGGGAACCGACGCATGAGCTTCCGCGAGATTGCAGAACTGATCGGATTGTTCGCATTGCCGGCGATGATTGTGGGCTTTCCACTGTACGGCCTGCTGCGCCGTGTGCCGGTATACGAGCGTTTCGTCGAAGGTGCGCGAGAGGGTTTCGACGTGGCCGTGCGGATCATCCCCTATCTGGTGGCGATCCTGTTCGCGGTGGCGATGTTCCGCGCCTCAGGCGCCATGGAGTGGTTCCAAAACGCGCTTCGCACGCCCCTGAGCTGGATCGGCGTGCCGGCTGAACTGGTCCCGATGGCGATCGTCCGACCGCTTACCGGCAGCGGCTCGCTGGCCGTCCTGAGCGACATGGTCAGGCAGTATGGCCCCGCATCCGAGCTGACCCGCATGGCGGCGACGATCTACGGCGCCAGCGAGACCACCTTTTACGTCATTGCCGTCTACTTTGGTGCCGTCAACATTCGCAAGACCCGCCACGCCGTTCCCGTCGGTCTGATCGCCGACTTTGCCGGCGTGCTGCTGGCGGTGCTGATCATCCGCATGATGTTCGGCTGATCGCCGTCACGACAGCAGCGGAAGGTCGCGCTGGTCATCGTCCTCCGCCAGCGGCTGGAGACTGAACACCCGCCGGGGTGCCGCCGCAGGCGCCACGTTGGCGATCTCGGCACTGGCCGCCGCGTTGTTCGGACTGATCTTGAACAGGTTGGTCCTGGCCAGCGTGATCGTGACCGTCTCCGTCGGCTCGTCCTCGGCGTCGCGGATCGGGATGACGAAGATCTCCACACCGGTTCGCCCGGCGGGGATCGTCGCGGTGGTTTGCAGCGTCTGGTAATCCACCCCGTTGCGCGCCGTGCCGCCGAGCACAAACGGCACTTCCAGCGGCACGCTGCGATCGCCACCCTGCCGGCGGAACACGAACCCGATCACATCGCCGTCTTCCGATCCCACCGGATCGCTGGCAAAGACACCGACCTTCAACATCGGCGGCGGAGTCACCGCGATCACGCGCGTCGGCAGAGACTGCGCCTGCTGCGACACCGCACGCACCCGGTAGTAATAACGCTGACCGGCCACCAGCCCTTCGTCGATGTAGCCGTTGCTGTCTTCGGGCAGTTGCGCGATCACATGGAATGGCCCGTGGATACTCTCGGCCCGCTCGACGTGATAGCCGGTCTCGTCGATCGCGTTGTCCTGCCACCACAGCCGCGCGGCGTTGCCGTTGATCGCCCGGGCCTTGAACGCCGAGGGCGTGGCCGGAAGCTGCACGAACTGCGGCAACGTCGTCGCCCGCGCCGTGTTCCCGAAGCTCGATACCGCGGTGCCCGCCACCGCACGCACCCGGTAGTAGTACGTCG
Organism: Fontivita pretiosa; assembly: GCF_050410795.1. GTDB lineage: Bacteria > Planctomycetota > Phycisphaerae > Tepidisphaerales > Tepidisphaeraceae > Fontivita > Fontivita pretiosa. Next base: position 4,778,182 of record NZ_CP191258.1, on the reverse strand, counting down.
CCGATTCCATCAGACCCGAATCCAGATACCGCGTGGTATTGGCCGGCGGCTGGGCGATGGCGACGAACTCGCCGCGGCGGCCGTCCCGACGCTCGATCACGAACCCCGTCTCCACCGCCGAGTTGTCCAGCCATGTCACCAGGATCTGATGCGACGAGATCGGCAGCGCTTCGACTCGTGTGGGCCCCACCAGTGCCCTGCGCAGGTTGGAGGTAGCGATGTTGCTGTACTCCGAGGCGCTGGTGGCATTCAGGCCGCGCACGCGATAGTCGTACAGCAGCTCCGGATCCACCGTGGTGTCGGTGTAGGTGTTGACTCCGGCGCCCACAGTGGCGATCTGGGCAAAAAGCCCGTCGGGGTGCAGCCGCCGCTCGATCGCAAACTGCGTCTCATTCGTCGAGTTGTCCTGCCAGCGCAGCACCACGCTTCCGTCATCGCGCGTCGAGGCGCTCAGCCCGGACGGCGCCACGATGAAGTCCGCCGGCTTGGTTGTCGCAGACACGCTGCTGGTCAGGCTCGACGATCGATACGCGTTGATCGCGCGAACCTGGTAGGAATAGGTGCTGTTGGGCTGAAGCCCGGTGTTCTGGTAGGTGGTGGTTCCCGCGTTGACCGTGACCAGCTTCCTGAAGCCCAGCTCGCCGGGCGCCTGCCGCCAGATCTCGAATCCCGTCTCGTTGTCCGAGTTGTCCGACCAGGACAGGTCGATACGACTGGACGACACGGCCGTAGCGCGGAGGTTGCTCGGCATCCGCAGCGCCGCCGACCGCGTCGTCGCCGATGCCAGGTTCGAATCCAGCGAATCGCCCACGTTGTTGAACGCTCGCACACGGAAGTAGTACTTGGTTTCGGGGATCAAGCCGCTCACCGTGTAGCTGCGTACATTGGCGCGGGTGCTGGCCACCTGCTGCCATCGTCCCGAGGCGGTCTGTTTGCGGAAGATGGTGAAGCCGATCTCGTTGGTGGAGTTGTCTCGCCAGTTCAGCTCGATCCGATCGTACGACAACGCCATGGCGACCAGCTCGGAGGGGGGCAGCGGTGCTCGCGGAACCTCCGGGCCTTCGGTGCCGCTTCGCGTGATGGTGCGCTCGACGCTGGCGTCAACATTGTCGTTCTCGCCCGGCGGCCCGCCGTTGTCCAGTGTCGGATCGCCATCGTTGGCCAACCCATCGGGAGTGACCACCACCGGGTTGGTCCGGGCCGAGTAATCCACCGAGTCGGTGCCACTGCCGCCGATGATGGTGTCGGGCCCCAGGCCGCTGACCAGCGTGTCGTTTCCTGCGCCACCGTTGATCTTGCGACCCATTCCGTCGCCGCCGGTATCCAGCACGTCGTTGCCAGCTCCGCCGATCGCTTCCTCAACCGATTCCGTGACCAGGTCGCGTTCGCCGCTGCCGCCGTTGATCGTCGGATTGCCGTCGTCGTGTTCGATGTCGAATCGCAGACGGATGCCGGTGGTCCGCATCGAGTAGTCGGCCACGTCCCATCCGCCGTCGCCCTGAAGGGTATCGGCGCCGTTTTCGTCAGCGCCACCGAGCAGGGTATCGTTTCCGCCGCCGGCCGAGGTGGTGTCGTGGCTGCCATCGCCGGAGTCTCCGATCAGCAGATCGTTGCCGTTGCCGCCGTCGATCCGGTCGTCACCCGCGTCGCCACTGAGCAGATCGAACCCATCGCCGCCGCTGATCTCGTCGTTGCCCGTCCCGCCGTTCAGGTCGTCGGATCCGCTCTCGCCGATGATGGTGTCATTGCCCGGCCCGCCGACACCGATATCGAACCCGTTGACACCACCACGTCCGACGCCCTCGTTGGGACCGCAGTTGAGCAGGTCGTTGGCGGACCCGCCGCGGAGCGTATCCACCCCATCCCCGCCCAGCAGCGTGTAGGCGCGGGTCTTGATGCTCACGTCAAACAAGTCGGTCGAGGGGCTGCCCCAGAACTGCTCGAAGTTGTCGTTGTTCAAAAGGTCGAATCGACCCAGAATCGTCGTATAGGAGAAGACCGGCCGGCCAAGCAGCGGATCGACCGGCAGGCCGGCGATGAACTCCGCCAGCCCGGCGAACAGGTTGTCGTGCTCGTCCACGACAAAGACGTTGTCCTGCTCGGTCACCTCGCCGAAGCCGCGATAGGGATAGTTGCTCGCCGTCAACGGCTCGGTCGGATCGTAGTCGGGGTTGATCGCGGCGTTGTAATTCGGGTTGAACCCTCCGCCATTGGCGAAGAAGCGCACGTCGACTCCGTCGCCGCCTTTGTCCTGGTAGCTGAGCACATCGATTCCGTCGCCGCCGTCCATGATGTCGGCGCCCTCGCCGCCGATGATCGTGTCGTTGCCGGCCTGGCCGATGATGATGTCCCCGAGGTTGTCCGGATCGGGGCTGCCCTCGCCCAGCAGCAGGTCATTGCCCGCGCCACCGAGAATCGTGTCATCAGCGGCGGGAACCTGATCCCGCTGAGGCCGCCCGTTGCCGCCGTAAATCGTGTCGGTCCCGGAGCCGCCAACGATGTAATCGGCGCCGTCTCCGCCCGAAATCGATGTATTTCCGCTGCCGGCGAAGATCGTGTCGTCGCCGATGCTGCCGGTGATGGTGGTCGGGAACGTGACCGCCGACGTGACCGTGATCTTATCGCCGGGATGGTTGTTGTCCCCACCTGCGCGGCTGTTGATCACCAGCCGTCGCACGCTGCCGGTTGGGTAGGTGAAGTGCAGGTTTTCGCCCATGATGTCCACGCGCACGGTGCCGCCGGTGGCATCGACGAAATACTCCTCTCCCAGCACGACGCTGGTCAGTGTCAGCGTCCCGTTGATCAGCGTCGAGGACAGCAGCGTTCGCCGCTCAAGGCTGTCGATCCTGACTACCGACTTTTTCGGCTTGGACATCGGTGCAAACTCCTCTGCTGTCAAATCCGCAACACCACGGCCCCGCAGTGAAATACCCCGGCAACCAGAACGCAGCACAACACACCCCGGAGCACACCAAGCTGCCTGCGGCAACCCCGTGCCGATTCACAGCCCTGTGCCGGAAAACGCGGGACATCGTGCGTCCGCGGCTGCTGATTGTCTGCCGCCGCTAAACCTGACAAAAACGGATTTTAATGGACGGGGCCGATCTATGCGCTGCCCTTGCGCCCCTCGCGCCAGGCACTTGAACATCCCCGCCCGATTTGACAGCCGATTTTATCCGAACATCATGGGCACTGTCACGGAATTTGAGCCTGAAATCCGGGGCAGATCGCGCGATTCATCGACGACCCGGCGGTTGCGGGGCCGGATTGAAACGCAACTTTTTCTGCGTCCGATTGCACAGAATATGAAATCCTCGATCCACGTCGGCGTCGTCGCCCCCTGCTCGCCTGTCGGACAGATCGAGCTCGATTTCGGGATGGAATTCCTCCGCCAGTTCGCAGACTTCGTCGTTCACCTGCATCCCCAGTGTGCGCAGCAGCACTTCATCTGGGCCGGTACCGATCAGGATCGAGCGGCGGCCTTCTGGCAATACGCCAATGATCCGGACATCGACGTGATCTGGTCGGCGCGCGGCGGATACGGCGCCACCCGCATCCTCCCGCTGCTGGAACAACTCACCCAGACCCACTCCCCGCCGCCGCCCAAGCTGCTGGTCGGCTATTCCGACGTCACCGTGCTGCATGAGTTTGTCCGCCGCCGCTGGCGATGGCATACACTGCACGCGCCGATGCTGGCGTCCAACCTGCGCGCGCTCAAACCCGAGGAGTGGCACGCCATTCTCGGCCTGGTCCGCCGCCAGCGACCGCCCATCCCCTGGGATTCAACACAACTGCGTTTCCTCACCAGCCCCCCGCCGCAGCCAATTCGCGGCGAGCTGATCGGCGGGAACCTCTCGCTGTGGACCGCGCTGGCCGGAACACCCTGGCAACCCGACGCGCACGGCAAACTCCTGTTCTTCGAGGATCTGTCCGAACGTCCCTACCGCATCGATCGCATGGTGACGCAGATCGCGCAGGCCAGAATGCTCGATGGTGTGGCGGGCATCATCCTCGGCGACTTCACCGACTGCCAGGATGAAAACGTCACCGTGCTCGCCCTGCCACCGGATCAGGCCGCACGCGCGCGCCTCCAGGCCGACTGGTCCGCCGGGCTGCGGGTTCCGCTGCGACCAGTCTATTCGCCCGATGAAGCCCTGAAGCAGATTTTCGGCACAGTCGGATCAAAGTTGGGTATCCCGGTAGCCGCTGGATTGCCCGTCGGTCACGGGCCGAACTTTTCCCCTCTGCCACTGGGCGCGCAATACGAGCTCACGCCAAATGGGCAGTTGCGCCTGCTCGAATGGTCGTACCTGACCGCGTGCGGCAATCACCTGCATTAAGGGCCGGCGCGGCTCGCGGCGGCGATCGCAGGTTGAGTCGTCGGTTGCGTCGCCGCGGGTCGATAGTTCAGCTTCGGGTAGCTCAGCAGCAGCCGGCAGGCTTCGTCCTGCACGTGCTCGTATGGACGGACCGAACCCGGAATCTGGTTGTAGATGAACGAGAAGACCAGCCACTTGTCCGGCTGGCTTGTTTGCGCATAGCCGCTCAACGCCCGCACACCACCGATGTAGCCGGTCTTGGCATGCACGCGATCCGGCACATCCTTGAAGCGGCTGGCGATCGTGCCGTCGCGACCGCCTACCCCAAGACTGTCGAAGAACGCCTGCCGCCTCGGATGTTCCCACATCCTCAGCAGAACTTCGCTGATCAGCCTCGCCGTCACACGGTTCTGCCGGCTCAGCCCCGAACCGTCGGCGACGACAAGCTGGCTGTCATCGATCCCGCAGCGCGCCAGAAACGCCCGGATCGCCTGCTCTGCGCTTTTCCACGACCCGGGCGCATCGATCCCTCGCTGCCGGTCATACTCCCGACCCAGCAGCTTGCAGATTCCCTCGGCCAGCAGGTTCTGGCTGTTCTTGTTGATGCGGGGCAGGATTTCCGCCAGTGTCGTTTCATGCAATGCCACGATCTTCTGGGCCGGGGGGACCAGTGCACCGCCGAGCGGTTGCTCGGCCCGCACGGTCGGCCCGTCGATTGCGATTCCCGCCGACTCCAGATGCGTCCGCAGCGCGTCGGCGAAAAACGCGCCCGGATCGGTCACCGGCTTGCTCTTCAGCTCCGTCTTCTTCGTGCAGGTGCCTGTGATCGTGTAGACATTGGCATCCGGCTGGCGCTGACAGTCGGGAGCATCGGCGCCCGATTCGCTGCCTGATCCCGTGATGCATTTGTTGATGATCGTCACGCCCTTCGTTGGCGGCACCACTTCATACCGCACCGGCTTGCCCGGTTCGGTCGGCCAGATCGTGATGTCAATACAATTGTCGTTGAAGTTCAGGCCGGAAATCGGCGCGGCATACCAGTGGACCAGGTCGGCGCGATTCCAGCTCGGATGGATCTGTTGAGCATCCAGCGCGCCATCGTAGTAGTAAAGCTTGCCACCGATCCGCTCGACGCCGCGATCCTTCAGCGCCCTGGCCCACTCCTGAAGGACCGTGACGGTCGTGCCGCCACGCTTGCGGGCGATCGTCGGATCCCCCACCGCCGGATCTCCCGTGCCGATCAGCCACAGGTCCTGGCCGTCCATCGCCAGATAGGTCGCAAACGACTGCTGCGGATCCCAGGTATCCAGCGCCGCCGCCGTCACCAGCAGTTTCATGTTGCTGGCCGGCAGCATGGGACGATCGGGCTGATCGGCGTAAAGCTCCCGGCCGCCGGGTAGCTCCAGCACACGCGCCGCAACCACCACCCCGGTCTCATCGAGCTGATGCAGCGTCGCCTTGAGCTTGTGTGCCAGCCGCGCCTGGCGATATGCGGGCGCACATCCGGCCAGCCCCATCATCAGCACCGCGACGCCGACGACTCCGACGCAACGCGCACGTGCCCACCACTGCTGTCTTGCCCGCATAGCCGCCTTCCGTTTTATTCCCGCCACCCGAAGAATCGTCCGACATTGTCGGTTGTGATCTGGTCGATCTGTTCGATGCTCATGCCGCGCACCTGCGCCAGCACCATCGCCGTGTGCATCACCATCGCCGGCTCATTGATCTTCTGCTTGCGCACCGGCTCGGGCGTGAGGTAGGGCGCATCAGTTTCCATGAACAGCCGATCCGCTGGCGTTCGCCGCGCCATCTCCCGAAGCTCGTCCGACTTCTTGAATGTCACCACCCCCGTGAACCCCAGGCAATAGCCGCGCTCCAGAATCCGCTCGCCTTCCTCGAGCGAGCCCGTGAAGCAGTGAAACAACGCCGGCACCGAGGGGTAATCTCGCAGGATTGCCAGGCAGTCGTCGGTGGCCCGGCGATTGTGGATGACGACCGGCCGGGCCAGTTCGGCGGCCAGATCGAGCTGACGCTGGAAGAACTTCCGCTGGCGTGCGCGATCGGCGAAGTCGTAGTGGTAATCCAGCCCCATCTCACCCAGCGCCACCACCATCGGATCGCGCTGCATTTCCCGCAGCTCGTCGATTCTCGATTCTTCAACCTCGTGGCAGTAATTCGGATGGATGCCTATCGCGCAGCGAAGCGCGTCAGGCCGACGACGGCACAACTCGATCGCCGCCGCGTCGTCGTCCGGGTCCGTGCCAATGGTGATCATGCGTGAGACCCCCGCCACGGCCGCGCGCGACATCACCGCCTCGAACTGCTCGAGCAACCGCGGGTCGGTCAAATGACAGTGGGAATCGATCATGTCGAGAAGTGGTCAGCGGCCGCTGGTCAGCGTTCAGTGTCATGGGCGCCACGCTGACCTCTGGCCACTGACCATTGGCCACTACCCACTGATCACCGTGGCTCAAAACGTCGCCTCGAAGGCATCGGGCGTGTGGCGAATGCGCGGCTCGCGTCCCGGCGGCCAGACGATCGCCACCACGTCGAATCTCGCCGGCGGCTGCGGCACGCCGTAGCGGCTCAGGTACAGCTTCGCCGCCTTGGTGATCTGATGTCGCTTGGCGTGATTGACCTGATCTTCAGGGGTCGGATCGTCATTCGTGCGCGTCTTGACCTCGACGAAAACGATCGTCTTGCCGTCTCGCGCCACGATGTCGATCTCACCGGCGCTGCACCGGAAGTTGCGCACCAGGATCTTGTACCCCAGGTTTCGAAGGTGCTTGGCCGCCACGTTCTCACCGCGAGGCCCCAGCACATCCTCGGCCACCTCTGGCTTGAAGATCGATTGAAGCCAGCTCAGCATGAACCGGAAAGATATCGCCAGCAGGATGCGCCGTGCAAGCGGGCGCCGGAGGCTCGCACCCGATGGCCCGGCTCGCCCGCCCGTGCGCGCCAGCGCCCATCAGCCGGCGGCCGCGGCCAGGGCCGGCTGCTCCTTGCCCTTGGCAGGAGCCGGCTCGGTTTCGCCGCCGCCTTGCCCGGGCTGCGCCTCCTCTTTGCGGGCCTTGCGGCTCTCGGTCAAACGAACCGCCTTGCCCACCCGATCACGCAGATAAAAGAGCTTGGCGCGGCGGGTCTGGCCGCTGCGGCGAACCACAATCTTTGAAATGAACGGACTGTGCACCGGAAAGATTCGCTCCACCCCTTCGTTGTTCACGATACGTCGAACCGTGAACGTCTCGTTGATCCCCTGACCCTTTCTCATGATCACGGTCCCGCTGAATACCTGGATTCGTTCCTTGTCGCCTTCCACGATGCGGGTGTGAACGTCCACCGTGTCGCCGACGCGGAACTGCGGCATGTCCTTCTTCAAGTATTCCTTCTCGACGTGTTGGATCAGCTTGTTGGTCATGGCAATCTCCGGTCGGGCACAAACAACGAAAAAGGCAAAATTAACAACCCACGGGCCAGGCTGCAAAGTCACCCGGCCTTTTCCGTCCGTTCCGTCTTCCCCTTCTCCTTCTCCAAGTACGCCTGCCACAAGTCCGGCCGGCGCTGTTGCGTTCGCAGCTTTCGCTGCTCCAGCCGCCACTGGGCAATCGCGGCGTGGTTGCCGCTGAGCAGAATCTCCGGCACGCTCATCCCGCGAAAAACCCGCGGACGCGTGTACTGCGGATACTCCAGCAACCCGTCGGCGAAGGTCTCGTCGGCGGCGCCCTGCTCGGCACCGATCGCACCGGGCAGCAATCGCACCACCGCGTCAATCACCACCATCGCCGCAAGCTCCCCGCCGCTCAATACGTAATCGCCGATGCTCAGTTCCATCGGCTTCAGGCCCTCGATGATCCGCTCATCGAAGCCCTCGTAATGGCCCGCAATCAGTAGCAGCCGCGGGCGGCGCGACAGCTCCTGGGCGATCTGCTGATTGAACAACCGCCCCTGCGGCGTCAGCAGTATCCTCGTCGCCGGACGCGGGTCCTGCTTCTCCACGAACTCGACGGCGTCGAAGACGGTCTGGCACATCATGACCATCCCCGGCCCGCCGCCGAAGGGTTTATCGTCCACCGACTGATGCGCGTCAGTGGCGAAATTGCGGATGTTTGTCAGGTGGTACTCGACCAGTCCTTTTTCCGCCGCCCGCTTGGGGATGCTGGTCCCCAGCACCGGGGCAAACATCTCCGGGAAAAGCGTGAGGATGTCAATCCGAAGGCTCATCGGAATCGATCGGCTGACGCCCCTGCACGCACGGATTTTCCGCGGTTGCCTCCGCCTGGCACGTCCGACGCCGCCCGGATTCGCCCTGGCCAATGCCGACGAAAAACCCACGGCCGCAAGTAAGCCGTGGGCTGGACTGCTTCATCGCGCTATGCGCCCGAAGCCGCCGCCTCGGGCTGCGCGCCGCCTTCGGTCGTCTGCGCCTGTGCCGCCGCCTTGGGCTTGCCGGGCTTGGGCAACCGCAACTGCTTGTGGTCGATCCCGCTCTTTTTCAGCAGCGACGAGACCGTCTCCGAGGGGATCGCACCCTTGTCCAGCCAATACTTACAGCGATCGAGCTTGGCAACAAATTGCCGCGATGGATCCTTGTTCTGCGGATCGTAGTACCCGAGTTCTTCGATAACGCGACCATCACGCGGCGACCGCGAATCGATCGCGTTCAACCGATAGAACGCGGTATGCGACCGCCCCATCCGCTTCAAACGCAGCTTTACTGGCATTCCAAAGTCTCCATCTGGCTCGATTTACTCGAATCGAACAGTATACCTACACAAGCCCGCTTGACAAGGCCACTACTCCCGCCACCACTCGGGCGCGCCGGCCACCGCTGCCCTTGAATCCGCAGTTGGCGCGGCTAAACTTACGCGACTCGGCTTGCAATCGCCACCAACACCCAGGCATCGCGGGCCCGCTACGGGGTGTAGCTCAGCTTGGTTTAGAGCGCTTGGTTCGGGACCAAGAGGTCGCTGGTTCAAATCCAGTCACCCCGATTCGGTTCAGCAGCAGTTTTTAGCCGGCCGACAGCAGCCAGTCGATCAGTTGGCGGGAGTCCTGGCCGAGATGCACGCCGGGGGGTTTGCGGGCCGGGTCAAGTCGGTCGGGGGCGGGCGGGTTGACCAGAAGCGTTTGACCACTGGTACACAAGGGCACAAAGCCCAGGATCCCGCCGTATTTCAGCCCCCCGGGCAGCAGCATCGGATCGTTTTCGTCGGTAATCTGATCAAAATCGAAGTTATCCAAGTCGATGGCGGCCAGGTCGATGGCCTGGCCGGCCAAGGCACGCGCCAGCAGTGCGGCCGCGCCGGCCCGGCCGATGCCGATCAACTGCACCGATTTGCAGTCCTTGATCCCCCGGGCAAAAGCGATCGCCGTCAGAAGATCATGCACCCGGTTGGCGATCACGCTCCGCTCGTAGCCGAGGGTATAGCCCGCGTAGGGCGGGTCCGGTCGGCGGGGCTTTGAGGTCGGCACAACCCCGGCGGGCGGAACGAACGAGCCGGACATGAACGGATCGATCGCCAGGATCGCCCGCCCCGCGTCCAGAAGCCTGCGAACCGCCGGGTCGCTTTCCGTCAGGCTCGCCACGCCCTGGGGATGCGCCCATACGACGACCTGGCCTGTCCACTGCCGCGGCTCCAGCATCTTGAAGGGCACCCGCTGGCCGCTGCCGCGGCGGCCCAGCCACTGCTGCCAGTGTTCCACCTCTGCCGCCGCCGGCATCTGATCGACGACCATTGCCTCCAGGGCCGCGCGTACCGTGGTCCGGTAGGTCTGTGGATCCATGGCAGCGAGCTGCTCGTCACTGAGGCGCGTCATGGTCTTTCGCAGCGTCGCGGCATCGGCAGCGTCGGGTGGCATCGGATGCTGATCGTCAAAGACCGAGAGCTGCCTGGGTTCCAACGGCTTGAAGGGCAGCTCCTTCACCGGCTCAGCCAGCCCCAGCTTCAGGTGTCTGTTAAGGAAGTTGTATTGAAGCTCGCGGCTGTGCAGGTTGTGGTTGTGGGGATAATTGATGTGCCTGCCGAAGATCCGGTCTTCGGCGCCGAAGAGGCGCCAGATGCGTTTCATTTCCGGCAGGCCGCGCGTCTCGAAATCGGCGGTCCAGTCGTTGGCGGCGGCGGCGCCTAAAGGTTTGGGCGCGAACAGGCAGGCCAGCTCGACGTTGTTGGTGCCCACGCGGTACAGCGGCGCGTTCTCGCAGATGCATCCGCCCTGCATGTTCATCGAGATCATCACGATCGGAAACGCCACGTGCGGTCGCGGATCCACCGCGCACAGCGCGATGGTCTGCGTGCCGCCGCTGCTGGAGCCGCTGACCGCGATCCGATCCGGATCGACATCAGGCAGACTCAGCACAAAATCCAGCGAGCGGATGCTGTTCCACGTCTGCAGGCCCATGAAGCTCTGAAGCCGCAGTACCGCCTGCACATCGACGAACCCGGCCTTGTGCTCAATGGCGGTGCTGTCGCAGTAGCCGACCATGTCGTAGTGGAAGACGATGCAGCCCATGCGCGCCAGCATCGCGCAGTTGGCCTGTAGAGGCGTGCGAGCGGCAAGGGGATCGACTTCGGCGCCGCTGGCCAGATCCTTGTTCACGCCGTTGTCGTCGCGCCAGATGAACCGCCCGTTGGGCCAGTGCCCGTATGGCGCCAGCACCGCCGGCAGCCTGCCGCTGCGACCGCTGGGGCGATACAGGTTGCCGGTGACGTAATGTCCCGGCATGCTCGAGAAATACACCTTTTCGATCGTGTATCCGTCGCGTTCGATCCGGCCGTGAATCACTGGGTTCAGCGGGGTTTTGGGCGGCGGCGGCCACAGACCCAGCGCCACCCGCGCCTGGGTTTGCAGGAACTGGGCGCGTCGCTGCCAGGCGGGCAGATCGCTCACGTCCGCCTTGAACTCGTGCGGGTGATCCTTGTTATGAACCTGCACGAAGCGGGAATCGATCGAACCATCGGGCGCAGCAGCGGCCAGCAGCGCGCCACCCAGCAGCAGCACAGCAACACAGGTAGCCAGAATCATCACGGTGTGTCCAGCTTTGAAGTTCACGTCACGCTCCCGACGCGGCCATTGAGCAGGTATTCGGCGAAGACCTGGTTGTAAAGCGCGCCGGGTCTGCGCTGGCGGCAGCGCTCGACGGCGGCCCTGCCCTCCATGCCCAGGTACATCAGGATCAGCCCCGCCATCAGGGCCGAGCGGTTCAAGCCCAATCCGCAGTGCGACAGGACGCGATCGCCGCGACGAACCAGCTCGGCGCCGAGCTTGGCGACGGCGTGCAGGCGATCCAGATCCGGCATCTGTCCATCATGGATCGGCAGGTAGATGTACAGGAACTGGTCGTGCAGCTCCGGCACGCCATGGTCCACGCCGCCCTCCAGATCGATCACCGTGGTGATGCCGCGCTGATGGATTGGCGCCCAGTCCCGGATCGCCGCCGACAGGAACAGACGCCCATCGTCATCCAGTTGCACGATCTCGTCCAGAAAGTCCATGGTCGCTGAGGATACTTCCAGCCCGGGGCGTCGAGCAACGCCACGCCAGCGCTGCGCACCTGCCCGCTGGTTCGGTGGCGACTGTGGCGGCGACTAGAGTGCTCGAAGCAGCACTCGCACGACGCGGTTCAGGCCGTTGCGGGCGTTGGTCACGAACTGCGCGAAGATCTTGTTGGTGACTTCGACGAACTCTTCCATGCTGGCCAGGCGCTGGCGCGTAGCCTGCACCTCGGGGCGGCGGGCGGCGGCTTTGCCCAGGCTCTGCTCGTCAAGCATCCGCTGGCACTGCTTGATCGTTTCCAGGACGGGGTCCATTTCGCGGCGTTTTCGCTCGGCGGCGATGATCGAGAACATCTCCCACACGTCCGAAAGGCTCTCGAAATACTCCCGCCGCTCGCCACGCTTGTGCATGCGACGGATCACACCCCAGTCGCACAACGCCCGCAGGCTCATGCTGGCGTTGCCGCGGCTGATGTTCAGCCGCTGCATCACGTCATCAGTGCACAGCGGCTGGGCGGTGATGTACAGCAGCGCGTGGATCTCGGCCATCGTGCGGTTGATGCCCCAGGTTGCGCCCATTTCTCCCCACCGGCGAATGAAGTTGTCCTGGGCCTCGTGCAGGCGGGCGATGACGGCGCTTTCGTTGGCCGGCTTGGTCCGGGTCGGGCCGGTGCTGGTCAGAGTCGCGGATGGGCTCATGATGAACCTCCCTGTTTTCAATGTGTACTGAAATATTAGAGCTTTCGCGCCCGACAGCAAGGCTTCGGTCTGCGGTGCTGAAAAGCCAGACGATGCGACATCCGCTGCTGAACAATTCTCATCGCACTTTTTCTCAACACTTTTCCATGGATTGTGGTATATATCGCGAACTCACGCTGCAACGGCGGAGGTTATTTACATTAATTTACATCGCTGCGAGGACTCCCGCATGGCGCTGCGAACCTGCGTGATCGGTGTGGTGGGATTTCTGGTTGGGTTGACAAGTCCGCTCCGGGGGGCAATCGACCTGGTCCGTTTCGATTCCCGCAATGTTCTGGAGCAGATCCAGGCACAGGCCGCGCGGGTGGATCTTTCGCAATCGGGGCAGACAACGGCGCTGCGCATGAGCGCGGTGGGAAGCGGCGTGGCCAGGATCACCATCCCCGCCGCGGGCGGAGCGTGGGACCTGTCCGATCGCGAGGCCATCGTGCTGAGCATCCGCAACGTCTCTCCCCGGCGGCTGCTTGTTCAGGCGCGGGCGGAGAATCCCACCGCCGAGTACCGCCAGGACGCCTGCCAGAGCCTGATCGGTCTGGACGCCGACGAGCGTGGCGAGTTGCGAGTCCGGCTCGTTCGCCGCCCCGAGGATCCCGGCTACGACTACTTCAAGCCGTTCTTCATGTACACCCGGGGAATTGCCGTGCGCGAAGGAACGGTCGATCCGGCCCAGATCGCGCGGCTGGTCATCAGCTTCGAGTCCGCTTCAGGCGATGATGTAATTGAAATCCATTCGATCCGCGCCGATGGCCAGGGCGTGCCGGCGCCCGTGCCGTTTTTCCCCTTCGTGGATCAGTTCGGGCAATACAAACACGCCGACTGGCCGGGCAAAATCTACGGCCCCGAGCAGTTCGAGTACTGGAAGAAGCTGGAGGCGGCGGAGCTGGAGCGTGCGGCCAATCCCGGAGACTGGAACGAATTCGGCGGCTACCAGGCCGGGCCGCAACTGCCGGCCAGCGGATTCTTCTATCCGACCAAGTACCAGGGCAAGTGGTGGCTGGTCGATCCCAAAGGTCGGCTGTTCTGGTCGTACGGACCGACGGGCGTGGGCTTCGAGGCCGCTTCGCCCATCACCGATCGCGAACACTGGTTCGAGTGGCTGCCGCAGCCGGGAGGCGAATTCGACTTCTGCTTCGGCCGCGGAAGCAACGCCCGCTTCATGTACTACAGGGACAAGCAGTACGTCACGTTCGATTTCAGCAAGGCCAACCTGTATCGCAAATACGGGCCTGACTGGGCCAACATCGTCCGGGAATTGCAGCACCGGCGACTGCGAAGCTGGGGATTCAATACCATCGGCAACTGGTCGGACACCCAGACCATGCTGATGCGCAAAACGCCGTACGTGGTGGCGATCCACTTCCACCGAATGAACTTCGGGCATCATCACGACGTGTTTGACGGCGAGTTTCAGTCCGAGCTGCGCAGGCGGATGGAGCGCGAGATCGGCACAACCGCCAACGATCCCTGGAACATCGGATACTTCGTGGACAACGAGCTGGACTGGGGAATCGATCCGAACTATCGGGCGCTGGGTTGGCGCGCCGCCCAGGCGCCGCCGGACCAGCCGGCCAAAATCCAGTTCGTCAATGATCTGAAGGCCAAGTACACGACGATCGAGGCGCTGAATCAGGCCTGGCAGAAACAGTTTGCGTCGTGGGATGCGCTGCTGGCCAACCGCGAGCCGATCAGCTCCGCCGACGTGCCGGCCATTCGCGAAGACTACGAAGCCTTCGGCACCAGATTCGCCGAGACCTACTTCCGCATCTGCCGTGAGGAGGTCAAGCGCGTGGCGCCGAAGAATCTGTACCTGGGCGTCCGCTTCCACGGACACAAGGACCCGACGCAGCTTGCGCTGGCGGCCAAATACTGCGATGTCATCTCCTACAACATCTACGACCGCACGCCCACCGGACGGGCCAACCAGTATTTGGGCAAGGTGGACCACCCGATCCTGATCGGCGAGTGGGGTTTCGGCTCGGACTATGTCCAGACCCCCTTCCGCGGCAGACCCGAAGAGGACAAGACCTGGACACCTCAGCAGCGAGTCGATCACCTTCGCAATTACATGGCCGCGGCGATGCGCCATCCGTTGATCATCGGAGCACACTTTTTCCAGATGCGCGACCAGGCACTGACCGGTCGCGGCGACGGCGAGGCGGTGCTGCGAGGGTTCCTCAACGTCGCCGACACCCCAAACTATCTGCTGGTCGAAGCCAACCGCAAAGTGGCCGCCGAACTCTACAAGTCGCGAACGGAGTCACCCTGAGGCCAAACCATGCACCTTCTTCGCGTCATTGCCAGTCTGATTGCCATGATCAGTTGCACCGTCGCTTCAGCGGTCGAGCCGACCCGTCTGCTGATCGATCTGGATCAGCGACATCAGACGATCGATCACTTCGCCGCGTCGGACTGCTGGTCGATCCAGAAGCTCGATTCCTGGTCGGAACAGAACCGCGGTCGGCTGGCCGATCTGCTGTTTTCCATGGACAAAGGCATCGGGCTGTCGATGTGGCGATTCAACGTCGGCGGCGGGATCAATACGGCCACCATCCGCGATCCGTGGCGCACCGTCGAGACCTTCGAGGTCGCCGAAGGACAGTACGACTGGTCGCGGCAGGCCGGCCAGCGTTGGTTCCTCGCCGCCGCAAAGGCGCGAGGGGTCAACAAATTCCTGGCCTTCGTCAACAGCCCGCCGGGGCGAATGACTCGCAGCGGACTGACCAACGCCGGGCTGGCTCAGGGCGGACAAATCACAGGCTCGACCAATCTCAAGCCCGGATTCGAGCCGCAGTTCGCCAGATATCTGGCCGACATCCTCGAACACTTTGCCACCCACGCGGATCCGGCACAGCAAATCATCTTTCAGTGGGTCAGCCCGGTAAATGAGCCGGCGCTGAACTGGGATCGCGGCCAGGAGGGCAACCGCGCGGGCAACGACGACATCGTCCGCATCGTCAAGGCGCTTCATGCCGAGCTGACGAGCCGCAAACTGCCCACCCGAATCCTCGTTCCCGAAGCCAACGTCATTCACGACCTTTATCGCCCCAATGAGCGTGCCTCGCGCGAACATGGCACGTTGTTCGGCGACTACCTCGATTTCTTCGCCGCCGACCCGCAGCTCGGGCCGATGCTCGGCTTCACGCTGGCGTATCACTCCTATGGCTCGGACGGTCTGGATCAGCTCGTGCAACCGCGCATGCGCCTGCGCGCCAAGCTGGATGAGCATCCGGGATGGACGGTCTGGCAGAGCGAATACTGCGTGCTCAGCCGCAAACGCGACCTGGGCATCGACACGGCCCTGAACGTCGCGCGGCTGATCCACTGCGACCTGACCATCGCCAACGCCTCCGCCTGGGCATGGTGGCTGGCCTTTTCCCCCTACGACTACAAGGACGGCCTGGTCTACACCGACTGGAAACAGCCCGGCGACGAGGAAACCATCATCCCCTCCAAGCTTCTGTGGGCCATGGGCAACTTCAGCCGGTACGTGCGCCCGGGCATGCAGCGTGTGGCGATCGATGCGCGGGGGGTTAACGAAGACCTGAATGGTCTGCTGGTATCGGCGTATCACGATCGCTCCGGCAACAGGCTCGCGATCGTGTGCATCAACATGGCGGCCGAGCCGGCCACGGTGCAGGTGCAGCTTCGTGCCACCGGGCAGGAAATGGCCGTCGCGACGCTCACGCCGCACGTGACCTCCGCCAACGAAGCGGACGATCTGAGAGCCTGTCCGCCTGTCGCCGGGGCCGATGCAATCCAGATCCCCGCCCGATCGATTGTCACGCTCACTGCAACTGCTCCGTAGTCGTGCCCGAGAGCTGGCCCACTTCGGTCGGATCGGGAATGAAAAAGACAGTATTGACGATTGGCTGCCGCCGCAGCGGCGATGCTGCCAGCGGCTGTCCGGGCGGCGGGGCGGGCAAAACCTGTTGCCACTTTCCGATCAGGATGTCCAGGTCCGCCTGATCCACCACGCCGTTCAAGTCCAGATCCCCCTGTGCAAATGTCGCGGCACGCCCCTGCCAGTTCGAGTTCAGCCGATACAGGTCCTTGCCATCGACTCGACGATCCTGGTTGACGTCTGCGTTCATGAAGAAAAAGTCGAGCGACAGCGGTATCGTCGGGGAATTGCCCGCGGCGTCGGCAACGCTGCCGGCAAGAATCGTCACACGGTAATTGCCTTCCGGCAGGCGCGGCGTGGCGTAACCGGGGAAGCCGATCACAATCTCGTTGGATGACGCGTTGAACGTCGCGGTCAGGTTGGCGGTCGGGATGTTCGTGCCGGCGGTCAGGTTCTGCACCGTCAAGTCCGTCACCGCCAGCGTCGCGCCCAGGCTCTCGCTCATGCCCACCAGGACCTGCGCGGCGGCGGCCTGCGCGTTGTAGCGGGCGAAGAGCATCTGCGGCGGCGTGGTGTCGGAGACCAGCGGCGTGTCGATCGACAGCGAATAGCTGCCGACGTGATCGTCTCCGTTGTCGCGCACAAGAACGTAATAGGTGCCGGTGACCGGGGCGTTGGTGAACGTGATCGTCGCCGGATTGCCCGTTTGGTTGGCGAGCAGCACGCCATTGGGCGCATACAGCAGGATCCTTGGAAGGAAATTGACGCCCGCGAGCACTCCGGCGCGGATCGTGACGTTTGCGCCCTGGGTCAGATTGATCGTGTACACATCCAGGTCGCCGGCATTGAGCGAGCCGCTGCGGGTCTGTCCCGACGCGATCGCCCCGCCGTCCAGATCACTTGGATCCGCTGTCTGCGTGGAAGGCATGCGCGCCAGGCTGATGCCGTACGACCCGGTGTGGTCGTTGCCGTTGTCGTGGACGGCGACGGTGTAGGTGCCGCCCTGGGCAAGGTTGCTGGCGTCGAAGCTGCTGATGTATCCGCTCAATGGCAGTCCGTTGGGCGCAAAGACCCGCATCAGAGGCAGAAAGTTCACCCCGCCGGTGCCGCCGACGTTCAGCGCGATCGAGTCGCCGGCGTCGGCATCGAAGGTGTAAACGTCCAGGTCGCCCGAATCGATCACGCCGCTTCGCCTCTGGTTGCTGAGGATCGGCCCGGAATCGGCGTCGATAAGCTGCACCGACGCCGACGCGGTGGTGGCGCGCACCATCGTAATGCCGTACGTGCCGGTGTGATCGTCGCCGTTGTCATGGACGGCGATGGAGTACGTGCCGGTCTGCGGGAGCTGGTCGAAGGCGGCGCTGCCGGCGAAGGCGTCCATCGGCAGGCCGTTGGGCGCGTAGACGCGGATCAGCGGCAGGAAGTTGACCCCGCTGGCGGCGCCCACGTCGATCGCCACCGAGTCGCCCGCGTTGGCGTGGAACGTAAACACATCCAGGTCGCCGGAATCGATCGCGCCGACGCGCCGCTGGTTGCTCAGGATCGTGCCAGACTCGGTGTCGAAGACCGGCTCGGCCGGGAAACGCAGCATCGTTAATGCGTACGTGCCGGTGTGATCGTTGCCATTGTCGTGAACGGCGACGTAATACGTTCCCGTCAGCGGCATCTGCACGCCCTCAAAGCTGCCGACGAATCCACTCATCGGCAATCCATTGGGTGCAAACACACGAATCAGCGGCAGGAAATTGACCCCGCCCAGCGATCCCACATCAATTCCGATCGAATCGCCGGCGCCGGCTTCAAACGTGAAAACATCCAGATCGCCGGGATCGATCGTGCCGATCTGGCGTTGGTTGCTGAGCGTCGGCCCGGAATCGGCGTCGGCGACAGTGGTGAGCGGCGTGGCGGGCATCCGCAGCACGGTGAAGCCATAAGTGCCGACGTGATCGCTGCCGTAGTCGTAGACCGCGATCGAATAGGTTCCTGTCTGTGCCAGTTGATCCAGCGACGCGCTGCCGACGAAGTCGGTCAAAGGCGAGCCGTTAGGAGCGAAAACCCTGACGACCGGAAGGAAGTTGGTGCCGCTGATCGCGCCCACATCGACCGCGATGGCGTCGCCCGCGTTGGCATCGACGGTGTACACGTCCAGGTCGCCCGGCTCGATGGCCCCGATTCGCCGCTGGTTGCTGAACACCGGCCCGGAGTCGGCATCGGGCAATGGTGTCTCGGGCATGCGGATCATGGTGAAGGCATAGCTGCCGACGTGGTCGTCGCCGGCGTCCCGAACCGTCACGCAGTAGGTGCCGGTCTGGGGCAATTGGGTGGGATACGCGGCGTCAACGAAGCCCGTCAGCGCCACGCCGTTGGGTGCGAAAAGCCGCAGCCGTGGCAGAAAATTCACGCCGTTCAGCGCCGCAGTATCGATCGATATGGAATCGCCTGCGTTGGCAGAGAAGGTGTACACGTCGATGTCGCCGCGATCGATGCTGCCGATGTTGCGCTGATTGCTGACGGTGGGTCTGGAGTCGGCATCGACCAACTGCGTCGCCGGTGCGCGAAAGAACGAGAGATTGTACGTGCCGGTGTGGTCATTGCCGACGTCCCGCACAACAGCGGTATATGTGCCACTCTGAAGCAGGTTCTCTGCGTCGAAGCTGTTGCTGTTGATCGCGTTCAGCGCCACGCCATTGGGCGCGAACACCTGCACATATGGCAGAAAGTTTATTCCGCCCGTCGCCCCGACCACCAGCGAGACCGACTCCTTCGCGTTGGCGGTAAAGCTATATGTGTCGGATGCGCCCGGCGTGGGCAGGCTGTCGGAGATCATCTGCCCCGAGGTGATCTCGGCCAGCAGCGTGCGCGGTTCCAGTGGTTCGGCGCAGTACGACGCCTGGTGCGTGCGGAGCTTCATCGGTGACACTCCCTCCTTCCAGGAGAATGTTGACCCGTCTGAATCTGGCAGCCCCGGCAACCGCCCCCAGGTGCAAGGGGGCATTCTCCCGGCATCGCCGGGCCGGGGGCAAGGAAAATCCGGACATCTTTCAATACGCGATTCGAAACGCCGGACCGACAGGTCTGCCCCATTTGCCAAAACAGGCGGTATAACCGTCGGGATGCAAGCAGAAGTCGGTATTGAGCGCTCAGTGACAGAACCTTCGGCCAGGTCTGCGTGAGCGGCGGCGATAGCGAGCATGGCTTTGGTCGCCGCCGCCGTCATCGCGATGATCGTCTGGATCTGGAATCGCACTCCCGATGTCCTGGAAGACTACGGACGTGAGGTATACGTCCCCTGGCGGCTCAGCGAAGGCGCGGTCCTCTATCGCGATATCAACTACTTCAACGGGCCGCTGGCGCCTTACTTCAACGCCCTGCTGTTCGAGGTCTTCGGCGCTGGCATCGCCACGCTCAAAGCCTTTAATGCGCTGCTGATCGCGCTGCTGGCGTCGATGATTTACCGCCTGGTGCTGGCGTTGGCCGATCACGTCGCCGCCGCCGGTGCCTGCGCCGTGGGCACGTGGTCCCTGTTGCGCACACCCGACCGACCTCGCGCCGTCTGTTTGCTGGCCATCGGTGGCGGCCTGCTTACGCCCGTGCTGCTTGCGATCTTGCTGCTGGGATTGGCTATGCCTGCGAGTCAGGCCATCGAAGGCGTCGTCGGGGCGTGGAAATGGATTGGTGACAAGCGACTGATGAACCTGCCGTTTTATCGCTGGGTGACTGGTCTGGGCGACGCGGGTGGGAACGTGCGTCTGATGTTGGGCTGGACCGTCGGCTACGCCGCGATCGTGCTGCCCGCCGTGCTGATCGGCAGGTACACGGCGCGTGGCGAACGCGGCGCGCCGGTGGCGGCGGCGATCGTGCTGGCGGGCATCATCATCGCGCTGGGCATGGTGTACTGGGAGAAGATCGGCTGGCACGGCGTGCTGCGCCCGCTGCCGATCGTCGTAGCGTTGATCCTGATCGT
Source organism: Fontivita pretiosa (assembly GCF_050410795.1). Classification (GTDB taxonomy): domain Bacteria; phylum Planctomycetota; class Phycisphaerae; order Tepidisphaerales; family Tepidisphaeraceae; genus Fontivita; species Fontivita pretiosa. Next base: position 4,757,806 of record NZ_CP191258.1, on the reverse strand, counting down.
TGGGATAGTCAATGCGATTCGTGAACCGTCGGCTCAATCGCCCCGCCACACGCTGTTGCTGGCGTGGGGCGCCTGGTCGCTGCTTCTGCTGCTCAAGACCCCGTTGAGAGTTCAACCCCGGCACTACGGTTTTGCTCTGGCGATGCCGGCGACGCTGTACATGCTCGCCGCCGCCGTCGCCATCCTGCCAGAAATGCTGGACCGCCGCGGCATCCGCGGGCTGGTCGTTCGCGGCGCCGTCACGGCCGCGGTGATCGCCACGCTGGCGGCGTATCTGCGGATGGACCATGCCTGGCTACAGCGGCGGCGGATCGCCGTCAGCGATGGACAGCATCGTTTTTACGTTGAACCAAATGGCGCCATGGTGTGCGAAGCCGCGCGCGATCTGGCCCGGTTGACGCGCCCCGACACCACACTGACGGTGCTTCCCGAGGGCACGATGATCAATTTCCTGTCTCGCCGCCGCAGCCCTACGCCTGACGTCAGCTACATGACACCGGAAGTGATCATGTTCGGCGAGGACCGGATGCTTGAGTCACTGCGCCGTCACCCACCCGATTACGTGGCCCTGGTCCACCGTAACACCAGTTTCTTCGATGCCCGTTATTTTGGTCAGGATTACGCCAGGAAGATCGGTGCCTGGATCGCCGACAACTACGATCTGTCGCGCGGCATGCGTTACGGGGCCCGGCCGTTCAATGAGTCCAACGAGTTTGGCATTCTGATCGCGCCTCGCAAACAGACGAAGCAATGATGAATCGCCACGCGCCGGCACAGGCGCCTGCAACGACTGTCCCCATCGGGTGGCCAGTAGGTACAGATCGCGCGTATCAACCCGGGAGTCATAGCTGAAATCCCCCTGGCTGAAGACTCTGGGCGACTGTTGCCAGTTCATCGTCAGAATGTCCAGATCGAGCCGATCGACGGCGCGATCACGGTTGGCGTCACCGGCAAGGAAGAAAAAGTCGAATGAAAAGTCGGATGTCATCGTTTCGCCGGCTGCGCCCATGACCGAACCGGCGGGGATCGTGGCGCGGTAGTTGCCATCAGCCAGAATGTCGGCAAGCCAGAACGTGGCGGTGTTGCTTGCGGGATCGAACTGGACGGACGCCGGGGTGATGCCCGCTGCGCCGCCCACCGGGCGAACGGTCAGATCGCCCGGGTCGAGGCTGGCCGACACATCGGCGGAAAACCGCACGCTGATCCGCTGCGGCGCCGTCTCGAAGAGCAAATCGCCGTTGGACGCGATCAGCGGCGTCGCAGGCACCGTCAGCGGATCGGGCACATAAGCGTATCGCGCATGACCCTGGGCATCCGCAATCCGCGCCAGCAGGTTCCACTGTCCCGGGCTCAGCCCCGCGAGCTGGACCGAGTCGCTGCCGCTGGCCAGGGTCGCGCCGGTGGACGGCAGCGCCAGCGGGTCGGGCAGAAGATGCGCGTTGGAGTTGAAGGGATTGCGATCCACGTCCGCCAGCCACGTGATTGTCGCCGGGGAGTCGAAGTCCTGATAGCGGTACGCGATGCTGACCGTCCCGCCGGAAGGCGCGCCGAGCAGCGCCAGGTGGTCGATGTTCGGCCACTGCGTGCCGGTAGGGTCGCGCGGCACGTCGCCGCGCGGCGCCACCCCGCCGTCCGCTGGCCACAGCCCCGTTCCAGGACGAATGCCACCTTCATTGCGAGTGTAGTAAAACCCGCTGGAATTGCGCGGCGGGTGCGGCGGGCTGTACCAGGTGGCCGGGTTCACGCTGGCCGCCCCGTCGGAATCGGCATAAGGCGGGATCGTGCCGTGGTACCACAGATGCACGTCCGAATGCTCGAACGAATACGATCCACTGCTTCGCAGGATCGTTTCATTGAACTGGAGGTTGTGCGCTCCGCTGACGGCCTCGCCGTTGAAGTCGAAGATGTCCGAATCCGTCCGCCAGTAGTTGTCGGCGAAAGCGACGTTCCAGGGGATGCCCATTGGGGCATCATCGAAATCGAAGCCGGAGATGTCCTCGTTTACGCCATCGACCGGGTGCGGGTCGAGCGTGGTGAGCTGATCCACCCACACGCCCTTCCTGGCCAGGTCTCGCGCCAGCTCGTTGACCAGCGACCCTCCGCGGCTGTGTCCGACGAGCTGCATTGCCGGCGACGCCGCCAGCGCGTACCCGCCCAGACTCGACATGAACGCGGGATCCAGCAATTGGGCAGCGACGGCGGCGGCGACGTCGGTGGTGCTGCGGTGATACCCGCCGAACGGCAGGGTCCCGGCAAGATCCGACCAGTCCAGCAGCAGGATGATATGCGGGTCGGGATTGGTCGATGCCGACACGCTTGGCCCGGAAAGCTGCGACCCCAGACTCACCGAGATTGGCCCGTTGTTGCCGTCATCCGTGGCTTGCAGCGCGAAGATCGAGGCGGGAGTGGTTCGTGATCCGCTGATCGCCGATGCCATTGCCGAAACCCAATCCCCGATGCCGCTGTTGAAGCCGTGGGCGATCAGTGTCACCCCCGCCAGCAGTCGTCGTGATTCGAGCCGTTCGATGAGGTAGCAATGCACACGTGCTCCCGGGTTGGCGGCGACGCGACGATTGTACCGCCAATGCGCCTGCGATCGGTCAGTTCCCAGCCAGCGCACCTGGCGGTTGAGGCCTGGCGATGGTCGCCACAGGCACAGCGGGTTCCTCAATGGCTTGTGCCTGGCGAATCGCGGTCTATAATAGCGGCGCAATCTGTTGGGCCGTCGAAGGTTGTTTGAAATTCGCGGCCGAATCCCTTACAATCGCCTAACAAATCGACTGGAGCAACACCGCGCCGGCGGCCGATAATGTAACCGGCGGCGCGTCCGCCGCAGCAGCAAAGCCGTGTTGCTTTCAGTAAAGACGGCCGGCACAAAGGTCACCGGCTGCTCAGGAGTGAATTGGATGGCCGCCAAGCGGTTCAGGGAATCAAAAGGCAATCTGACGGGTCTGTTCGACGCGCCCCACGCCGGCAATGGCTCGGGCAATGGCAGTGGTACGTTCAGCGGCCAGCGCGCCGACTCCAACGGCGACGACAAGGCCAGCCTGCACGAGATCGCCCAGACACGATACCTCAACTATGCGCTGTCGGTGATCACCAGCCGTGCTCTGCCGGATGTTCGCGACGGCATGAAGCCCGTGCATCGCCGCATCATCTACACGATGTGGCAGAACGGACTTCGCGCCGACGCCAAGCACCGCAAGTGCGCCACGGTGGTCGGCGACGTGATGGGCCGCTATCACCCCCACGGCGACGGAGCCATCTATGAAGCGCTGGTGCGGATGGCCCAGCCGTTCGTGATGCGCGCTCCGCTGGTGGATGGCAGCGGCAACTTCGGGTCGATGGATGGCGACCCCCCCGCCGCCATGCGCTATACCGAATGCCGGCTCACCCCCATCGCCGCCGAAACCATTCAGGAGATCGCCCAGGGCACCGTCCATTTCCGCCCCAACTACGACGGAACCCGCGAAGAGCCGGTGGTGCTGCCCAGCAGACTGCCGAACCTGCTGTTGAACGGATCGGCGGGAATTGCGGTGGGCATGGCGACGAACATCCCGCCGCACAATCTCGGTGAAATCTGTAGCGCCCTGTTGAAGGTCATCGACGACCCGGACATCAAGGACTACCAGCTCGTCGCCAACGACGCGATCCGGGGGCCGGACTTTCCCACCGGCGGGCAGGTGCTCAACACCCGCGACGAGCTGCGCGAGATCTACAAGACCGGGCAGGGCGCCATCCGAATCCGCGCCACGTGGGAAAAAGGCCCGACGACTCGCGGGGCACAGATCGTCTACATCACCAGCATCCCCTACGGCGTGAACAAGGCGGAGCTGGTCGAGGCGATCGCGCAGCTCATCGTCAGCCGGAAGATGCCCCTGCTGCTGGACGTGAAGGACATCAGCACCGAAGACGTACGCATCGAGCTTCAGCTCAAGCGCGATGCGGAGATCGAGAAGGTGATGGCCTTTCTGTTCCGTAATACGCTGCTCCAGACCAACTTCAACGTGAACCTCACGTGCCTGATCCCGACGGACAACCCGGAAGTCGGCCGGCCCGAGCGGTTGGGGCTCAAGGCGATTCTGTGGCACTTCCTGCACTTCCGGCTGGAAGTGGTGACCCGGCGATTGACGCACGAGCTGGAGCAGCTTCGCCGGCGAATTCACACGCTCGAGGGCTTCGCGTTCGCGTTCGACATCCTGGACGACCTGATCAGAATCATCCGCGCCAGCGAGGGCAAGGCCGACGCCGCGGAAAAGATCCTCAGGAAATATGGCGTCTCGCCGCACGGGCCCAGGAAGCCCAGGGACGGCGGGCTGGACCCCGAGCAGGTCGATGAGATCCTGGAATTGAAGCTCTATCGTCTGGCGAGGCTGGAGATCAACCTGATTCGCGAGGAGCTGGCCGAGAAGAACAAGCGCGCCAAAGAGATCCGCAAGCTGCTGGACGAGGAAGAAGCCACCGGCCGCTGGGGCATCGTCCGCAGCGAGATCGAAGAGCTGGCCAGGACCTACGGCAAGCAGCCGCAGAACAGGCGTCGCACGCTGATCGAGGCGGCGGATAACGAAGTCGAGTACTCGGCCGAGGACTTCATCGTCGCCGAGGACAACCACGTGCTGGTCACCGCCGACGGATGGGTCAAGCGTCAGAAGGAGATCAATCCGCAGACCACGCGGCTGCGCGAGGGGGATCGGATCCTGGCGCTGGTGGCCGGCAGCACGCGGGCCACGATTACGTTCTTCAGCAACTTCGGGACGGCCTACACGTCGCGGATCATCGATATCCCTGCGACGACTGGTTATGGCGAGCCGATCCAGAAGCTGTTCAAGATGAAGGACGGCGAGCGGATTGTGGCGGCGGTGTCGATGGACGATCGCGTGCTGCCGCCAAAGGCGACCGCCGTCAACGACAGGAAGCCGGAGGAGGCGCCGAAACTGCATGGGCTGGCGGTCACCAGCGACGGCTATGCGCTGCGGTTCGGGCTGGACAGTTTCCGCGAGGTCTCGACCAAGGCAGGGCGACGCTATGCCCGCCCCGCCGACGGCGCGGAGGTGACCATGATGGCCGTCATCGACGGCAGTGAGACGATCATTGCCGCCAGCCACAATCGCCGCGTCATCGTCGCCCCCGCCGCCGAGATCAACTTCCTGTCCGGCCCGGGCAAGGGCGTGCTGCTGATCAAGCTGGAGAAGGGCGACCGACTGATCGGCGCGATCACCGCGGTGGACGACCGCGACACGCTGACCGTCAAGACGAGCATGGGCGGCGAGCAGCGGCTGAACACCGCCCGCTACAAGGTGACCAGTCGGGGCGGCAAGGGCCATGAGTTTGTCTCGCGCGGGCAGATCGTCGAGGTGATCCACCCGCCCGTGACGACGCCGCCGCCGCTGGAAACGCCGCCGACATGAACTTCGGCGCAAACACGTGCATCACTTGTTGAGGATGAACTGAAAAGCAACAGACACAGCAGATCATGACCGCCACCGCAACCTACAACGCCAGCAGCATCACCGTCCTGGAGGGACTGGAACCGGTACGCAAACGCCCGGGCATGTACATCGGCGGCACGGGCGCCGCCGGGCTGCATCATCTGGTCTGGGAGATCTTCGACAACTCGGTGGACGAGGCCATGAACGGCTACGCCGACTGCATCGAGGTCACCCTGCACAAGGACGGCTCCAGCATCACGATCAGCGACAACGGCCGCGGCATCCCCGTGGATAATCATCCGACGCATCGCAAGTCGGCGCTGGAGATCATCCTCTGCACGCTGCACGCCGGCGGAAAGTTCGACAACGGCCAGGGCGGCAACTACAAGACCAGCGGCGGGCTGCACGGCGTCGGTGCGTCGGTCGTGAACGCGCTGTCCCAAAAGCTCATCGCCACTGTGCGGCGAGACGGCGCCGAGTGGCAGATGGAGTTCAGCCGCGGCAAGCCCACCAGCAAGCTCAAGAAGCTTGGCCCCGCGCGCGGGACCGGCACGACCATCTACTTCGTGCCCGATCCGCAGATCTTCCCCAAAACCGAGTTCAACCCCGAGACGATCCGCGAACGGCTCGAAGTCGCCAGCTATATCCACAAGGGCCTGAAGGTCATCTGGAACGACGAGGCCAGCGGCAAAAAGGAAGTCTTCCGCCACGAAGAAGGCATCGTCGCGTTCCTGAAGAAGATCGTCACGGAGAACAACGCCAGGCCGGTGCACGAGCAGCCGTTCGTGCTCGAGAAGCAGAACGGCCTGCGGATGGAGATGTGCTTCACCTGGACCGAGAGCACCGACGAGCTGCTCAAGAGCTACGTGAACGGCATTCCCACGTCCAGCGGCGGCACGCACGAGAACGGGCTGCGTGCCGGGGTGCTCAAGGCGATCCGCAACTACATCGAGACGCACGAGCTCACGCCTCGCGGCGTGACGCTGGCGGCGGAGGACATCCGCGAGGGGGTGTTCGGCGTGCTCAGCGTCTTCGTCCAGGATCCGCAGTTTCAGGGACAGACCAAGGACCGGCTGAACAACCCGGAGATTCAGTCGATGGTGGACGGCGCCGTACGTCCGGCGCTGGAGCAGTGGCTGAACAGCAATCGCAGCGTCGCCGAGACGATCGTGAATCGGATCATCATCGCCGCCCGCGCCCGCGAGGCCAGCCGCGCCGCCAACGCCAGCATCTCACGCAAGACCGCGACGAATGGCCGGCTGAACCTGCCCGGCAAGCTCGCCGACTGCACCAGCAGCAACCGCAACGACAGCGAGCTGTTCATTGTCGAAGGCGACAGCGCCGGCGGCAGCGCCAAGCAGGGCCGCGACCGCAACCGCCAGGCCATCCTGCCGCTGCGCGGAAAGGTCCTCAACACCGAAGGCCAGTCTCTGGCCAAGATCCTGGAGAACCGTGAGATCGCCGACCTGATCACCGCCCTGGGCTGCGGCGCCGGGCCCGACTGCGACCCGAACAAGCTCCGCTACCAGCGGATCATTCTGCTGGCCGACGCCGACAGCGACGGCCACCACATCACCACGCTGCTGCTGACGTTCATCTACCGTTTCATGCGGCAGTTGATCGAGGCCGGGCGCGTCTTCATCGCCGTGCCCCCGCTGTATCGCGTGGACATCGGCAGGGAAACGTACTGGGCCGCCGACGATGCCGACAAGCAGCGCATTCTCCAGCAGCACGCCAAAGGCAACGTCAAGCCGGAGATCACGCGCTTCAAGGGCCTGGGGGAAATGATGCCCAAGGTGCTCTGGGAAACGACGCTCAATCCCAAAACTCGAAGGCTGCTTCGCGTCGAGATCGCCGACCCGCTGGCGACCGACCGGGTGATCAACGAGTTGATGGGCAAAGACGCCTCGGCCCGCTTCCGCTTCATCATGGAACGCGCCGAAGAGGCCCAGGAGCTGGACGTCTGATCCGCCAAGGTCCGATTCGGCCCCAACCATCGACGCTTCTGCGTTGCTCTGCCAGGAGCATCAATGCTTCAGGTCTGAGCGGCTGCGCCTGATTCCATCCGAATGATCCAATCAGTTTGCGCGGCGGCTCAGCAAGCTCCAGAAGGAGCCGGGCCGGGTGCCGCGGGACGATCCGCGCAGCTTCCAGAGGACGACGCTTCCAGGCCGGGAGGAAGTTTTTCTGGCGCTCATTGCCGGCGGGCGATCGGTTAGATTTGTTCTGGTCCAACAAAGGAGTTGTGCCATGGCCCAATGCGAAGTCTGCGGCAATGAATATGACAAGAGCTTCGAGGTGATCCTGGCCGGACAGCGGCACGTGTTCGACAGCTTCGAATGTGCCGCCAGCGCACTGGCGCCGCGGTGCGCTCACTGCGGCTGCCGGATTCTCGGGCACGGCCTGGAGGCCGACGGGAAGATCTACTGCTGCGCCCATTGCGCTGCGGCGACGGGAGTCTCGGGTCTGAAGGACCGCGCCTGATCGCGGCAGCCGAGGCCGATCTGGCAGAACGCGAAAAACGGAGACGCACGGCCCGATCGAAGTCGGACAAGATGGCGTAGTTGCGCGACACATTTTGCCGTCGCCGCGGCGAGGCGTGCCGCTCTACGATGGTCGCCATGCTTCCGCCGCCGATCGGTGCTGCCTCGGTCGAGCACGTCCTGACCCAGGCTGAGCTCGTTTACCCGGACTATTCCAAGCCCGATCTGGTGGATCTGGTGCGAGCGATGGGGACCCTGTGCGGGGTGGAGGATTTCCAGCCCACCGCCCCACAGCGGCAGTTGATCGACCTGATCGGACCAGCAGACCACTATGTCTTTGTGCTGCTGGACGGGCTGGGCATGAACCTGGTTCGGCGGCTGCCGGAAAGCATGTTTCTCCGCCGACACCTGCGCGCCGAGCTGCGATCCACCGTTCCATCCACAACCGCATCGGCGTTGACGAGCGTGGCGACGGGGGTTTGGCCGGCCACCCATGGTGTGACGGGGTGGTTCAGCTACATCCCGGAGCGGGAGCTGAGCCTGATCAATCTACCGTTTGTCGAGCGATTCAGCGGAGAGTGGCTGGCCAGGCGCGGCATCACCGCCGAGCAGATCTTCCCCGTGCCGTCGTTTTATCCGCGGATGAAGCATCGCCCACTGACGCTGAACCCGACGATCATCACCAACACCACCTACGCCCGCTACTCGCGAGGCGACACCCCCGCCCTGCCATACACCTCGATCGCCCACGCCGTGGATCAGGTGATTGCCGGAAGCATGCAACCGACGGGCCGCTCGTACACTCACGTGTACATCCCGGACGTGGATGCCCGGATTCACCATCGCGGCCTGAGCGATGCCAGCGTAGAAGAACTCATTCAGCAGATCGACCGCGAGCTGGCACGCCTGGCCGATGGTCTGGACGGACGGGCGCGGATCGTGATCACGGCCGATCATGGCCTGATCGACGTTCCGGTCAAGCATCATCTGTCGCTGTGGCACGATGATCCGATGATGGATCTGCTCCAGGTACCGCCGTCGGGAGATGCCCGGCTGCCGATCTTTCACGTGCGTCCCGGCAAGGATGCGGAGTTTGTTCGACGCTTCACTGAAAGCTTCGGGCACGCGATGGTGTTGCTGGCGACGGATCGGGCAGAGGAGCTGCGGCTGTTCGGCCCGGAGCCGATCGCCTCAAACGTCCGTCGCCGGTTCGGGGATTATGTGGGGATCGCGTATCGGAATTACACGCTGCACTACGTGCTGCCGGCCGATGCGAATGCGGCGCCGCGTGCGGTGTACGTGGCACAGCACGCGGGGCTGAGTCGCGATGAGATGCAGATCCCGCTGATTTTCGCTTGAGCGGCGCTGGCACCCCGTTTGCATCATGTCTCTGGCTCCGGGCCGAGGTGTGCGCATGCTTGCCCCTGTCAAAACGTTTCAGCCGCCTGAGCAGATCCGCGAGTTCTACCTCCGCGCGCTTCAGTTGCTGGACGAGGCGGACGTGGAATACCTGGTCGGCGGTGGCTTTGCCATGACCCACTACACCGGCATCGTGCGCGATACCAAAGACCTGGATATCTTTGTCCGCCCCGGTGAGTCACGCCGCACGGTGGATGTGCTGGCGGCGGCGGGATATCGCACGGAGTGGACCTGGCCGCACTTCCTGGCCAAGGCATTGTCCCAGAGCGAAGCGTTTATCGACATCCTGTTCAACAGCGGCAATGGCTTGACCCCCGTCGATAACGACTGGTTTTCCCACGCCGAGCAGGGAGACTTCCTGGAGCGACGGGTGCGGCTGGTGCCGGCTGAGGAAATCCTGGTCAGCAAGTGTTTCGTGATGGAGCGCGACCGCTACGACGGCGCCGACGTGGCTCATCTGATTCTTCGCCGCGGGCAGCAGCTCGACTGGCGTCGCCTGTTGAAGCGTTTCGCCGGCGGACACGAACGCGTGCTGCTGTCGCATCTGATCCTCTTTGGATATGTCTATCCGAGCGAAAAGCATGTGATTCCCGCCTGGTTGATAAACGAGCTTGAGGCACAGATGCGCGCCGAGCCGAAAGTTGACCAGCCGATCTGCCGCGGAACCTACATCGCGCAGCACCAGTACCAGATTGACATTCATCAATGGGGGTATCAGGACGCGCGCATGCAGCCGCTGGGGCCATTGCGTCCCGATGACATTGCCCGCTTTGCCCCGCCCGATGCTCCGCCGATTCGATGATCCCTGCGGCCACGGGCAGGCGTTATAATCGCGCCATCAGGATGTCGAGCCAAACGGAGGAAACCTATGGCTGCGAAGAAGATCCTCATGATCGTCGGCGACTTTGTGGAAGACTACGAAGTGATGGTGCCGTTTCAGGCATTGCTGATGGTCGGGCACACTGTACATGCGGTCTGTCCGAACAAGCAGGCGGGCCAGAAGGTGCGCACCGCCGTGCACGACTTTGAGGGTGATCAGACCTACTCGGAAAAGCCCGGGCACAACTTCACGCTCAACGCGACCTTCGAGCAAGTCCGAGCGGAAGAGTACGACGCGCTGGTGCTGCCGGGCGGGCGGGCGCCGGAATATATCCGCCTCAATCCCCGAGTCCTTCAGATCGTGCGACACTTCTTCCAGGCCAACAAGCCGGTGGCGGCGATCTGCCACGCGATCCAGATCCTGGTGGCCGCCGACGTGTTGAAAGGACGAAGCTGCACCGCCTATCCCGCCGTCGGCCCCGACGTCACCGCCTGTGGCGGAACGTTCCAGCAGATCGACATCGACAAGGCACACGTGGACAAAAACCTGGTGAGCGCCCCCGCCTGGCCGGCTCATCCCGACTGGCTGGCCAAGTTCCTCAAGCTCCTGGGAACCAGGATCGAGTGCTGAGCGAGGCTGCCACGCTGCCGGCCTGGGGACGTACCAGACCAAACCGCCAAACAAAAAGATCACGGCGCCATGGGCCGTGATCTTCGTTTTCTGCGCGCCTTGCGCGCGGCGCGATGAATGTCTTACTGGCTCTCCTGGAGAAGGCTGACCGGCTGACGGCCGGCGAAACCGGCATCCAGCTCGTGCCAGTGGTCGATCTGCGGCTCGCCCAGCTTCCAGCACAGGTACACATCGCGCCCCTGGTGTCGCCCGATGAAATCGACCAGCCCAAGTTGAAAGTCCTTGACTTCGCAGCCAACCGCCGACAGCTCGCTGACCAGATCGTTCAGCCGCTCCATCGCTCTTTCCAGCTCCTGCTCCAGGGGCCTGCGTTGCCTGCTCGCCGGCGAGAGACGCTCGAGCTGGATCTGGATCGTTGTGGCCTGCTTGTGTGCCTTGACGATGTCCGCCACGATCCGACTGACCAGCGGAAGCGTGCGATTCGCCTGTTCCAGGGTGAACCGACGTCGGGGACGCGAGCGGCTGAGGCGCGGAGGAATGAACGACTGTGGACCGGCCATGGCGTATGTGCCTTTCTGGCGACCGTGTGGGCAAAGCGAAGGTCGCCTTTCACGCTGAGGCGTCGGCGGTTGATCGCGTCACGTCGGCTGGTGACGTCTGCTGGCGCTATTCTGACTCGCTGGCATGGCGTGTCAATCGCAGACACCCACTGTTAATCGGCAAATGATAGGCCAGGGACATAAGCGAGGAAAGGTGCAACGACGGCGCCAGCGGGCTGAGGGATCATCGTGTCCGCGCCGGGCGTCGTCCGCGCCACCTTTTCATGCCGCGTGCGCACCGGTTCATTGGACTGGCGGAGCGATTGGTGCCCTTTGCGTCGGTGCCGCGATCAGACCACGCTGGCGGTATGGCGATGCGTCCTTCGTGGCCGCGCATCCCGCCGCGGCTTTCGCCGCAGCAGCACCAACACCGCCGCTTCCTCAGGACACAACCGATGCCGCAACTCGACGGCCGTCCGCTGAGCGCGCTCGCCGAGCTGCCGCACCAGCGAGCCATCCAGGTACGCCTCGAACACAACCGGATGGATGTAACAGCGGCGGCAGACCACGCTGGTGTTTCCCAGACGCTTCGCCACCGTTTCGACCGCCAGGCGGATATTGCGCTTGGCCTGCGCCCTTGACTGCCACGGCCCAAGCTCCCTCAACGCCCGCGCCGCCAGAACCGTCGCCGTCCAGGTGCGAAAGTCCTTGGCGGTGAACTCGCCGCGGCCGATTTGTCGCAGATAGTCGTTCACGTCTCGGGAGGTGATGTCGCGCACCTCACCATGGCCATCGACATACTGGAGTAACTGCTCCCCTGGCAAGTCACGACAGTGCCGGATGATCTGCACGAGCCTGGGATCTTCCAGGTCGATCTCGTGCGCAAGGCCGCTCTTGCCGCGGAACTTGAAGCGCACCCAACCGCGGCCGATCTTCGCGTGCCGGTCGTGAAACGTCGTCAACCCGTAGGAGCCGTTGCTGGTGGCGTACTCCTCATTACCGATGCGGATCAGCGTACGCTCCAGAATCCTCACTACCGCCGCCAGAACCTTGGCGCGCGGTAATCCGGGTCGTTTCAGATCGCGATGTAAGGCCTGGCGGATGCGTGGCAGTGCCCGGGCGAAGCCGATCAGTTTGCGATACTTCTCATCGTCTCGCGCCTCGCGCCAACGCGGATGATAGCGGTATTGCTTGCGACCGCGGGCATCGCGCCCAACCGCCTGGATGTGCCCCAGCGGATTCGGGCAGATCCACACGCCTTCCCATGCCGGAGGAATCGCCAGCGACTTGATTCGCGCCAATGTCTGCGGATCTGCGATGCGCTGTCCCAAACGATCGATATAAACGAACCCACCGCCGCGGTGGATGCGCCGGATCCCGTGCTCGGTACCGGCCACATATCGCAGTCCGGCTCGACGCGCCGCCGCCCGGTTCATCACCACCGTGGCGGTCTGCGCCGAACGACCGCCTTGAACTGTGCCTCGCAGGCTGCGCGTGGTCATCATGGTTGGCACCGCCGCCCGCAACACCGGCGATCAACTTGTCGCGGGGCACACACACGACCCCGCAAGCACGTCAACGGGCACTCAAGCTCGGGCGCGGGAATACCTCTCTTACTTGCGGTGCGCTCCGCTCATCGCCGGCGCGCCGCCGGGGGCGTCGGTGATACGCGTGCGGAACAGCACGTACGGCTGCTGGCGACGATCCTGCCCCTCGTGAAAGCGTGCCTGGCGATTGAGCTGATTGGCCGTGAAGTACAGCCAGCCATCCTGCGCGATCGAGATGCTGTCCGGCCAGATCATCCGCGGGTCCTGTGCGACGATCTGATAGCGACCATCGGCCAGTCGCTTGCGGATCGCGTTGTGCTCGTAGTCGGTCAGGTACAGAGTTCCGTCGGCGGCGCAGTCCAGGCCGTCGGACGCAAAGTCGCGCGGCCCAAGATCTTTGATCGTCTGCGCCACCTGCTCATCCGGCAGATTCGGGTCCGCCAGCGCAGACAGAGACACGCTGTGCAGCCGGCGGCTGGCCAGCGGGCAATAATACAGCACGCCCGCATTCGGATCGACCGCGATTCCGTCGGCGCCGATACGCAGGTAACCGGGTTGCTGCCCCGGCAGTCGCACCATCAACGGCTCGCCTTCCACCGTCGGCACGAAGTTCTCATCCGCTTTAGTCGAGGGATGGTCGTGCAGCTTCCGCCAACTCGACCCCGTCGCCAGGTCCACCACGATGATTCCGTTCGGCCCGGTGCCCGACGAATCGGTGATGAACGCCATGCCTTCCTTGCCGCGATTCAGGTCGAATCGCACGTCGTTCAAGTACGTCGTCGGCAACACGACATTGTCCGGGAACGTGATCTTCTTGACGACCTGATTCGTGTTCAGGTCTACACACAGCAGCTTGGCGGCGCCAGGTTGCACCGGGCCGAAGTTGATGCTCGCGGTGTCCAGGATCCACAGCCGATCCTGCGGGTCGATCACCACGCTCTGTACCGAGATCAACGAATCGGGCCCCCGTCCCTGATTGATCTGGAGGTTGGGATAGGCCATGGCCCTGCCGTTGCGGATCTCGGCGACGGTAAACGCGACCGGATCGCCCCATCTGGGGAAATTGACGAAGATTCGCCCCGAGCGCGATACGGCCACGCCCGTCGGCATCGGCCCGTAGAACAGCACGGCCGGCTCGATCCGCCCGATGGTCTGGATCCGGGCGCCAGCCGTCTGCGCCAGATCGTATTGCACCTGTGGTTGAGTGCGGGCGACGCCGGACTGCGGCTTGCGTGCACAGCCGTGCCCGACAAGGACCACACCCGCGATGCACATGCCCGTCAGAAACCGTCGGTATGTCATAGTCGCTTTCCTCCATGCCCTCAGACGCTCAGGAACCTTTCATGCGTTGACGATCTCTCCTCCATTGGGGTGCAGAATCTGCCCGGCGAAATAGGATGCGTCGCTGCTGGCCAGGAAAACGAAGCTGGGCGCCACCTCGGCCGGCTCGCCGGGGCGACCCATCGGAACATCGGCGCCAAACGTTTCGACTTTTTCAGGCGGAAAGGTGGAGGGAATCAGCGGCGTCCAGATTGGCCCGGGCGCCACGCCGTTCACTCGGATCCCCTTGCTTGCCAGCGCCTGCCCCAGCGATCGCGTGAATGCCACGATCGCCCCCTTCGTCGCCGAGTAATCCAGCAACTGCTCGCTGCCGCGATACGCGGTCACCGAGCTGGTGTTGATGATCGCGCTGCCCGGCTTCAGGTGCTTCATCGCCGCCTTCGTCAGGTAGAACATCGCGAAGATGTTCGTGCGGAAGGTGCGCTCCAATTGCTCGGCGGTGATCTGCTCGATGCTTTGCCGGGGATGCTGCTCGGCGGCGTTGTTCACCAGAATGTCGAGCTTGCCCAGCTCGCGCACGGTCTGCTCGACAACCTGCTGGCAGAATCGCTCGTCGCCGATGTCTCCGGAAATGAGGATGCATTTGCGGCCCTCGGCCTCGACAAGTCGTCTGGTTTGTTCCGCATCCTTGTGTTCGTTGAGGTAGACGATCGCGACGTCGGCGCCTTCTCTGGCGTAGGCGACGGCGACGGCTCGGCCGATCCCGCTGTCGCCGCCGGTGATCAGCGCCGCCTTCCCCTGGAGCTTGCCTGCCGGTCGATACTCGGCAAGCTGGACCTTGGGCCGCGGGCGCATGGGATACTCCCGCCCGGGCTGCTGCGACTGCTGTTGCGCCGGACGCGTTTTGCCTTTTTGATTGGGCTTGCCGGCCATGCGACTATTCTCCCTGCTGTGGCGACGGATGTGAGAGGTGCAAAATCTGCCGCCGCGACGCTGCTGGCCGGCGACATCCTGACAGCACATCCGTCCGCAAAATCGCCCGCTGCAACACCCATACCAAATGATTACATTGTCAGGTACGTTCAAACCTGACCAACGCCAATCAGGCACGTACGCATGAGCAAACGACGTATGAAGCAATCCAACGGTTCACTGGAGCCCGGGCGCCCGGAGGTACGTTTCGGATACCCGCGTCCCCAGTTGCAGCGCGGCGACTGGATCTGTCTGGACGGGCAGTGGCAGTTCGCCATTGACCGCGATGGGTCTACCGATTCGCCGGAGCGAGTCCGCTTCAATCGTACGATTGAGGTTCCCTTTGCGCCTGAAACCCCCGCAAGTGGGATTGTGGAAACCGGTTATTTCACCACCTGCTGGTATCGCCGGCAGTTCGATGCACCGCGACTGGCACGCGATCAGCGGCTGCTCCTCCACTTCGGCGCCGTCGATTACCAGGCCAGCGTCTGGGTGAATGGCCGCCTGGCCGTAACACACGAGGGCGGCTACACGCCCTTCCAGGCCGACATCACCGACCTTCTGATCCCCGGCAAGACCCAGACGATCGTCGTCCGCGCTGATGACGATCCGCACGACCTGGCCAAGCCCCGTGGCAAGCAGGACTGGAAGCCCCGACCGCATTCCATCTGGTATTACCGCACCAGCGGTATCTGGCAAAGCGTGTGGTTGGAGCGGGTCAATGCCACGCGCATTGTTCGCCTCTGCTGGATAGCCGACCCTCAGCAGTGGGGATTGATCCTGCGGGCCAGGATCATTGCCGATCCACAAGCTCGCTTCCCGCTGAAGCTTTACACACGCCTGTCCATGCGCGATCGGCAACTCGCCGAGGACGTATACGCCATCCCGGAACCGCCGGGCCAAATCGAGCGGACCATCGCCCTGCCCGATCCGGGCATCGACGACGCTCGCGCCGAGCTGCTCTGGTCGCCGACGTCGCCGAATCTCATCGACGCCCACATCGACCTGCTTGACGCCGAGGGCAACGTCCTCGACTCGGTCAGCAGCTACGCGGCCATGCGATCCATTCAGATCTGGCGCGACCGGCTGGTTCTCAACGGCAAGCCGATCACGCTGCAACTGGTGCTCAACCAGGGATACTGGCCGCACAGTGGGTTGACCGCCCCCGACGACCAGGCCTATCGCCAGGATGTGGAGCTGATCAAGGCGATGGGCTTCAACGGCGTGCGCATGCACCAGAAGATCGAAAACCCGCGGTTTTTGTACTGGGCCGACAAGCTCGGCCTGCTGGTGTGGGAAGAAATGCCCAGCACCTACACGTTTTCCGACCAGAGCATCCGCCGACTCACCCAGCAATGGATTGAAGCGATCGAGCGGGACATCAGCCACCCGTGCATCATCGCGTGGGTGCCGTTCAATGAATCCTGGGGCGTGCCCGACCTGCCCAGCAGCGCCGCCCAGCGGCACGCGGTTCAGGCACTGTATCACCTGACCAGGTGTCTCGATCCGACGCGACCGGTCATCGGCAACGACGGCTGGGAAGCCGCCGCCACCGACATCATCACCATCCACGACTACGATCCGGACCCTGGTCGCATCCTGCAACGCTACGACACCCGCAGCCGCGATCCGGCGCAAATCCTGCAACGCGAGTATCCCGGACACCGTATGCTGCTGCTGCCGGATTTCGAGTATCGCGGACAACCGATCATGCTCAGCGAGTTTGGTGGAATCGCCTATTCCAAGGATCAGGATCACACCTGGGGCTACTCCCGCGCCCAAAGCCCCGAGGACCTGGCCTGCCGGTACGCCGAGCTGCTCGCCGCCGTACGCTCCTTGCCGGTGCTGGCAGGCTTCTGCTACACGCAGTTCACCGACACGTACCAGGAGGCCAACGGGCTGCTGTACATGGACCGCACGCCCAAATTCCCGCTCGATGAGATCGCCGTCGCCACGCGCGGCCCGCAAAGTCCCCAGGATCAGCAGATCCAAGCCAGGTGGCGAGAGCGATTGACGAGCCAGGAACGTACGTGAGCGATGTCGCGACGCCTGCGTTGCCCGCAGCCGTGCGCGTGCAGCAAGTACAGATGACGCGCGCCGCCGGTATCGCAAAACCGCTTTCGCGCCGTTATCCTCTGCGCCCCCATGGATCCCAAGCAACGTGCCGCCCTGGCCGCTCTTGAACTCATCCGCGACAACATGGTCGTCGGACTGGGCACCGGTTCGACCGCGGATTTCTTTCTGGTCGCACTGGCCGAGGCCATTACCCTCGGCCGCCTGCGCAACGTCCGCGGCGTGCCGACCTCCATCCGCTCCGAACAACGCGCTGCAAGTCTGGGCATTCCGCTGACCAGTCTCGCCCGCGACCCGCACCCCGACCTCACTATCGACGGCGCCGATGAAATCGCGCCGAACCTGGACCTGATCAAGGGCATGGGCGGCGCACTGACGCGCGAAAAGATCGTCGCCCAGAACAGCCATCGTCTGGTCATCATCGCCGACGAGGCCAAGCTCGTGCCAGCCCTGGGATCCAAAACCGCTTTGCCGGTGGAGGTCCTGCCCTTCGGGCACGAAACGCACGAGACCTTCTTCCGTTCCCTGGGCTGTCAGCCGTTGCTGCGACGAAACCCCGACGGCTCGCCATTCACCACTGACAACGGCAACCTGATCTATGACTGCCGGTTTCCTGCTCCGATTGCGGCGCCCAGAGCCCTGGAGCTGAGCCTCAAGTCCCGCGCCGGCATCGTCGAATCGGGGCTGTTCCTGGCCATCGCGGAGGCGGCGCTGATCGGCTCGCCCGCGGGCGTGAGACGTCTGGAGCGTGCCTGAGCGACCGCCGGCCGATCCGTCTGTGCAGCTCGTCGATCCGGCGGCGTGAATAACCTGTGCCTCGCCTATCCCGCGGCGCTCAATTTGCCGCTGGCTGTACTATAATCGCGACGTGTTTGTGCAGGATGATCGTTCCAACAACCCGCGCCTCCGTCCGGGCGCCATCCGGCAGCTTCCGCCCTCGCTGGTTAACCGAATCGCCGCCGGAGAAGTGATCGAGCGCCCGGCCTCGGTGGTCAAGGAGCTGCTGGAGAACTCCATTGACGCCGGCGCCACCCACATCACCGTCGAAGTCGAGGACGGCGGACGCGAGCTGATCCGCGTCATCGACGACGGCAGCGGCATCTCACCGCAGGACCTGCTGCTGGCCTTTGCCTCCCACGCGACCAGCAAGCTGCACGATGATGAGGACCTGTTCAGGATCACCACGCTGGGATTCCGAGGCGAAGCGCTGGCGAGCATCGGCGCTGTGTCGCACTGCCGCATCCTCAGCCGCCTGGCCGACGCACGCGAGGATGCCGCCTGGGAAATCCACAACCGCGGCGGCGAGATTTCCGATCCGCAGGCCGCCGCGGGAAACGTCGGCACTACCGTCGAAGTCCGCAACCTGTTTTACAACGTTCCGGCGCGACGCAAATTTCTCAAGGGCGCTGCCACCGAGTTCGGGCATATCGCCGAGATGCTCCTGCGATGCGCCCTGCCCCGACCGCGGATCAGCTTCAGGCTCCTGCACAACGGGCGCATCGCCCTGGATTTGCCCGCCACCGACGAGCAGCAACGCCTGTTGTGCGCCTGGCCACAGGAGTTCCACGAACAGCGCCTGCCGCTGGACTGCCGCGACGCCGAAATCCGCCTCCGCGGCATCATCGGCCTGCCAGAGCTGGCACGCCCCACCGCCAGGTTCCAACACATCTACCTCAATAACCGCCCCATCCGCGACAAGTTCATTCAGCACGCGCTTCGGGAGGCGTATCGCGGCCTGACCGAGCCGGGCCGATACCCCGCCGCCGTCTTGCTGATCGACATGCCCCCTGAAGATGTGGACGTGAACGTTCACCCGACCAAGGCCGAGGTGCGTTTTCGCGATGGACAGCGGATTCACGGGCTGGTGATGGCCGCCGTGCGCGAGCGACTGCTCGGCAGCGACCTGACGCCGCGCGCTGTCGCGCGCGCCGCGGCTCCCGACGATCAGGAACGAAAAGACATGCAGACACGGCTGGCCGAATTCTTCCGCGCCGCGCCGGTCAATCCCAGCGTCTGGGTTCCCCAGCCGGCGGGCGCCTCGACGTCGCCGTCCATCTTCCCGCCGCATCCATCGCATCCGCCGAGCGATGCACCGAGCGCCGCTTCGCTGCCGCAGCCGCCTGCCACTGTGGCCAGGGGCATGGAATCCAGCGCTCCGATCGCGCCTCCGTCGCGCGCCGCTGCCGCGCCCGCCAAGCCCCCGTCGGCTATCCAGCTTCACAACAGCTACCTTGTGGCCGAATCCGAAGACGGACTGATCATCATCGATCAGCATGCGCTGCATGAGAGGATCATGTTCGAGGAGCTGAAGACGCGGATCACTCGCGGGCCGCTGGAGTCGCAGCGACTGCTGGTGCCGCAGACGCTGGCCGCCTCCACGCGGCAGATCGCGCTGCTGGAACAGATTCAGCCACTGCTGGCCCGGCTGGGCATCGAGGCCGAGCCTTTCGGCCCCGACGCCGTCGCCGTCCACGCTTTCCCCTCCTTCCTGGAAAGGCTGGATCCCGCCGAATTCGTGCGGGAACTGCTGGAGCGGGGCGAACAGGAACTGCTGGATCTGCACGAAGAAGAGCTGCTGCACGAGATCCTGGACATGATGGCGTGCAAAGCGGCGGTGAAGGCCGGCGACCCGCTCACTCCCGCCGAGATCGAGGCGCTGCTGGCGCGCAAGGACCTGGTCGAGCGCAGCAGCAACTGCCCCCATGGCCGGCCCACCACTTTGCGACTGACCCTGCGCGACCTGGAAAAACAGTTCAAGCGCACGGGGTTCTGATTCGCCCTGCAAGCTCCAAGTCTATGCCTGTCGCGCGGATTTGACGGCGTCGGTGAACTCCCTGGCCGCCTTCGCGATCGCCGCCCAGTCGTTTTTCGCCAACGCTTCCTTGGAGACCAGTGCGGATCCCGCGCCCACGCACACGGCACCGGCCTTGATCCACGCCGGCGTCGTCTTCACGTCCACACCGCCGGTGGGCGTGAGCTTGAGCTGCGGCAGCGGGCCCAAAAGATCCTTGAAGTACTGCGGCCCCAGGGCGGTGGCGGGGAAGACCTTGACCACATCCCCGCCCAGCGTCCAGGCGCGGAGGATCTCCGTGGGCGTGAAGGCGCCGGGGATGCTGATCTTCCCGTAACGGATCGTGGTGGCGATGATCTCCGGATCGGTGATCGGCGAGACGACGAACTGCGCCCCCGCCGCGATCGCGTCGCGCGCCGTCGCCGCGTCCAGCACCGTCCCCACGCCCACGATCGCGCGCTCGCCGAACTTGTCGGCCAGCTCCTCGATCCCCGCGATCGCCTTGGGCGTGCTCATCGTCACCTCGATGCTGATCACGCCGCCCTCCAGCAGCGCGTTGGTGATGTCGATGAGTTGTTCCTTGGACTTGGCGCGGATCACCGCGACCACCCCGGCCTCACACATTCTGCTCAGTAGTTGTTCCTTGGTTTGTGCCATAATCGGACAGTTTACTTCAGGTTTGACAGCCGTACCACAGGCCGGTGCATACGACGCAGTCTGCCGCACAAGAGCAGCGTGTTGATGGGATCGATGGGCCGCGCCAGGCGCGATTGCATTCGCGCGCACCATCGTTAGCATCCGCCGCTGCGATGTGGGATTCGATCAAAAGCCAACGCCAGCAGAATCGCCGACCCTTCGTCAAGCTCGCCGACCCCAACCGATACGTCGCCTGCAAGTGGGATCTGACACAGGACCACGAAGCCCGCGAATATTGGGTACCGTTTTTCATCGAACATGCGCGGACGATTCTGCGACTGGGCGTGGAAGCGGCGATTGCGCGCGGCCAGGCAAAACAATCAGCCGACGACCGCGCCCGTCGCTGCCATGAGCACTTCACCGAGATCTTCACCGAATATCTGAAAAACCCTGGCCGGCACGGCGTGGTGACGATCCTGACGCTGGACCGCTGGCGAGACCAGATCTTCCGCGAGCATGGCTTCATCGATCCGTTCATCGATTTGAAGGATCGGGAGAATGCGAAGATGCTGCAACTGCTGCCGGCGGTCTGTCGGCAGATCGACGCCACGCCCGATTCGCACAGGCTCCGCGCCGTGATCGAGGGTGTTTTCGCCGGCAACATCTTCGACATGGGCGCCGCCGCAACCGCGGGGCGGTTCCTCGGCTCCAGTCCGGATTTTTTCGAGATTCGCCGCACGCTGCCGGCGCGGCCGTGGCTCATCGACGACTTCGATCAGCTCGAGCAGGTCTGGCATCGCAAGACCTATCGCAAGACGATCATCTTCATCGACAACGCCGGCAGCGATTTTCTGCTGGGCGTGCTGCCGCTGGCGCGGTGGCTGGCCATGCGCGGCACTCAGGTGGTTCTGGCCGCCAACGAATATCCCAGCCTCAACGACATGACCATCCACGATGTGCGCGCCTGGTGGCCACGGATTCTCCGGGCCGAGCCGTCGCTGGCCAGCCTGCCGATCGAATCGGTCAGCACGGGCACGGGCGAGCCACTGATCGACCTGTCGGAAGTTTCCCCGGACTTGAACGACGTGTCGGCGGATGCTGATCTGGTTATCATCGAAGGCATGGGCCGCGGCGTAGAGAGCAATCTCGATGCCGAGTTCTCCTGCGATGCGCTGAACATCGCCATGATCAAGGATGCCATGGTCGCCAAGCGGACCGGAGGCAAAGTCTTTGACGTGGTGTGCCGTTTTCGCTGAATTGGGCCGGCGACGCGACTGGCAGGGCCTCGTACCACGGCCTGCCGACAACGCAACGGGTTCTGGCCAGCAACATCGCCTCGCCTGGCCGGTAGAGCTGAGAGCCATGAACAACTATCAGACCGTCGTTGAGTTGCTGAAGCGGGGACAGGGAATCTTGAAGCTGCGTCCGGAATTCGTTCATCGTTTCTACCCGGATTTGAATCGGCTGGGACAGCAGCGGTTGAAGCGCTCGTCACGGCAGTTCATCCCGGAACGGTGGATCGGCTCGACGGTGGCAGCGGTGAATCCGCCGCCCATGCCAAGTGGCGGGCTGTCTATGGTCGATGTGCCGCGCAGTGTTCCGCCGCTTTCCCTGCGCGACGCGATCAAGGCCGCCCCGCTGGAGCTTCTGGGACAGGACATTCTCGACGCCCACGGTCCGGAGTTTCGCGTGCTGGTGAAGATCCTCGACCCGGGCGAGCCGATCGTGTTTCATCTGCACGCCACCGATGCACAGGTCGCACGCATGAAGCAGAACTTCAGGGGCCATCGCTTCGGCAAGGACGAAGCGTACTACTTCCTGGAAGCGCCCAAAGGTCCCCAGCCATACACCCATGCCGGGCTGTGGGAAGGTGTCACGCACGCCCAGGTGGTGCGCGCCATCGAGCGTGGTCGCGAATACGCATTGGAGTTGTCGCCCAGCTTCTATCAAACCATCGGAGAAGGGTTTTTTGTTCCCGCGGGTGTTCCACATCGACCGGGAACTGCACTGACTCTGGAGATTCAGCAACCTTCCGACGTTTACACACTGCTGGAGCTTTACAGCGCAGGCAAACTGATGCCGCCGGCGCAGCGACATCCGGGCTTCCGCACGCTCGAGCAGGCGATGAAGCTCATCGACGTGAACGTGGCTCAGCGGGTCGGTCGGCTGGATGGATTCCGGCTCAAACCCGTGCCGGTGCAGCGCAAGCACAGCGGCGGGCAGGTGGCCACCATCTTTCCCGTGGAGGTGTGCCGCAAGTTCGCCGGACGACGCATCCATGTCTCCAGCAGGCTGAGCTACAGCGAGTCGCTGCCGTTCGTGCTGCTGATCTGGCGCGGACGCGGAACGGTGAACGGGCGCAGCTTCCGTGCCGGCGATGAGTTTTTTGTCAGTCACGACGCCGCCGCTCACGGCATCGAGCTGCACAACAGCGGCGATGAGCTGGTGGAGGCGTTCACGTTCCTGCCGGCGGTGTGAGGCCGGCGGTCGGGGACGGCGACGGTCTGCGGCACACGTCGCGCACATCGAAGACGAGCATTCCCGCGGCGCGCGCGGCCTGAATCCCCAGATCGCCGTCCTCGAACGCCGCGCACGTTTGCGGCGGCACTCCCAGGCGGCGGGCAGCCTCCAGAAAAATGTCCGGCGCCGGCTTGCCCTGCGCAACATCGTCGGCAGTCACGATCGCCTGAAAGTAGTCGATCAACCCCATGAAGCTGAGGGTTTTGCGGCAGACCGCGCGCGTGCCGCCGGTCGCCACCGCCATCGGCAATCGCCCCGCAAAGTGTCGTATCACCTGCACGACCGGCTCGATAGGCATCACCTGTGGCAGCAGTTTGAGGAACAGTTCCTCCTTGCGCCGACTGGTCTGCTCCACCGGCAACGTCCAGCCATGCCTTTCGTTGAGCAATTGCACGATTCGGGGCGTGGGAATCCCCGCCATCTCGTAGAACATCGCCTCGGGCAGTTCCCGGCCATGTTCCCGCAACGTCTCACACCAGGCCTGATAATGCAGGGGCATGGTGTCGGCGATCGTGCCGTCGCAGTCGAAAACAAGCCCCCGGATATCCGGCGGCAGCGCAAAAGCCAGGCTCGGTTGCTCGCTGTTCATGAATCGGGGCAATACGAAAACCTTTGTCATTTCGCAAGCCGCGGGCTATTGTGCAATTGACGCATGGCCGAGTGAGGGCTCCGGTCCGGATGAAAGTCCCCCGCGATGAATTCGACAGATTGGCCCTGGAGCATCTGGACATGCTCTACCGGGTCAGCCGCCGGCTGACCCAGGACGCGGCCAAGGCCGACGACCTGGTCCAGGAGACCTACCTGCGGGCCTTTCGTGCGCGCGACGACTTTGAGCTTCAGCAGTTCGGGATCCGTCCATGGCTGGTGCGGATCATGCACAACGTGCACTTCAGCCGATCGCAGCGTGAAAAGCGACAGCCAGTTGCGGTCGATGATGCTCATCTGGAGCGCGTCGCCGGCAACGAGTCGGCGGCGGGGGTCCCGCTGGACCCGGGCAGCTTTGAAGGCATGGACCAGCGCCTGGTGAAGGCGATCGAGGAATTGCCGATCGAGTATCAGACGGTACTGCTGCTGTGGGCGATCGAGGAGTTCTCGTATAAGGAGATCGCCGATGCGGTTGGAGTGCCGATAGGAACGGTGATGAGCCGGCTGCACAGGGCCCGCGCCCGGCTTTCGCAGAAGCTTCACGAGTATGCACGAAAAGAAGGACTGATCCGGGAATAACTTGTCCTTTGAACCGGTTTGGTTCTGGTGAGATGGGGTTGCGTGGAATGAGAAATGAATCCTGAGCAGACCCATTTTGATGATCCGGCGTTGAAGGCGGCGCTACGGCGTGCGCTGGGTGGGGAAACGGCCCCGCCGCAACTGCGAGAGCGAATCGCCCAGGCGCTTCGGGCCGAGCGGGCCGCCGGGCAGACACAGCCGACTGGCCAGAACCTGCGCCGTTGGCGCACGCCGCTGTATGGGCTGGCCGCAGCGGCAGCGCTGCTGCTTGGTCTGGGGCTGGTCTACAGCTTTTTCTGGAACACCGATCGATCCGTCCCGCCATACTTCGCAACGGCCATGGTCGAAGCAAGCCGCCGAAGCCTCGGGGAAGATCGCGCCAGAAATGCCGAACACGGCATCGCCGATCCGCTGGCCGCCATCCCCGCCACCGACCTGGCGGCCGCTCGCGCCAAGCTGCTTGCAGAGCTTCGTCATCCCGTACTGGTGATCGATCCGGGCGACG
Organism: Fontivita pretiosa; assembly: GCF_050410795.1. Classification (GTDB taxonomy): domain Bacteria; phylum Planctomycetota; class Phycisphaerae; order Tepidisphaerales; family Tepidisphaeraceae; genus Fontivita; species Fontivita pretiosa. The sequence goes on along the minus strand of NZ_CP191258.1, from coordinate 4,732,937 downwards.
GTTGGACGTTTCAGGGCGCAAGCCTTTCGGAGGTGGGTGGCACTCGTGCCGCGCGGTTCGTCTTCACCCGCGGCGATGCGACCATCTGTGTCTATTCACTGTCCACCGGCGCTTTGGGGTATCGCTACAAGGCCAAAGACGGAATGACCTACGCGCAAACCGACGGCCAGTACCACATCTCGGGATTCGTGCGCGACGGCGCGGTGCATTGCGTGGTGGGCAGTTCCGGCAGCGGCAACCTCACGCTTCGGCAGGTGACCGCACTGCGGAACCAGATCCGCAAAGCCGCCCAGACGATGTCCATGGGAAGCCCGTCCGAGTCGGGCGGTTGCGCGACGTCTGCGCCGGCGTCATGAAGTGTGTGCCTGTGGAGTGCTGGCCCAGTCGATCGGCACGGCGCTTGACCCGGCGGCTTTTCGCCCGCCGGGCGTTCGCATAACATCCCCCACTTATGGACCAGCGATCGCAGAGTTCCGCCGTGCCTGCTTCATCGTCCGGATCAAGCCACGGCTCGCCGCGGGGGCACCTCCCGCCCACTCCGCCACCGCCCGCCGCCCAGCCACAGGTGCTCTCGAGCCGCCCGCCGACCGAAAACGGCTCGGTCGAAGGCAGCGTCAAGGACACGATCGAATCCATCCTGGTCGCATTCATTCTGGCGTTCATCTTCCGCGCGTTTATTGTCGAGGCATTCGTCATACCAACCGGCTCGATGGCCCCCACGCTGCTGGGGGCCCATATGCGTTTCCGCTGCCCGGACTGCGGCTATCGTTTCGAAGTCAACTATCAGGGCATCGACACCGGCACCGACGACATCCGCATCGACTCGATCGCGCGAAACAAGGTCTTCGCCATCTTCTGCCCCAACTGCGGCTATCGCCTGCCGCGATACAACCCGGATGACCCGGCCAACGACGCCACCGAACCGTTCGTCCGCTACGGCGATCGAATCCTGGTGCTCAAGTATCTGTATCTGTTGCAGGACCCGCAGCGATGGGACGTGGTCGTGTTCAAAAGCCCCGAGCGCCCGGAGCGATTCGACTACGCACAGAATTACATCAAGCGCCTGGTCGGCAAACCCGGCGAAACGATCATGGTCCTGGACGGCGACGTTTACGTCACCAACGCGCGCGACCCGCAACTGACGGATTTCAAAGTGCAGACCAAGCCCCGGCATGTGCAGGAAGCGTTGTGGCGGATCGTGTACGACAACGACTATCAGCCGCGCGGGCTGGACCGCGTAGTCACCAACCCGCGCGGGCAGATCGAGGAGAGGGACCCGCCATGGGAACAGCCCTGGAAACTCGAGCCGGGCCAGGCCGGCTGGACGATCGGCGACGGCTCGCCGGGGAACCGCAATTTCATCTTTGACAACCCCGACGGCGCCGCCAGTGTTTATTTCGATCCGGCGGCCAATCCCCTCAAGCATGCCCTGACCGACTGGCTGGCTTACGACGTCACCGTTGATCACGGTCCGAATGACTCGGACACCTACCGTCGCGGCGGCTACGCGCCGGCGGCGAATGTCAGCGACGTCAAGCTCTCGTTCTTCTACGAACGCCGCCAGGGCGACGGACCGCTGCGCGTCCAGCTCACCAAGCACGACGACGTCTTCGAGGCTGCGATCACGCGCGATCAGTTCGAGCTACTGATGAACGGCCGGCGAGTGGCAGGTCCGGCGAAGCTGCCGCGCGGCAGCGGTCCGGTACACGTGGAAATGCAGAACGTCGATTATCGCGTATCGGTACGCATCGACGATCGCGTTGAGCTTGCAACCAGCGAGCAGCAGTATCACCCGGACATCGAAAAACTCTACGCCGCCTTCCGCGCCAACCGCCCGCTGCCACAGGCCGAGGTGCGAATCAGCGCCGAAAGGCAACGCAGCACGCTGTCGCACATCACGCTGTGGCGGGATGTGTACTACCTCAATCGCGACCGCAACGGCCTGCCGCTGCCCTGGGCTTCGCCGGCCGATTTCCCCAGGCGGCTGATGGTCCTGGGGCCCGATGAGTTCTTCGTCCTCGGCGACAACTCGTTCGTGAGCCTGGATGCCCGCTACTGGGAAAAGGAGATCTTCCTGCCCAACGAGGATTTGAAGGTTCTGCCCGGGCGGGTGCCGCGGCGATTCATGCTCGGCAAGGCATTTTTCGTTTACTGGCCGGCCGGGTTCAGGCCCTTTAACTCAGCACCGGCGTTGATTCCCAACTTCGGTGACATGCGCTTCATTCACTGACGCCAGCAGCGAGATTTGCAGCGGCCAGGACCTGGTCTACCCGAATCTCCTCCATCGCCGCGGCACACAGCAAACTCACCGCCGGCCCCAGCGGTCGCCAGCGGACCGGATCGCTGTTGGGCCCAAACAGCGAGACCGTCGGCACGCCGAGGATTCCGGCCAGATGCCCCGGGCCGCTGTCGTTGCCCACGAACACGGCCGCGGCGGCGATCTCCTCCAGCAGATCCAGCAGCGTGCGCGCACGGCGGACCTCGGCCTGCGATTCGAACTGTGCGACCAGTTCCCCCGGCCAGCGATCGATCTCCGCCTCTCCCAGCAGCACGCGAACGCTTCGCCCGGCGGCTTGCAGCGCACGGATCAACTCCAGGAAGCGCTGTGCCGGCCAGCGGTTGGATTCCTTGCCGGCGCCTGGATGGATGACGGCCCGGCCGCTCTGCGGCGTGCGGTTGAACGCGATGCCGCGTGTCGCGATCGAGCGGAGCATCTGCTGCGCCGCCCCCGCCAGCGCCGGCCAGTCGTGCAGTTGGCACACCAGCGATTCGCTCACATGAACCGCCGGGACATTGCGGCGAGTATCGAGGCAGACAAGCTTGGCATGAGGCGCAACCCGGGCAAGCCCCTGTGCCAGCGCATCGGTTTGCCCGGCGGTGAAGCTCACCACTGTGTGCGCGGCGTCGAGCAACTGCTGCGACCGATCGGGCAACTGCGGAACCTGTGGCGGCGGAAGATGCAGCAGGTGCCAGCCCGCCTCGGCGTCGGCGCGCTCCACCCGCAGTACGCGCTCCGCCAAAGCGCCTTTCTGCGAATGTGTGACATAGATGATCCGGCTCTGCGGCAGAATCCGCGACAGAGCCATCGCGATCGGCCAGGTCACGATGAAGTCGCCCAAGGCCGCCTGGTGGAAGATGAGCACGTTCCTTCGCAGCACAGGCAGATATTTACCAGATGTCAGCAAGTGCGTCGCGATCCGGAATCACAACCGCCACTGGCGGTGGACGAAAGGGCCTGAACACTCATCGTTCGCTTCGTTCGATCCAGCCGCCGCCCAGCACTACGTCACCATCGTACAGAACGACCGCCTGGCCCGGCGTGATCGCCGACTGAGGCTCGTCGAAGTGGACGGTCAGCTCGTCGGGGCCGCTGAGCGTCGCCGTCGCGGGCTGGGGAGCGTGGTTGTAGCGGATTTTGGCCTGGCAGCGGATCGGACCATGCGCAGCGGCAGAAGGCTCAGGGCACACGGCGGCATCGCGCAGCCGCGAATTGAGGATGTTGATCTGCCTGGCGACCAGCTTCGAGCGCAGCAGGTCCTCACGGCCGCCGACGATCACGCGGTTCTCGTGGGGATCGATATCGACGACGTACAGCGGATACCCCAGCGCCACGCCCACGCCACGGCGCTGGCCGATGGTGAAATGCTGGTGGCCTTCGTGTTCGCCGACGACCTTGCCACTGCTGTCCACGACCTTGCCGGGGCTGAACGCCTGAGGCGCGCGACGCCTGAGCAGTCCGGCGTAGTCCTGATTCGGGACAAAGCAGATTTCCTGCGAATCGGGCTTGTTGTGGACCGGCAGGTCCAGCTCGCGCGCGATGGCCCGCACGTCCTGCTTTTCAAACTCACCAATGGGAAGCAGCGTGTGCTCGATCGCGGCGCGGGTCATGCCGAACAGGACATAACTCTGGTCCTTGCGATGGTCGCGACCGCGAAGCAGCGCCTTTTCGCCCGTAAGCGGATCAGTCCCGATGCGGGCGTAGTGTCCGGAGGCCACGTAATCGGCGCCGATCGCCTCGGCATAACGCGCCAGCTTGCCGAACTTGAGCCAATCGTTGCAGCGCACGCACGGGTTGGGCGTGCGCCCGCGGTTGTACTCGGCGACGAAGTAGTCGATCACGCGATCGAAGTCTTCCTCGAAGTTCAACACATAGAACGGGATGCCCAGGGCACCAGCGACGCGGCGGGCGTCGGCGGCATCGAGCACCGAGCAGCACCCCTGCCTGCTCTTGCCCGATGGATCGCAGGAAATGTCGGCCGAAGCCGAGCCTTCCGCCTCGTCACGTGCCACGCCATTGGGCCAGCCCAGGCGCATGAACACGCCGACGACCTCGTAGCCGGCGCGCAGCAGCAGCGCCGCAGCGACGGAGCTGTCCACGCCGCCGCTCATCGCCACCACTACCTTCTTGTGGTCATTTCCGAACGACATTTCCGACCATTTAATCTGCTGTCAATCGCCTGAATCCCTCAAAATTGAGGATTAGAGCGGCACAACAAGACTTGCGATCTCTTCTTGACAGTTTGCTCCTGAGATTATATTGAGATTGAGTCTCAACTTCTACAATGCCGCCGGGCATCGCCTACCTCAGCCTAGCCCTGCCCCGCGGTTCAATCAAATTGGCCCTGGCTGAGCTTGGGATCACGGAGTCGATCGTCATGAGTGTTCGAATCAACACCCGTCGGCAGATGCGTCATCGGAAAAGCACAGCCTCCGGCCCGGCCTTCACGCTGGTCGAACTGCTGGTGGTCATCGGGATCATCGCCCTGCTGATCGCCATCCTGCTGCCGACGCTTTCCAAAGCCCGGCACGCCGCCCGTTCCACCGCCAGCCTCAGCAACCTCCGCCAAATCGGGGTTGGGCTGGTCCAGTATCGAGTTCACAACCGTGGCTACTATCCTCTGGCCGCCTGGCAGAGCATGAAGGATCGCGCGCGTTTCCGCTGGGCCGATGCAATCTATCCGTTCATGCGCAATACCGAGGTGTACATGAGCCCGCACCTGGACGAAAACGAGCGAAAGCGGATGAACAAACCCTTCCACCACACCGTCGATCCCAACGCCAACCCGGGAATCCTCCCGACGTCGGTGTTCTTCGGGGGATACGGATACAACTGGCAGTACCTGGGCAACGGGCGCACCTGGCCGGGGGTCAGTGAGTACTTCGCGAAGGAATCGGCGATTCGCGCGTCGGCCAAAACGATCGCCGTCGCGGACACCAACGGCTCGAAGAACGGCGGGGCGACGTGGACCAGTGAAGGCGTGTACGTAATCGATCCCCCGCTGATGTCGCTTGAGCTGGGCTCGCGCGGCAGTCGCAAGAGCAGCGCCACGCCCGGCCCGGGCAATTACGGCTACACCGGCGGCAACGACGGCGACCCCCTGCACCGCTCTACCCCCGCCGAACGCAACAACGGCAAGGTCAATGTCCTGTTCTGCGATGGCCACGCCCAGCCCATGACCCTCAGGGAGATGGACGACTTTAACCAGGACGGCCAGCCCGACAACGGCTGGTGGAACGGCAAAGCCGACCCTGGCCTGAGATAGTTCGCGGATGACGCCGCAGGGGCGCGGTGATCACGCGCTGTCTGGCCGGTGATGAGTTGATCCCCTGCGCGGGCGCGACGCCCGTGACACAGCCCGGCATCTGTTCAGTGCAACGTACAGCCGCGAGAGACTGGGCAGATCCGAACAATCTGGCGAGACGCGACGGCTGGCCGCCGGGTTGGCCGATCGGGTACGATTCCCGCGCAGAGCAGTGAAGATGAACACGCTCATCCTCGATCAGCCCGGCCAGATGCGCTTCACGCAGACGGATGAACCGGCTGAGGTTCCGCCGGGCCATGCGCTGGTTCGCGTGCATCGCGTGGGCATCTGCGGGACCGACTGGCACGCGTACCATGGCCGCCAGCCATTTTTCAGCTATCCGCGAATTCTTGGCCACGAGTTGGGCGTCGTGGTCGAGCAGGTAAACGCCCGCGACGGACCGCAGTCCAGTGTAAAGCCGGGCGACCGCTGCTCGGTGGAGCCATACCTGAACTGCGGGCGGTGCATCGCCTGTCGGCGCGGCAAGCCAAACTGCTGCGCCTCGCTCGTGGTGCTGGGCGTGCACGTCGATGGCGGCATGCGCGAGCGGATCGTCGTGCCCATCAACAAGCTGCACCGGTCTCAGACGCTGTCCCTGGATCAGCTCGCATTGGTCGAAATGCTGGCCATCGGCGCTCACGCCGCCGATCGCGCTGCGCTGGAGCCGGGCGAGACGGTCCTGATCCTGGGCGCCGGGCCCATCGGCCTGTCGGTGATCCCGTTCGCTCGAGCCGCCGGCGCCAACCTGATCGTCGCCGACATCCGCGAGTCACGCCTCGATTTCTGTCGCCGGCAACTCCATGTGCAGCACACCATCGATGCAGGTGCCGATCTCTTGCAGCAACTGCGCGACCTGAGTGAAGGCGAGCTGCCCACCGCCATCTTCGACGCCACCGGAAACCCCCAGTCGATGGCCAGAACGTTCGAGCTGGTCGCCCCCGGCGGGCGGATCGTCTTCGTCGGCCTGTTCCAGGGTCAGCTCAGCTTCGATGATCCCAACTTTCATCGTCGCGAGATCACGCTGCTGGCCACTCGCAACGCCCTGCCCGCCAATTTCACCCGCATCATCGCGATGATCGAGTCAGGGCAGATCGACACAACCCCCTGGATCACCCACCGCGCACGTTGCGATCAGCTCATCGGGCGGCTGCCCGAATGGCTCAACACCAGCGCCGGGCTGATCAAGGCCGTCGTTGAGTTCTGAGGCAAGGCATATCCGTTGCTCCTGCTGCGCCCTCAGCCCTGCGTTTTTCCGAGGAAGCACGCCCGCGCCTCGGCCAGCATCCAGCGGTATCGCTCGAAGCTGACCTGCGGCGGGACCGAATGATCCGAGCCGAAGATGTACCCGCCCTGCCGGGCGATCGGCACCTTCTGATGAATCTCGGCCCGCAGCGCTTCCTTTGGCCCCAGCATGTTCGTAACGGAAATGTTCCCCCAGAACGCCAACCGCTTGCCGTAACGACGGCGCATCTCGACGACGTTCAGCCCGGCGGCGGTCTCCAGCGGATTGAGCAACTTCAATCCACACTCAATCAGGTCGTCGATGATCGGCTCGATGGCGCCGTCGGAATGTGTCCAGAAATCGATGCGGTTGTCACGCAGGAACTGCCCCACCCGCTGCACCGATGGCAGCAGATATCGCCGCCACGCCTGCGGCGAGATCAGCATCGACTTTTTCCATCCCAGGTCCTCGAACATGATGAAGCCGTCGGGGCGCATGTCCATGTCCAGGCACTTGCGGAGAATCGCGATCACCAGCGACTGGTACGTTTCGGCCATGTCCTGCACCCAGTCCGGCGATTCGATCAGGTCCATCATGAGCTGTTCCATGCCGCGATGCCGCCAGGCCGCGTTCCACGGGCCATACGCGCGGAACAGCACGTAGCGATTCGTGTCGCGCAGCGCGCGATACTTGCGTTGCGCCGTCGGCCAGTCCGGATAAGGATCCATGTGCGCGAAGTACGAAGCATCGTCGATGCGTGCCGGGGCATTGGGGTCCGGGCTCAGTGTCAGTTGAGGCTTGAGCTTTTCCCAAGCATTGCGATCCGTGGTGACGTGATCCTTGAAGTCCAGACTTCCGGTCTTGTCGACCGGCTTGGTGATGGTGCAGCCGTAGCGGTCCTGGTAGGTGATGTATCCCCCTTCGCGACGCAACTGCCGCTGCGGACATTGCGGAGAGGTATCCAGGTACATCCAGGCGATGTCCAGCCCAAAGTAGTCGGACGGATGCACGTCGGCGGGCATTCCCTGCTGTTGCCAGGTGGGGATCGTGTCGTCCCAGAACATTTCATGGCAGGGCAACTGATCGGGCGGCTGGAAATCCAGCGCCGCGCGAACGCGTTCACGACTGGTCATGTGAGGCATGGAATCAGAATAATCGATAAAGCATTGATTTCATAGATTGCCCGTGGCAGGATGTACCGCCATGAACACCACCCGCATTCTCACGTCACTGGCGGCGATGCTGGGCGCGATCGGCCTGCACGCCGCGGCCCTGGCGATCGATCACACCCGCAGCGTCGGCGAGCCGTATGCCCTGGCCGGCAAACGCATGGTCTTCACCAACTGGTACTTCATTCGCCCGGGGCAGCTCGACTGGAAGGATGCTTCCGGCAAGAGCGTCTACGCCTCCGGCGAGTTCGAAGCCGGACCCGACGACGCCCACTTCGACATCTATCTGGCCCCGCGCGGCATCCGCATCGTCGCCGAGCCCGCGCAGCGCGGCCAGCCGATCATCCGCCGCGAGATGCCCTGGGAAAAAATGGGCATCAGCGGCAATACCCTTATTTACGAAAACGGCAAGTACCGCCTGTGGGCCGGTGCTCAGGAAGCTCGCGGCAAGAGCTTCGGCTGCTATTTCGAATCCACCGACGGCAAAACCTGGACCCGCCCCAGCCTCGGGCTGGTCGAGTACAACGGCAGCAGGGACAACAATCTTTACAACGCGCCTGGCGGCTACATCTTCGTCGATCCGCATGCGCCGCCGGCGGAGCGCTACAAGTCGATCTGGGCCGCCAGAACCGACCCCAAAATCATTCAGGAGTACCGCAAGCGACGTCCGATCTCCGTATTCGCCGAAGAAGAAGACCCCGGGCGATTCCACTCGATCCGGGCCGCGGTTTCCCCGGATGGGTTCAACTGGACGGAGCTGACCGAGCCGATCAGCGTCGAGGTCAGCGATACGCAGATCATCGCCTACTTCGATGAACAGTTGAACAAGTACATCATGTTCACGCGGGCACAACTGCTGGGGCCGCGGGCGCCCGGGGCGCAGCGACCGGAGGGGCGAATGCACGACTTCATCGCCCGCCGCGCCATCGGCCGCAGCGAAACCGACAACTTCCGCGAATTTCCCCTCTCGGAGCTGATCATCCAGCCCGGCGCCGACATTCCCCCCACCGACACCTTCTACACCAACTGCAAGACCACCATCCCCGGCGCGCCGGATCATCACCTGCTGTTTCCGGCGATCTACCACCAGGCCGACGACACCACCAGCATCGAGGTATGGTCCAGCGACAATACGAAGAACTGGACGCGGATTCCCGGCTCGCCGGTGCTGAAGACCAACACGCCCGGACAATGGGACGGCGGATGCATCTTCGCGCATCCGACCCTGGTGGAGCTGCCCGACCGAAGCTGGGCGCTGCCTTACACGGGCTACGTGTATCCACACAAGTATCCGCGCGGCGCCTGGGGCTACGATGTCGGTTTGGCGATCTGGCCGAAGGGAAGGCTTGTCGCGCTCGAAGCGCCTGAGCAGGGTGAGTTCACGACGGTCGCGTTCGTAGCGCCAGGCAAACGGCTGCTGATCAACGCGGTCACCCAGCGCGCTGGCAGCATCCTGGTCGAGGCCTGCGATGTGCACGCCAACCCCCTGCCGGGGCGAAGCTTCGCCCAGGCCAAACCGATCGTTGGCGATCAGTTCCGCACGCCCGTGACCTGGCAGGGCGCCGACGATCTGGGCATTGCCGACCGCCAGCCGATCGTCCTGCGATTCAAGCTGGACAAGGCCAAAATCTACGGACTGGAATTCGAATGATTCGGAGCGAGACGGCGGCGTGACTTGCGCGGGGGGGGGGCGAGCTAGCTCTTGGCGGGAACCGCCTGCAATGCCTTGCGTACTTCGCTGAGCAGTTGGTCTACCTTGAACGGCTTGAACAGCACCGCCTGCAAGCCTTCCTGGCTGGCGCGGACGATGCAGTGATTCGGGTCGTACCCGAACCCGGTCATCAGGATCACCGGCAGGGATGGAGAGATGCGTCGGGCGGCGGCGAAGACATCGTAGCCGGTCTTGTCCGGCATCTTGATGTCGCTGATGACCAGATCGAAGCTCTGCTGAGACATCGAGTCGATCGCTTCGGCCCCGGTGCATACCGCCGTCACCGAAACGTGATACTTGCGCAGGATGTCGCTGATCGTATTGCGGATGTTGGGTTCGTCGTCGGCCACCAGGACACAGGCGCCACTGAGCAGCGGATCCTGCTCGCCCTTGACCTCGCCAGCCCCCAGGATCGTGTTCGGTCCCTCTGCCGCCTGACGCAACGCCTTCTGAATCGCCTGGACGTTGTTCACGATCGCCTGGAGCCTGGTTCGCAGATCCTCGTGCCCGATGTACTCGTCCATGAGGCTGGTGGCGTCCAGCGCGATGTCGTTGAGGGGGCCGGCGACTTCGGCATTGACATCGTCGGCGATCTTATGCGCCGTGCCCACCCGTTCGACCACCATCAGATCCAGGATGTTCAGCGCGATCGCGACGTAGCGTCCGAAGATCTCGGCGAACTGGCGGTCGTCCTCGGTGAATGCCGCCCGCTGACGCGACTCGATGTTGAACACCCCGATCACCTTGTCGTGCAATCGCAGGGGCACGGTCAGCGAGCTCTTGGCCCCCTCGACACCGAACACGTAGCGTGGATCGCGCTCGATGTCCGGGCAGATGTAGCTGCGACCCGTCGCCGCCACATAACCGCTGATGCCATTTCCCTCCGGCTCGGCGAACAGCTCGATGTTTACCGCTTCCGGCGGCAGGCCGGCGCTGATCACCACTTCCAGCTTGTTGGTTCGGCGATCCAGCAGCCGAATCGCGAAATGATCGAAGTGCATCAGCTCTTTGGTATAGCTGACGATCTTCTCTTCCAGCAGCTTCAGTCGCTCGGCGACGTTCAGCTTGCTCATCGCGTCGGCCTCGAGGCGCACCAGCTCGCGCCCGGCCTTGTCGATCGCGTCGATCTTCTGCTGCATGCGGCGAGAACCGGTCGCATCCCACACGACGGCCACCACCTGCACGACCTGTCCGCTGGGCGAGATCACCGGCGAGGCGATCATCTCCAGAAACTGCTGGTCTTCGATGTTCAGTGCGTAACGTTTGGAGCGGCTGAAATAGCCGGAGGATTCGGAGGTGAGCGGAGAGACCTGCTTGCTGAAAAGCTCGAAGGCTTCCTGACAGGTCCGGCGGATCTTCTCGTGCACGCGCGGCGGCCAGGCCTGCATCTTCTTGTTCATCCAGTTACATCGCCCCTCGCCATCGACGATGCAAACGCCCTCCCCGATCGTGTTCAGGATCAGACTCGCCTGCTGCGAGACCAGCGCGCGCTCCAGCGGCAGGAAATCGGCCGAGTCGGAGAAGACGGCGTCGAAGTGATCGTTTCGCAGCGCCTCGATCGCCTGATCGATCGAGCCGATTTCGACTACGTCGCAGTGCTCTCGGATGGACTGGATGACGGGTGCCCGTCCCGACATCTGCCCGCTGAGGACCAGTACTTTGGGTCGCGTCTCGTGCAAGCCCTTGACGCTCCTGTGAAACTTTGAACGAAACATTCTAGAGAATTAACCGGTTCAACGTCAAGAAAATCTCCCCCAACCGTTCCAGTGCACGGTTGCAGCAGTTTGCCTGGACAGCCCCCTTGCCTTACGTTGCCAGCCTGCGCACAGCCGCAACGTTACGGAAGGAGGCCCACTGCATGCCCGGCCCGGTCTTTGTCACGGGGGCCAGCGGATTCGTCGGAACCGCGGTCGTCCAGGAACTGCTGGCTCGCAATTATCCGGTCAAGGCGCTGATTCACCGCCGCCCGCTTCAGCTCTCCCACCCGCTGGTCAGCTCCGTCAACGCTTCCCTGTTTGACGCGCAGGCGATCGCCGACGCCATCGGCGAGTGTCAGGCCGTGATCCACCTGGTCGGGATCATCAGGCAACAGCCTTCGCGCGGCATCACGTTCCATCGCATGCACGTGGAGGCGACGATGAGCGTGGTGGATGCAGCCCGGCGCGCCGGCGTCAATCGCTACATCCACATGTCCGCCCTGGGCACGCGCCCCGACGCCGTCAGTGAGTATCACAAGACCAAATTCCTGGCCGAGGAATATGTCCGCGCATCCGGGCTGCAATGGACGATCATCCGCCCGTCGCTGATCCACGGCCCGCAGGGCGAGTTCATGCGCCTGGAGGCGCGATGGGTCCGCGGCACGGCGCCACCGTTCCTGTTCATGCCTTACTTCAGCGACACTCTGCTGCCGACGTTTGGCAGCGGACGCGCCGGATTGCTTCAGCCTGTGTACGTCGGCGACGTTGCACGCGCGTTCGTCGATTGCCTGCAAAATCCCAAAACCATCGGGGAAGTCTATCCGCTTGGCGGGCCGGATCAGCTCACCTGGCCACAGCTTCATCACATCAGCGCGCAGGTGTTGCGAGGGCGCCGGCGGCTGGTGGTTTCCATCCCGGCCTGGTACGCCCGACTGCTGTGCTCGATCCTGCCAGCATGGATGCTGCCTTTCAATCGCGATCAGGTCATCATGAGCCAGGAGGACAACACCTGCGACCTGACCAAGTTCATCGACGACTTCGGCTGGCAGCCGCGCAGCTTCGAGCAGACGCTCAGGGAGTATGCCCCGCAGTTGACCTGAGCGGGCACTGATTCGCCGTTGCCGCGGAATTGCTGCTTGGGTTCGATGGCACGGAGCGGATAGGATTCGGAGCATGAACGTGTGCGTGATCCTGACGATGCTGATGCTGTTTCCGCCGCTGGCTTTGGCGCAGGCGACGACGCGAACGGCTGAGGGCCTGTCGGCCAAAGCGGCCCAGGAGCAGCGGCTGGAAGAGCTTGGCAGACTTCAGCAGCAATTCGCCGCCATGCGCATCGTCAGAGTCGATTCGATTCAGCAGCTTGTGAGCTTCGGTGTCGAGCAGAAGTTCCTGGCGGCCCGAACGTCGCTTCGTCCCGGCCAAGGCGAGCAGGTCCGCGTGATCGCGCCGAATCTGCGAGGATTTGTGCGGCTGGCGCTGTTCGGGCCGGACGACGCACAGGCACCCGACGCGGCGGGAAGGAACTTCCAACTCTTCGTGCAGGACCTGAGCGATCCTCAGGCGGGGATCGTCTACACCAGCGTCTCCGCCGTCGCCGGGCGATTGATCGTCGCGCGCGACGCCGAGTCCGACAACTCGATGTCCTCCGTGCAGTTGATTCAGGACCCGCCGCCCGCGCCGGGCGCCGCCGCCGAGCAACCCCAGCCCGTGCGACTGCTGGTGCATTACTCGAACCTGGCCGGCGACCAGCGCGAGATCGACTTGAAACTGGAAGCCGATAGTTTCCTGGAGCTGCGGCGGCAGTATCCGCGCGAGGTGGATGTCTATCTTCGACCGATCATCCGCGATTTTGCTCAGGAGGCAGCCGTCTTCGCGGTCGATCCGAAGATCGCCTGGCAGGTGCTCGGTCAGGAATTCAAGCCCGACGACGAATTGCGCCGCAGGATCGATACGCTGCTGGCCCAGCTCGACGCCGATGACTTTCGCCAGCGGCAGAACGCCCTGGACCAGCTCAATCAGATCGGCACGCCCGCCGCGATGGTGCTGGCACGGCTTGATCGCACCAGGCTCTCCGAGCAGCAGGCCAGCATGGTCGAGACCTTCCTGGCCGAGTATGCGCCCGTGCCCGCCGATCAGGTCGCCAAGCTGCGGAACGATCTTTCTTTTCTGCTGGATGTGCTGTTTGTGGAGGATGAATCACTTCGGGCGCTGGCGGTGGAGCAGATCCGGCGGGTCACGGGTCAACCGATATCCCTGCAAGCCAAAGACAACCCCGAATCGCGGGCAATTGCCATAGCCAGACTGCGCGAGCAGCTCATCGGCTCGGCGACCCTGCTGCATCCGACCGCACCGGCGGCCACCTCGACGAGTTCGCGATGAGCATGGACTTCCGTCGCCGTGCGGGTACATCTTCGCCATGCGCTCACACGCCGATGGGATGCCACGTCGTCTTCACTTCCTGGGTGTCGAGGATGAAGTACGGCCCCTGGGCAGTGTGGCTCATCCAGTCGTCGCGGTCGTAGATGATTGCTCGTTTGACGTTCAGGGCCGCCCGGCTTCGCACCAGCGCGCGTTGCCCGGCATCGTCGCCACAGTACACGATGGCGTTGACATCCATGTGGCTGGCCATGTGCTCGAGCAGCTCCGATCGCCTGCCGGTCAGGATGTTGACCACGCCGCCGGGCAGATCGCTGGTGGCCAGCACCTCAGCGAAGGTAACGGCCACGTGCGGTTTGGCATGGGATGCCAGGGCAATGCAGGTGTTGCCCCCGACGATCGCGGGGGCGACGACGGAGCTCAGCCCGATCAGCCCGGTTGTTTCCGGCGCGGCGATCGCCACCACCCCCATCGGCTCGAGCATGCTGAAGTTGAAGTGCGAGCTGGAGACCGGGTTGACGCTGGAGAAGACCTGCTGGTACTTGTCGGCCCAGCCGGCGTAGTAGAGCCAGCGGTCGATGCTGGTCCGCACTTCGCTCATGGCCGCCGAAGCGGGCACGCCGAGTTGACCGAGCTCATCGATAAACTGCGTGGCGCGACCTTCGAGCATCTCGGCGATGCGGTAGAGAATCTGACCACGATTGTAGGCGCTGCGCGAGGCCCAGGAGCCTTGCGCGGCGCGGGCGGCGACGACCGCATCGCGAAAGTCCTTGCGCGAACAGTCGCAGATGTTGGCCACCGCCTGGCCGCGAGCGTTCCTGAGCACGTAGTAGCGCCCGGATTCCGTGCGCGGGAACTTTCCGCCGATGTACACCTTGTAGGTCTTGAGCACCGGCAGTCGCGTCTCGGTGGCCATCTCGTCGTGCACGATACGCCCGGCGCGCCGGTGCGTTCGCACGGCGCCGTCTACCTTGCCATTACGGTTGCTCTTGGCCATACGGGCACATCTCTCAGTTCAGATCCAGGTAAGCCAGCAGTCCATGCAGGCCGCCCTCGCGGCCCATGCCGCTTTCCTTGTATCCGCCGAACGGCGAAGCGGGGTCAAACTTGTTGTACGTATTGGCCCACACGACGCCCGCACGCATCTTCGTCGTGATCCTGAAGATCTTGGCGCCCTTGTCCGTCCACACCCCGCCGCTCAATCCGTAGGGGGTGTTGTTGGCCTTCTCGATCGCTTCCTCGGGCGTGCGGAAGGTCTGCACCGCCAGCACCGGGCCGAAGATCTCGTCCTGCACGATCCGATGGCTCTGCGCGCAGTGCAGGAACAGCGTCGGGCGGCACCAGTAGCCGCGATCAGGAAGCTGGCAGTCCGTAGACCACATCTCGGCGCCTTCGTCCTGCCCGATCTTCAGGTAAGACTGGATCTTCTCCAGTTGCATTTTCGAGTTGATGGCGCCGATGTCGGTGTTTTTGTCCAGCGGGTCGCCGACGATCAGCGTCTGCATCCGGTCCTTGAGCCTGCGGATCAGCGCGTCGTGGATCGACTCCTGTACCAGCAGCCGCGAGCCGGCGCAGCAGACGTGTCCCTGGTTGAAGAAGATGCCGTTGATGATGCCTTCGACGGCCTGATCGATCGCCGCGTCGTCGAAGATGATGTTCGCCGCCTTGCCACCCAGCTCCAGCGTGTAGCGCTTGTCGGACCCGGCCAGCGATTTCTGGATGATCTTGCCGACCTCGGTGGATCCGGTGAAGGCGATCTTGTCGATGCCGGGGTGGTTGACGATGGCCGCGCCCGTTTCGCCGGCACCGGTGACGATGTTCACCACGCCCGGAGGCAGCTCGGCGTCCTGGATGATTTCGGCGAGCTTAAGCGCGGTGAGCGGCGTGGTCTCGGCAGGCTTGAGCACGCACGTGCATCCGCACGCCAGCGCCGGCGCCAGCTTCCACGCCGCCATCAGCAGCGGGAAATTCCACGGGATGATCTGCCCCGCCACGCCCAGAGGCGCCGGCCTTTTGCCGGGGAAGGCGTACTCGAGCTTGTCGGCCCATCCCGCGTAGTAGAAGAAGTGCGCCGCTGCCAGCGGCACATCGACATCGCGCGACTCGCGGATCGGCTTGCCGCCGTCCATCGACTCGATCACCGCCAGTTCCCGCGCACGCTCCTGAATCATCCGCGCGATGCGGAAGATGTACTTGCCTCGCTCCCTGGGCGGCAGCTTCGACCAGACGTTGTGATAGGCCTTGCGCGCCGCCTTCACCGCACGATCCACATCCTCCGCGGTCGCTTCAGCGACATCGGCGATCTTCGTCTCCTTCGCGGGATTGATCGTCGGAAAATACTTGCCCTTTGCCGGTGCCACGAACCTGCCGTTGATAAACAGGTCATAGCGATCATTGAGCTTGACGTGCGACGTGCTTTCCGGTGCCGGCGCGTACTTCCAGTCCGTCGCGAAGTTCAGCTTCACGTTGCCCGCGTGCGATGCCGTCGTACCTGTCGAATGGGTCATGCTGTCGTCCTCAGCGAACTCGGAGGCGGCGCGCAGGTTTGCGCAGCGGCATATCTTACCAGCGTGCCTCCAGATTTCCCGCGCATCCCGCGATGGATCAAAATCAAAAAGCCGAGCGCCATGAGCGGAATGTCGCCGTACGACTTCTTCGCCCCACTCGTGATTCAACGATCGGCGGTGCGAACCAACGCCCGGCGTGAGTAAGACCACTGCTCTGCGTCGGCAGCCAAAACATCGGATTTCCACGCCCATGCGGAGCGGTTCCGCGACCGCAGCCGAAAGTAAGACGAGGGGTAGGAGGAAGAAAGGGGCGTGGGGATCCTGTGCGACAGATATATTGACTAATTTAGATTTGATGATATTCTCGGCATTTTACGATCGCTCCGGCTAATCCCGGACGAACCTTTCTGAGTTGCCATCCGCGTCGAAGTTTGCTGTTCGATCAACGGATTGGCTGACGGGGAGCACAACAAGTCTCAGGCTGCAATGGCCTGGTGCAGAGGAGGAGAAAACCATGAAAATGCGATTGCATCGTGCCGCCCTGTGCACAATTGGAGTTGGTCTGCTCGCGCTGCTCGCGGCGACCCAGACTTCCGGCCAGGCCCTTCAGATTTTCAATCCCAACTGGAACATCACGTTGACGGACGCGGGCTACTCCGACTGGCTTTACGACAACACGCCGGGCTACGAGGGACGCGAATACCTGTGCGGTGAATGGGCTGCGGCGGTGTCGTACAAGATCGGTGCCGGCCCGGGCGCCACGACGGTAAACCCCACCTGGCTCGAACCGCAATTCCTCTTTCCCGACTGGCAGACCAACTCCAATTTCACGACCGTGTCCCCCATCACCGCAACGCGGATCGGCCCTGACGGCATGCCAACCGCCGCCGCCTCCTCCATCGCCAATCCCGACCTGCGTATCGATCTGGCCTTCGAAATGATCGACACCGTCTTCGGGGTCAAGATGGGCACATCGCCGGCGTCGGCGGCCGCGGGCTCTTCAGTTGACAGCAATCGCTATGTCCTGAAGCAGACCTACACCGTGACCAACACCTCCAGCCAGAGCATCCAGGACCTGAACCTTTTCCAGTTCATGCACGGGCTGAACGCCGTCCAGAGCCTCTATGACAGCCGCTCGTATGCCGGTCCCTTTCAGGAATACCGCTTTGATACGACGCAGATCGCGATTGACACCACCTACACCGCAACCAGGGGCACAACGTTCCGCGACTACATCAACTTCGCCAGCAAGGTCGCGCCCGTGGCGTTCGACAATGGCCGGTACGGCATTGAGGGAGTGGACAACCACGCCACCGGCAAGCCCAGCGTCGGCATCCACTATTCTGTCGAGAGCGATTCTTTGGCAAACGTGGACTACTTCGCGCCCGCCCCGCCCTTCTGGGTTGCCGGCGCACAGAAATACGCGCTGGGCGCCCTGGCCAGCGGCGGGAGCGTTTCCTTCGATGTCCTGTTGAGCATCCGCACCGGCACCGTCGTGGGCAACACCGGCACGTGCAGCGGCAGCGCCAACGGAGGCTCTTCGCATCCCGGCGGCGTCGATTTCTCGTTCGAGAACGTCATCGAACCCGGCAGCTTCTTCGTAGAGTACTCCGTCGTCGATCACGAGGAGCTCATCGAGCGCGTGACCCAGGGCGAGTTCAGCATGCCCGACTTCGGCATTCCGGGGCCATTGCAGCTCTTCGAGCTTGAGTTTGACGGCGAGTTCGACGGCGACGTGACCCTCGTCGTCGGCTACGACGACACGCTGCTGCCGCCGGGCTTCGATCCGATGCTGCTGGATCTGTATCACTTTGCCGGCGGGGCATGGAGCCCGCTGGGCGGGACGGTCGATCCGCCAAACAGCACGATCACGGTGGTCACTGACCGGCTCTCTTACTTTGCGGTGGGAATAGTGCCCGAACCGGCCTGCGCTGCGGTGGCTGTCATGCTCGCGCTGCCGCTGCTGCTGGCTCGAAAGCGCCGAATTGTCTTTTGACTGACGGCGGGTACGCTCGGGGTCATGAACGTAAAACTCCTTGACCTTCAAGCCCAGTATCTGCCGCTGCGCGCCGAGATCCGCCGCGCCATCGACGAAGTCTGCGATTCCCAGCAGCTCATCCTCGGGCCGCATGTCGAGAAATTTGAAAAGGCCCTTGCCGAGTACTGTCACACGAAGCACGCGATTGGCGTGAGCAGCGGAACCGATGCGCTACTGTGTTCGCTGATGGCGATCGGGATCAAGCCGGGAGATGAGGTTATCTGCCCGAGCTTCACGTTTTTCGCCACCGCCGGTTCCATCGCCCGGCTGGGCGCCAAGCCCGTCTTCGTCGATATCGACCCGGGCACATTCAACATCGACCCGGACCTGATCGAGCAGCGAGTCACAAACAAGACCCGGGCAATCATGCCCGTGCATCTGTTCGGGCAGGTGGCCCGCATGGAGCCGATCAACGACATTGCGCGCAGGCACGGACTGGTTGTGATCGAGGACGCGGCGCAGGCCATCGGCGCCAAACGCCACGGCAAGCCCGCCTGCACCTGGGGCCTGGCAGGTTGTCTCAGTTTCTATCCAACCAAAAACCTTGGCGCCTTCGGCGATGCCGGGGCCATCTGCACCGACGACGACGACTTCGCCCAGACCTGTCGCAAGCTCCGTGTTCATGGCTCGGGACATACCTATTACCACGACCTGATCGGCGGGATGTTCCGGATGGCCGCCATCCAGGCCGCCGTGCTCAGCGTCAAGCTCAAGTACCTGGACCAGTGGCACGAGGCACGACGGCAAAACGCCGCGATCTACGATTCGATCTTCGCCGGCACAAGCGTGATTCGACCAGTGATCGAGCCGGGCAACTGGAGCATCTACAACCAGTATGTCGTCCGCGTGCCGCAGCGTGATCGCGTCAGGCAGATTCTGACCGAGAAGGGAATCGGCACCGCGATCTACTATCCGCTGCCTCTGCATCTGCAAGCCTGCTTCAGGGATCTGGGCTATCGCCAGGGGGATCTGCCCCATACCGAGCTCGCTTGTCAGCAGGTGCTGGCGTTGCCCATCTATCCGGAGCTGGAACCGGCACAGATCCACTATGTGGCCGAGCAGGTTCTGGCGGCAGTGTCATCGGTTTGACAATCTTCACTGTCCGATAATCGCCGCTGTCGCGCTGTCTGAATCCGAGTAATTTCTGATCCGGCCCGTCGCCGATAACAATCATGCGTGAGTACGAATCATCCGCCGACGGTCCCGATCGAACAATCCCTCAGCGCACAGATTGCGCAGATGCAGTCGCAGCTCGATACGCTGCGGTCACAACTCACCGAGAGCCAGCGGCTGGCGACGATCGGCACCATCGCCGCCGTCATCGCTCATGAGTTCAATAACCTGCTCACCCCCATTGTCAGTTATTCGCAGTACGCACTTCAGTCAGCCGAATCCGACAAACCCGATCTGGAGCTGATCAAAAAGGCGCTTTCCAAGGCGTTTCAGAGCGCCAGCAAGGCCGGAAAGATCTGCACGTCGATGCTGAACCTGGCGCGGGGACAGTCGGTGTTCGGGCAGGTGCAGGTCCAGCAGCTTGTGGACGAGGTGCTGCTGGTGCTGGCGCGCGATCCGCAAAAGGACGGCATCGCCCTGCGCGTGCAGATCCAGCCCGGACTGGTCGTTCATGGCGATCCGGTCCAGCTCGAGCAGGTGCTGCTGAATCTGCTGATCAACGCCCGTCAGGCAATGCTGGGCCGCGGAGGCTCGATCACCGTCAAGGCCGCCCGCGCCGCGGAGGACGACGAAGTCCGCATCCAGGTCATTGACACCGGACCGGGAATCCCCGAGAAGCTGCTGCCCAAGATCTTCCAGCCCTTCTTTACGACCAAGGGAACCGCCAAACCCGGAGAGGCACGCGGCACCGGACTGGGATTGGCCATCTGCAAGGAGATCGTCGAGCACCACAAGGGACGCATCAGCGTCAGCAGCGAGCCGGGCCGCGGAACCACGTTCACGATTCATCTGCCGGCTAAGCCCTAGCCGTCGGTCTTGCCCAGCCGATCGCGAATCTGCCGCAGAATCTGCACCGTCTCGCGCATCAGCGGCTCGGCCTCGGCGGGCAACGGCTGATACGGCAGGCGACAGCTTCCCGCATCCACCCCAAGCAACTTCAGACATCGCTTCACACTCTGCGTGCCGCCCCAGACCTGTAGTCGGCGGTGCACCTCGTTGGCCTGTCGCTGCATGTCCAGCGACTCGGCAACTTTGCCGGCGCGGTACAGTTGAGTGATGCGCACGAACAGATCGCCCATCAGGTTGAACGAGTTGCCGATCGCCCCGTCGGCCCCCATCGCCAGCCCACCAAGGTAGTACGCATCCCGCCCGCTCCAGACCATCAGCCGACCGTTGTCGATCTGCTTGAAACGATTGAGCACGAACGTGTCTTCGCTGGAATGCTTGATCCCGGCGAAATTGGGATAGTCGGCGGCCAGACGCGCCGCCATCGCTTCGTCCAGTGCCCGGCCACTGAGCATCGGAATGTTGTAGATCGTCAGTGGCAACTCGACCTCATCCAGAAACCGCCGATAGTACATCTCCACTTCGCGCGCCGAAGCGGGATAAAACAGCGGTGGCAGCGTGGAGACCGCGTCGGCCCGCACACGGGCCGCGTGACGCGCCAAATCCATCGCCACGGCGGATTCCATGTGGCTGATGTTCACAATCACCCCATACGCACTGCGGCCGGGACGCTGCGAATCCAGCTCCTGGAGCACCGCCTCCACAACCGCCTTGCGCTCCTCCGCCGACATCGACAAACCCTCGCCCGTCGTGCCACAAACGTAGAAGCAACGGATCCCCAGCGACAACTCATATCGCAGCACGTGCCCCAATCGCACAAAGTCCACTCGCCCGGCGTCGTCGAACGGGGTGATCAACGCCGCCATGATCTGGTTCATCTCGGTAATGCGCACGGTGTCAGCCTCTCCCGCAGTAGATTGTGCTGCTGAAGATAGCGATTGCCAGAACGAAGTGCATCTTCATGCAGAAAAGAAACGTCCGTGCCCGACCCGCAAGGGTCGCGGCACGGACGTTCACGCCGAGGAGGAATCAGTCAGTCCTCGTCTTCCGTGCAGTCATCTCTGGATACGCCGGACGCGACGTGGCCGGCCCAGCGACGACGCGCCCAACGCCAGCAGCGACAGTGACGCCGGCTCGGGAATCACGCCCGACTGAATCGCCCGCAACGCCGCCAGGTATTCGCCGCCAAACATCCGGGCATGCTCGGCAATGAGCGCTTCAGCAAGCGGACCGGCCTGATTCACGTAGGCATTGTCGATCAGGGCATAGTCCGTCGCGTCGATCGTGCCGGAGTAGTCGAAGTCTCCGTTCAGCCAGCCCGACAGGCTGTTGACATACCCGTTGTCGATCAGCGAGTAGTCGGTGGCGTCGATGCTCCCCGACAGATCCGCGTCGCCAAAGTAGGTGAACTTCACCAGCACATCGTCGGCCGCCACGTCCTGGCCGTTGAAGGTCGTGTAGATCGGCCCGCTGCCGCCGACCTGGGCCAGGTCGTTCAGGACCACACCAAGGCCGTACAGGAAGCTGCCGGCGGTCTGGTTCTGCTGGAAGGCGCGAGTCGAGCCGATGCCCGGCCCCTGCCAGTCGAAGTTCCCGCCGTTCTCCAGGGCGGTTTTGATCTGGGCGGTGACGGTGGCGAGGTTACCCTCCAGGATATTCACGCCCTCGCCGGTGACGTTCACCTTCGCCCCGGCGCCCAGGATTGGCGCCTTGTACATCGAACTGGCGCCGCTGCCCAGGTTCAACACGCCGCCGGCCTCGATCGTCACCTGTGCCTCGATGGGCATATTGCCGGTCTTGCTGACGGTTCGCCCGGCGCGGATGGTCATCGGGTCGGAAATGGTCAGCGTCGCGCCGCTGGCGACGCTGATGTCCGTGTTGCTCTCGAAGAACAACGGCAGGTTGATCTTGTGCGACCCGTTCATCACGCTGACCGAACCGGCACCTGTGGAGACCTGCACGCTGAGCGATCCCGTGCCCGCGATTACGTACCGATTGGCGTTGTCGAACTTCATCGTACCAACGACAACCGGGGAGTCGGTGAAGACCGTTCGCGACGTGGAAATCGCGCCCAGGAAGTTCGCCTTGGCGTCCACCCCGTTGGGGATTCCGCCCGCCCAGTTGCTGGATACGTTCCAGTCGCCGCTGCTATCGACCGTCCAGGTCGGCTCCACGGGCGTGATGACGCCGGTCGTGAGCGTCAGGTCGTCGATGTACAGCTCGGACGCGGCGCCGTCGGCGGAGACGGCAAACAGCCCGAAGCGGTTCAGCTCGCCCACGCCGTTGATCGTGCTGTCCAGCGTCATGGTCAGGAATGATCCGCTGATCATCAGCGTCAGAGCGCCGAACTCGCCGATCGACGGATCATACGCGATGCTGAACGGCACTGTGGTGCCAGTCGGCAAAATCGTCCCCATCTGGTTCCTCTGCCTGCTTCCGGCGCTGTCGTACACGGCCACATACGGCGTGCGTCCATCATCGAAGAACGCTCCGATGAAGTTGTGCGGGTCTCCGCCCGAGCCGTAGAAATCAGCGTTGTTGAACCAGCCCAGGTTGATCCCCGACCCGCCATCGGGCTGGCGGAGATGGATCACCCCCTTGGCCTCGAACGGCTCGGCGAGGTTGATGGGGTTGATCACCCGCCCGTAGAAGTTTTCCGGGCTGGAGGCGCGGCGGATAACGCCGCCGACCTCGCCGGCGCCGCTTGCCGTGCCTCCCGGCGGATTGACCGCCGTGCCGGTGAAGTCCGTGTTGGACCAGCCGTAGTTTTGCGGCGGTGTCCGGTTGTTCAGCGCGTCCCAGTTCGGATCAACCGTGAAGTCCTCGGTGATCACGGACTGAGCCGACGTCGAGCCGGCCAGCGCCAGCGCCCCCGCCGCCGCCAGAAGCTTGCTGGCCCGGCGCGGTCGTCGCTTCATCGCCCACGCCGCCGCACCTGCGAGAAGACCCAGCGACGCCGGCTCGGGAATCACGCCCGACTGAATCGCCCGCAGCGCCGCAAGGTACTCCCCGCCAAACATCCGGGTGTGCTCGGCAATGAGCGCCTCGGCCAACGGACCGGCCTGATTCACATACGCATTGTCGATCAGAGCAAAGTCCGTGGCGTCGATCGAACCGCTGTAATCGAAATCGCCATTGATCCAGCCGGAGAGGCTGTTGACGTAGCCGCTGTCGATCAGGCTGTAGTCGGTGGCATCAATCGAGCCACTCAGATCCGCATCGCCCAAGTAGGTGAACTTCACCAGCACATCGCCCGAAGCGACGCTCTGGCCGTTGAAGGTGGTATAGATCGGCCCGCTGCCGCCGACCTGAGCCAGATCGTTCAGCACGACGCCCAGGCCATACAGGAAGCTGCCGGCGGTCTGGTTCTGCTGGAAGGCGCGGGTGGAGCTGATGCCGGCGCCCTGCCAATCGTAGCTGCCGCCGTTCTCCAGCCCGCTCTTGATCTGCGCCGTCACGGTCGCGAGGTTGCCCTGGATCACGTTCACGCCCTCGCCCGTCACGTTCACTTTCGCTCCGCTGCCGAGTGTCGGGGCCTTGTAGAGCGCGCTGACGCCGCCGCCCAGATTCAGCACCCCGCCGGCCTCGATCGTCACCGGCGCCTCGATCAGTACGTTGCCGGTTTTGGTCACGGTCTTGCCGGCACGGACAGTCATGGGATCGGCGATGGTCAACGTCGCCCCGCCGGCCACGCTGACGTTGCTGTCGCTGGCGAAGAACAGCGGCAGGTTGATCTTGTGCGAGCCGCTGACCACATTGACCGAGCCGGTGCCGGTTGAAACCTGAATGTTCAGCGAACCCGAGCCGGTGATCAGGTAGGTGTTGGCGTTGTCGAACTTCATTTCCCCGACGGTCACCGCCGTGTCCGTGTAGACCGTGCGCGGGGCACTGATGGCGCCCAGGAAGTGCGCCTGCTTATCCACCCCATTGGGCGGCACAGTCCCCTGCCAGTTCGATCCATCATTCCAGTTGCCGCTCTGGTCCACGTTCCACACCGGCGTTTGCGGGGTCAGGTCGCCGACGGTGAATGTGATGTCGTCGAAGGCGATCACGCCTGCGGTATCACCCGTGGAACCGGGGAACAACCCGAAGCGGTTGAACACCGTCGGTGGCCCCCCGCCGCCGGTGAAATACCCCGATCCTGAATTGTGCACCACGGTGACACCGTTGACGACGAATGTCGTCTGGCCGTTGCCGTCGTAATCGATCGACCACTGGATCGTCTGCCCCTGGGGCAGTTGCTGCGGTCCGGTGTGCGTTCGATCGTTGTGGTCCGATCGGGCATTGTGCAGGTAGACCTGGAAGCTGTCGTCCAACTGGATGCCGATGAAGTTGCGCGGGTCCCCGCTGGCGGTCATGTGGCTGGCCTGGTTGTAGAAACCGAAGAACCAGTTTCCCGAGCCCGAGACCCACTGGTACACGCCGTCGGCGTGAAGGACATCGGTGGGGAACAGGTTCCCCGTGGGAAAGCCGTAGTCGGAGAAGTTCCCGCGCTGGATGCTGCCGGCCAGCTCACCGGCTCCGCTAACCTGTCCGCTGGGCGCGGTTGGCGAGGTGCCGGTGGTGTCGGTGTTGGACCACCCATAGTTGTTGTTCGCGCTGCTGCGGTTGCCGTTGCCCACCCAGCGCGTATCCGAATCGGTCGTGAAATCCTCGTAAAACAGCGATGTGCCAAACGCCGATCCCCCCAGTGCCACTCCCGTCGCCAGT
This sequence comes from Fontivita pretiosa, assembly GCF_050410795.1. Classification (GTDB taxonomy): domain Bacteria; phylum Planctomycetota; class Phycisphaerae; order Tepidisphaerales; family Tepidisphaeraceae; genus Fontivita; species Fontivita pretiosa. The sequence continues at coordinate 4,707,906 of NZ_CP191258.1, read as the reverse complement.
GCGATCAGCCTGCTCGTGCGATGAACAGTACGTCGAAATGATGATCTCCCACGCGACATGATTCCTCCAAGGATGTAAACACCTGCGGTGAACGAGAACACACACCCCTGCCCGATGTAATGACCATGCTCCCGCGGCGTGTCCCGGCGACGGGCATTTCCGCCGGGACACGCCTTGCGCGGGAGCAACCTTTTCAAAATCAACTGCACTGGCCCGGCACAGCGCCGGGCGTCATGCTCGTCGCCGCGACCGCCGAAGCGACCACGCCGCGCCAAGCAGCAGACCCAGCGACGCCGGCTCGGGAATCACACCCGACTGAACCGCCCGAAGCGCCGCCAGGTACTCACCACCAAACATCCGGGCGTGCTCGGCAATCAGTGCCTCGGCCAAGGGACCGGCCTGATTCACATACGCATTGTCGATCAACGCATAGTCCGTCGCGTCGATGCTGCCGGAGTAGTCGAAGTCTCCATTGATCCAGCCACTGAGGCTGTTGACGTACCCGTTGTCGATCAGGCTGTAGTCGGTGGCGTCGATGCTGCCGGAAAGATCGGCATCGCCGAAGTACGTGAACTTCACCAGGATCTCGTTGCCGGTGAGTGTCTGCCCGGCGAAGGTCGTGTAGATTGGCCCGCTGCCACCGACCTGTGCCAAGTCATTCAGCACAACGCCCAGGCCGTACAGGAAGCTGCCGGCGGTGGTGTTCTGGACATTGGCCTGCGTCGAGCCGATGCCCGGACCAAGCCAGTCGAAGTTCCCGCCATTCTCCAGGGCCGACTTGATCGATGCGGTCACCGTCGCCAGCGAGCCGCTGTTGACGATCAGGCTGTTGTTGTTCAGGTCCAGTCTTGCGCCGCTGCCCACCGCCAGCGTGGCCACGCGGCTGGTGCCGGCGGGCGAGTTGGCGGCGAGGTTGTTGATCACCCGCATCGTGCCGGAGCCGACCGTCAGCCCCGCCCCGCGCACGTGCTGCACCGACAGCGTCTGGCCGGAAGCGACCGCCACGGTGGTGTTGTCAGCCAGTTGGATCGGGGCGGCGATGCTGTGGCTGCCGGACAGCACGTTGATCGCCCCGTTGCCGCTGGTGGCGTCGATGGTCAGCGTGCTGCTGCCGGAGATGGTGTAGCTGTTGGCGTTGTCGAAGTTGACGACGCCCACAGTCATCGGGGCATCCAGCGTGACGGTTCGCGGGGCGGTGATGACCGAGCCGAAGTTGGCCACGGCGCCCGGCGCGTTGGGCACGCCGCCGGTCCAGTTGGCGGCGTTGCTCCAGTTGCCGTTGGCGTTGACGTTCCAGTTGGAGCCGGCGACCGTGCCAACCGTGTACACCACATCGTCGATGAACACGGTGTAGTTCAACGATGAGACGCTGGAGCCATTGAAGCCGTTGGTCAGGCCGAACGCGTCAAGCGTGAGCGTTTCTCCCTCCGGCAGCGTCACCGATGCGGTGCCCAGCAGGGCGCTGCCGGCCTCATCGTCGTCGAAAATCCGGGAGGTGAGCGTCATCGTCGCCGGATCGAAGACGTAGTCGAACCTGAATCTGCCGTCGCCGATGGGGATCGTGATGGTGTCGGGGCTGTCGAGGCGCAGGGCGCTGCCGGTGTAGATGCGGCTGCGCATGCGGAAGCTGTCGTTGCCCGAGTCGATGATGTAGATCCCGGCGATGTTGTGTCCGCCCTGATCCGGCGCAGTGCTGTCGCCCAGCTTGATCCCGTCCACCTGGTCCTGGGCGAAGTGGGCGATGAACATTTCGGTGTCGGGATTGTTGGGGTTGCCGAAGAAGAACTCGCCGGCGGCGCCGAACGCGTTGGCCTGGGTAAGCTGCCCGATGGTGGTGTCAGCATAGGCGCGGCGGACGTCTTCGCGCGGGAACACGCCCCCGGCTTCTCCGGCGGGACTCAGCGGGCCGGTGTTGTTGGTGTTGCTGAAGCCATAGGAAGCGCCGCCGAGCTGCACCCAGTCGGCCGGGGCGGAATCGAACGTCTGGACCACTCGCTGACCGGGGACATAGGTGCTGTAGGACACGCGGTCGATGAAGACGGTCATCTGGGCCACCCCATCACCGCTGAATCCTCCGCTCAACCCGAACGCGTTGGCGCGGAAGATGGTGCTGTTGTTCATCGTGACGGTGCTTTGGGCCACAACGTTGTTGGTGCCCTGCTGGAGCAGCCTGGCGGTAAGGGTATTGCCGCTGAACGAGTAGTCGAAGTTATAAGCGCCGTTGGGGACGACCACGACGTTGCCGTCGTCCTGGTTGCCGCCGTCGCCGCGAATGCGGGCCATGAAGCGGAAGTTATTGGCGTCCAGCTCGCGGAGGATGAATCCGGCGTGGTGCAGCTCGTTGGTGCCGATCATCTCCGGCGGGGTTCTGAAGTGCCCGACCAGCACGTCGTTGTCGGCGTTCGGTGCCGAGACGAAGATTTCGCCGCTGGCGCTCCAGGATTGGGATTCGGTCAGGAAACCCAGGTGGGTGTCGGCGTAATAGCTGCGGCTGGAGGTGCGGAAGAAGATCCCGCCGGCTTCGCCGGGGCCGCTGATGCCGGCGGTGTTGTTGGTGTTGCTGAAGCCGTACTGTCCGCCGATGCCGGCGCCGCCCAGTGTGCCGTTGCCCATGCCGACCCACAGCAGTGGTGCGGCGTCGAAGTTTTCGGTGGCGGTGGCGGCGTGGGTCAGTCGAGGTGCCGCCAGCAGTGCCGCGGAGACGATCGATGCGACACGGGCAGCGCGACGGACGCGAGTCAGGCTGGAGCGATCAAATCGGGACATTTCGGACCTCCTCGAATGAATGGTTCTGCTGCGCGAGTGCGTGCGCGTGCATCGGACCGGAACACAACCGATGAAGAGACGGTTTTGTCAGAACGTGTAGGCGAGCACTCGGCACACGAGGCGCGGACGCGCTTCAGCCGCCGGTGGCGCAGATCCGCCGGACAGGGAACAGCGCCGGAATGATCAACAGAGCAAGCCGTCCGGATGAATCGGGCAACGGCTTCCTCCGCCTCCGCCGCGGTCATCTTTCGCCTCCACACTACACGTGACGTGTCTCACCCACCGGGTATAGTCGCACAAGTCGCGGCCAATATCAATTAAAAAATAATTCGATCGATAAAATCGCAGATTACCTTAATTACGCAGTTTTGCCGGATTTACAGTCGCATGGCCACGTTGACCGCGGACAGGCAACGGATGGACACGGACCGACTCCGCCTCATCTTGGACACTGCGGCGCAATGCAATAGTTCTCCGGCGAGAGCTAGCCGCGGCACGGACCCAAGCCCAGTTGATCATGGGTGGGCTTTTGCCGTTGGACACTTGATCGCGCCACGTCACATCAGCGCCGCAAGCAGCCCGCCATCGACGGTGTAGCATGCCCCGGTGCAGAACGAAGCGTCATCGCTGGCGAGGAACAGGACGAGGGCGGCGACCTCTTCCGGCCGCGCCACGCGCCCCAGCGGATGCAGCTTGCCCCAGCTCTCGATCGCCTTCCTGGGCTGTCCTTGTCCAAACAGCTCGGCGGCCCATTCGAGCATCGGGGTGTGGACGGATCCCGGGGCGATGCAGTTGCAGCGGATGTTGTCGGGCGCGTGATCCAGCGCCACGGTCTTGGTAAAGCTGACGATCGCGCCCTTGGATGCCGAGTACGCCGCCACCGTCCGCTGCGACGCGAACGCCTGCACCGACGCCGTGTTGACGATCGCCCCGCCGCCTCGCTTTTTCATCTCCGGAATGCAGTACTTGCAGGTGAGGTATGAGGCCTTGAGGTTGATCCGCATGACGCGGTCCCATTCCTCCTCGGGCATATCGACGACGGTGCCGTAGGCCTGGATGCCGGCGTTGTTGTGCAGGACGTCGACGCCGCCGAACTCGCTGACGGCGCGCTGCACCATTGCCTGGACGTCACTGCTGTTGCTCACGTCGCAGCGGGCGAACAGCGCCTGCCCGCCGGACTGCTTGATCTTTGCCGCGGTGGCGGCGCCGGCCTTCTCGTCCACGTCGGCGATGACGACGCTGGCGCCCTCACGCGCGAAGGCGATGGAGCTGGCCTGCCCGATCCCCAGACCGCCGCCCGTTACGATCGCCACCTTTGCTTTGAATCGCTGTGTCTGAGACATGGCCACATCCTTCCTATGTGGTGATAACGGCCAGAAACAGTTCAAATCCTGGGGTAATTGAGACGCTGCCCGGCGACAGTTACGTAAGTGCGCGCCAGATGCCAGCGGCCGAGGTTTGCCACCACCAGCATCTTTCGATCCGTGCCGCAGAAGGCGATGTTCGTCGGCGAAGACAGCAGCGTGTGCTCCGGGTCGTACGCCAGCACCGAAAGTTCGCCGCCGGGCGTGCGACGGTAGATGACGTCCGGCGTGTAGCAGGTGATGTAGAGATTGCCCTGAACATCAATGGCGGCGCCGTCGGGGATGGTGTCCGGCAACGTGACCACGGGCCGGGGCGGGCTTGCGGAGCCGTCGCTGTTGATCGTCAGTTCCACTACGCCGGGCATCAATGACAGCACAACGTAAAGCGTCCTTCCATCCGCCGACAGTGCAAGACCATTGGGGAACTGATTGGGCGCCGTCGAGATCACCTCGGTTTTCCTGCCGCCGGGACTGATTCGGTACACGCACCCGTCGTTCTGTTTCCAGTGCCCTGAGTCGGCAAGGTACAGATTCCCCTGGGCATCGAATACGGGATAATTCGGATTGACCATCGGCCGATCGGGACTTCCCGAGGAGTAGGTGCTGACCTGCCCGGAAGGCGTGATGCGCATGACGGCGCGCCTGACGATGTCGCAGGCGTAGACGTTGGAGTCGGCGTCCAGGCACAGCCCGAGGATGAACCCTCCCGTCGAGGCGATCTGCTGTGGCTTGCCGTCGGGGCTGATACGGTAGATCTGTCCCGCCTCGCCGCCGGCCCAGACCGTCCCGTCCGCGGCGCACGCCACCCCCTCGGGATGATCCAGACCCTGCGCCCACATCTCGAACTGCTCCATGCTGATCAACGGTTGCGACAATTGGGGCATATCGCGTTGCTCCTGTGAGTATCTGCTGGATGAAAAGGCATTCGGTCAGTGACGTTGAACGACAGTTCCGTCCGGATTCAGTCGGCTGATGCCGCTTCTGGACTCGTAAAAAATGGCCCGCACTTCAGCGGCGACGGATGCGCCCGGCTCCAGCATCCGATGCGTGCCGTGCTCGATCGCCTTGAGCAGCCCCTGACCGGGGATGGTCGTGAACGGCTCGATGGCAAGGGTATGGGCACGGCGGTACCAGGGGTAGCCGCTGGAACTGGACAACTCCTGCCACAGCCAGGCATAGGGAAACACCTCAATCGGCCAGGTCAATCCGATTCCGAAGCCCAGCTCGGTGTTGGTGATGCCGTACCAGCCGACCTCAAAATCGAACAGATAGCCGAGCATGGCAGCGGGTTGAGATTTGGGCGGCACGCGCGACAGGTCGGTTACCGCCTGGCCACGGCTCACATGCGGCCATCGGTAGACGCGGTTGGGTTCCATGGGGTTGTTGCGTGGATCGTAGGCGTCATCGGCGCGGATGGACTTGGCGCCGTGGTCGATTCGGCAGGCGCCGCTGAGAAACGGCTCGCCGAACGCCGGATGGTGGCCCCACATGTACGCCATCGGCTCATCGCCCTCGTTGATGATTCGTTCGGAGAGGATGAGGATGGGCTTGCCCTGCTCGACGCGCATGGTCCGTTCGATGCGGAAGGGGCTGCGCGCCAGCCGGGCGATCAGGCGAATCGAGGCGCTTGAGCCGCCGTCGCTGATTGATTCGATCTCCCAACTGGTCAAGGACGCCTCGCCGTGCATGTTCAGCTCGGCGCCCTTGTATGTGCACGGCGCTCCGCCGTTGGGGAAGATCTCCTGCCAGCCGCCGGGATAGACCTCCAGCCACCGTGCGGTTGAGTCGGCGGTGGAGGGCACTCCGGGCGAAGCGCGCTTCAAGCCCCAGGGGGTTTTCCACAATACGTCGATGTCACGTGGTTTATAAACCAGCCGATAGATGTCAGCACCTTTGTCCAGCCAGACAGTTGCGGCGAGCAGGTCGTTTTCGATAACCGTCGCCCGCAGAGGCAGCTCAGGGTTGGATCTGACGGCGCACTTGGCGTTGGAACTGGATGTCACGGGACATGCCCTCGGAAGCCGACCAAATAGATCATCACGAAAGATGGGCAGAACAATATCTTTATTACGACTGGTTTATCAAGAAAAAAGCTGATGGATTGAAGGCCTCTGAACCACAGGCGTACACGGTGAGTGTGAACTGCCTCATCGCATGGTAAAAATTTCCTGGATTTCTGTTGCGAATGGCGCACAATTATCGATAATACGCTGGTACTGTCATTTCTGTGCTCGTCCGGGAGAAATGCACGAGGTCGTGCGAGCACGTGATTGCGGAGGGCAGAAAATGCGGCCAACCCCCGCGCTGCTTGTCTTTCAAGCCGTTGATCACCTCGCCTGCCCAGGCGCGCACTCAGTGCAGCTCTTCCCTGACCAGATAACTCCGGGCTTTGTTGCGGGCTATTCCAGACCATCACGTGGCTGCAACTTCGATTGGGCTTCGGGACCGGCGGGCGCGGGACTCGTGGCGATGGGCGCACAGAACCCGCTGCCACTGGGCCGGAGGAAGGAGTGATCAGGGCGCAACGAGACGTTACCTGCTCGACTGTTTGTCTTGAAATACTGCGAAAGCTGTTCATTGGGAGAAGTGCATAACGATTGGTTCAGGGGGCTAACGATTGTGGAGGGCAGAACAAATGCGATCCATGCGTGCTCTTGTTGTGGCGGCGGTCGCTGGGCTGACTGCACCGGCGTGGGGCGTCGTCCAGATCACCGAAGATTTCACCACTGATCCCGCCCCGCGAGGCTGGAGCGGCGTGAACAACACCACGCCACCTCAGAACTACGGGTATTCCACCGGTGACGTGACTGGCACGGCCGTCAATCCACCAGGTGGAACGGCCAGTGGTGCAGGCGAGATCGGCGGCAGCATCACCCGCAGGAGCAGCCCGGCAAACTTCTATGGGCTGGATCTCGGTGGCGCGCTAAGCCCGACCACGCCGTTCACGGTGACCGGCGTGTTGAACCTTCATCGTGACGGCGGTTCCGGGGTGTACCTCGGCTACTGCAATGGAGCGTCGAGCTATGGCAGCGGCGGCGACGCCTCGAACTTCCTGGGCGTGCAGTTCGATGACGGCGAGTCGCCGATTCCCATCGCGTTCACGCCTGGCCAGGGCCGCACGCGCGACCTGTCCATTTACTCGCCGCTTCCGAATGACACCACCCTTCCGTTCAGCTTCACTTACGACGGAGCCGGCGCGATGACTGTGGTGATCGACACGAGGACGGCGACCTTGAACATCAGCCCGGGTGACTACAATCCGTGGACGCACTTCGGGATCATGGCGGTGTCGGCCGATGGCGGCACCAGCCAGCTCTGGCTTGACGACCTGAGCGTCACCGCTGTCACTGTGGTTCCGGAACCGGCAAGCGCCGGACTGTTGGCGTTGGGCGCGTTGGCAGGTCTTCGCCGTCGTCGGCGCTGATCGCCCGCGTTCGCGCAATAACTCACCGTTGCGGCAGTAGCCGCTATTGCCACCTGTGCGCGACAGGCTGAACAGGCCTGTCGCGCACTTTTTTCTCCTTCTCACCGAGCAGGCGCGCGCCGGTTTCAGCATGTCGCCTGCAACGTCCGCCGCTCACCGTTGTTTACATCATCGATGAACACTTCAAACTTCCTTCGCGCGCTTCTGTTCGCTTTGACACTGACCCCCACGGTTCTGTCGCAGCAGGCGAACCTCCGCCACCAGGATTTTTCCACCGATCCAGGATGGGAAGGCTTCCGCAACCGCTTGGTTCCCGTTCCCGCGAAGATCACCCGGCAGGACTTCGGTTGGCGCGATACCAACCACGCCAAAGGCGTGCGGCCAGGCGAGATCGGCGGGTGGATCCAGCGGTCGGTCACGCCCGCCTACTACGCCATGCCCATTCCCGTCAAAACCTTCAATGACAAGCTGGTCGCTTCCGGCAAATTCGCCGTCACCCGAGACGATGGAAACAGCGGCATGCTGTTCGGGTTCTTCAACGACAAGTCCCGCGGATGGCGCACGCCCAACTCGCTGACGTTCCGCATCGACGGCAATGGCGGAAAGTACTGGGTCTTTTTCGAATACGGCACGCAACACTGGCTCAGCGGTGGCATCGGCTGTTTCGAGGGCGAACGCTACCAGACGACCAGGACCAAACCGTTCCTTGCCGACGGAACCGTGCATACCTGGAAACTGAGCTACGACCCCGACGCCGCCGCGGGCAAAGGACAAGTCACTTTCACCCTCGACGACAAAACCTACACGCTGGCGCTGGCCGACGGACACAAGGCCGACGGCGCCACCTTCAACCGGTTCGGCATGTTCAACCAGCAGACATCCGGTTCGGGAATGGAGGTCTACTTTGATGACCTGATGCTCGATGGCAAGCCGATCGATCTCGATGGCGATCCGAAATGGGACGCACTGGGCAACCAGGTCGAATTCGAGGATCGGCTGCTGCGACCCTACCATGACTTCGGTTACAGCCCGGACACGACACATGCCGGCGGCGGGCGTGGAGAAATCGGCGGGGCGGTGTGGCGCGATGAGGCGGGCGGGGCGTATTACGCGGATGCAGTCGGGCCTCTCTCGCTGGATGACGAAATCCACGCCTCGGGCAAGGTGGCCTTCACCGCCGCCGGCTCCGACAGCGGCGCGTTCATCGGCTTCTTCGACTCCCAGTCCAAGAGGAGCAAAACGACTCCACACCACGTCGAGCCGGACAGAAACGTGCTGGCGATCCTGATCGAAGGCCCCAGCCGCGTCGGGCACTATTTCCGACCCGCCTGTTACAACAGGGATGCAAAGGGCGAAATCACCGCCGAGGGTCCGCTGATTCGTCCCGACGGACAGGTGCATCAATGGTCGATGGACTACTCTCCCACCGCCGCCGACGGTCGTGGGCGGATTACGGTCAGGTTCGATGACCACGTGCAGACGTACGACTTGGCGCCTGGCATCCGCCAGGCCGGCGCGACCTTCGATCGTTTCGGCATCTTCAACATTCACAGCGGCGGACATTTCGTTCAGGTATGGTTCGATGATCTGAGCTACACCGTCAAGCCTCGAAGCAAATGACAGGCCGGATTTGTCTGCGTCTGCGGGGTGATCTGCCGCAGCGCGCGGTTCGCGTTCGTCATTTCATCGGGCGTTGGGTAACATGCCCGGCATGCAACAACGCAATACCTTGACAGTGACGGTGACGGCGGTGCTGGTGCTGGGCTTGGCAGGTTGCCGGTCGAGCTCGGCGGACAATCCACAGGCCGCGGGGGCATCGGAATCGATCCTCAACCCGGTCGAGGCGACGTTCAATGTCCCGCCCCGGCAGATGGTTGAGAAGATCTGTCAGGTTCTCCAGGCACCGCCGGTCTCATTGAAATGCCAGGACCTGGGCAATGGCGTGATCGTGACGGATTTTGAGCGTCATCCCGGGCAATGGCGCATCGCACGCCGCTGGCAGGAGCGGACGCGCTATCGCATCACGGTGATTCCCGACTGGTCCGACCCATCGGGCAAATGCCGCGTGCAGATCATTGAGCAGACCGAAGTGCGCCACGCCGAGGGCCAGCAGTGGGCTTCCGACCCGCAAGTGCAGCGCCGTTCGCGCGCCGAGCAGATTTTGCGTCGCATACAGCAGGCGGCAGCCTGAACGCAGCCGCAAGCCGCCCGCGCTGCCCACCCTGTCGATCAGGTCCGATATTGCATCCTTTGTTCACCAGCGGATCGCAACGGATCGCGCAACCTAAAGGATTGCGCGCTTTGGACCGATGAGCCAGTGACGGCCGCAGCAGCCTGCTGATGCCAGTTCGCCGCTCTGGAGTGCGCGCGGGTGTTCGCCGGCCAAGGCATGTGCCACTACTCGAAGGAGGTTCGGTATGCGAAAGCTCGTGAAGAAGCTGGATGCGCTGCTGCGTGACGAAGCGGGCGGCGAGGTTCTGGAATACGCATTGATCGCCGGCCTGATCGTTGTGGCCGCCATCGCGATCATCGGTGCGGTGGGCACGAAGGTTGTCGCCCGCTGGACATCGCTGAACGACGGAATGTAAGCTCGCCACCCCGGAACTCAACTGCGGGCGCGCGGTCGGATTCCATGTCCCGGCACCGTCGGTGCGGGCATGCTGACCGCGCGCCCGCGTTTTTTGCGCCCCGACGGAATCCTTACCCCGCTCAGCTCACCGGGCCGCTGATTACGCCCATCTGTTTGCCCACCCTGGTGAAAGCGGCAATGGCCCGGTCAATCTGCTCATCCGTGTGTGCCGCGGAAAGCTGCACCCGGATACGAGCCTGCCCCTCGGGCACAACCGGGTAGCTGAAGCCGATGACGTAGATGCCCTCATCCAGCAGCCGGCGTGCAAACTCCACAGCGAGCCTCGCCTGGCCGAGCATGATCGGGACGATCGGGTGTGTGCCCGGTCTGAGCTGGAAGCCGGCTTGTGCCATGCCCTGGCGAAAGCGTTGGGTGTTGCGTTCCAGTCGATCGCGCAACTCGGTGCTGCCGCTGAGCAGGTCCAGCACCGCCAGCGTGCCGGCAACGATCGGCGGCGCCAGCGCGTTGCTGAACAGGTACGGCCGCGAGCGATTGCGCAGCAGCTCGGCGATCTCCTTTTTCGAAGCGGTGAATCCGCCCGAGGCCCCGCCCAGCGCCTTGCCCAGTGTCGAGGTGATGATGTCCACCCGCCCCATCACGCCGCGATACTCGTGCGTGCCGCGTCCGGCCTGCCCGACGAAGCCGGTGGCGTGGCTGTCATCCACCATCACCATCGCGCCGTACCGCTCGGCCAGCTCGCAAATCTCATCCAGACGCGCGATGTCGCCGTCCATGCTGAACACGCCGTCGGTGGCGATCATCCGCAGGCGGGCATCAGCGCACTCCCTGAGTTTGGCCTCCAGGTCGTTTATGTCATCGTGTTGGAAGCGATATCGCCGGGCCTTGCACAGCCGGATCCCGTCGATGATCGACGCATGGTTCAGCGCGTCCGAGAGCACCGCGTCCTCCGGCCCGAGCAGCGTTTCGAACAATCCGCCGTTGGCGTCGAAGCACGAGCTGTACAGGACGGCATCTTCCGTGCCGACGAACTCGGCCAGGCGATGCTCGAGCTGTTTGTGCAGATCCTGTGTGCCGCAGATGAAGCGGACGCTGGACATTCCGTAGCCGCGCGTATCCAGCGCCCGATGCGCCGCCTCGATGACCCTGGGGTGATTCGACAGGCCCAGATAGTTGTTGGCGCAGAAATTGAGCACCGTACGCCCGTTGACGAGAATCTCCGTTCCCTGCGGCGAGGTGATGATCCGTTCGTCCTTATAGAGTCCGGCGTCGCGAATCTGCCGCAACTGGTCCGCAAAATGGGATCTGACATTTTCGTCGAGCATGCGGGTATTCTATCCTACGACGGGCTTGCAGCCCGAGGTTGACAATGGACGCTTGGCGCAAGCCCGCGTGACCGGACGGAGACACCGCACATGAAAGCCTGGATCATCGAGAGCTTCGACGGCATCGACAAAGCCAGACTCGCCGAAGTCCCCGATCCCAGACCGGCCGCGGGCGAGGCGCTGCTGAAAGTGCGTTTCGCCGCGCTCAACCCCGCCGACGCGTACCTGGCGCAGGGGCAGTATCCGGCCAAGCCCCCCCTGCCACACATTCTCGGTCGCGACGGGATGGGACAGATCGTCGAGCTGGGCGCCGGCGTGTCGAGCCTGCGAGTCGGGCAAAAGCAGGTTGTGCTTCGTGGCGAGGTTGGCATCACGCGATGGGGAACCCTTGCACAGCTCGTCAGCGTCCCGGTTGGGTCGCTGGTGGATGTCCCCCAGGGCTGGACGGACCAGCAGGCCGCTGGCGCCACACTCGTGTACCTGACGGCCTACCAGGCGATTACCCAGTGGCCTGACCTTCCCCAGCAGGCGGTGATTCTGATCAGCGGTGCCTCCGGCGGCGTGGGTGTGGCCAGCACGCAACTGGCGCCGGCGATGGGACACACCGTCGTCGGCCTGTCGCGCGATCCGGTCAAGCGTCAGAAACTCAAGTCCCTGGGCATGCATCACGTGCTGGATCCAACCGACCCGCAGTGGCGAACGACCCTCAAGGCGCTGCTGGGCGAACGACGTGTGGACCTGGTCATCGACAACGTCGGCGGCAGCCTCTTTCCCGAATTGCTGGCCACGCTCGCAGACCGCGGGCGAGTCAGCGTCGTCGGGCGACTGGCAGGGCCCGTGCCTCAGTTCAACACCGCCTCGCTGCTGTTCCGGCGAATCAGAATCGGCGGAGTCGCGGTGGGTGCGTACACCAACGCCGAGGCACGCCAGGCATGGGACCAGATCCTCATGCTTCTGTCGCGGATCAACGCCCGGCCGCTGGTCGATCGGGTCTTCGCGTTCGATCAGCTTCCTGAGGCGTTTGCGTATCTTGCCCGCGGGCCGATGGGCAAGGTGTTGCTGGCGGTCGGCGAGTGACGCGCCGGCTCGCCCTGCGGTCGCGGCTTCAACATCTGTTGCGCTGGTTGGTAAACAGTTTACGCACACCTGCAATGTTTCCGATGGAGACTGCGGGTATAGTCGCGGCGGGCGCGGCGCATCAGACGTCGCCGCAAGCCGCTTGAACTTCACACTCTTGTTGCCCAAAGGTCCAAACCCCATGCACTGTCGTCTCGCCACGTGGATCATCGTCGCCGCCGTGGCCCTTCACGCACTGGCCCGCAGCGCATTGGCCACGCCGCTGCGCGTGGACATCAACGCCGACAACGATCGCCGCGACATGCTCAGCCACACCTGCCACAACTGGCGGGTGTCCGACGGCGCCTCGGCTTCGCAGCGATTCGGCGATCTGCTGCTGACCCTTCGCGCCACAAAAGGCACCATCCGTGGCGATCTGTGGAAAGGCGGCATCGATCACAACGCACCGTTCGCAAACGACGGAGTCTACGTCCACAGCGACGATCGCGCCGGCTCGCTGGAGCTGGTCATCTCGGGCCTTTCGCCCGGCCGGCATTCGATCACAACCTACCACAACGCGACCGGGCCAGACGCCGATACAACCTTCGACGTGCTCGTCAACGGCACGCCGGTGCTTCAGGGCCTGAGGCAATCCGCCCGCGTGGAGAACGATGACGATGCCGCCACTGCGTTCGTCCAGGTGCAGGCCGAGGCGGGCAAAGACCTGGTGCTCAGCTTTCGCAGCTCCGGCGGGGCAGTGATGCTGAACGGGATCGAGATCGATCACTCGGACCCGAAACGGCGGGCCTCGCGTCCTTCGCCGCCGAATGGCGACCTGCATGCCGACTGTCAGACGTTGCGCTGGGCAACCCCGACCGGGGCAGAACGATTCCACGTGTATCTCGGCGAAGACGAATCCGCCGTCGCCGACGCCGCCCCCGAATCCCCCCTGTTCCGTGGCGAGATCTCTCAGTCGCAATTCTCGACTGCGAACATGCGGCTGAACAACATGCGACGCTACTACTGGCGGGTGGACACGATCCAGAACGACGGACAAGTGATCAGGGGCCAGGTGTGGCATTTCCGCCCGCGGCAACTGGCGTTCCCCGGGGCCGAAGGATACGGGCGATTCGCGATCGGCGGACGCGGGGGAAAAGTCTACGAAGTCACGACGCTGGAAGACGGCGGGCCCGGCTCGCTGCGCGAGGCGGTCGAAGCCGAAGGCCCGCGCACCGTCGTATTCCGCGTCGGTGGGACCATCAAGCTCAAGAGCAAACTTATCATCCGCAACCCCTACATCACGATCGCCGGGCAGACCGCGCCGGGGGATGGCATCTGCATCGGCGGGTACACCTTCGGCAACTTGGGCACGCACGACACGATCATCCGCTACGTGCGAATCCGCGTCGGGGATGAGTCCAGACAGACGATGGACGGCACCGGCTTCGCCGCCACCGATCATGCCATCATCGATCACTGCTCGATCAGTTGGAGCCAGGACGAGGCGGTGAGTTCGCGCGGCGCCAGGAACATCACGCTCCAGCGCTGCATCGTGGCCGACGCGCTCAATGTCGCCAACCATCGCAACTACCGCCCGGGCACCATGCACGGCTACGCCGGCAGCATCTCCGGAAACATCGGCAGCTTCCACCACAACCTGATCGCCAACTGCGCCGGGCGGAACTGGAGCCTGGCCGGGGGCTTTGCGCACCGTGGCGACAAGTTCGCCGGATTCCTCGATATCCGAAACAACGTCTGCTACAACTGGGTCCATCGCACGACCGACGGCGGCGTGAGGAAGGTCAACTTCGTCGGCAACTACTACATCCCCGGTCCGGCATCGCGGGTCTTTCACTTCGTCATCGCGCGTATCGAGAATCCCCTGCCCACCGACGTGCAGCAGTTCTACATCCAGGGTAATGTCATGGAGGGCTACCCGCAGTACGAGCCGGACAACTGGGCCAACGGCGGCGTGCGGTACAACCCACGAGAGCTGCCGGCCATCAAACTCGACGAGCCGTTCTGCGAATCCTACATCACCGAGCATTCCGCCAGACAGGCGTACGAAAGCGTGATGGCCGACGTGGGCGCGAATATCCCGCGGCTGGATCCAGTGGACGCGCGGATCATCAAAGACGTGCTCAATCGCTCGTTCACCTACAAGGGCAGCCGCAGCGGCCTGCCCGGCGTGATCGACTCGCAGAAGGACAGCGGCGGCTTCCCCGAACTGCGAGGTGGCCCCGCGCCCCAGGACAGCGACCACGACGGCATGCCCGATGACTGGGAAACCCAGCGCGGGTTGAATCCCCGCGATCCGACCGACGGCAACGCCGACTCCACCGGCGACGGCTACACCAACCTCGAGAAATACCTGAACTGGATCGTGGAAAGCCGCCGGGCAGTGTGAACAGAACAGATGAAGCGCCAAGCTGCGCCAAGTAGCGCCAAGTAAGGATGTCTCGAGCGCAGTGCCTTGGCGCTCCTTGGTGCCCTTGGCGCTTTGATTTGTTGTCCTGGCACAGATCTGAATGACCCGTAAAGAGCGATATCTGAATGGGGATTGGCGATTCATCCGCGCGGATGTGGATGGCGCCCAGCGAGTCGACTTCGATGATGGCGCGTGGCAGCGCGTTGGGCTGCCGCATAGGCCGCCGAGGGCTTGATTCTCGATCAAGCGGCACACCGGGCTGTCGCCAGCAGCAGAAACGTCGTGCCAGGGCCTGCTGCGGTCGGGTAGATTACATTGCGCACGGGTCTGGCCGATCGTCTCTCGGGTCGCGACGGAGCAGTTGGTTTCTGCTCTCCGCGAAGAAATGGCCTGTCATGTCACCCCTCCAGGGCATGCGCGGAACTGCGGCTGTGATCGCCACTGGCATCTGTCTGATGGTTCCATCCGCTGCGCGGGCCGAGTTGACCTACGACCTCCGCGCCGCCGACGGCGGCAAGGCGGTCCAGGTCGATCGCGTCGGACAGGTCGTGCGCCTGGAACTGTACGCCATCGTCCAGGGCCATGATGGGATCGACAACGAGACGTTCTACGATGGGTGGGTCAGGATCGTCAGCAACGATGCCAGAGCGTTGAGCACGATGCGTGGTGACTTTGCACCACTGTCGCATTCATCCGTATTCGGACGAGGGCCTGTCCAAGGCGGTAGTCCAACAGACATCGACGGGGACGCTGACTTGGATTTGGGTGGGTTGGTTGGAAACTCATCGTTCATCTTCGTGCGAGGATTTGATCTAGGCGCGCCGGCTCCTGTTGGGGCTCGCATCTCGTTCCACGGCAATCTCGACGCCGAGGAGTTCCTATTGGGAACCGTGGAGCTCTCAGTCAGGACCCTCGGTGGGCCAATGGCGCTGAGCGCGGAACGAGCAAATACTCTGTTCGCGCCGGCTGCGTTGTACGTTCAGGATGGAAAGAGCACGTCAGTCTACCCGTGGGACGTACCGGTTCAGGGTACAGATTCGGGTGCCGCGCCGCTGCAAGTCAGCATGGCGCCGGAACCCTTGTTCGGTCCAATGCTCCTCTTTCTGCTCCCGGCGCTTCGGATGCCGGGTAGACGCGTCGGCGGGTGCGCTGTCAAAACCGGAGGAATCTGAAGGGACCAAGTACCGATACCGCCACCGTTGACTGTGCGCAACTATCTTCGGGGTAACGACGCGCGTACTGACGTGCTTCGTCCGTGACGCCCCAAGTACCAGGCACAAGCAGCGGCGACGGATATAGCTGTCGGAACGCGGGTAGGTTCTGGGATCACCCCGGCTTGGATCGCCCGCAGCGCCACGGTATACTCAGTACCAAACATTCTGCTGTGATAGGCAACGGTGGATTCGGCCAGTGGGCCGCCCTGGTTTATGTACGCGTTGTCGATCAGGGCGTAGTCGGTGGCGTCGATCACGCCGGAGTAGTCGAAGTCGCCGTTGATCCAGCCGGTGAGGCGGTTGACGTACCCATTGTCGATAAGCGAGTAGTCCGTCGCATCAATCACTCCGGTCAGATCGGCATCGCCGAAGTAGGTGAACTTTACGAGCACTTCATTGCCGGAAACCGTCTCACCGGCAAAGCTCGTATAGAAGGGATCCCCAGGACCGCCAAATTGGGCATCGGTGTTCCACAGCACGCGACGTAGAGGAAGCTGCCCGCCGTGGCGTTCTGTTGGGCGGCATTGCTGCTGCTGATCCCGTTGCCTCGCCAATCGAAGCTCCCTCCGTTCTCCAGGCCGCTCTTGATCTGCGCCGTCACGAGCGACAGGCTTCCTTCATCGACGATGAGCGCGTTGTTGTTCAGATCCAGCCGGCCGGTCGGTGAGCTGCCGCCGGCAATGATCAACTGTCCCGCCGGCCGTCGCGTGGTGCCGGCCGAAGAGTTGGCCGTCCCTTTGGCGGTGATGCGCATCGTGGCGCCGGCGGCGATGGAGAGCGCGCCGCTGACGGGCGGCTTGCTGACGATGCGCCTGGTATCTTCCAGGTAGGTAGATTCTACCCGTGTAGATCAACACGCTTGGCGTGCGTGTCCCAGGCTCAGAGGTCTCAGCACCAGAAAGCCGAACGGTTCCTGTGCGAGGACATTGGCACAACGCTGTGTAGGTGGACGGCGAACCGGCCGCCGGATGAGCCGTCGTTGCCCGCGCTGGCGACGTTTCCGCCGGGGAGGGTAATGCGGCATGATGTGCGGGCAGCCAGCATCCCCCTGCCGGTTTGACAGCGACACGCCCGCTGTCATTCGCCGCCCGGCACTTACTGCACGCGACCTGGTTCGCCTTGCGCCTGTCGTCCGGGGTGGCGCAACCGGGGCGATTCAGCGATGCGGGAACCACGTAAAAGCCACGTTCATGTCCAGGTGCAGGACGTGATCGCCGCTGTCCAAGGGTAACCTGCTATTTCGGCTGGGAAATGGAGCCACGGGGAATCGAACCCCGATTTGCTGAATGCGATTCAGCCGTCATCCCGTTAGACCATGGCCCCGCGGATACCACGCGGTAGTCTGGGGGATTCTAGTAACCCCACACGCCACGTCAAGTTCGCCCAGACCTGATCGCGAGCTGTCCCGGGCGGCGGCCATGCCCGCCGCTGCACCCCGGCGGGGTTGATTCTCCCCATCGGGGGTTTCTATTCTGCCCACATGATCGATCTGGTCAGCGAAAGACCGTATGTGCCTGTGCCGCCCTATCATGGCAGGCTCTGGCCGGCACTGCTGATGCGTATCGTGCCCTGGTATCTGCGAAAGCAATACGGCGTGCACCGCGTCCAGTGCGTGAATGCCGAACGGCTGGCCGAGTCGATCCGTGCGGGCCATGGCATCGTTCTGGCGCCCAATCACTGCCGCGACGAAGACCCGATTGTCCTGGGCGTTCTGGCAAGGTGTGTCCAATCGCCTTTTTTCATCATGGCGAGCTGGCATCTGTTCATGCGAGGCGGTCTGAAAGCGTGGCTGGTACGTCGTGCCGGCGCGTTCAGCGTGTACCGCGAAGGGATCGACCGCGCCGCGGTCAACAGCGCCATCCAGATCCTCGAGCACGCCAGCCGCCCGCTGGTCATCTTCCCTGAAGGCTTCATCGCGCGAACCAACGACCGAATCAACGAACTGTTGGAAGGTACCGCCCTGATCGCGCGCACCGCCGCAAAGAAGCGCGCCAAAATGGACCCGCCGCGGAAGGTCGTCGTCCATCCTGTCGCCATCCGTTACCGGTTCCATGGCGACATCGACGCCGCGGCCACTCGGGTGCTGGACGAGATCGAAACGCGCCTGAGCTGGCGACCAAACCGTCATCTGACGCTGCTGGAAAGGATCTACAAGGTTGGCGAGGCGCTGCTGACGCTTAAGGAGCTGCAATACCTTGGCCGACCTCAGACCGGCGACATCGCCACACGCCTGCCCAGCCTCATCAACGCTATCCTCTGGCCGCTGGAAGACGAATGGACCGCTGGCGATCACAGCGGCTCGACCAATGCACGCGTCAAACGACTCCGCGCCGCGATCTTGCCCGACATGATCAAGGCAGAACTTGACGAACCCGAACGGCAACGCCGCTGGCGGCAACTCGAAGACGTCTACCTGGCCAACCTCGTCGCCCATTTCCCGCCAGATTACGTCAAGTCCAATCCTACCCCCGAGCGGATTCTGGAAACGCTGGAAAAGTTCGAGGAGGGACTGACCGATCGCCTGCGCGTCCATGGCGAGCTGTCGGCGACGGTGACCGTCGGCCAGGCGATCCAGGTCCAGCCCGCACGCGAACGACCTGCCAACGGCGCTGATCCGCTTCTGATACAGATCGAATCACAGCTCAGGCAAATGCTGGGGATCGAACCGGCGCCAAGTGCAAATCAGAGTCAGGCACTCGATTCGTAGCCGGCGCGACCATGCTTTCACAAGCGCGCGCAAATGAGGACGCGGTTGTGCCTCACGTCGGTGCGACCGGCGTTCCGGCCCCTGCGACCGAATTCCAGCAGCAGCACGTTGAGCCAGTTGTGGCATGGCCGTCCCGGCCATGCAGGATGCGCTCGAATTCGAGAGTCTGATCTTGAGGCTCGTCATCATGCCGCTTAGCACAGGCTCGACGCCTGTCGTTTATACACATCCTGGACCAGGTGCGCGCGATGCCAGCGGAGATCCAAATCGCTCTGGGGCCCCAAAACAAGGCCTCCCAGAAATGTGTATAAAACGTCAGGCGGGACGTGCCACAGGCGGGCGCGCTCGTGCTCGCATTCCTGCGCAGGGGCTGAAGCGATCATTTCACGATCCCCCGCAGTCCCGCAAATCCGGGAACACCCTTTAAAGCGCCATCTGTTGCAACGCCTGTACGCGGTGGCGGGCTTCGGCTAAAAATGTATCCCGCCTGCGCGGAACCAACTCGCCGGGAAGGAAGACATGAACATGGACACGGGCGGCTGGATGGTGCTCATCCTGGCAGGGGCGACAACGCTCGTACGTGCCGGACAGTTGCTGGGCGCGATGGGGCTGGTGCGCGCCAAAAACGTCGCCTCCACCGGATTCCGCATCCTGATGGATCTGTGCATCTCCGCGTTGTGTTTCTGGGCCGTCGGCGCAGCGATCCTGTTTCAGGTCCGAAACCCCGTCCTGGGCGTTCGACTGGAGTATCTGCTGGGCATGGGCGAGCTTCCCGCCGACTGGTTGCGCATGCTTGCGGCAGTGTTGATCGCCACGGGGATCGTCTCGCCCGCAGTGGCGGAAAGATCGAAGCTCGTGGTGCCGCTGGCGGCCGCGGCGCTACTGGCGACGCTGCTCGTGCCGCTGCTGCTGCACTGGACCACACGCGGATGGCTCAGTCAGCTTGGCCTGATCGACACCGCAGGCGCCGCCGCTGTGCAACTGGCCGGCGGCGCATGCGCCGCCACCGCCGCGTTCTTCGTCGGCCCGCGACAAAACAAATACAACCGCGACGGATCCTCCAATATGATCCCGGGACACAACATCCCGCTGATGCTCCTGGGCACGATGCTAATACTGATCGGGTGGATCGCCTATGTCGCGATGATGGCTTTCCCCGCTGCCGGGCCGGTGGCTGGCGCGGCCAGGGGTGCCCACATCCCCGCCAATGTGCTGGTCGCCGCCGCCGCCGCAGGGTTGCTCAGCCTCGTCGTCGCACGCATCCGCTACGGCAAGGCCGATGTGCTGCTGAGCTGTGCCGGGATCCTGGGAGGATTGGTATCCATCACGGCGGCGGCGGGAACCGTGCGCAGCCCCGCGGCGTTCGTCATCGGCGCCGTGGCCGGAATCCTCGTGCCCTGGATGCTGGTCAGCCTGGATCTGCGGGTCAAACTCGACGACCCGGGCGGTGTGGTCGCCATTCACGGCGTCGGCGCCATCTGGGCATTGCTGGCTGCGGGAATCTTCCGTTATGCCTCACTTGAACAATGGCTGTGGGGGCTGGCTATCCAGGCGCTGGCCATCGGCGCGGTGCTCAGCCTCGTCGTCGCCTGTACCGCCGGACTCATGCTGGCCCTGCACGCCACCACCGGCCTGCGCGCCGCCGACGCCGAGGAGTATGACGGCCTGGACCTGGCCGAGCACGACATCAATGCCCATCCCGACTTCCAGCAGACCATGATCAAGAGCTATCACCTGCGCGAAGCGTGAGAAAATAACGAACCCGCAACGCTGCACTCGCCCCCGCCGAGCTGACCGTGTGATCCCGGTAAACGCGATTGGAGTTTCGGTCGTAGCCGTGGCCGAAGCGCTCGCGGTCGGCGCTGGCCCCGTAATCCCGCCAGAGCTGGTCCACCACCCGCCCGAAGCGGTCCAGGCCGGAGTAGGTGCCGCTGGTGCCGCCCCACAGGTCCAGGCGGACCTGCGGCTGGGGATGGTCCCGCCGCACGATCGAGCCGCCGCCCAGGTACGTGTAGCTGGCGTAGGTCGTGGCGCCCTGCTTGATGCTGGCGATGCGGTTCAGCACGTCGTCGCTGCACATGAGGTCAGTCCGTGCGCCTAAGAATAACGCAGCACCGAATGGCACTTCGCGCGAATCAGAACGTCTCTCATAATGCTGCCCAGTCTAGAATCTTGTCTGGCTCTCCGAAGAGCTCACGTACCTCCCGCTCATTCATCGGCAGCACATATCGCCTTTTTTTTGCCATGTCCCAGAGGCCGGGCGAGGTTCCAACCTCTGAATCGACCCACACCGTTACCCCCTCGATCCGTCCGTCCGCAACGATCGCGGCAAACCCTCGGAACGAACACCTGACGCGCTTTTTGCCGTCTCGATCGTCCAGTTCAGTCCGACTGCGAGGTGGACCTAGTCGTTCCAGGTGCGCAATATCCAAATCCGCGAGCGCAACTGCTTCACCATTAGGAAGCTCCAGCAGCACCGATGGTATCTTCCCCGGGATGGTATAATCGACCTCGAAGATGACATAGCGGGGATTACCCTTGTTCAAACTCGCGCTAACCCTCGTGTTTCCGCTATAAAACTCACGGACATTTGGCTTCATGTGGCATCCACACATGGGCGTCATCATCGTGATCGTGATTGCAAACAGCGATCGAGACAGTGTCATCAGCATGTTTTTTTTCCCAGTTCTCGAAGCCCAGCCTCATCTGGTCCTGCACTGCGCCCAGGACTGGCAGTTATCGATGAGGAAAGAACACGGTACTTCTGAGGGCCCTTCCTTGCACATGCGTTCCTTGTCCTTCGGACACACAAGCTGTGGCCCGCAGTATCTTGTATTGAAGCGATTCCCGATGGGTTCTCGCTGCACGTATCCCGGTCCGCACCAAAACGGTCCATCTACAGCGGGCGGCCAAGGCTGTTTGCCAAAGCAGTCGAAATCAGGGCTGGTGGGCTCGCCGCGCTTTGGCTCCTCGCATGAAATGAATTCATGTATCCCCATTACCTGTTCCGTCCGCGTCAGAAACCAGAAAGCGTCGGTGTCACTGTGGACCTCATCCTTTCTGGCCTACGGATTAGGGTCGAGGCCTCGTCGAAGGATTGGACTCAACGTATTGCCGAACACGATCGTTGTGACCGCGTACATACGGATCGTCGTGGAGGCGTAAGCAGCCGCTTATCCAGATGACTGGAAGTCCCGTATCGGCGTCGATCGGCTCTCCGCCAGCGAAGGATACGCCATAAATGACCAGAGTGCCCTGTGAAATCTCCTGCTCCGCAGCTTTCCAGCCCAATTGATATAGTAACTCGGCGTCGGTTTTCGCCTCTGACCCCCCACGCTCAGTGGCTGTGCATCCGGAGACCGCGCAATACATTGTGCACAACCCCATGAATGCTATGCTTAATTTAATCATTTCCATCTTCACCTCGCGCAACAGTCAGTAACGGAATGAAGGGTGATAGTGCCGTCGTGCCTGCTTTGGATGCCGCATCGACATCGGCTCCGCGGGAAGATGATCCGATTGACCCCCCAGGGGACTGCTGGCCCCCGTAGGCGTAGTACTCGTCCTTGGCCGAGGTGACCGTGTGGTCCCGGTAGATCCGGTTGGAGTTTCGGTCGTAGCCGTGGCCGAAGCGCTCGCGGTCGGCGCTGGCCCCGTAGTCCCGCCAGAGCTGATCCACCACCCGCCCGAAGCGGTCCAGGCCGGAGTAGGTGCCGCTGGTGCCGCCCCACAGGTCCAGGCGGACCTGCGGCTGGGGATGATTCCGCCGCACGATCGAGCCGCCGCCCAGGTACGTGTAGCTGGCGTAGGTCGTGGCGCTCTGCTTGATGCTGGCGATGCGGTTCAGCACGTCGTCGGTCGCTCCGGTGCTGCCGTAATCATAGCTGATCACCCGCCCGGAGGGATAGGTGATGCTCGTCGGGCGAATGTGGTTCGTGCTGTCCGAGCCGTCGCCGTAGCTGTACTCCACCTGCAGGCTGGTGCCGCCCGAAGGATCGGTGTCGGCGGCCCCGGCGTGCTCCTGGAACTCCTGCTTGAGCTGGTTGAAGTCGCTGTGACGTCTGACGACCTGGTTGAGGATCGTGCCGCTGCCCACCGTGGCGTTGTCGTAGCTGCTGACGCTGTCCAGCAGCCACGTCCCCTGTGCGTGGCGGTAGTGCCAACCGTAACTGATCCGCTTGACCGTCTGGTCCACGCCGGTTCCGAAGCTGATCACCCGGTCGCGGGTCATCCTCACGCAGCTTGGCGATGATCTGTTCCGGCGTGTGCCGCTTACGTCTGAGTGCTGACACCGAGAATCTCTTTGCCCCAGCCGGGGCTGAAGATTCTAGCGTAGTTCGCGATCTCATGTTCCGCTTCGCCGTCGCTTACTTGGCCTCGGCCGCGAATTCCGCTGGCGTCAAGCACAGAACCCCTCACGGCGTGCGACGCACCCGCAGCCCTCTGGGCTTCGTCAGGTTGAGTTTGCCTTCATGTTAGTCCCACTCTCCGAACTTCTGCGAGGCAACCCTCTCGACCCCTTGACGTTGTTCGACGATCTCCAGCGGAAAGCCCGTTGCCTGGGCAAGCTCGTGCACCGTTTCAGTTAGGGCAATGCGACACCACCCGACCACCGCGTAGGCCATCGGTCCATCACCCGTCTGCACGATGAGTTGGAGTTCCGATATCGCATCGCGCCACTTCGTTTGGTGGCCATCGGGTCCGACCCAGTTTCCAGTCACGACTCGCCAGCCTAACACCTCCGCCTTCCTGAAAACCATTTTCTCGCGCGGGAGCCTGACGGTTCCAGACAAAATCGAGTACACCAAGTACGGACCTTTCCGCTGATCTTTCAGCGCGCGCGCCAGGACAAATAGCATTACCGCTGAGATTGAGCCGCAGCCTGTCCCCACAATAGCGATTGTGATGAGCTTGAAGCAGCTGCTAAACGCATCCTTCTCATTCCAAGGGGCTTGGTTCCAGATGAAAAAGATTAAGATACCGGCGCAGCACACGCCTACCGTTGACGTCACTAGAATCACTGTTCGATAGCTCGGTATTATTTCCACTCCGGACGAGGAAGCTTGCCAAGTCCAGTGAGGCGGATTCTGGTACTGGCATTCTCCGCTCAGCCACTCTGCGAACGCTGAAGGGTTTTTGGGCAAGGGGTACTCCAGTTCGCTACAGCTTCCCCGGACTGCCTGAAATCATGCCTGTTGCCATGCCCTGTGTGACCTACAATCCACTGCACCTGCCGCGTCAGCTTTGATACCAGATCCACTCGTGTGTGTAGCACGCCTTCCAGAAACAGGCCTTGGCCGTTCCCGAGATTTTCCATTCGCCCTGCTGCCAATCCTCGAGGGAACAACCGCCGCTGCCGCAACTGAAGCAAATCTTATATCCGGTCGTGCTACCTGTCGCTGCCAGTTCCACTCCGACCCCATACTTGAGCCACCAACCGATCTTGGCCTCGGCGAAACCCCGGAGAGTTAGCGAGGCAGAAAGGTCGACACAGAAATTAATCCTGCCGTCAGGCTTGTCGCACGTAGTCCACTCGGCCGAGCCGCCGCCACTGCCTTCGACCTTCAGTGTCAGCTGGATCCCAACAAAAGCGCTCACTTCGACGCCGTGGAACACTTGGTCGAAGCCGTAGCCAAATGTCCCGCTGGCCGACAGGTAGCCAGAGACTTGACCACTGATTGAGATCTTCCGACCCCACGAGCCGTCCGGGCAACATATCTGGCATCTTTGACCATTGACTTTCCATGCGAAACGAGCATCGACGTGGAACGACGCACCGACTGAGAACGGCAGACCAATCGCAGGAGTGACTTTACCACTCACGCTAATCTTGTCACAGTCCTTCACTTCCAAACCATATGGATCGAGCAGATCAATGGGGGCATCTCTGAGATATTGGTACGAATTTAACCCATCCACGTATCCTGCCGGATCCCTCTGCAGGAATCTGCCGAGCTGAGCACTTAGGTCCCGTGTTCGGTTGTACACCAGCCCGCTCTCCTCATCGTGCATCAGCCCCTGGTGCCCGATGTTCCAGTCGAAGCTGGACGAGCCGCGTGCGCCGAAGCTGCCGTCCATGATGCTGCGGACCCCGTACGGCGTGTAGGTGTACCGCTCCTGGGCATCACCGTTCGTGTCCACGATGCAGGTCAGGCTGTAGTTGGCATCCTGAAGGGCGTAGTGCCGCCTTTCCAGCGTGTCGGCATCGATGATGGGTAGCTCTGTTTTCATGCCGGCGAGAGGCTTGCGCATGCCATGGCCGCGCGAGTGGCTCGCGTCATCATAGTGACTGTCCGGCTGGATCGACACCATGATTTCATCGCCTGGCCGGAAGAACTGATGGCGGCTTGTCAACGGATCGGCGATCGCGACCGTATCCTCAGCGCGTACAGGGCCAGAATCGCCGCAGCGCCGGCGGGGTCGGGCAGGCTCCCGTGCGGCAGTCCCAGCCCCGCCAGCGCTTCGCTCAATGCCGCAGCTCCTGCCTGCCAGTTGCTCGTCAGCAGGTCCAGGTCGATCGCGTCCACGACGTTGTCATAGTTGAAGTCCCCGCTGGTCCATACCGCCGATGTGCTCTGCCAGTTCAGCGCGAGTTGATACAGGTCGCGGATATCCACCGCTCCGCTGAGGTCCGCATCGCCCGCCCAGGTGTACTTGACCAGGATGCTGCTCGGATCCACAGCGATCCCCATGAACTGGCCAGCACCGAAGGTCATGTTGTTGACGCTGCCCAGTCGCCTGACCCCGATGCCAAGCGAACTGGTGATTTGCCCGACCGCGATCCAGTCCCGAACCGCCGCCAGCTCAGCCGTGCCGTCGCTGGTGTCGGCAAAGTCGTAGACCAGCCCGTTGTCGGTCAGGTCAAACCGCGCGCTATGCGGAGCGATGAACTGGCCGATGATGCTCACGCCGTCGGCGTCGCCTTTCGGCTCGATCTGAAGCGTCGAGTCTGCGCTGAGGGTCAGGCGGCTTTGTCGAACACGCGTGGCGATGGCGTTGGCGTCGGTGGCGACAATGACCTGTCCTGTGCCGTCGATTGCGTCCACCCGCGCCGCGCCGCCCAGGGTCACGATCGCCTGGTTGTTCGTCGTCCCGTGGACCTGTCCGATCACCGTGAACGAGCCGCTATAGTTCGTCAGCGTGGCGCTGCCCAGCACGTTCACCACTCCGAGGTTTACGAACGGCACCGTGATTCCGATGGATCCGTTGGCCAGGTTCATGGTGCCTTCGTTGATCAGCAGCGCCGAACCGCCGCTGGCCAGGAAGTTCTGCGGCGAGGCGATGTTGATCGTCGCGCCTGCACGGTTGGTGAGCGTGGTGCCGAGCAACAGCGACCCGGCCGAGAAGTCGATCAGGCCGAAACTGTCCGTTTGCCGCGTGAGCGCGCGCGTGCCGGTCTGGAGTCCCAGGTCCAGCCGCCCGGTGCCGGCGATCGTCATCGCCCCCGCGCCTTCGACGATCCCGCCGCGCCAATCCAAGTTGCCGCTGAGCGTCAGATGCCCCGGCCCAAGGAAGCGTGCCGAAGCCGTGCCGGCGATCATGTTGGTTCCGGCCAGGGTTGCGTCGCCGTTGAACAGTTGCGTGCCGGCGCCGAACTCGATGGTACCCGGGCCGTTGAGTACCGACCCGCCATTGTGCGTAAGCGTGGACGAGCTGAACTGCGATCCGAGCAGAAGCGAGCCGGTGTTCGCGGTAATCGTGCCGCCGTTGGTCGCGAGCGTCGCAAACTGCACCGAGCCAGCTCCTGCCAGAACGTGAATCGTGCCGCTGTTGAAGAGGAACGGATTGAGCCCGCTGAACGAGTTGAACGTCGCACCTCGGTTGAGGTTCACGACCCCGTCGGCCAGGTTGTTGATCAGTCCCTGCGAGCCTATGGCCAAAATGCCTGTGCCGATCGTTCCGGTGTTGAAGTTGATCACGCCGCTGTTGTTGATGGTGCGGTTCAGTGTGCGACCACTTGTGAAGGTGCCTGTAAGGTGCAGCACCCCGCCGGGCGCGATGGTCATCACCGCGCTGGTGGTTCCCGTGCCGCTGATGGTGCCGTTGGCCCAGTTGAAGGTGCCGTTGAGCACCAGCGCGCCGGGCCCGACGATCGAGACCCCTGGCGATAGCATGTTGATGTTCGTGCCATTGAAGTAGGTCGTGCCATTGAGCGTCTGCGAGGCCGAGCCCTGCGCGCCGCCCAGGTCGATCCAGCCTGTTCCCGCGATTGTCGATCCCGCGGAGTGAGTGACGCTCGAGCCGAAGTTGAGCGTCCCGCCGTGCACCATCAGCGTGCCGCTGTTGAGCAGCGAGCTGATGGCGCTGGAAAAGCTGCCCCCGGGGTAGAAGTTGATCAGTCCCTGGTTGGAGATCATCGGCGCGGTTGCGCCCGTCGCGATGAACGTCGCGCCGGCGTTGAGGTTCATCACCCCGTCGGGCAGGTTGTTGATCGCGCCGAAGCTGCCGAAGCTCAGCGTCCCGCTGGCGAAGTTGAATTGCCCGCTGTTCTGGATCGTGCGGGACAAGAATCGCGGTGCGGAGCCGGCAGGCAGGTTCAGCACCCCGCCGGAGGCGATGTTCATCGCGGCCGATGCCGAACCGGTCCCGGCGATGGTGCCGGCGTTCCAGTTGAGCGCCCCACTCACGATGAGGTCCCCCGCGCCGATGACCGACCCACCATTGAGATTGATGTTCCCGCCCGCAAAACGGGTGGTCCCGCTTACCACGTGCGTCGCGGCGGTGCTGATACTGCCGAGGTCGATCCGCCCCGGTCCGGCCAATGTCGAGCCGGCGCTGTGGGTAAACGTCGAGAAACCCGCTATCCCCTCGAACAGCAGGGTCCCTCCGTTGGCGATGATCGTTCCGCTATTGACCACGGGCACCAGAATCGATGTCATGTTTGGGCCGAAGCTGTTGATCGTCCCCTGATTGGTCAGCAGTCCCGCGTTCGTGCTGGTCGGAGCGAGGTTGACCCCGTTGAAGCTGTCGGCCATGAGGTTGATCACTCCGTCCGGCTGGTTGTTAAGTGTTGCGATGGAAAAGCCGAGCGTCCCGGCGTGGATGTTGGTCACGCCGCTGTTGTCCAGCGTTCGCCCGAGCGTGCGGGAAACAAAGCTTCCCGTCGCGCCGATGTTGAGCACCCCGCCTGGCGCCACCGTCATCATCCCGCCACCGCCAACCGAACCTACGCCGCTGATCGTGCCGCTGTTCCAGTGCAGCGTCCCCGTCAGATTGAGCTGCCCCGGACCGAACACAAAGCCGTTGAGAACCATGTTCGCCCCGGCGAACGTCGTTGCGCCGCCGCTGAGCATCTGCCATCCGCTGAAGTCGAACGCCCCTGGCCCGCGGAGAACCGAGCCGCCGTTGTGAATCAGGCCGGAGCTGCCGATGCCCAGCGTGCCGGACAGGGAGGTGATCGTGCCGGTGTTGACAACCGGGACGTTGACGACGACGAGCGTGCCAAAGCCGGTCGTGCTGAAGTTCATCGTCCCAAAGTTCGAGACGAGCGACGAGCCGACGTTGAGGATGCTCGGGATGCTGACGTTCACCACGCCACTGCTTCGGTTCAGCAGCGTACCGCTGCTGAACATCATCGCTCCGCCGGTGAGGCTGAAGGTGCCACTGTTGTCCAGGATGCGAGAGAGGGTGCGCGATTGGCTGGACCAGGCGCTGATGACCCCTCCGCTGGCGACGACGGTTCGCCCGGTGCCCGCCATCGTCCCGCCGCCCCACTCCATCGCGCTGTTGATCGTGAACGTCCCACCGCCCGTGAGCATCCCGCCGTAAAGGTGGTATACGCCCGAGGCCACCGTCCCGCCGTTCACCAGCGTCAACACGCCAAGCAGTTGCGTCAGCGTTGCGTTCGGCGAGTTAATCAGCAGCGAGTTGATCGTCACATCGCTATCGAGTGTGATGCTGTAGTTATTGCCAGTCGCGTCGATGATCACGTCGTAGGCATCGCCGGGGGTCGGAGTGTCGTTGTTCGGGTAAACGGCAGTTGACCAGGCCGTTGGATTTGTCCAGGTTCCCGAGACGTCGTTCAGCCAGCTTGCGGTGATCTGCCCGAGGGCGGGCGTAGCCAGGTGGTGCGTCGTCATGCCCGCCGCCGCATATCCCACCGCCAGCAGCGCTGCCCGCGCCGCCGCCGGTCCCCGCACACGTTTGTATCCGCGCATGACATTCTCCCGCCAGCATCTTCCCAGATGCGTGGTCAATCAGTGTGGCAAGACTGGAGCAATAGACCCTGTTGGTGGCAACGTTCTAAGCAGCGACCGGCCGTCGATGACCGCCACCCCGATGGTCGCGTCCGCAGGATCAGCCATGACAGCCTAACGGCCGGGATGCATTGGTTCAAAGGGTTTCTGCCCGCAATGCCCCACCTTGGCTGAGGATGCCAGTAACAGCGCAAAAAAAGCGACGGCGTGCATGGTCGGCAGGCCGTCGCAGGTCACGAGTTTTCCTGGAAGCTGTGTTCGACCCGCTGAGGGGTCGCGTCGATCAATCAATAACGCTCGGCGTTAGCGAGAATGCTGCCCGGCTTAGCGAAACGCTCCCAAGCTTGGCCGTGGCACTTTGGACAGAGCCTTGGCGGAACAACCGCGTCATCCGGTTCGAAACCACAGTGCCGGCATTGCAGGGTGAAGATCGCGATCGGCCGGGGAGTAT
The DNA here is from genome assembly GCF_050410795.1 of Fontivita pretiosa. GTDB lineage: Bacteria > Planctomycetota > Phycisphaerae > Tepidisphaerales > Tepidisphaeraceae > Fontivita > Fontivita pretiosa. The sequence continues at coordinate 4,678,388 of NZ_CP191258.1, read as the reverse complement.
GAGCAAACGGATCGTACGTGGCAAACTGCCCATGTGACGCGAAGCGCTCCATGCTGATGCTCATCGTAAAGCTCCTTCATTTGGAGACTTAGGCGAAAACCACGTCTCGAAGGAGCAGATGAGGCAAAGGCCGTACCAATCGCCGCTGCAAAACGATGAGGGGCCGACGATGGCCTTGGCGGGCTTCAGGGCGCGTCAGATCGGCAGTTTTGGATTGTGTGGCGGCCCGGCGGCACGTCCCAACCGACGAAATGTCCGACAATCCGTCATTCTGTCGGACTTTTTGTCATGCCTGCGTCAAGACATCGTTTGGAAAAGACTTGCCACGGCGTTCCAACTCATACTGTCGCAGCTTCCGCTGAAGTGTGCGAACCGAGATGCCCAGACGATTCGCCGCATGCGTCCGGTTGCCATGGAACTGATCCAGGGCCTTGGTGATGGCCAGGCGTTCCAACTCCTCCATGGTCAGCCCCGCGGGGATCTCGTGAACCGTGGCCACGGGCGCGGTTCCACCGGCAATCCGCTCCGGCAGATCGCGCTCGGTCAGCACATCGCCCTCGGCCAAGACCATCATGCTCTCCAGGGTGTTGCGCAGCTCACGGACATTGCCCGGCCAGCGGTATTGCTGGAAGCGACGCATCACCTCCGGAGAAACACGCTTCATTGGAGTGTGCTTCTGTTGGCTGATCTCCTTAAGGAAGTGCTCGACCAACAGCGGAATATCGTCGGGGCGTTCGCGCAGCGGGGGCAGAGCGATCTGCACCACGTTCAGCCGGTAATACAGATCCTCCCGGAACTTGCCCTCCTCGACCATTTTGCAGATGTCGCGGCTGGTGGCGGCGATCACGCGCACGTCAACCTTGCGATCCTCGTGCCCCCCCACCGGCGTGACCGTCAATGACTCCAGCACACGCAGCAACTTGGCCTGAAGCCCCAGCTCAAAGTCCCCGATCTCGTCGATGAAAAGCGTTCCCCCGTCGGCCTGCTCGAATCGCCCGATTCGACGATCCGTCGCCCCGGTGAACGCCCCGCGCACGTGCCCGAACAACTCGCTTTCCACCAGTGTTGCCGGCACGGCGGCGCAATTCACTGCCACGAACGGGCCTTTTTTCCTCAAGCTGCTCTGGTGCAACGCCTGGGCAACCAGCTCCTTGCCCGTGCCGCTTTCGCCCAGGATCAACACCGTGCTGTCCACCGGCGCCGCGCGCTGGATCTTGGCGAAGACCTCCTTCATCTGTTTGCTCTGCCCGACGATCTGTTCCAGCCCGAAGCGCTGATCCAGTCGCCGGCGCAGGTGCTCCAGCTCCTTGTCCTTCTGGATGCTTTCAACAGCGCGGCGGACCAGCAACACCAGCTCATCCGGGTTGACCGGCTTGGTCAGATAGTCATACGCCCCGCTCTTGATCGCCTGGATCGCCGTGTTCAGGCTCCCCTGTCCGGTCAGCAGGATGAACTGCGTTTCGGGACGGCGTTTTTTCCAGAGGTGAAGCAGGTCGATGCCGCTGACGTCGCCCATGTGCAGATCGCTGAGCACGACGTCCGGGTTCTCGTCGATGTAGCCCATCGCCTTGTCGGCGCTTTCGGCGCCGAAGACGGTGAAACCCTCCGCTTTGAGCAGTTGCCCCAGGGCCTTGCGTTCGGTTTCGTTGTCCTCAACGACCAAAACCCGACCGAGGTTTGACATAGGGTATCCCTCAATTGGAACCAGACGTCCGGCCGGAGCCCTCCGTGCCCGGACTAATCGTCATACCACAAGGCAGGATCGCCACACAATACCTATTTTATCGCGCGGCGACGGCTGCTGGCACCGGGCGGCCTTTGGACCGGCAATCCCTCGGGATCGGGTCGAACGCCGCCGCTGGCCAGCGCACCAATTGTCGCATGACACGGCGGCGGTGCTAGAATCAGCCGCGCGATGTTCAAGCGGTGGCGGCAACTGCACATCTCGCTGGCGGCCAAGTGCCAGATCCTCTTCGGCGCCGCGGTGATCCTGATCATCTCGGCGGCGCTGTTCGTGCCCTGGCAGCGGATGGAACAGTTGACCGAACAGCTCAACGAGAAGGCCGCCGCCGCCGTGGCACGGACGGTTGTGGCCGATCACGTGACCCGCCAGCGCGCCGCGCGTGCGGGGCTGTCGCCCACGACTCATCCGCTGTATGCCCAGACCGAAGCCACCGACGGCGAGCCGCCGCCGAGCACGCAACCGACGCTGATCATCGATGGGCAGGCGGTGCTTCCGCCGCGGCTGGTCGGGGTAGCCAGGCTGGGAGACCTCCAGCGGATCACGCGGTTCGAGAATGCCGCTTTGGCGCGATTCATCCGAAATCCCAGACTTGCCTTCTACGCGCGATTCTACGATACGTCTCAAGGCACCGACGCAGGCTACCGTTACGCCCAGCCCCTGTACGCCACCGCCGAGTGCATCGACTGTCATGCCGTCTCGCAGCCGATCGCCTCGGCCGCATCGATCCTCCCGGACGACGACGCCCAGTTCGCTGCCCCCTCGGCGCGATCCCCGCCAGCGACATCCCCGACGACCAGCGCCTCGCATCCGCCGCTGCTGGGACTGGTCAGCGTGGACATCCCCTCGCAGATCTCCACACGGCAACTGCTGCTCAACCGCGTGTTCATCCTCACCGCCGGTCTGATCGCCGGCGTGCTGGCGATCATCATCTTCTATCTGGTGACCACCCGGCTGATCCTCCAGCCGGTGCGTGTGCTTCAGGAAACCGCCGAAAAGGTTTCGGCCGGGGATTTGAACATCCGCTCCGACATCAATACCGGCGACGAGTTTCAGGTTTTGTCCGAAACGTTCAACACGATGCTGACGAACCTGAAGAACAGCGCCGATCAGCTCCGGGCCGTCAACAAGAGCCTGGACCTGAAGCTGGGGCAGCTCGCCGAAAGCAACGTGGCGCTGTATGAGTCCAATCGCCTCAAGAGCGAATTTCTGGCCAACGTCAGTCACGAGCTGCGCACGCCGCTGAACTCGATTTTGGGCTTTGCCGAGCTGCTCAAGGACCTGGTCAAGGATCCGGGCGCCGCCGGCGCGCAGGCCAAGGCCATGCGGTACATTCAGAACATCCTGACCGCCGGGCACAACCTGCTGGATTTGATCAATGATCTGCTGGATCTGGCCAAGATCGAAGCCGGTCGCATGGAAGTGCGCGTCGAGCCGCTGTCGCTGTCGGACCTGTTCGAGGCGCTGGGCAGCGTGCTCAAGCCCCTGACCGACGCCAAGGGCCTGACCATTGTGCCAACCATCGCTGCGGACGTGCCGATCATCCAGACCGATCCGGCCAAGCTCCAGCAGATCCTGTACAACTTTCTGTCCAATGCGATCAAGTTTTCGCCCGCCAACGCGACAATCGAGCTGGACGCTCGGCTGGTAAGCGCCGAAGGCAACGGCCAGAGCAGCGGCAGTGCTGACGCGCCCAGCACCACTGCGGCACAGCGCGTTCAGATCAGCGTGACGGATCACGGGCCTGGGGTTCCCCCCGATAAGCACGCCGTCATATTCGAAAAATTCCGCCAGATTGATGGCTCGGTCACCCGCGAACACAGCGGCACGGGGCTTGGACTGGCGATTTCCCGGGAATTAACCGGGCTGCTCGGTGGTACAATCGGTTTGCGAAGCGCGCCGGGCCAGGGCGCCACGTTCTATCTCATCCTGCCGCTGCAGATCGAACCCGGCGCGCAGGACGTGCGCAAACGCATGGTCCTCACATGAAGAGGACCACTTGCGTGCGCCTTCGAGACGCACCGCCATGAGGGAAGGAAGATGCCAACGCCAATACGCACGTTCACGCGAAGATCGCGCCGCGGCACAGCCATCTTGATCGCAGCGGCGACCTGCGCGATCCTGGGTCGCCCCGACATCACCGCCGCGGCGACGCCGAGCTATCTCATCCGCACGCTCGGTTTCACCGATGCCCAGCACACCCGTTCCGACGGCCAACGGGCAAGCTCCGTGGCTGCGCTGAACGCGGGCGGCACCGCTATCGGTGAGTCACAACGCTACGGCGGATTGAGCGATCTGGGCAAATCGGCCTGGATTTTCATCGATGACACGACGTTTCGGATCGGCTTGTATGACGCCGAGCACACCAACGCCACCAACGGCTACCAGCTCAGCCACGCCCAGTTGCTCAATGCCCTGGGACAGGCAGCCGGACAGTCGCAACGATTCAACGGCGGGCTGGCGGCGGGGTATTCCGCCTGGCTCTACAGCGCCGGCACCAACATCCGCCTGGGTTACACCGACTCCACCCACACCGACACCGACGGCACGCAATTCAGCCGAATCGAGTTTCTCAACGATGCAGGCCTGGCTGCGGGCATCTCCCACCGCTACGGCGGCTTCGTCTCGCCGGGACAGACCGCCTGGCTCTACAGCAACGGCGTCACCCGAAGGATCGGCCTGTTCGGTGGCGACTACACCCGCAGTGATGGTTACGAGTACACCGACGTGGTGGGGTTGAATGCATCCGGCCAGGCCATCGGACACTCCGACCTGTACCTGCCCGGGGCGTTTCCCGGCGATGCGGCATGGATCTACAGCAACGGCCTGACCACGCGCATCGGCTATTTCGACGCCGTTCACACCGATGCCGACGGCTCCCAAAGCAGCTTCCCCCTGTTCATCAGCCGTAATGGGCAGGTCGCGGGAATCTCCTACCGCTACAACGGCGGCAATGACCAGGGGCTCAGCGCCTGGGCGTACCGCGCCGCAGTCACCACCCGAATCGGATTGATCGATTCACAACACACCGGCGCCGGCGGATATCAGTACAGCGATGTTTCGGTCGCCAGCGACGCCGGCTATGTCGCCGGTTACTCCGATCGCTTCGATGCTTCGGGGCAGTGGCTTGGAGAATCGGCCTGGGTGTATGACGGCGCCAGCAGCGTGCGGATCGGGCTGCTGGATGGCGAGCACACTTACGCCAGCGGCCATCAGGACAACGGCCCGCTGCTGGTGAACAACGCCGGGCAAGTCGCAGGCTTTGCCGAGCGACAGGTCGGCGACACCTACGCCGGCTATTCCTCCTGGCTGTACAGCAACGGAACAACTCGCCACATCGGCCTGACCGACGCGCAGCACACCGCCACAACGGGGTTCAGGTACTCCGAGGTGCTGGTATTGAACGACTCCGGCCAGGCGGCGGGAGTGAGCGATCGTTTCGGCCCGGGCGACGAAGACCGCGGGCAGTCCGGGTGGTTTCACGACGATGACAGCGACATCACCACGCCTCTGGTCTTCTCCCAGGGCAGCGACGGAACCGCCTTTACTCGCCCGCAATTCATCACCGACAGCGGACAGGTGCTCGGCTGGTATCGCAAGTACGTCGGCGGCGCGCCTGCTGGCGACGCGGCGTTTTACTGGTCCGCGGACGACGGCTTCCATGATCTGGGCGATCTGGTCAGCGGCGGGATCGGCCCCGCCGGCTGGACAGGCCTGAACAGCATCACCGCGGTCAGCGGCAACACCGCACGCTACGTCGCCGGTCCAGGACGACGTCCCGAGGGGGCAATGGCGTTTCTGCTGCAACCCCTGCCGCTGGGCGGCGGGCAGTGGATCGCGCCGGCAGGCGGACAGTGGCAGACCGGCGGCAACTGGAGCCTGGCCGCCCCGCCCACCGCTGGCGACGACGCCGTATTCAACCTCGACTCGACCTACACCGTCACACTCACCGCCAACGCCTCGGCACACGACCTGCGCGCTGCCGCTGGCTCGATCACGCTTCAACTGAATGGCCAGCACCTGAATCTGAACGGCGCGGTGCGCGTGGGCGAGGCTGGCGGCGCGCCAAGGCTGATGCTCACAGGCGGAACGCTTCGCGCCGCCGGCCTGAGCGTCGGCACCGCGGGCGCCCTGCTCGATATCGCCGATGCCGCCGTCATCGTCGATTACTTTACCCCCGCATCGCCCTTCAACGCTCTTCTGGCACAGGTCGGCTCCGGCCGAATCGTCAGCTCCATCGCTCAGGCCAATCCGGCCAAGTCTCTTGCCCTGGCGGACAACAGTGATCTGGGTCTGGGCAGTTTCGCTGGAGAAACGATCGACAACAGCTCGGTCCTGCTGATCGCGACATGGACCGGCGATGCGAACCTGGACGGCGCGGTCGATGCCGATGACCTGTCTCTGCTGGCGATCCACTGGCAGACCAGCGCCACCTGGGCCGGCGGAGACTTCGACTATTCCGGCTTCGTGGACATCCGCGACCTGTACCTGCTGGCGGGCAACTGGCAAGCGGGTATCGCCGCCGCACCGCACAGCTCGCTCAGCCAATCGCTGCTGGCGCTGGGCCTGCCTGTCAGCGTCGTACCCGAGCCGGCGGCGCTTGGGGCAGGCCTGCTCGCCGCCATGCTGCTGACCCGGCGCGGGCGGCGCGGCGCCGGTTAGTCCTGGGGCGCTCGCATGCAGCACAGTACTGGCCTGTGCCGCAACAGTGGATCGTGCCCAGCGGCTCACTGAATCCGCCCCAGCGTTGTCTGCGCCAGTTCTGCCCACTGCGGCGCCACGTGCAGTCGGCGAAACATCAGTTGCCGACTGAGCCCGCCGATCAGCGGCGAAATCGTGGCGAACTCGCGCACGCTGCCGTCGGCCGCCTTGATCAGGATGCCTCGCGTGGTTTCGAGCTGTTCGGGCTGATAGATTTCGTAAGGCGTGTCAAACGGCTCGTCATAAAACATTTCGTAGGCCGGTTCGCCGCCCTGCGACGCGATTGCCTGCGCGACGGCCTGAACCATCCGACCGATCGTCGCCGGGTCGTCGATGCCACTCAGATCGATCGTCTTGAACAGCCGGCGATACAACAACCCGCGGCAAAGCGACGCCAGAACCGGCTCATCGCCGGCAGCCCACAGCTTGAAGCAGTGCATCACGGACACATCGTCCAGCTCGCTGAACTGCTCGATCGTGAGTTGCTGGCCAAGCAGGGCCTTCAGCGCGGGGCTGTTGGCGTGCGGCCCGTCGAGTCGCCCCTGCACCGCCAGTCGCCGCGCCCGCTGAAGCGCCAGCTTCAGCATTCCCTCGGCGCTGCGGACGACCTTGTGAAAGTAGACGTTGTGATACATGTGGTATCGGGACTGGAGGTAGGCTTCCACGGCGCTAATGCCCTTCCACGTCACCGCCAGCCGGTTGCTGGCCTCGTCGATCGTCAGCGCGCGCAGCAGCCAGCTCAGGTCGTAGTCGCCGTACTTGCTGCCGGTCATCAGGTTGTCGCGCAGCAGATAATCCAGGCGATCGGCGTCAAGCTGGCTGGCCAGGATGTCGCACAGCCAGGTTCGAACCGGCTGACAGCGCATCAGGGCGACGATGGCTTGCGGCAGCGCCGCATCGTGTTCGATCAGGACCTGATGCACCTGGCTGTCCGGGTCCAGGATCAGCCGCTGCGTGAGATGCTCGTGATCGATTCCACTGACGCGCTCGAAGACGTGGCTGAATGGCCCGTGTCCCAGGTCATGCAGCAGTGCCGCCGCCAAACAGATCGTTATCTGATGCTGCGACACCGGGACCTGCTCGGCGAGCCTGCCCAGCATCTTGCGGGCCGTCTCCATGACCCCCAAACTGTGCCCGTAGCGGGAATGATCCGCCCCCGGATAAGCCAGATTCGCCAGCCCCAGTTGCCGAATGCGCCGCAACCGCTGGAATTGAACGGTATTCAAGAGCCGAAACAGCAACGCATCGGTCGCGTCCTCCAGGCGAAACGCGATTACATCGTGCACCGGGTCTCGAATGATCTTTTCCGGCATGGATCGTCGATATACTACCTCAGGCCCTTGTCCGGCCCGCAAACTCGAATCGGCCCCAACGGACCTCGCCCCGTCATTGTCTGCTGTATTGCAGGATTCGCGATGATCCGATCAGGCTTCTTCTGCTTCGCTTGGCTGATGTGTCTGGCCGGCGCGACCAACGCGCTGGCCGAAAGGCACACCGTCGTTATCGACCAGATGGCCTATTCACCGGCAAGTCTCGAAATCAAGGCTGGCGACACCGTGGTCTGGATCAACCGTGACGACCGCGACCACACGGTCGTGGCGGCGGATGGATCGTTCAATTCCGACAACCTCAAGCCCGGCGGATCGTTTTCGTTCCGATTCACCCGGGCGGGCAGGTTCGCCTATTCCTGTGCTTATCACCCGCGCATGAAGGGTTTGGTCATCGTCAGCTCCGACGGGAAGTAACCCACGCGATTGCCGCGGCGAATGCAGCTTAACCGGCCCGGCGATACAGAAACTGTCGGCAGGCGCCCGGCTGCGCCGGCTGGGCCAGCAGCGCCTCGGCCGCCCCCACGTCCAGCGGCTGCGACAGCAGGAATCCCTGCGCACTGTCGCAATCCAGTGCCTGAAGCTGGGCGAGCTGGTCGGGGGTTTCGACCCCCTCGGCCACCACGCTGAACCCGCAGTTGTGCGCCAGCATGATGATCGCCTGTACCGTCGCCGTATAGCTGCGACCGCTCAGACTCATCTCGCGCACGAACGACTGGTCGATCTTGATCGTGGTGATCGGCAACTGATGCAATCGGCTCAGCGAAGAATAGCCGGTGCCGAAATCGTCCATCGCCAGCGCCAGACCCCTGCGGCGAAGTTCTGCCAGCGTCGCCAACGACCCGTCCCCCTGCTGCATCAGCACGCTCTCGGTCACCTCCAGTCGCACCGCCGAGCGATCCACTCCGCTGTGGGCGATGATCTGGTCAATCTGGTCCGGCAGGTCGCTCATCTGAAGCTGCCGCCCGGAGAGATTGACGCTGATCCACAGCTCAGGGTACTGCTCGGCGAAGCGAACCCGCCAGCGAAGCGCCTGCCGGCACGCTTCACGCATGACCCAGGCTCCCAGCGAGCCGATCAGGCCGGTGCTCTCGGCCAGGGGAATGAATCGCTGCGGCGGGATCACTCCGTGGGTCGAGTGGGTCCAGCGCAACAGGGCCTCAAACCCTTCCAGCCGACCGCTGCTCAATGAGAAGATCGGTTGATAGACGATCGTGAACTGCTCGGACTGCACGGCCTTGCGCAGCTCGATCTCAAGCTCCAGACGCTGCTGGGCTTCGGCGTGCATTCGGGCGTCGAATACCGCGTAGCCGTTCTTGCCGTTGGCCTTGGCCTGGTAGACCGCGATGTCCGCGTCGCGCAGGATCTCCGCCGCGCGTTCATAGTGCGGACGCCCGCTGGCTACGCCGATGCTCTGGCTGACCACCACCTCCCGCCCGGCCAGATTGATCGGCTCGGCCATCTGCTGCTTGATTCGTTCCGCCACCGCAAGAGCGTGTTCGGGGCTGCTCAGCCCCTCCAGCAGGACGACGAACTCGTCGCCGCCGAGCCGTGCCGTCAGCCCCTCGGCAAACTGTGGCGCCGACGGATCCCCGCGCGACTGCTCCACCGCCTGAATCAGCCGACGGCTGACTTCGATCAGCAGCGTATCGCCGGCCTCGTGTCCCAGGCTGTCGTTGACAACCTTGAAATCATCCAGGTCCAGAAACAGCGCGGCGAACTGAAAAGCCGGATCGGCCTTTTGCTTCTGAATGCACTGTTCGATGCGGTCCAGAAGCATCGCGCGGTTGGGCAGCGACGTTAGCCGGTCGTGCAGCACGTCGTGTCGGAGCTGCGCCTCGGCGCGACGGCGCTGCTCGACCTCCTCGGCGAGCTGCTGGTTGATCCGCTTCAGGTCCGCCGTCCGCTCAGCCACCTTCGCTTCCAGCTCGTCCAGCTTCAGCCGCGCTGCCGCCGCCAGGCGATGCTTGGCCGTCAGCGCTGCGGCCAGTTGGCAAATCTCCGCCGTGTCGAACGGCTTTTTCAGAATGACCAGCCGATCGCTCTCCCCCAGGCGCTGATGGATCTCGCTCCAGGAATAATCGGAATAGGCCGAGCAGATCACCGTCTGGATGTCCGGATCGGCCTGCCAGATCCTTTCGATGGTTTCCACGCCATCCCACCCCGGAGGCATGCGTATATCGACCAAGGCGACCTGGTAAGGCGTGCCGTTTCGCCGCGCGGCGATGACTTTCTCCAGCCCGATCTGCCCCTGTTCGGCGCCATCGACCTGGTAGACAAGCCTGGGTGTCGCGGGAGCAGGAGTGGCGCCCTGTTCTGCTGAGCCGGTACTGGGCGCCGATGCGCCCTGGCCAAACAGGACTGCGGCCATCTGGCTCAACTCCCCGGCCAGATCACCCGATCCGCCGGCCGCGCCCCCGGCCGCTTCCGTGATGCTGAGCGCGCCTGGTCCGCACAGCGTCTTGCGGATGTCCTGATGAATCGCGACGTTGTCGTCGATGACCAGAATGCGACGCACCGCCGACGGGTCGTTCTGCTGTGCCTGAGCCCCGGCCGACTCCGTGGCGCTTGACCCAGCCGGGCACTGGCCGTCACGCTGGTCTACGCCTGGGCATTGGCCCTGGGAACACATGGCTCTGCTCCGGTTGTGCTGCTTTGGTCGTTGCCCGGACTGTTGCCTGGGCGGATCGGAATCGTGAGGCTGAAGGTGGCGCCGCGTCCCGGCCCATCGCTGGCAGCCACCAGCGTCCCGCCAAGCTCCTTCGCCACCAGCGCGCTGGTGTGCAGCCCGAATCCGTGTCCCGTGCTACGCGTGGTGAAGCCAAACTGGAAGATCCTGGACATGTTTTCCGCAGCGATGCCCACGCCGTTGTCGATCACGTCGATGCGGACCTGCCCGGCATCGGTCAACTGCGTGACGCGAAGCGTCAGCACTTTCTCGGCCTGCTCCGATTCCGTCAGCGCGTACTTGGCGTTGGAAATCAGGTTGATCAGGATCTGAAGCAGTTTGTGCCTGTCGGAATGGATCACGACGTCGCCGGCGCTGCCGCCGTCCTGAGCCTGCATGTATTTCCGCCGCACCGTCACCTGATGTCGCTGAAGCCCGGCCTGGTTAATCTTCAGCGCGTCCTCGATCAGGTCGGCGACTCGCAGGTCGCTGGTGGCGCCGGCGACGCGCGCCAGCGATTGCTGCATGCTCACGATCTCCTTCATGTGATTGATGTTCTGCACGAGCCCTTCCAGCTCGCGCAGCCACGCCGAACGCTCCAGCTCCAGTTGTTTGCCCAGCTTGCACAGAAACAGCGGAAGCTGCTTTCCGCGTTCGTCGTCGGCGATGAACCGCGGCAGGTCCGCAAGGTGCTGTTCGATCATCCGCACCGCCAGACCCAGCGACGCAAGCTGGCTCTGTTTCAGTGCATCGTGCATGAGCTGAGCAGCGACATTGACGCTGTTCAGCACGTTGCCGACGTTGCGCAGCACGCCCGTCGCCACATCCGCCATACCCGCCTTTCGCGAAGCCTCCACCAGATTCGCGTGCATCTGCTCGCGCAGCGCCTCGGCCTGTCGGCGACGGGCCATCTCCTGCTGAAGCTCCTGGTTGGCGCGGCTCAGGTCGGCGGTGCGCTGCTGGACCCGCAGCTCCAGCTCGTCGCGGGCCTTCTGAAGCTCCGCCACATGCCTGCGGATCTGCCCGTCGCGGTCGCGTATGTCGCCGAGCATCCCGTTGAAGCTGTCGGCCAGTTGCCCGATCTCATCTCGCGAGCTGATGGCCACCGTGCGGTGCAGGTCGCCGCTGGCGCGAATCTGACCGATCGCATCGAGCAATGCCGACAGCGGGCGGGTGACCTGCGTCGAGAGCACGATCCACAGCAACCCCGTGGTGACCACCAGCACCGCCGCCGCCGCCGACACCGTCCAGTACGTGACTTCCCTGACCTTGGCATCGATCAGTTCGCGCGGAAACCCCACGACCGCGCGCGCCACCGTCCGTCCGGAATGATCGTTGATCGGCACGCTGACCACGTCGTGCTCGCGCTGATCCTGGGCGGCGAACATGTCCAGTCGCGTGATTCGACCCTCGATTTCCCCCCGGTGACGATGCGTCGGACCCTCCGCGGCATGACGATGCGCCTCAAAGAGCACGGCATCGCTGGCGTCCACGATGCAGGCGTAGGACAACCGCGGGTGCTGGCGGAGAATCTCGCGGCACTGTTCGTCGAAACCGGCGATGTCGTGCAGGGGAAAGCCCAGCTCGAACAACCGTTCCAACTGAAGCTTGAGGTTCTCGGCGATGCCTCGCACCGATTCGTGCATCGACCGCGCGTACTCGGCCCGCAGACGAGTGCCCAGGAGCAGCACGCTGCCCGCCACCGCCACCAGCAGCATCACCGCCGGTACGATGATCACCTTCGTGCGTATGCCCAGCTTCATGGTCCGCATCCCAGCCTCACGGTCAGCGGCGGCTGACGGGTCATTCCCACTCGTTCTTGTTGACGACCTTGGCCGTCAGCAGCACGGTCGAGGGAACCTTGATCCCCAGCTTGCGTGCCGCGGCAAGGTTGACGATCGGCGTCCCGCGGATCGTCGGCTCGATGGCAAAATCGGCGGGACGCTTGCCGTTGACCAGGATCTGACGGGCGATCTCGCCGGCACGGTGTCCTTGGGCGTAGCTGGAGATCGCCACCGCGCACAGCAGCCCCTGCGGGACCCGGTTGGTCCAGAAGCTGACGTTCGGAAGCGGAATCTGCTCGTACGTCCAGCGCATGACCGTCTCGATCGGCACACTCTGGCCCTGCGGGTCCTTCAGTGAGTACACGCCCAGCGTCATGATCGCGTCGGCCCGGCCGACGTAGCTGCGCGCCGTCTGCTGGTACTGCTCGTAAGTGTCCACGACGTCCACGCTGATGATCTCCAGGCCCATCTGCGACTCGGACTGGCGGATGCGCTGGATGACCGCCGGCCAGGTCTCGCCCCGGTCGCTGAGCACCGCGATCCGTCGCGCCGTTGGCACGATCGACTTCAGCAGATTCGCCGTCTGCACGATGTGCTCGCGCTCCAGAACGCCGGTCACGTTGCTGCTGCCGGAAAACCCATACACCGACGGATCGGCGTTCACGCCCGAGAAGACGAACGGCAGCGGGCGGTTCAGATAGTCCTTGACCACCGCCGACTGCACGAAGTCGTCGGTCGTGTACACCAGATCAGGCTGCCAGGTATCGATGAGCCGTTTGGCCTCGGCGGTAACTTTGGCCTTCCATTCCGGCGTGGTGTTGCGCTTCACGTCCATCTCGAAGACCTTGTACTCCACGTCCAGGTCGGCCAGCGGCTCTTTGAAGGCCTCGAACTGTCCCATCGTCCATTCGGCCCAGCTCGAGTCGTAGCTCATGATGTGCAGGATCCTGAATTTGCGGTTGAGCGAGGGCTTTGGGGTGGCGACGACGGGAGCCGCGCGTTGCGCCGTGCCCGCGGCAGATGCACCCGGCGTGGCCGATGCGCCGGCGCGCGCCGGCAGGACCGTCTCCCGCGCGCTCCACCACACCACAAGACTCCCCGCCGCCACGATCGACAGCACCGTCATCAACATCCGGTTCCGGGTCTGCATGGAGGTGACTCCTTAAATTGGGAAAGGCATGGGGCCTGTGCGGCCGGCGGGCCTTGGAGCGGCGAGGCTACCCTTCGATTTCGCCGGCACGCCGTGGAAACCTGTGATACAATCTGCCGCGGAGGGCTTCCGATGCGATTCACATTTACCGGTCTGCTTTCGCTGTTGCTGGTCAGCCTGCTGACCGGCGGTTGTGCCGTCACGCCCGGCAAATCTCCGGAGCAGATTCAGTCTTCGTACTCCTCGTCCGGGTATGTCCAGCGCGACTTTGCCGACATGCACCCGGACCTTCCCTGAGCCTGTGCAGCTCAACCGCCCGGCACCGCGCCGGGCGCGCCGCCTGGCTCGGCTAAAACATCAGCGACAGTCCCGTGCGCAAGACCCATTGCGGACCGTCGTCCGATGCCAGCAGGCCCACGAACGTGTTGCCCGCGGGGATCTCGTTGAACAGATACATCACGTCTGTCGTCAGCTTCAGGTTGTGCGCGAAGTAGAACCAGTTCATCCCGAGGGTCACGATATGGAGCTGGTCGTCGATGGCGGCGGCGGTCGGTGAAAAGACCCCGTCCAGCTCGATCAGCTCATACCGTGCAAACAGCTCGGCACGGTTGGGAATGACGAACACCCCGCCCTGCACCATCAGGCCATACTGATCGAAGGCGTCGGCGGCGCCGGCTTCATCGGTATTTCTGCCCACGCCCACCAGCAGCAGGTTCCATCCGAGCGATTTGACGGGTGTGGCCATCTTTTGTGGATCACGCGGCCCGGCGGGATTCACGGTCCCAATAGGCATCCCATTGCCCGCTCTCGCGTAGGGCCAGCAGGTTCATCATCGCCGCCGCATTGTCACGATCCCACTTCATCCCCGGCCGCTTCAGTCGCAGCGTCAGCGTCTTGCACGTGGCCTCGGTCGGACCCGAGCCGATGTCCCAACCTTCGGCCAACGCCTGGGCGTAGTCCAGCATGTCCCGCCGTTGCTCGAGGTAATTCCGCAGCCCGCGCAGGCTCTGCTTCTTGGTCGGCGAACGCGACCGCTTCTCCAGCTCCGCGATCGCCGACAGCATCCCCGTCACGTCCGAACGTTTCGCTTCTGCCAGCCGATCGTGAGCCCAGGACCGGGCCGCCTGACCTTCGCCCAGGCAACAGCGCGCCGTCGCGTGCACATGCTCGGCCAGATGGTAAAAGTCCAGCAGGATCACCTGCAGGAACAATAGCGCCAGGCAGACCTGCCGATAGATCCAGACGGCCCCGTCGAACAGGCAGATCGTCTGATCGGCACGCTCAAAGCCAATCTGTCGGGCGTAGCTGGCCAGCAGCGGGGCGAACTCCTTGCTCAGCTTTTCCGTCGCCAGCACGTGGCGGTGGGTCTTGTCCTGATCGTAGAAGACCGCGATCTTCATCTCCTTGAACCGCTCGTCGCTGCCCGGCTTGGGCGGCGGCAGATCTTTGGCGTTGCCCACGCCCGCCTTGCCACGCTGCTGGCGGCGGGTCACGTGCTGCTGGCGACGCTTGAGCTTCTCGGCCTGCGTGACCGTCGGGGCCATCACCCCGTCCACCCCGCCATAGGCTCGCGTGCGTCCGCTGCCATCGGGCAGCTTGGCCTGATCCGCCGACCAGGCCGCCGGCAACTGCCCCGAGTCCCGCACCTGCCGCACGTGCTGGCCTTCACCTTCGGTAATCTGACGCAGCCGTTCCTTGCTCAGCGACAGCCCGCCCACACGCTTCAGATCTCGGCGGGACTGATCGAAGTCCTGGCCGATTCCCATCAGGCAGCACAGTTGCCTTGCCCCGGGCGTCACGTTCGACTGCTGCACGCCCGCCAACGCGTCGCCGGGACAGCACCCGCCGGCTTGCTTGCCCCAGAAGTATTTGCGCTGCAGACGCACCTCACCGGCGGCGCTGAGCACGTCCAGCCCGCGCTTTCCCTTGTCCTGCGCCAGGGGCGGAGGGGGAAAAAGCGCCGCTGGTTTCGGCGGCGTCCAACTTCGCTTGCAGGATCCGCTCGAAGGCTTGTGCCGTCAGCTTCTGAAACAACTCGCGAACCTGCCATTCGCTGGCCGCGATCCACGACCCGTCCGGCGCTTGTTCCACGGCGTTGATTGCCTGATCCAGAGATTGGTGAAATTGTTCCGTTAGTTCGCGCTTCAGCGATTCGCGATCCATGCGGCCTCCTTGCCGTTAAAGGCGGAGCCGCCTATCTCTTACCTCACCCCACAGAAAATGGCCACACCCGATTTGACCGTCAGGTCCAGGGTGTACTTGACAAAGTCGGGGTTGTCCGACCCGTCGCCGGTCTCGCCGACTTCGTAATCCACCGCGCCCCCGAGCCGCGCGGCAAACGCGCTGTCATTCCAGCCCTGAAAGTCCGCAAACTGCGACCACTGTCCGGCCAGCTTCCACTCGCCGCGGGCCACGATCCCGATGTCGGTCTTGTCCGAGGCGAAGTTCGTCGCGGTCGCATTCGTGCCGTCGTGCACCATCACCGCGATGCGATAGTGCTCCCTGGCGTATTGCCCCTGGACGCCTTCGCTGGTGCCCGCCGTGAACATGCTGTTGAGGAATGATCTCTCGACGGCCTGTTGTCGTCCCGCCGCGGTCAACTCCTCGATCAGGAATGGCGGCTTGAACGTGCCGGCGCGGATTTCGGTGGTCTTGCTGAACTGATATCCTGCGTAGGCGCTGACGATGTTGAACCCGCCGCTGGAGTTATTGAATCCACCGCTGAACTGCCAGAAAACCTGCGGACTGAAGGCGTTGCCCGTCAGGTACAGCTCCGACCGCTGAACCTGAAAGCCCAACTCGTCGTTGTCCTCCGAGCTGGAATCATTGTGATTGTAAATGAATCGCGGCTGAAGCAGGCCGTTCAGCCTGGCCTGAAACTTGTTGTCCTGATCGGCAAGGAAAAAGCCCCCGGCATACCCGACCCGCGCCCCGCCGCTGGTCGCCAGCAGGCTGGAGCGGCGTTGCGCATCGGCCAGGACCTTTTCCACGGCGTCGGCGATGGCGGCGTCGCGGTGCGCGTCGTATTGCTTCTGAGCAGCCCCGGCCGCGTCACGGTAGGCGCGCAGCTCCGATTCCAGGCTTTGCACCCTCGCTTCCAGCCTGGCCATCCGCTGCTCGGGCGTCTCCGGTGCCTGCGCCCAGGTCTGCCCCGCCCCTGCCAAGCTGCTCACCAGCGCCGCCGCCACTGTCAAACGGTTTCCCATGCCTCGCTCCCTGCTGTCCGGCGAAATGCCTGCTCGGCGCGCCCCGCCAACGTCGCCGTGAATCGTGATCGGAGCGAAGCGAGTCCGACTTTACAATCGCAGGCTGATTGAAGCGTTTGTGCGTTCTGTGCGGCCCGTTTCCCGGACCTTGCCGCGCCTGTGCTGCCCATACCGATTGAGTGACGGATGTCGAGCTTCATCCCATAAGGTTCCGCGCGCCCGTGTCTTGCGGGTTGTGCGTGTGCTTGTGAATCCGACGCGTGCGCCTTAGACTACGGGACTGCCGATTTCGGAGCGGTTCGATCGAAATTGGCGATTTCCGCTGGCCTTAGCAGGAGTTGCTGTACCGTGATCATCGTGATGAATCCCGACGCGCCGCGCCAGGCCATCGAACGCGTGGTCAGCGAGATCGAGCGCATGGGCAGCCGGGCGCACCTGTCCCAGGGCAAGTTCCGAACCGTCATCGGCGCCGTCGGCGAGGAAGGACAGCTCGATCAGAACCATCTGGCCTCGCTGGATGGCGTGGAAAAAGTCCTGCCGATCATGGCGCCCTACAAGCTGGCCAGCCGGGAGTTCCACGACGACGACACCGTCGTGGAGGTCGGAGGCGGCAGCGTGCCGGTGGTGCGCGTCGGCGGGACACACGCGGTCTGCATCGCCGGCCCCTGTGCAGTCGAAAATCAGGCGATGCTCAACCGCATTGCGCGCGAGGTGCGCGGCGGCGGAGCCACGATTCTGCGTGGCGGGGCGTTCAAGCCACGAACCTCGCCCTACTCCTTCCAGGGCCACGGCGAAGAGGCGCTGAAGTGGATGCGTGACTGCGGGGATGAATTGGGCATGCCCATCGTCACCGAGGTGATGGACACCCGGCAGGTTGAGCTGATCGAGCGCTACGCCGACATGTTCCAGATCGGCGCCCGCAACATGCAGAACTTCGACCTGCTCCGCGAGGTCGGCAAAACGCGAAAACCAGTGCTGCTGAAGCGCGGTCTGGCCGCCAGCGTCAAGGACTGGCTGCTCAGTGCCGAATACGTGCTCAGCCAGGGCAATCGCGGCGTGATTCTCTGCGAGCGCGGAATCAAGACGTTTGAAGACAGCATCCGCTATTCGCTGGACATCAGCTCGATTCCGGTGGCGCGAAAGCTGACGCACCTGCCGATCATCGTCGATCCCAGCCACGCTGCCGGAAAGCGCGATTACGTTCCGGCGCTGGCGGCGGCGGGACTGGCGGCCGGGGCGCACGGGATCATCGTCGAATGCCATTACTGCCCCGCCGAAGCCCAGTGCGACGGGCCGCAGGCGCTGCTGCCGGAAACGTTTATCGAGATGATGGATCAACTGCGCAGGATCGCCGCAATCGTCGGCAAGGAATTCGAGGAAGCGCGCGAGCCTGCGGCGGCATGAATCTGTGAACCGATAGACCAGAGCCTGACAGGCCGACAGGGTACATGACCAGGCGCAACGTATTTGGCCTGTTCACCCCTTTGTCCGGTCGGCCTGTCATCGATGATGAAGGAATCCAATGTCCAGAACGAAGTTTGTTGCCGGAAACTGGAAGATGAACACGAACCGCGCCTCGGCGATCGAGCTGGCCAGGGCGGTGGCCCGCGGCGCGCCGGCGGGAGTGGAGACCGGCGTGGCGCCGCCGTTCGTCTACCTGGACGCCGTCGGCCAGGCCATTGCAGGTTCCAGCCTGCTGCTGGGCGCCCAGGACGTGTATTTCGAGAAAAACGGCGCCTTTACCGGTGAAATATCCGTCGAAATGCTTAAAGACCTGGGCGTGCATTTCGTGCTCACCGGGCACAGCGAACGGCGGCATATCATTGGTGAGTCGCCGGAGCTGGTGGCCAAAAAAGCGGCGGCGGTTTACGCCGCGGGGCTGACGCTGATCCATTGCGTCGGCGAGAAGATCGAGCAGCGCGACGCCGGGCAGACCTTCGCCGTCGTCCAGGCGCAGCTCGAGGAGATCAACCCCGCCAGCACGGACGATCCCCGGCGGCTGGTGATTGCCTACGAGCCGGTGTGGGCGATCGGCACCGGACGCAATGCCACCGAAGCGCAGGCTCAGGAGGTCCACGGCTTCATCCGCGGCTTCATCGCCCGGCGATGGAACAAAGACTTTGCCGATCGGGTTCGGATCCAGTACGGCGGCAGCATGAAGCCGGAGAACGCCAGGGGCCTGCTCAGCCAGCCGGATGTGGACGGCGGGCTGGTCGGCGGCGCATCCCTGAAGGCCGACAGCTTCCTGGCGATCGTGAACGCGGCGAAGTAGCGCGGGCTTCAGGCCCATGCAACGTTCGGAGTTGCCATGCTCGACTTTTTTTTCTACGTCACGATGGTGCTGTTCATCATCGTCTGCACGTTTCTGATGTTGCTGGTGTTGATTCAGAAGGGACGGGGCGGCGGGCTTTCCAGCGCGTTCGGCGGCGCGGGGGGCAACACCGCCTTCGGCTCCAAGACCGGCGACGTGCTCACCTGGGCGACCAGCGTGGTCTTCGGGATCTTTCTGCTGCTGGCGATGGGGTTGAACCTGCTGGCCAACGCGCGCAGTGCCCCGCGGCTGCCACCGGGCGCCGCCACCCCCGCCGCCCAGACGCCTTTGATCCCCGATGATGTGACGTCGCCCTCCACTGCGGCGCCGTCAACGTCCCCGGCGGCGACGACGCAACCCTGATGGCTCGATGAGGCTGCACGCGAGGACCCTGGCGCATGATCACGAGCATGACCGGCTTCGGTGACGCCGCCGCAGAACGAAACGGAACCCACTACTCCGTCGAGATTCGTTCGCTGAACAACCGCTTCTTCAAGCCGGTGATCAAGCTGCCGGAGAACGTTCAGGGGCTGGAACCGGAGATCGAAACCATCCTGCGTGAGCGGCTGGTGCGCGGGTCGATCACCTATATCCTCAAGATGCGGCTGGACAGCGCCGAGGCGGCGTATCATATCAACACCAAGGCGCTGGAGGCCTACCTTCAGCAGCTTCAGCAGATCAGGGGACTGAACGGGATGGTGCAGATCGATCTGGCCAGCCTGCTCCAGCTCCCCGGGGTCTGTCAAGAGCCGCGCGACGAGAGTGACGAGATCGCGCGACACGGGGATGTGATCCGTCAGCTCACGGCGCAGGCGATTGACAAGCTGGAAGCCATGCGCCGCCGCGAGGGGCAATCGCTGTTCGAGGACCTGATGCGGCATACGAAGCTGATCGCCGATAACTTATCGGAGATCGCCAAACGCGCGCCATCGGTCATCGAGGATTACCACAAACGCCTCAGCCAGCGCGTGAACCTGCTGTTGAGCAAGGCGGAGTTGAAAGTCGATGAGGTTGAGCTGATCAAGGAAGTGGCGGTTTTTGCCGAGCGAGCCGATATTTGCGAGGAAATCCAGCGGCTGAGGCACCATCTGGAGGCCTTCGAGCACGCCTGCCGGTTTGGAGAACATGCCGGGCGAAAACTGGATTTCATCACGCAGGAGATGCTGCGCGAGGCGAACACGATCGCCAGCAAAGCCAACGACGCCCAGATCGCGCGGCATATTGTCGAGATCAAGGGCGCGATCGATCGGTTGAAGGAACAGGTGCAGAATGTGGAGTGAGCGATGACCTGTGCGGGTCATTGAATATTGGCGATACAGATGAGCGGCTATTCACCACAGCGTGGGCTTCTGATTGTCCTGGTTGGCCCATCCGGCGTGGGCAAGAGCACGATTTCGCGCCGACTGGCCGAGCGGATGCACCTGAAGTACATCGCCAGCGCCACCACACGCCCGCGCAGCGAAAAGGACGATCAGGGCAAGACGTACGAGTACCTGGACGAGGCGACGTTTTTCCGCCGTCTCGAGGCGGGCGAATTCCTGGAATATGCCTCTGTCTGGGATCACTATTATGGAACGCCCAAGCATCCGACGCTGGATTATCTGGCCAACGGCGAGGATGTGCTGCTGGAGATCGACGTTCAGGGGGCGCTACAGGTGCGGTTCCAGTACCCTGATGCATTGATGATCTTCGTCATGCCGCCGGACCAGGCCAGCCTGCTTCAGCGGCTGCGCGAGCGTGGCCGCGAAACGCCGGAGCAGATGGAAAAACGCTTCCGCGGCGCCAAGCGCGAGATCTGGATGGCCAAGGGCAGCCGTGCATTCGACGACATGGTGATCAACGACGATGTGGATCGGGCGGTGGAGGAGATCGCCCGCCTGATCCGACACAAGAAGAGTCCCGCAGGCTTCTGAGCAAACTATGATTCAGGCACTGAAGAGCGACGAGATCGTGAACAAGGTTGGTGGTCGGTTCAAGCTGACGGCACTGATCCAGAAGCGGATGCTGGAGCTGATGGAAGGCGCCCGTCCGCTGGTGGAACGCAAGCCCAACATGACCGACCTGGAGGTGGTCATCCAGGAAATCCTCCAGGACAAGATCGCCATCGATTACGAAGCCAGCGGTCTGGTCCCGCCGGAGCAGCTTTCCAAGACGCGATGAGGCGGCAGCCACAAGGCGTGATACGGTCATCGCGGATTTCGTTGATCGCATGTCACAGCAGAGCACCAACCCGGCGCTGGCGGGGCGCGAGATCATCGTCGCGGTCTGCGGCGGAATCTCGGCATACAAGACGGCGGAGGTCGTCTCCCGGCTGGTTCAGCAGGGCGCGGGTGTGACGGTGGTAATGAGCCAGGCGGCACAGCGCTTCGTCGCCCCGCTCACGTTCCAGGCGCTTTCCGGCCGGCCCGTGCGCACCAGCACATTCGACCTGCCCGATTCGTCCGACCCCCAGCACATCGGGCTGACCGAGCAGGCCGACCTCATGCTGGTCGCGCCGGCGACGGCGGACATGATCGCCAGGGTCGCCCACGGGCTGTGCGACGATCTGGTGAGCCTGATGATCAACGCCGCCGCCTGCCCGGTCATCTTCGCGCCCGCGATGAACAACCGCATGTGGGAAAATCCGATCACGAAGGAGAACGTCGCCAAACTCCAGAAGCATGGCTACCGCTTCATCGGCCCGGAAGAAGGCTGGCTGGCGTGCCGCAACGTCGGCCCGGGGCGGATGTCCGAGCCGGCGACGATCGTCGAGCAGATCGCTCGCCTGCTCGCCGTGCTGCCCGCGCGGCCTGATCGGGCCTCGAGCTGAATCTGAGCCGCATGGAGTTGGGTGAACTTCGCCCGATGCCGCAATCAGAGGGGATAGGTACGCAGCGGTTCGTCCGGGGATTCCGCCGCCCAGTAACGCGGGCCGGGGATCTCGGCGGTGCGCGTATCCCGCGGATCCTGCCAGATTCGTGGTTCGGGGCCGAAGTACGGCAGGCCGCGGTCAAGCTCGGCCTTGTACGCGGCCAGCGTCCACAGTCCGCCGACGATCATGATCGCCAGCCCGGGCAGAACGACCTTCCGCAAGTCCTGAACCAGGTTCATAACGGCGTCTCCGGCAAGCCCCCCATGGTATACAATCGAAGTAAGGCGGCAAATGATTTCTCGAAATCGCGCATGAACCGCAAGGAATTTGATGCCTGGCTGCTGAACCCCGACCGCCGGCCGCTGGTTATGGGCGTGCTGAATGTCACGCCGGACAGTTTCAGCGACGGCGGGCAATACACCAGCGTCGAATCCGCCGTCGCCCACGCCGAGCAGATGGCCGCCGAGGGCGCCGACCTGATCGACATCGGCGGGGAATCGACGCGTCCGGGTTCCGATCCGGTGGATGAGCCGGAGCAGATCCGCCGAGTCGTGCCGGTTCTTCAGGCGCTGTCCGGCAAAGACCTGCCGGTGGTGTACAGCATCGACACGACACGATCGGCGGTGGCGGAGGCGGCGCTGGACGCCGGCGCCTACATCATCAACGACATCTCCGCCGGCAGCGACGATCCGCAGATGCTGCCGCTGGCGGCGCGTCGCCGCTCGCCGGTGATCTTGATGCACATGCTGGGACGTCCGAAAACCATGCAGGTCAACCCGACCTACCAGGACGTAACCGCCGAAGTATCCGGCTACCTCAACGAGCGGATCATCGCCGCGGGCATCTGTGGCATCGAGCCGGAGAAGATCCTGATTGACCCGGGGATCGGCTTCGGCAAGACCGTCGAGCACAACCTGGAGCTGCTGCGGCGGCTCCAGGAGCTGACCGTGCTTGGCCGGCCCGTGGTCGTGGGCACCAGCCGCAAGAGCTTCATCGGGCGAATCACCGGCGAAAGCGAGCCATCGCGGCGGCTGTTCGGGACGGCGGCGACGGTTGCGTGGTGCGTGGCCAACGGAGCGGCCATCGTGCGTGTCCATGATGTCGGACCGATGGTCCAGGTCGTGAAAATGATTCGCGCGATCCTCGAATAGCCGATCTGTGTTCAAGACGGCCATCGGCGGGTATTTCTAACGTGCCGGCGGGCATTGCCGCCCTGGCGGCGATGGTCGGCAAGGCATTTTGGCGATATAGTTCGCCGGGCGGTGGCATCGCCGCGGGCTTCGGATGTTTGAACAGTTTCCCAACCTCAGCAGTCTGCTTCGTGCCTGGAGCGCATACGCGTGGTGGCAGATTCTCATCGAGCTGCTGATCATCGGCGCGGTGGTGTACTGGGTCATGCGGTTTCTGCGCGGCACCCGCGGCGCGCGGCTGCTGCGCGGTATCGCCCTGGTGCTGATCGGGCTTTACCTGGTCGTGCGATTGCTGGCCTCGACGCTGGAGCTGTATCGCCTGGAGTTTCTGTTCCGACAGTTCCTGGGCATCGCCTCGATCGCCGTCATCGTCGTTTTCCAGCCCGAGCTGCGCCGCGCGCTGATGCGGCTGGGCGAAACACGCCTGTTCCGCGGATGGTCCAACCAGCTCAATGAGGAGATCGAGCAACTGGTGATGGCCGCCACCTTCTGCTCCAAGCGGAAAATCGGCGCCCTGATCGCGATCGAGCGTGAAGTAGGGCTGGGTGGTATCGCGGAAACCGGCACGCGCATCAACGCCGATCTGTCCGCCGCCCTGCTGAACACCATTTTCTGGCCGAACTCTCCGCTGCACGATCTGGGCGTGATCATCAGCCAGGGCAAGATCGCCTACGCGGGAGTGCAATTTCCGCTGGCCGAGGAAGGAACCCTTGAGCGTGAGCTTGGCAGTCGGCACCGTGCAGCGGTGGGGCTGTCGAATGAGTCGGACGCGGTGGTGCTGGTGGTTTCCGAAGAGACCGGGGATGTTTCGATCGCCGAACGCGGCGTGCTGATGCGAAAGCTCACTCCCGAGGCGCTGCGCGGAATGCTCAGCGAGCTGCTGGGCGTGCAGGAAAAGAAGGTCCCTCAGATCCGGGAGGCGGCATGACCCTTGGCCCGGATGGTCCGCGAAGCACGATCAGGCCATCGCCTGCGGCACTGCCCGGCGATCCCCGCCGACGCGCCCGCGAGTGGCTGGCGAGGCAGCTTCACGGCTGGCAGCGCTGGACCCAGCGCAGCCTCACCCGCGAGAACTTCATCGCCGGGCTCAAAACCCTCAGTTGGCTGGCGCCGCTGACGCTGATCATCTGGATCTACGCCGAGCGCGAGCAGATCGACCGGATAGACCAGCAGCAGATTCCCGTTCAGGTCATCAGCACGATCACGGATCGCTACGTGGAGCTGAGGCGGATGGTGGATACCAGCGTCATCGCCGACCTGAGCGGACCCAAGGGCAGGCTCGAGGAGATCCGCCAGAAAGTTATGCTGCGCAATGGCACGCCGTCGGTGGTGATCACGATCGACGACGCCAATCTGTCTCCGGGGCAGATTCATGAACTGGATACCGCGGCACTGCTGGCCTCGACTCGCGTGTTCGCCGGCAGCGGCGTGACGATCGGCAAGTGCAGTCCAGCCAGGCTGCCGGTGTTCGTGGACGTGTACGTCGAGCGGAGCCTGGACGTGCAGCCGCCGCCGGACGTGACAAACCTGGTCGGCACGCCGATCTTCGAGCCTTCGCGCGTGACAGTGCGGGCGCCGCGTCACGTCATCGAGGAAATCGAAAAGCAGCAGCCCGGTGGATTGACGGTGGTGGCCGACCTGTCGCAGTCGGGGGTGCTGGATGATCCCGGCTCGCACACCATCGACAAGGTGCCGGTGCGGTTGTCGCTGCCACGGGCTCAGCTCGTCGCCCTGGCGGGTCCGGCGGCCGACAGCATCAGCTTCATGCCGGCCACCGTGAAGGCCACCATCCAGGTTCGCGACGCCGATGTACGCTGGGTCTATCCGGTGATCAATGTCTACATCGGAATGCAGCAGAACCTTCAGGCCGCGTACAAGGTCGAGTGTGCTCCGACGGTTCCGAACGTGCCGATCATCGGCCCGCCAGAGCAGATCCAGTTCCTCCAGCAGGAGGATTCGCCCAAACCCAAGGCATGGCTGGAGGTATCCCGTGCGGACCTTCCCGCCGGCGAGCCGCGCAGCGGGCGGCTGCGATTCGAGTTCCCCCGCGGCGCCGAAGATGTCCGCGTTGATCCCGAGTTTGCCGCCAGGCCGTTCGACTACAAGCTGGTGGAGCTTCCGGCGGAGCGGTAGCTGGCACTGGTGAGCGGAATGGAGCCGGACCACTGCAAGCTCGGGATAAACCGCGAACTCGCGATAGGCCCGAAGTAAATGGCGATTGAGACACGATGAGCCAACAGGAACTTGTGGATTACGTTCAGACACTGGCTATCAGGGCCCGGCGTGCAGCCTCACGACTGGGCAGCACCAATGGCGCCACCCGCGCGCAGGCATTGCGGCGAATCGCCGACGCCATCCGCAAACATCGGCAGGCCCTGCTCGACGCCAACCAGCAGGACATCGCCGCGGCACAGGCCGCCAAGCTCGCTCCGGCACTGATCGAACGCCTGAAACTCAACGACCGCCGCATCGAGTCGATGGCCAGCGGCGTCGAGCAGATCGCGGCGCAGGTTGATCCGGTTGGACAGACGATCGAAGGCTACTTCCGTCCTAACGGGCTGCGGATCGAGAAACGACGCGTCCCCATCGGCGTGGTGCTGTTCTTCTACGAGTCGCGACCAAACGTTACTTCCGACGCCGCGGCGCTGTGCCTCAAAAGCGGCAACGCGATCATCCTGCGTGGCGGAAAAGAGGCGCTGCACTCCAACCGCGCCATTGTCCAGCTCATCCGCAACGCGCTGATCAGCGAGCCGGCCTTGGCGGAGCTGGCCGACGCCGTGCAGTTCATCGACAATCCCGACCGCGCCCTGGTCCCCATCATCCTCAAGCTCGAGCACTACATCGACCTGGTGATTCCCCGCGGCGGGGAAAGCCTTATCCGCGCCGTCGTGGCCGAATCCACCATCCCGGTGCTCAAGCATTTCACCGGCAACTGCCACATCTATGTCGATGCCGGCGCCGATGCCATCGAGCACAAAGTCCGCGAAGTGTGCGTCAACGCCAAGACCAGCTATCCCGGCGGCGCGGTCTGCAACGCCGTGGAACACATCCTGTTCCACCGGGACGTGGCCGAATCGCTGCTGCCGAAGGTGTGCTCCGACCTGGCAGCCAGGGGGGTGGAAATCCGAGCGGATGAACGCGCCCGCAAGCTGTATCCCGCCGCCAAAGCCGCTGAACCGGCGGATTGGGATACCGAATATCTCGCGCTCATCGTCGGGGTGAAGGTGGTCGATTCGCTTGACGAGGCGATCGAGCACATCAACACGCACGGCAGTCACCACACCGACGCCATCCTCAGCGCGTCCATCGCGTCGATCAACCGCTTCGTGACCGAAGTCGATTCCGCCAGCGTGATGGTGAACGCCTCGACGCGTTTTGCCGACGGCGGAGAGTACGGGCTGGGCGCCGAGATCGGCATCAGTACCGACAAGCTTCACGCCCGCGGACCGATGGGGGCGGCGGACTTGACCACCTACAAGTGGATTGTCACCGGCGACGGGCACGTGCGGGAATGAGCGCCAGCAACAGCCCCAGCACCGCGGCACTGCCCGGCTCAGGAAGCTGAAGGCGGGTCTGGAAATCGGCGATCGGCACCGTCAGCTCGCTGTAGGCGCCTGTGGCCTGATCCTGCTGAACCACGACGGCGTGCGCGTTGACAATCTCCAGCGTGACGAATCGGTCCGCAGGCCCGGCAAGCGGCTGGATATCCAGCATGAAGTAGGTCGCCGGTCCGCTCAGCCCGTTGCCGGTGATGCCGCGGAGCAGGCGATTGACATCCCCGCCGCCCGCTTCCGGATCGGTCGGCCCGCCTCGGACGATGCCCGCAATCCTGCCAAAACCGTAAATCGATCCGTCCTGGAAGAACTGCCCCACGTCATCGCCCAGCGGATCATTCGGGCCGGCAAAGTAGTCATATTGGTCGCGATAAGGCCAGACCAGTCCCTGCCATGGTCCTTCCGGGTCGGTGGGCGGCGGGAAGGTGTAGCCAAGCGGCAAGCCGGAGCCCCACGCCTCCGCCGCCGTCAACTGACGCTTGCGAACCAGCAACGCATCGCTGAATTCGCCGTCTCGGATGATGATGTCGGCCATCACCTGCTTGATCGCGATGGCATTGAAAGGCGCTCTGCCGCCGGGGGGCAAAATCCCGGTGGCGTCGGCGATGACCGCCTGGGCGCGCACCCCTTCCTTGAATTCCACCGTCGAGGTCACGGTGATCACCCCGCGCGCGCTGCCCGCCAGCGCAATCAGCGCCAGAACAAACGCGATGCTGCGTGCTGCTGATCCCGCTTGCGTTCCCGAGCGACTGGGCACGTGACTTCCCTCCGGTAAAACGGCAGTGTAATCCGGCGGGCATTATACCCCGATACACTGATTGCCAATGAGGAATCTTGGCAAAAGTGTCGAAACGGACCGAGCGAGCAGTTTGCCCGGGGCTGATTTTGATGCACAGCGGATCGACCGGTCACGGCTGAGTCGCGGCCGGGTGGATCAGAGCCTGGCGCTGCCCGCGCCATCGCGCAGCCTGCTCCATTTTGCCCCATTTCTCATACAGGTTGGCCAATCGCCCCGCCGCCTCGATTCGCAACCGCTTGCCCAGCACCGAACCGCCCTGTAGACCCTTGAACGCATCCAACAGCAGTGGCTCGGCCTGCTGGAACTGCCCCGCCGCGGTGTACGCGCCGCCCAGGATGCTGGTGGTGTTCCACGTCAGACTATGATCGCGCCCGAACACGCGGGTGCGGATTTCCAACGCCCGGCCAGCCAGTTCGATCGCTTCGCTGGCGGCGGCGTTGTCGGGGGCGGCTTCAGGACGGCTGCTGGCCACACGGCTGAGCGCATCGGCCAGTTGCGACATCTCGCCTGCCACATCCGGATGATCTTCCGGCTGAAGCTGCCGACGGACTTCCAGAGCCTTGCGGAACAGCTCGACGGCGCGATCCAGTTGTCCCCGGTCCCGCGCGATGCACGCCTGGAGATCCAAACCCTGCGCCACCGCCAGGCTCTTTTCCCCATCCACCTCCACGGCCAGTTCCAGCGCCTTTGCCTGAAGCTGTTCGGCTTCATCCAGGGCCGATGGATCCGGCGAGGCGGCGCTGCTACCTCGCAGCCACAGTGTTCTGGCCAGCTTCGAGAGGCTCAGAACCGTCATGCGGTTTTTCTCATCCACGAGGCTGCGAGCCAGAGACAGCGCCTCGCGGCGGCTCTGCTCGGCGGCGGACAGGTCGTCGTCGGCCTCCTGCATGTTGGCCAGGTTGCTCAGGCTGTTCCAGACATCGACGCTGGCGCGCGTACCCCAGCGTTTGCGGCGCATCTGAAGCGCCTGCTGCGCCAGCTCGATCGCCTGTCGATTGTCGCCCAGGCGGTGCAGGCTCGTGGCCAGGTTGGTCATGCCGTCGGCCAGCCGCGGTGTGTCGTTCGGATTCTTCTGGTAGATGGCCAGCGCCTGGCGGTGCAGGTTCTGTGCCTGGCGGTACTGCCCGCGCGCGTCGGCCAGAAGCGCCAGGTGGGCCAGCACGTCGCCGATGCGCACGTCGTCCGGCGGCAGCGATCCGCGCAGCACCGACAAAGCGGAATCCAGGGACTGCTGGGCTTCGTCGATGCGCCCGGTGTCGAGCTGCACGGCTCCCAGACCCGCCAGCGCCACCGCCGCCTCGGCGCTGTTGATGCCACCGGCGGCGCGCTCCAGCTCCAGCGCCCGTCGCCACTCGCGTTCGGCGGCGGCAAACTGGCTGAGGGAACGATACGTCTCGGCCAGCGTCGCCCGGACCGCCGACTCGATGCGGGGCTGATCCTTCAGCGCCCCGGCGTCGAGCTGCGACACGGCACCATCGAGCAATTCGCGCACCGTCACGTCGCGCCGCTCCCCGGCCATCGGGCTGGCGTTGGACAGCAGCGATGTCGTGAAGCGGTTGATCTGCCACAGCCGCCTGGCCTCGGTATTGGCTCGGGCGTATTCCCGGCGGTACATGTCGGCGTTGCGTGCGGCGCGGACGAAGCCGATCGTGGACAGCACCGCCCCCACCAGCACCGCCAGCAGCACCACCGCCGCCGCCGTCACCTTCACGCGGTTGCGCATCACGAACTTGCGGGCGCGGTAGATGGCCGACTCCGGCCCGGCGACCAGCGGCCGGCCCGACAGGTGATTGCGGATATCCTCCGCCAGCGCCATCGGCGTGGCGTAGCGCTGTTCCCGCTCCTTGCGCATCGCCTTGAGCGGGATCCACTCCAGCTCCCGGCGGAGTTGATGCTCCAGCTCCTCGACCCGCGTGTGACGGTGCCTGGCCACCTCTACCGATTTGCCCCCCAGCGAGCGCAGCCTCTGGCTGGGCTTGGGCGGATCGACCTCGCGGATGATCCGCTGGATCTCGTTGTATCCCTTGCTTCGCAGGTCCCGAGGCTCGAAAGGCAGCGCGCCGGTCAGCAATTCGTACAGCACCACCCCCAGCGAGTACACGTCGCTGCGCGTGTCGATGTCCAGCGCGCCCATCTCCGCCTGCTCGGGGCTCATGTATTCCGGCGTGCCCAGCACCTGACCGTGCTCGGTGAAGATCGTCTTGTCGGTCAACACGTGGTTGACCGCCTTGGCCACGCCGAAGTCGATCACCTTTACCGTTGGCGATCCGGTCACCAGGGTCACCAGGATATTGCTGGGTTTGATGTCGCGATGAATGATCCCCTTGGTGTGCGCGTGCTGAACCGCCTCGCAGACGGAAATGAACAGCTCCAGCCGCTGGCGGATGTTCAGGTTCTGGCGGTCGCAGTAGTCGGTGATGGCTTCGCCAGCGACGTACTCCATGACGAAGTACGGCCTGCCGTCGGGCGCTGTGCCGGCATCCAGCACCTTGGCGATGTTGGGATGATCCATGATCGCCAGCGCCTGCCGCTCCTGCTCGAATCGCCCGATGACCACCCGCGAGTCCATGCCCGGCTTGATGATTTTCAGGGCGACTCGGCGGCGGACGGGGTGCTGCTGGTCGGCCACCCAGACGGTGCCGAATCCGCCTTCGCCAATCATCTCCAGGAGCTTGTACGGGCCGATCTGCTGAAACGGCGCCGCTTGCGTGCCGCCGGGGCCGGCGCCCGAGCCGCGTACCTGACCGGGCTGCGAGCCGTCCGGCGCCGGCACAGCCAGCCCAACCCCCCCGGCCCCCGCCACCGCGCCGCCGACCGCCCCGGCGGCATCGGCGGCGGCCGGATCCAACGTCTCCAACACTGGCTTGGCCCGCTCGGCGGAACCGGACTGGTGTGGTTGCAGCATGGCAGCGACCTCGTGATGCGCGACGCGACTGGACGGACCGGTCAAACCCGGCATCTTACCAGATTCCCACGCACCCGCGCCTGCCCTGTCCAGGGCATCGTCACAGCAGCCGTACCGGCACGCCGTTTCTCGCCAGATACTGCTTGACCTCCCCAACCGAGTATTGCCGGAAGTGGAAAATGCTGGCCGCCAGCGCTGCGTCGGCGCGGCCCTGCGTAAGCACCTGGAGCATATGCTGAGGCGAACCGGCCCCGCCGCTGGCGACAACCGGAATATGCACCGCGT
Source organism: Fontivita pretiosa (assembly GCF_050410795.1). Taxonomy (GTDB): domain Bacteria; phylum Planctomycetota; class Phycisphaerae; order Tepidisphaerales; family Tepidisphaeraceae; genus Fontivita; species Fontivita pretiosa. The sequence goes on along the minus strand of NZ_CP191258.1, from coordinate 4,647,915 downwards.
CGCTCACCGCCGCCGTCATCTCCACGTCGTAGCCTTCGCGGGTTCCGTCGGCGTTCATGACGTTCAGCACGATCTCCCCTGCGCCCAGCGCCTGCGCCTGGCGGACCCAGTCCATGACCTTGATGCCCGTGTTGACGCGCCCGCCGTTGATGTAGACTTCCCAATATTCCATGCCGTCGCGCCAGACGCGATTGGCGTCCAGTCCCAGCACCGCCGCCTGCGAACCGAACTTCCGTGCAATCTCCGTGATGAGTTTGGGACTCTTCACCGCAGCCGAGTTGACGCTGACCTTCTCCGCCCCCGCCTGGATCAGCCGCGTCGCATCGTCGAGGGTTCGGATCCCCCCGCCGACGCAAAGCGGCATGAAGCATTGTTCGACGACCTTGACGACCAGGTCGGCCATGATCTGGCGCCCCTCATGGCTGGCGGTAATGTCATAGAAGACCAGCTCGTCAGCCCCGTCCTCCTGGTAGCGCCTGGCCTGTTCGACCGGGTCGCCCGCATCGACATGGTTGAAGAACTTGTATCCCTTGACCACCCGTCCACGATCCACATCCAGGCAGGGGATGATTCGCTTGGTGAGCATGAGAACAAGGCCGAAAGCAGAATGCAAAGGGCAGAAGAACGAAGACGCAGGCCTGTTCAGGCTCCGTGTCCTCACTCCTCTGCCCGCAAGCTTAAGGGTGATCGACGGGATTCGAACCCGCGACATCCAGGACCACAACCTGGCGCTCTACCAACTGAGCTACGATCACCGGCAGTTCCTGATGAAATACTTTTGCCCATCAGCCGGGCAATGTCAACTCCCCGCGGTTGTCACGCCCGCAGGCGGTTTCTACAATCGCGCCAAGGCGATGTCGCAAGCGGGCACGGCACAGACATGGACGGTTCGGCGACTTCTGGAGTGGACCAGCGCCTTTTTCGCGCGAAAGCAGGTGGATCCGCCCAGGCTTTCGGCGGAGATGCTTCTGGCCCACGTGCTGGATGTGCCGCGGATCAAGCTCTATACCGACTACGAGCGGGTTCTGGATGAGCCGGCATTGGCCCGATTCCGCGAGCTGGTCCGCCGCGCCGCCGAGCAGGAACCGATCGAATACCTCACCGGTAAGGCGCACTTTTTCAACCTGGAATTCTGTGTTACCGCCGACGTGCTGATCCCGCGCCCGGACACCGAAACGCTGGTCGAGCACGTGCTTCAGCTTGCCCGCCGAACCGCCGGCTTCGAGACCCCGCGAGTGCTGGACCTGTGCACCGGCAGCGGCTGCATCGCCGCCGCCATCGCCCATCACCACAAACACGCCACGGTCGTGGCCACCGACATCAGTGCCGCAGCCCTGGCGGTGGCGCAGCAGAACATCCAGCGGCTCGGGCTGTCGGATCGGGTCCTGCTTCTCCAGGGGGATCTGTTCGAGCCGCTCGCCGGGCATGTCGATCAGGAACCGTTTGATCTGATCGTCTCCAACCCGCCCTACATCGCCAGCGACAAGATCCCCACTTTAGACCGCAGCGTTCGCGACTATGAGCCGATGATCGCGCTGGACGCCGGGCCGGATGGCATCAGCTTTCACCGCCGTATCCTTGGCGGCGCCGGCTCCCGGCTGCGCCCGGGCGGACGAGTGTTCCTCGAGATCGCCTTCGACCAGGGCGAAGCGGCGCTGGCGATGGCGGGCGAGCACCCCGACTTCACCGACGTGCGAATCCTCAAGGACCACGCCGGCAACGACCGCGTCCTGACCGCCACGCGAAAGTAGCTCGGGCAGATTCATTCAATCCAACGAGGCGAGGGTGGCTCGACAGAACCGGCCTCTGCCGAGACTACTGCCCGGCCGGGTCCGAAGGCTGCGATGTCGCCGTCGGCAGCGCGCTGAACAGCTCGATTTCGTGAATCACCAGCTTGCCCGTTGCCCGGGGGTTGTCCCCGCCGTGCGTGTCGGCCTGGCCGGTGACTTCGACCAGTTCGGCGTTTCCGCCCGCGCGGGGGCTGCCGGCAAGTTGCAGCCGCACGCTGCGGCAGCAAGTCGGCGGAATCTCAAGCGTGGTATACCCGACCGTGGCCGGCGCCACGGCGGCAAATACCTCCTGCCCGTCCGCGAAAACGCGCAGCGGCCACGACGTCGTCCGCCACGAACCCAGCCGCAGCACGAGCTGGCTCACTTGCCGGGGCTGGTCAAACTCGAACTGCACCCACGCACGCTCCAGCCGCTCATCGCTGGTCCAGGCTGATGCCTCGTTGTCATCCGTCAGCTTGGGCGCATCGGGCTGGTTGGATCCAACCACGATGCGATCGGGATGCAGGCTCTGCCGCACCGCAGTGACCGACGACCCCGGCGGTGTGGGGCCGCGACTGAACCGCGGGATCAGCTCCTGGCCGACAAGCTCTCGCCCCAGCCCGCCTTCGACCGCCAGCGCCCTGGTCTGCACCGACGCGGTCGCCGGCTTCAGTCCGTCAGCGGCGGCTGTGAGCACGATGGTGCCAGCGGTGGTGGTTGAGCGGACGATCACCCGATTGATGCCGCACTCCACCGGGAGTGTTTTGGCGAGGATGCCGTTGTCCGGCGCCTGGGCGATGCCCCCGCGCCACTCCCCCGGGCCGCTCAATTCGAAGTGGATCGGGTTCAGCGCCGTCGGGCAACGGTTGCCTTTGTCATCGACCACCTCGACATCGAACAACGCCACGTCCGCTCCGTCGGCACGCATGCCCGTCGGGCTGGTGTGCGGCGTGAGCCGCAGCGCGACCGGCTCGCCGGCCGTCCGGCGCTGATCGGCGCAGACCTGCCTGCCGGCAGCATCGAAGCCGACAGCCTGAAGCACGCCCGGCTCCCACTTCACGTCTTTGAACGTGAACAGGAATCGGTGGCTCTGCTGCCCGAAGCCCAGGCTGCGACCGTTCAGCAGCAGTTGCACCCTCTGCGCGCTGCTGACGACGAAAACGTCTTTCTGCGTCTGCGGGGCGTAGTTCCAGTGCCCGATGATATGAATCCGCGGGTTCTCCGGCTCGACCCAGCCATCCCACATGACCTGATGGGCAAAGTAGCCGTCCTTGGGCAGGCGCACGGCATCCACCTCGCCGCTGCGGCGGTAGTTCTCGGCGCCGCGATGGTGAGTGTTGGTGTCGGAAAAGATGATGTTCACCCCGCCAGCATTGACCCGCTCGCCCGTGCCGGGGCGTTGCTGGTAGTAGTCGAACCATCGGCGGACATTCTCCAGCGCGTGCGAGTCCTGGTTGCGGTTGTAGGCGTGGGCAGGCTGGCCGCGGTGCGGCGGGCCGTCACCATCCCTGTGATAAGGCGGGCTGAATTCATCCCAGTACTTTCGCAACCCCTCATCGCGGCTGTACTCCATCGCCCACAGCGGCTTGCTGCGGCTGCGGTTGACGTACAGCATGTCGCCGCCGTACTCCGCCACGCTGCTGCCCAGCATGTTCCGGCAGCCCATCGCCCGTCCGCCGTGCGGGTCGTACTGGTCGCGCAGGCTGATCATCTCGGCCATCCGCTCGTCGGCGATGCCGGCGTTGCCAGCCTCATAGAAAATGATGCTGGGGTGATTTCGGTTGTAGATGATCGCGTCGCGCATCAGCTCCAGGCGCATCTGCCAGCGCCGCCCGGGACCCGGATCCCGTTCGCTGTCGCCCGCCGGCATCGCCTGCATCAGCCCCACCCGGTCGCAGCTCTGCACATCCTGTTTGCCGGGCGTGACGTGCATCCAGCGAACAAGATTGGCATTGCCCTGCACCATCAGCCCGTTGGAAAAGTCGCTCAGCCACGCCGGCACGTTGGTCCCCAGTGCCGGCCACTCGTTGGTGCTGCGCTGGGCGTATCCCTTGAGGTGAATCACGCGGTCGTTGAGCGTGACCACGCCCTGGCCGAATTGCGTCTTGCGAAAACCGGTCCGGGTGAGCACCGCGTCGATCGGCTTGCCGTCCACAATCAGGATGGTCTTGACGTCGTAGAGCCGTCCATAACCCCAGCTCCAGAACTCCAGCCCGCCAACTCGGGCACTGGCGCGAACGGTGGTGGTTTGTCCCGGCGGCAGCGTAAGCGGCGCATCGGCGGCAAAACGGGCCAGCTCATGGCCGTTCAAATCGCCAAGCAGCACTTGAAACGTGAACGTCCGCGGCGAGTCGTGGTCGTTTCGGACCTGGGCTTCGGCGGTGATCGTGGCGGACTTGCCCGGCACGTCGATGTCGTCGGCATACACGTACACCCCGCTCGTGCCCAGGTTGCTGTACAGCGGCAGCGTCTGGTGCAACTTGTCGGCAACGTGCAGCCACACCCGCTTGTTGATCCCGCCGTAGTTGGCGTAAAAATTCCGGTCGCTCCACTGGAAAGGAGTGCCGGTGGCGCTCTCTTTCACGTCCCAGGCGTTGTCCACCCGCACCGCCACCACATTCGCCTGCTGCCCGGTTCGGATCAGCCCGGTCAGGTCCATCCCGAACGCCATCACGCCGTTTTCGTGGCGGCCGACGTGCTGGCCGTTGAGATACACGTCGGCCACATGACGCACCCCCTCGAACTCCAGGTAGACCTTTTTGCCCAGATCCGAATCAGGCAGCGTGAAGCGTTTGCGGTACCAGGCGATTCCGGTCGGCAGCTCACGGATATCCACGCGAAACGCATCGTCTTCGTTCCAGGCGCGAGGCAGCGTCACCGGCTTCCACCCGCTGTCGTCGAATTCCGGATCCTGCGCGCCGCCCGCATCGCCAACGAACAGCCGCCAATCGGAATTAAAGTCGCAGGTGATCCGAGCCGAGCCATCGGCGGCAACGTGAGCCCGTGCGCCGTGGCCCATCAGACACGCGCACACCAGCACCGCGATTGCGAGCATCCGCCTCGAACCCCGTCTGCTCATGGTGACCTCGTCTCAATGTGCGATGCGACCATCACTTTGCTGACTCGATCTGCCACAACCGGCGAATCAGAATCGGTCCAGCGCTTCCCACACCTCACGCTGCTGCGGGTTGTAGGATGAACTGAACGTGTCGGCGCATTGCATCAGCGGCGTCTTGAACTGATCCACCGGCACCCACTTGACTCCGCCATGACCGTACAGAACGTTGATGCCCTTGGCGTGGTTCTGCGCCAGCACACGTTGCCACGACGAGGTGATGTCCGAGAGGATCGCCTTGTTCCTGTACTTCGAAAGCCGTGGGAACGCGCCGGTGGGGTTGTGCTCCGGATGACCCGGATTGTTCACGACCTGGGGTCGGATTCCGCCCCAGCGCCACATCGGGCGGGTGGAAAACGCCATGCGGGTGTTGGCCCCGCCCGAGCCGGTCGGCTGGCGGTCGCACCAGGGGTTGATCATCTCGTTGTTCCACTGGTGCTGGGGATTGATATTGGATGGGCAATAGAACGCCTGCCCCGAACCCGTCAGCTTCGCCCGATACAGCAGCCCCATCTGCGCCGGCTCGGGATCCGTACGCCACCACAGGGTGTAGTTGTTCTGGTATTGGCTGCTGGCGTTTCCGATCAGGGTCGCATCCTTGTACTGGACGGCGTAGATCTGGAGCATCTGATGGACCTGCCGCAGGTTATTGGCGCACATCGCGCGGCGGGCCGCCTCGCGGGCGCGATTCAGGGCCGGCAGCAGGAGCGCGATCAGCGCGGCAATAATTCCAATAACCACAAGCAGTTCCACCAGCGTAAATGCCATGCGCCCCCGACTCGACTGATGAGACATGGAATTGCTCCTGAAAGATGAAGGTGCAATGCCATGAAACATTACTCATCGCGTCATGGGAGTTGCATTGGCATTTTTGGCAATTCATCTGTCCGATCCGGCAGGCCGGCGTCGATGACCCCGGACCGCGCCTCCGAGCTCAAGTATCGCTCGCGATACTGCTGAGGAGTCATGCCCACCCGACGATGGAACACCTTGCACAGATTCTCGCCCGTTCCAAAGCCGCACTGGCTGGCCACAAGCTGAATCTTCATGCGCGTGCCGACCAGCAGTCTCTGGGCATGCTCGATTCGTTGCCAGGTGATCGTCTGATGAATGGTCCGCCCGGTATGAACCAGAATGCGGCTCTGAAGCCACCGCCGCGACACCCCGGCCCCGGCGGCAACCTGCTCGGCGGTGATCGGCTCGTGAAAGTGATCCTGGATGAACTGGATGGCGGCGGCAACCCGCGGATCGCGCACCGCCAGCGCATCCGTCGAGCGTCGCGCGATCACCGGCCCGGGTTGAATCAGGATCGGCTGGCCGGGCGCCGCCGCACCATTCATCAACCGATCCAGCAGCGCCGCCGCTGCATACCCGGCGTGCTCACGTGCTGAATCGACGCTGCTCAGCGGCACCGACGCCAGCTCCGTCACCGCCGGATCATTGTCCACCCCGATCACCGCCACCTGTCCCGGCACCGCCAGTCCCGCCAGTTCCGCCGCCTCCAGAACTTCGCAGGCGATCGGATCGTTGGATCCCATCACGCCCAGGGGAAGCTCCGCCCGGCTCAGCCATCCAGCCAGCCACGCGGCGCGCGCCTGCCGACCCCTGGGACCCGCGCGATGATCCCAATTCAGTTGCCGAACCTCCGCCCCGGCAGCACGCGCGGCCTGCGCAAAGCCTTCGTATCGCGCCTCGGCGGCCTTGGCCTCGATCGCATGCGTGTAGAACAGCAGATTCCTGAACCCGCGCGACAAGAGGTGATTCGCCGCAGCGCGCCCGATCGCCACGTTGTCCAGCAGCACACGCGGAAACGGCTCCTGCGGATAATCCGACCACATATCCACTACAGGAACCGTGAAGTTTCGCAACAACTCCGGCAGCCAGGGCGACGCCTTCGAGCACAACGCCAGCACCCCATCGTACTGACTGGCGTGCAGGTACTGCTGATCCTCGCCCACCGCGTGGTACCGAGGCAGTGACCAGTCCACGATCCACCCCGCCTGCCGCGCGTAGCGCACGATCCCCGCCTGACGCTCGGGGCTGAGAAAACCCATCGCCAGCAGAACACGTCGCCGACGACGCGATCTGGTTGTGACCGGCCTGTTCATGTTCGCGGACAGACGCGCCTCAGCAGTGGATCATAGCCGATCCTGCCGCCTCGCGCCGCATCCAACCGATCCCCGAGCAACAGTCGCCACTGAGGATTTGTCGCCCTCCACCCCGCAAGTTACGCTTCGGAAGATGAAGGCAATCATGCTGGCGATCCTGGCGGGAATCTGTTGGGGCGTGGGGGAGTTCTTTACCAAACAGGTGCTGCACAGCGGCCGCGTCGGACCACTGACCGCCATCGCTGTCCGATCCACCGTCGCCCTTCCGATCCTGTGGATCGTCTACACCGTGTTCGTGCAAGCCAAAGCCCTGGAGCCGCGCGACTGGCTCGGTGCCGACGCATCGATTCTCACAAAGCTGATCGTCGGCTCGGGACTGGTCGCCGGCGCTGCTGGAATGCTCTGCTTCTACGGCGCCTTGCACCTGGGGCCGATCTCGAAGATCAAGCCGATCGCCTTCACGCTCGCGCCGGTCATCGCGGTGTTGCTGGGATGGCTGTTCCTCGGCGAGGTCATGTCTCCGCGAAAATGGGTCGCCGTTGCGATGGTCGTCGCCGGCATCGTGCTGCTCACGGCAGAACCGTAACCTTCGCCGTCATCGCATGCGTCTGGCCGGGTTGCAGCTCCACCGCGTGCTTCAATGCGTTCACGGTCTCCACGCACACCATCTCCGGCCATTCATCATCCCCGAAATCCGGCATCGCTTTGGCCTTGGCGATCCAGGGATTCCACACCACCGTGGCGTTGGATCCGGTCTTTTCGATCTGAATCCTGCGGCGGAGCTGCGGATCATGCACCACGCACGTCGCCTGCGTGTCGAAGTACACGCGATCGGTCTCGCCGGTAAAGCGGATCTGCGACTCAGCCTGCTGGCGATGCGTTGCTTGTCCACCCGCCTTGTCGAGGTACGTCGCGCCGCCCAGACCCTCAACCCACGCCTGCCTGATGTCGCCAACCGCCAGATATGTGTGCAACGCCTCGTCGAAACGGATCGGCTGCGTCGAGGTGTTCGTGACCTCCAGTCGCATCTGAAGTGATGGGCCGACCGTAACAATGTGCCGGATCAGAAAATCCCCCGGCCAGATGGCGCGCATCGATGCATCCGATCGCAACGACAGCGTGGCCACGACGGTTCCCGCGGCCGAATCATGTCGGACCGATTCGAGCGTCCACTCGCGCTGTCGAACCAGGCCATGCGTCGGCGCGGCCGGGTCGTTGGGCTTTGGACCGAACCACGGGAAGCAGATCGGCACGCCGCCGCGGATCGGCTTGCCCGGCTCGAACCAGCTCGAGCGACTCATCCACAAGACCGGCCGCTGACCCGCCGGCTCGAAGCGCGTCACGTGCGCCCCGTGCAAGTAGATTTCTGCCGCCGCCTGCGGGCTGGTGATCACCAGCCTGGTCAACCCGCCGTTGCCCGGCTCGATGCGAACGATGCCGGGAATCTCATACTGCCGTTTCAGGGTTTCAAGCATGGATGTTGATCTCCGTGTTGGCCGTTGCGTCCGTCGGCGGCGCTGCGCGCGGGCGCCACAGGTCAACCCACGCGCACCGCGTGCCGACATCTTACGCAGGATTTGCGCCGACGACACGGCCCGCCACCTCGCCGGCCGCAGATCGCGCAGAAGATTCCCCCGATCACGTTGCGGCACGGCGCGACCCGGAGAGATTCATCCCCCCAGCGGGTTCCACTGGCGTTCCAGATCGATGACCTCGCACTCGCGCTGCACCCAGCGATACAGCTTGTAGTAGCCGATCACTTCGTTGCGCGCGATCGGGTCGTTGATCACATCGTCGATCGTGCGCCCCGTGAAGGCCAGTACACGCTGGAGCGGGCGCTGGATCATCACGTACTCGTTGGCCGGGCTGCTGTCCGGCTTCAGCGGCATCGCGGCGCCCAGACCAAGTAGGCTGTTATCGCTCATCTCAACACCAGCAGGATCAGCTCTCCGGCTGCTCGATCACGGGCTCGGCGATGCGCTGGGGCGGCGGAGCGCCACCGGTGAGGGCGGCGACGATCCGGTCCACGTGCACGTGACAGTTTTCGATGAAGACGGTGAACTTCTCCTGCGTGCCGCCCACCGCCGTGCCGGCCACGTACAGCCCCGGCACGTTCGTCTCCATCGTTCGTTCGTCGTAGACCGGCGCCGCACAGCTTCCGCGCAATTCCACGCCCGCCAGCTTGAACAGCGTGTTGTCCTGCTCGTAGCCGACCAGCAGAAGCACAAAATCCGCCGGCACGTCGACCCGTTCGCCGTCGCGGTCCAGAACCACGTGCGTCGGGGTGATCGCCACTGGCCGGGTGTTCATGTAACCCTTGATCCGCTCGCTGCGCAGGTACGCATTGATCTCCGGCAGCAGCCAGTACTTGATACTCTTTTCGGGCAGCGTCTGGCGGCGATAGCTGAGCGCGACCCGGGCTCCGGCATGATAGCAACGCAGCGCCGCCTCCACCGCTGAATTCTTCCCCCCGACGATCAGCACGCTGGTGCGGAAGTAGGTGTGCGGATCCCCGAAGTAGTGGGATACGTGGGGCAGATCTTCGCCGGGGATATTCAATCGGCGTGGGCGATTGGTTCCTCCGGTGCATAGCACCAGCCTGCGCGAGCGATACAACTGTGGACTTCGGCCGCGCGGCTGTGAAGTCAGCACGAATCCTTCCCCGTCGCGTTTGATGTCGATGATCGGCTCGTAGTTGTTGACCTTCAGATCGAACTGCTGAACCACGCCGCGCAGATACGTCAGGTACTGCTCGCGTGTGGCCTTGGCTTGATTGGGGGTCAGCAGCGGCACACCCGCGATGGCGATGCGTTCGTTGGAGCTGAAGAACTGAGTCTGCGGGGCGAACCAGGAGATGGTGTAGCCGATCTGGTTGGCGTCGAAGTGAATGTAATCCACCCCGCGTTTCTTGAGCGCCACGGCCAATTCCAGCCCGATCGGTCCGGCCCCGACCACTGCCACATCCGTCGATTTCGTCATCGTCGGGATGATAGGCGGCAACCCGCCGCCCGAATAATCGGAATCCCTTACCAACTGCTAAACGGTGCGAGGCTGGCCTCCGATACCCCCCAATGTACGCAGGGTACGCAAGTTCACGCCAGATCGAATGTGCGGAAAAGCGGACGTGTCGTGACCGGACCGACGGGCCGGATGAGGCCACTGATGCATGTGAGGTAGACCATGCCGCAGCGATTCAAGTCCCACAACGCCTCGAAGCTGAACCATGCCGCCGCCGCGGAGTCACGCCCCACTCGCCGCGGGCTGCGCCGCCAGCGCTGCATTCGCCACGCGGCTCATCAGGCCATCCCCATGGAGCAACTGGAACAGCGAATCTGCATGGCGGTGAGTTATGCGGCGGCGGTGAACTACACCGTCGCTGGACGGCCCGACTTCATCGCAACGGCGGACTTCAACGCCGACGGTCGAAAGGACCTGGTCACCTCCAGCTACGCCAATTCGAGCCTGAGCATTCTCCTGGGCAACACCAACGGGACATTCGCGGCGGCGACGACGATCACGCTGGCAAGCCCGGCAGATTTCGTGGCTGCCGGCGATGTCAACGCCGATGGCAAGGCGGATCTGATCACCGTCAGCTACGAAAACAACAACGTCGGCGTCATGCTGGGCAATGGCAACGGCACGTTCGGCGTGGCGGCGTTCTTTGCCGCCGGAAACGGACCCCGGGCGGTCGTCCTGGGCGATTTCAACGGCGACGCCAAGGTTGACCTGGCGGTGGCCAAGGCGTTCGACACGAATCTGTCGATTCTCCGCGGCAACGGCAACGGCACGTTCATGGCCCCGGCCAACTCCGCCGTCGGCTTCACGCCCAGCGATCTTGTCGCCGGCGACTTCAACGCCGACGGCAAGCTGGACCTGGCGGCAGCGGATTACTTCGGCGACAAGGTGTACGTGCTGCTGGGCAACGGCAACGCGACGTTCGCCGCTGGCGTGTCCTACGCGACCAGCGCCGGGCCGGCTTCGATCGCCGCAGGCGATCTCAACAATGACGGCGTGCTGGATATCGTGACCGCGGGCTATCTGGCCAACAAGCTCAGCGTGCTCCGCGGCAACGCCGGCGGCACGTTCCAAGCCGCCGTGCACTACAACGCCGGCAGCGGCACGACGTTCGTCGCGGTGGCAGACCTGGATGGCGACGGCAACCGCGATGTCGTGGCCGCCAACGAAACGTCCAACAACGTCAGCGTCCTGTTCGGCAACGGTACCGCAACGCTGGCGGCGGCGGTGAATTACACGGTCGGCGCCAATCCGCGATCGCTGGTGCTGGCCAACTTCAACGGCGACAGCGCCATCGATATCGCTGTCGCCAACCAGGGTGCCAGCACCGTCAGCGTTCTGCTGGCCAACGGCATCACCCCACCAGCGCCAACCGCCGACGCGGGCGGTCCGTACACGGTTGCCGAAGGCGGCAGCGTCCAACTCAACGGCTCGGGCAGCACCGGTTCAGGTTTGAGCTATGCCTGGGACCTGGACGGCGACGGGATCTTCGGCGAAACCGGCGCCGCGGCCACGCGCGGCGTCGAGACCGGCGCCACACCGACCTTCAACGCCGCCGGACTGGACGGACCTTCCAGCCGCACGGTGAGCCTGCGCGTGACCGATTCAGCCAGCCGCACCAGCACTGCGACGGCGACGATCAACATCACCAATGTCGCGCCGACGCTGAGCATCAGCGGGGCCAACTCCGTGGCTGAGGGCGCTACGTACACGCTGAATCTTTCGGCCAGCGATCCCGGCAGCGACACGATCACACGATGGGTGATCAACTGGGGCGATGGAACCGCCGCACAGACCGTCAACGGCAACCCCTCGAGCATCACGCACGTATTCGCCGACAATGGCTCGTACACGATCACGGCGACGGCCACCGATGAGGACGGTACGTTCAACGCCAACTCCAAGGCCGTCACGGTGACCAACGTTGCGCCGACGCTGACGATCGGCGGGGCCAACTCGGTGGCGGCCGGGGCGGCGTATACGCTGACGCTGTCGGCCAGCGATCCGGGCAGCGATACGATCGCCCGGTGGGTGATCACTTGGGGCGACGGAACCGCCGCGCAAACGGTCAATGGAAATCCCTCCAGCGTCACGCATGTCTTTGCAAACGCTGGCTCGTACACCATCACCGCGACGGCGACGGACGAAGACGGGACATACAACGCGAATTCCAAGGCGATCACGGTCACGGCCCCGACCGCGGCCAACGCCGGCGGGCCGTACACCGTTGCCGAAGGCGGCAGCGTCCAACTCAACGGCTCGGGCAGCACCGGCTCGGGACTCAGCTTCGCCTGGGACCTGGACGGCGACGGGATCTTCGGCGAGAGCGGCACCGCAGCCACGCGCGGCGTCGAAACCGGCGCCACACCGACCTTCAACGCCGCCGGGCTGGACGGACCTTCCAGCCGCACGGTGAGCCTGCGTGTGACCGACTCGACCGGCGCCAGCAGCACCGCCACCGCGACCATCAGCATCACCAATGTCGCGCCGACGCTGAGCATCAGCGGGGCCAACTCCGTGGCCGAGGGCGCTACGTACACGCTGAATCTCTCGGCCAGCGATCCGGGTACTGATACTATCACGCAATGGGTGATTGTGTGGGGCGACGGAGCGGTGCAGACGGTGACGGGCAACCCCTCGAGCGTCACGCACGTGTTTGCCGACAGCGGAACGTACAGCATCACCGCCGCCGCCACGGATGAGGACGGAACCTACACCTCCAACGCCAAGGCGCTGACGGTGACCAATGTCGCGCCGACGCTGAGCATCAGCGGGGCCAACTCGGTGGCTGAGGGCGCGACGTACACGCTGAATCTTTCAGCCAGTGATGTCGGCAATGACACGATCAGCCGGTGGGTGATCAACTGGGGCGATGGAACCGCTGCGCAAACGATCAACGGCAATCCCTCGAGCATCACGCACGTATTTGCCGACAACGGCAGCTACACCATCACCGCCACCGCGACCGACGAAGACGGAACCTACAACGCCAATACGAAGGCGGTAACGGTGACGAACGTTGCGCCGACGCTGACGATCAGCGGACCCAACAGCGTGCAGTCCGGCAGCGTGTATACCCTGAGTCTGTCAAGCTCGGACCCTGGCAGCGACACGATCACGAGCTGGACGATCGACTGGGGCGACGGGACCGGGCCGCAGGTGGTGGCGGGCAATCCTTCGAGCGTCACGCACACGTACAGTGGCGGAAGCGCGACGTACACCATCAGTGCCAGCGCCACCGATGAGGACGGCACGTACAACGCGAACAGCAAGAGTGTCTCGGTGGTCGGGCCGACGGTGACCGCCGACGCGGGCGGGCCTTACACGGTCGCCGAAGGCGGCAGCGTCCAGCTTGACGGCTCAAGCAGCAGCGGCTCGGGTTTGAGCTATGCCTGGGATTTGGACGGCGACGGGATCTTCGGCGAAACCGGCGCCGCGGCGACACGCGGCGTCGAAACCGGCGCCACACCGACCTTCAACGCCACCGGGCTGGACGGACCTTCCAGCCGCACGGTGAGCCTGCGTGTGACCGACTCGGGCGGAAATACCTCCACCGCCACCGCGACGATCAACATCACCAACGTCGCGCCGACGCTGAGCATCAGCGGGGCCAACTCCGTGGCCGAGGGCGCCACCTACACGCTGAACCTCTCGGCCAGCGATCCGGGAACCGACACGATCAGCGGCTGGGTGATCGACTGGGGCGACGGAAGTGATCCGCAGACGGTAACAGGCAACCCGTCCGGCGTAACCCACGTCTTCGGAGACGACGGGACATACACGATCACCGCCACCGCCACCGACGAGGACGGCACGCACTCGGCCAACGCCAAGACCGTCACGGTGACTAATGTTGCGCCGACGCTGACGACCGGCGGAGCGGGCAGCGTGGCCGAGGGGTCGGCGTACACGTTGAACCTGGCGGTGAGCGACGCGGGCAACGACCTGGTCACGAGCTGGCTGATCGACTGGGGCGATGGATCGACCCAGACAATCAGCGGAAATCCCTCGAGCGTCACGCACGTTTACGGTGACGATGGCGCGTACACCATCAGTGCCACGGCCAGCGATGAAGACGGAACTTACAACGCCAGCGCGCATGCAGTGACGGTGACGAACGTTGCGCCGACGCTGACGATCAGCGGACCCAACAGCGTGCAGTCCGGCAGCGTGTATACCCTGAGTCTTTCAAGCTCAGACCCCGGCAGCGACACGATCACGAGCTGGACGATCGACTGGGGCGACGGGACCGGGCCGCAGCTCATCAACGGCAACCCGACCAACGTGACGCATACGTACAGCGGCGCGGCGAACTACACGATCACCGCCACCGCGACCGACGAGGACGGAACCTACGCCGCCAACAGCAAGAGCGTGGCGGTGGTGGAGACGAACCTGGTCGCCAACGCCGGCGGTCCGTACACGGTCGGCGAAGGCGGCAGCGTGCAGCTTGACGGCTCGGGCAGCAGCGGGTCGGGGCTGAGCTATGCCTGGGATCTGGACGGTGACGGGATCTTTGGCGAGAGCGGCACCGCAGCCACGCGGGGCGATGAGACCGGCGCCACCCCGACGTTCAACGCCGCCGGACTGGACGGCCCGGCCACGCGCACCGTCAGCCTGCGTGTGACCGACTCGGGCGGAAACACCGCCACGGATACCGCGACGATCAGCATCACCAACGTCGCGCCGACGCTGACGATCAGCGGCGCCGACACCGTGGCGGAGGGATCGGTTTATGTCCTGAGCCTTGGCAGAACCGACCCGGGCAGCGACACGATCGCACGATGGGTCATCAACTGGGGCGACGGGACAGTCCAGACGATCAACGGCAGCCCGGCCAGCGTCACGCACACATTCGCCGACGACGGCACGTTCACGATCACCGCGACGGCGACGGACGAAGATGGCACGTACAGCGCCAACACGAAGGGCCTGAGCGTCACGAATGTGGCGCCAACTCTGACGATCAGCGGCAACGATACGCTTGCGGAAGGATCGAACTATACGCTTCGGCTCACGCGCAGCGACCCCGGCGCCGACACGATCGCGCGGTGGGTGATCGACTGGGGTGATGGGACGATCCAGACGATCAACGGCAGCCCCGGCTCGGTCAAACACCTGTACGCCGACGACGGAACGTACACCATCAGCGCGACGGCCAGCGACGAGGATGGAACCTACAGCGCCAACAGCAAGACGCTGACGGTGAACAACGTCGCGCCGACGCTGACGATCAGCGGCCCGAACACCACGGCGGAGGGATCGACATACACGCTGACGCTGACCCGAAGCGACCCTGGCGCTGACACCATCCGCCAGTGGATCATCAACTGGGGCGATGGATCGACCCAGACGATCAGCGGCAGCCCGGCGAGCGTGACGCACGTGTTCGCCGACAACGGCAGCTACAGCATCACCGCCAGCGCCGCCGACGAGGACGGCACCTACAACGCCAACTCGCGTTCGGTGACGGTGACGAATGTGGCGCCCGCGGTGGCGATTACAGGACCGGCGAGCGTCGCCGAGGGTGGAACGTACACCCTGCTGCTCAGCGCCTCCGATCCGGGAGATGACACGATCATCCGATGGGTGATCAACTGGGGAGACGGCTCGCCGGCCCAGACCATCAACGGCAATCCCTCCAGTGTCACGCACGTGTTCGCCGACAACATGGCGGTGACGATCACCGCGACGGCGACGGACGAGGACGGCACCTGGTCGGCGGGATCCAAATCCGTCAGCGTCACCAACGTGGCGCCGACACTGAGCATCAGCGGCAGCGGCTCGGCGCAGGAAGGCTCCAGTTATACGTTGAATCTTGCGGAAACGGATCCGGGCAATGACACGATCACGCGGTGGGTGATCAACTGGGGCGATGGGTTCACTTCGACGCTCAGCGGCAACCCCAGCAGCGCCGCACATACCTATGCCGACAACGGCACCTTCACGATCACCGCCACCGCCACGGATGAGGACGGGACCTTCGGCTCGAACGCAAGCGTCGTGATGGTGGCGAATGTCGCGCCCACGCTGACGCTCAGCGGCAACGGCAGCGGCGCGGAGGGTTCGGCGTATCAGCTCGGGCTGGGCAAGAGCGATCCGGGCAACGATACGATCACGAGCTGGATCATCAACTGGGGCGACGGGATGACACAGATCGTGCCCGGCAGCCCGGCGGCGGTCTCGCACGTCTACGCTGACAACGGGCAGTATACGATCACCGCCACCGCCACCGACGAGGACGGCACCTACGCCGCCAACAGCAGGTCGGTGTCGATCAGCAACGTCGCCCCGACGCTGACGATCAGCGGACCGGATTCGGTGCAGGGCGGCAAGCCGTACACGCTGACGCTTGCGCATACCGATCCTGGCAATGACACGATCAGCCAGTGGGTGATCAACTGGGGTGATGGCTCGACGCAGACGATCAGCGGCAGCCCGTCCAGCGTGACGCATGTGTACGCGATCGGCGGCACGAGCTACACGATCAGCGCCACGGCCAGCGACGAGGACGGCACCTACGCCGCCAACAGCAAGACGGTGGTGGTGGCGGTGGGCGACGGTGCGGCGCCGACGGCGGCGGTGATCATGGCGCCGGGCGTGTACAGTGCCGGTGGCACGAGCTACCAGTTCCGCCTGGTCTACAACGACGATACCGGCGTGGACACCAGCAGCTTCGACGGAAGCGATGTGGTGGTCACCGGACCGGGCGGATTCAGCCAGCGAGCCAGCTTCGTGGAATGGTACAACGCCTCGGGCAACCAGAAAGTGGTGATCTACAGCATCACCCCGCCGGGCGGAAGCTGGGATCCGTTCGATGACGGGTTCTACAAGATCAACGTTCGAGCCAACCAGGTTCGCGACCTTGCCGGACGGTACGTGGCCGCGGGCGAGGTCGGGCAGTTCGCGGTGGGCGTGCTGCCACCGGAGCTGGCGGGCAACACGTTGGCCGAGGCGCGCGACCTGGGCACGGTTGTGCCGGGCAAGGCGCGGGTCTATGACGACGGCGTGGGCGTGCTGGACCGCAATGACTTCTACAAGTTCACCGTCTCCAGCAACGTCTCGATCGACCTGCGGATGTACTACCTGCGGGACAACGCCGAGCTGTTCCTGCTGGACAGCAGCGGAACCCGCCTGGCGGAATCGCGCAACAGCGGCGCGACGATGGAACAGATCACCAAGACGCTCAAGCCGGGCACGTACTTCATCCGGGTGGTCTACACCGGCACGGCGGGCACGCCCTACCGCCTGCGCATCGCCGCCTCCGCCACCGTCAGCTCGACGCCTCCGCTGTCGGTGAACCTGTCGGCGGCCACGGACCTGGGCGTGCTCAGTCCCGGCGCGATCAAGGTGGTCGATGATTCGATCGCCAGCACCAGCGAGCAGGACCTGTACCGTTTCAGCCTCAGCAGCGCCACGCAGTTGTACGCCAAGCTGTACAACAACACGCAGGACGTGCAGCTCGAACTGCTGGATTCGACGGGACGACGACTGTACTACTCGGGCCGAACCGGTGCGACGGCGGCGGAAGCGTTCTACGCCAATCTGTCCGCCGGCACCTATTACGTGCGCGTGATCTTCGCCGGCGCCGCCAAGACCAACTATCGCCTGCGCCTGGCGGCATGAGCCGGGGCGGGCTGGTGGGGACCGGTGCATGTGCTGGGGCTGTGACGCCAAGCGGCGCCGCCCTACCGCGCGTAGATCGCCGTCAGCTTCAGTACGCCATCCTGCACCAGCCCCACGCCGGGCGCATGGTACTTGATGCTGACCGCACCCGGCTCCAGGGCGCTGGTTTCCTCGACTTTCGCGCAGTTGCGGAACCTGCCCAGGGGAGTGCGCACCACCGAGTTGAGGTTCACAATGTGACCCTCGTCCAGCGCCACGCCCGGGGCACGCTCCTGAAGGAACGTCATGCCCACCTGCGGATCGCCCGGCATCAGCAGCCCAAACCTCGCGCCGTTCACGCCCGAACGCCAGGCGCCCTCGTGACTGACGAGCTTGCCGTCCTCGTAGATGTTCACGTCTTCGCCGAAGTAGAACAGGTCGCCATTGTCTTCATCCATGGCCAGATAGTTCCAGGAGACCTCGATCAATTCCCCGTTTACGTGTTCAACTTCGCGAACGACGCGTGTGCGCACGCCATCGATGAGTCTGGTTCGGTCGGTGACGGCGATGACCAGCCGCACCTGCTCAGCGTCTTCCTGCCCGTGGTAGACCATCCGCCGGCCCGGCTCCAGGATGAAGAACCTGCTGCGACCGCGGGTGACCAGGTCGTCCAGTTCAGGTTCGGGCTGGTAGACGAAGTCGCCTGGCTGCATCTGGACCAGGCCGGGCGTGAGCGTCTGTGAATCGGTCAGTGGGTTAAGGAACGTGGTCGCCGCCAGCAGCGTGCGTGATTCCAGTGTCTCCAGTGTCGGGCCAGACATGGCAGGGCCGTGCGATTTCATGTCGCACCTCCGAAGGGGTTGGATGAGCGGGATCTGCCGGAGGCAACATTCTACAAGCGGATTGCGGGGCGGTCGCCAAAAATCTGCGATTATCGCAGCATTGCCGCCGACGTGGGCTTAGGACACAATCGGGCCTATGGCCCAGCATCGCGCCTTCGCGTTGTTCCTGAGGTTCACCGCGGCGGTCCTGTTCATCGCCGCCACCGTCCTGGTGATCCTGCCGCCGGAAATCGCGATGAAGGACTGGCGTCTGGTGGCGTGGATGGGGTTTCTGATCGCGCTGGGAGCGGTATTGTCGTTGTTGGGACTGGCATCGCTGATCAGTCGCGAAAGCAAAGCCCCGCCCGAAGTCGCCGCCACGCTCAATCGCCTGGAACAACAGATCCTGGAGCTGAAGGTGAAGCTCAATGATCTGTATCTGATTTCGGACCGGGCCTCGCGCAGCGCCTCCCCGGCGTCACCCCCGCCGCCGGTCAAGGACTACACGCGGCAATTCGAGCAGCTTGCGGCGGCCATCGAGGAAGTGCGCGAGATCTCGATGCTGCCCGACGCCGAGCGCCGGCAGCGAATCCTGCTGCATCGCCAGCAGCGAAAGGCCTCGCAAATCAAGGAGCTGTTCGACCTGGTGGCGGCGCACGAGTGGTCCAGGGCCGAGCGCCTGCTGATCTCGCTGGAAACCGAGTTTCCGAACGATCATGAGGTGGCCAAGGGCCGAAACTACCTGGATCACTCGCGCCGGCTGTTCGAGCAGGAGACGGTGCAGAAAACGATCGGGGAAGTGGAGGCATTGATGTCGTCGTCGGCGTGGGAGCAGGCGCTGGACCGTGCCCGGCAGCTTGTGCAGGGTTTTCCGCACAACGGCGATGCCACGGCGCTGCTGAGCCGCGTCGAGCGCGAATACGCCACCTTTCAGGAATCCACCGTACAGCGAATGTTCGAGGAGATTCGCCACGACATCGACCGAAGACTGTGGCGGCGAGCGTTCATGCACGCCACGCGGCTGATCCAGCAGTTCCCCGAGCATCGCCTGGCCGAGCAGCTCCGCGGGCAGATCAAGACCCTCCAGGACAACGCCGAGATCGAAGAGCGCCAGGAAATCGAAGTCCGCATTCAGGAACTGATGCGTGCGCATGAGTTCGAGCAGGCGATCGAGCTGGCGGAGGATCTGATACGGCGGTATCCGCTTTCGCCGCAGGCCGAATCGCTGGAGACGCTTCTGCCCCGCATGCGGGAGCTTGCCCGACAGGGAGCAGACCAGTTTGCCAGCATAACCCCACAGGACATCCAGCCCACCGGCACGCCGCCAGCCGGCCCATGAGCGGCTCCAGCCCGGCGACGTGGTGAACGCTGCCCGCTCACCAACTGCCTTGGATCAACGCAAAATGAAACTGTGCGGATCTCCGTCCGCCGGATAAAATAGGATGCTGCAATCCTCTGACGGGAGGACAACATGCTCCACACGACGCTGATCCGCCAGAACAGCGATCAGAACACCGCCCTGGCGCAGCGCAACAACGGCACGAGCCTCACTGCGGACCAGGCGATGCGGCTGGCCTGGCGAGCCTGGATCCTGCTGCTGGTCGTGCCGTTCGTGCTGTTCTTCTGGACGATCTGGCGGCTCCTCGGGGCCACCCCCGAACGCAGCGGCTCCGCGGATCGCGACCTGGCCGGCATGTGGTTCTTCTTCACGCTGGCCTACCTGGCGATGGCCGTGCCGGCGGCATTCTTCTGGCGACATCACCTGTTTAAGGATTACCTGGCCGGAGGAACCATCTCGCCAAGGCAATACCTGGCGGGAATGATGACGGTCTGGGTGGCGCTGGCGGCGGGCGGCGTGATCGCCATCCTTGGGTGCATCCTCACCGACACGCTCGTGCCCAACATCGTCCCCGGCGCAGTGGCCCTGGTCCTGTACATGCTCTACTGGCCGAGCGGACGCGCCATGAGCCGCCCCCTGCGAGACGAACACGATCCGGCTGAGTACCAGGAGCCTCGATAGGCTGCGCGCCAAGCGGGACACTCACGGCACGCGGCTGCGCCTGCACGTTGCGCCGGTGCCGCGTATCCACGGGCGATGAGAATCCGGCAAATCTGGAGTAACATCTTCCCTCGCCATGCGCGAGGAACGCGGACAGATCCCCGGCGATGTTGTCGTTTACGAGCCGTTCACCCTCTGGGGCTCGGTGGGAGGAAATGTGACCGTCATCGACGGCGGCAAGCTGTACCTTCGGGGCTCGATCTACGGAAGCCTGATCGTCGAGCAGGGCGGACGCGTGCACATCTATGGCAACGTCACCGGCGATCTGATCGTCCACCCGGGCGCTAAAGTCATTCACAGCGGCGTGCTAGGCGGCGATGCCGTCAACCAGGGAGGTCGGCTGTATATCGATGCCGGCGCCATCGTCGCCGGCAAGATCAAGACCCGCTCCGGTGAAACAACCGTGGATCCCAAGTATGGTCGCAAAGGATGAACACGGTCGATTGAAGGATGAAGCCGGGCAATCCGCTGGTTCATCGTTGCTGGCGGTGGCGCGCGGAGACTGGCCGGCGGATCTGCTGTTGAGCAACGGGCAGATCGTCAATGTCTTCTGCGGCCAGATCGAGCGGGCCGACATCGCCATCGCGGGTGATCGGATCGCGGGGATCGGGCCGGGCTATCGCGCTCGCGAGGTCATCGACCTCAATGGCTCGTTTGTCGCTCCGGGGTTGATCGATTCGCACGTGCACATCGAGAGCAGCCTGTGCGTCCCCGGACAATTCGCGTCGGCGGTGGTGCCGCGAGGCGTGACGACGGTCGTGACCGACCCGCACGAGATCGCTAACGTCGCCGGAATCGAAGGCATCCGCTTCATGATCCAGGCGTCCAGGGGTCTGCCGCTGCGCGTGGTGGTGATGGCGTCAAGCTGCGTGCCGGCGACGGATATGGCCAGCAGCGGGGCCAGACTCGACGCCGGGGAACTGGCACAACTGCTTGAGCAAGGCGAGGTGCACGGGCTGGCGGAAGTGATGAATTATCCGGGGGTGATTGCCGCTGATCCGCAGGTTGCAGCGAAGTTGCAGGCCTTTTGTGGCCGGCCACGCGACGGCCATGCGCCCGGGCTTGGGGGCAAGGCGCTGAACGCGTACGTGGCGGCGGGGATCGGCTCCGATCATGAATGCGTTTCAGTGGACGAGGCGGCGGAAAAGCTCGCCCGCGGCATGTACATCCTGATCCGTCAGGCCAGCACCGCGCGAAATCTCGACGCGCTGCTGCCACTGGTTCGAGCCGCCAACAGCAGGCGAATCTGCTTCTGCACGGACGACCGTCAGCCCGCCGACCTGCTGGATGAAGGCAGCATCGACCACATGGTTCGCCGGGCCATCGCTCACGGGATCGATCCCATCGAGGCGTTGCGCATGGCGACACTGAACCCCAGCGAGTGGTTCGGCCTGCACGACCGCGGCGCGATCGCCCCCGGACGCCTGGCCGACCTGATCATCTTCGATGATCTGGCCAATCCGCAGGCGCGGCTGGTGTACAGCGGCGGCGTGCTGGCGGCCCGCGACGGGCGTCCGTGTTCCGTGGCGGGCGTGCAACCGACCGCGATTCCAGACACGGTCCGCGCACGATGCATCCTGTCGTGCCACACGCCGAACCTTCGCGTCCGCGCCAGATCCGCGCGCATCCGCGTCATCGGCGCGCAGGCCGAACAGCTCGTCACCGAGCATCTGATTTTCGACGCAACGATCCACGATGGTTACGTCGTGCCCGACCCGACTCGCGATATCCTCAAGATCGCCGTGATCGAGCGCCACGGTCGTGGCGGCGGCATCGGGCTGGGCTTCATCCACGGCCTGGGGCTCACACGCGGCGCGATCGCGGGAACGGTGGCCCACGATCATCACAACCTGATCGTCATCGGAGCCGACGATGAGTCGATGCTGACGGCGATTCGGGCCATCGTGAACATGGGCGGCGGGGGATTGTGCGCGGCGGCGAATCAGCAGGTTCTGGCAAGTCTGCCCCTGCCCGTGGCGGGGCTGATGAGCGATCGCCCGATCACCGAAGTCCGCGTCGCCTACGACCGGCTCCTGCACGCCGCCCGCCGCGACTTGGGCTCGTGCTTGCGCGATCCGTTTATGACCATGAGCTTCATGGCTCTGGAGGTTATCCCTAAGCTGAAGCTGACCGACAAGGGCCTGGTGGATGTGGAAAACTTCCGGTTCGTGGATTTGTTTTTGTAGGCGGCTGTATGGGATATTAAGATGCGGGCAACGAGCGGACGATGCCCACCGGCAGGTCCGGGCGTGATCAGGCAAAGCATGTCTGTGCGAATTGCGTATCCATCGGTCGTCTTCCGTGGTTGAGTGCGTATGCCGATCAGCGCCGAGCGCATCCAGAACGATATCACGGCCATTGCGCGGTTTACCCTGACGCCGGGTGCCGGCGCCACCCGCCCGACGTTTTCGCCCGCCTGGCGGCAGGCACGCGACTACGTCGCCCAGCAGCTCGAGGCGATCGGCTGCAAGGTGCGAATCGACGCGGCGGGAAACCTGCACGCGCGTCCGGCGGCGATCTCCTGGGACGCCCCGGCCTGGATCAGCGGCTCGCATCTGGACACGGTGCCGCATGGCGGGGATTACGACGGCGTGGTCGGCGTCATCGCGCCGCTGGAGGTTCTGCGCGCCGCACGCGAAGACCTCAAAATCGCCGTCCCCCTGGAACTGGTCGTCTGGGCCGAGCAGGAAGGCACCACGTTCGGGCTTGGGATGATCGGCAGCCGGCTGTTTGTTGGAGAAATGACCGTCGAGCAGCTTCTTGGGCTGAGCAACGCGCAGGGTCAGAACTATCTGGAGGCCGGCGCGGCTCATGGAGTTGATCCGCACAAGCTCAGCGAAGACCGGTTGCGGCCGCACACCGTCATCGGGCTGATCGAGGTACATGTTGAGCAGGGTCCGGGGCTGTGGAACAACGACATCCGCGCCGCGTGCGTGGCGGGGATCGCCGGCCGCAGACAGTACTGCTGCGAGATTAAAGGTCTGGCCAACCATGCCGGATGCACCTCGATGCAGGACCGGCTTGACGCATTGGCCGGCGCCGCCGAGGCAATCCTTGCCCTGGAGAAGCTGGCCTGTTCCCTGGGTCATGACACGGTCATCACCGTCGGGCGGGTTGGTGTGCGTCCCAATGCGATCAACGTCATCGCGGACAAGGTTGATTTCACGATCGATTTTTGCAGTCCACAGACGGCGATTCTGGCCCGCGGGGATCAGGCCATTCGCAGCACGCTGGAACAGATTGCCCGGCGGCGGCGATTGGAGCTGGTTCTGGACGTGACCGAATCGCAGGCGCCCGTGGAGCTGGATCCGCGGATCTGCGCCAAGATGCGACGCGGAGCCGAAGCTCGCCACATCGAACCGATCGCCGACGCCACCAGCGGGGGGATGCATGATGCGGCGATTCTGGCGGCGCACGTGCCGGCGGCGATGTTGCTGGTGCCCAGCCGCGACGGCGTGAGCCACAGCCCCGATGAATTCAGCCGCACCGACGACATCGCCGCCGCCGCCGCCATCCTGCTGGAGACCGTGCGCGACAGGCGGCTGTAGACAGAGTCCAACTTGTCGTGCTCGAACAACATCAAGCAGGATAAAAGCACCTTAACATCTTTGTTATAGAGGGGTTGTGGAGGCATAATTCCTCCTGATTCAGGGCCATCGCGATCGGTTCGATATATCCAAAGGAGTGGAACAGCGTTTTTATACTGGACTTGGCGGTCCGAAGACTGTAGAATGCCGCAAAACTGGAGGTTGCCCATGCAGAACGTCCGGCCCGATGCGGTGATCCGACGTGCTCTGCGTGCCCAGATTTGCCCGACGTGTTTGCAGCGCCCCGTGGGAAGCGAGTCGCTGCCCAACACTCAGGCAAGAGCGTGTGAGGGCGCGTGTACGATCTTCGCGAACCTCAAGGTCCTGATGCGAATCGCCGCCAGACAGGCACGCGCGGCGACGGCAGGGCCAAAGCTGACGGCGGCGGATCAGCGGCTCGAAGCGATGGAGGTATCTCACTTCGAGCAGGCGATCCAGGATGAGGTGTGCCAGACCTGCACCGCCTCGCCCACCGCCGGTGATTACTGCCACCAGCGGCTGAACTGCTCGTGTCCGCTGGTGTTGTATGGAGGTCGGGCGCTGGCGATCATCGAGTCGCTGTTGCCCGGGGTCAGGCGAAGGCATCGTGCGGCATGGCGCGCACGAAAACAGCCGCAGCCGCTGCCCTAGCCGACGCAAGGAACCGGAGGGCGGATTGACAGTGGCGATGAGGATGAGTGGGTAACTGATTGAGCGGACTTGTTCGCGCCGGATCCTTCCCCCGGTGTCGCGGTTTGGACCTTCCCCACGACCCGCACCG
The DNA here is from genome assembly GCF_050410795.1 of Fontivita pretiosa. GTDB lineage: Bacteria > Planctomycetota > Phycisphaerae > Tepidisphaerales > Tepidisphaeraceae > Fontivita > Fontivita pretiosa. The sequence continues at coordinate 4,623,076 of NZ_CP191258.1, read as the reverse complement.
GCGCCGGCGGCGAACCGTGACCGGCAAGTCGGTCCATGGCGACGCTGGACTGGGACTTGCCGAAACCTCAGCAGGCGCGCCGCGCGGCAACCCGCGGCGCCCTGCTTTTTTGTTTGTCCAGCCGCTGTGCACGCATTGCCAGATCTCATCGAGCGCCCCTCCAAACGATTTCCGCCGGTTTGATTGGCCCGGCGTTTGCCTCCTAAAGTTCGGTTGCGGCGGACGGGGCCGCGCGGGCGATTGCATGACGTTTCGTGCCCGGCCATCTGCGGAGGCAGCCCCGATGACCCATCTTCGAGAACTCGCCACTGTCGCACCCCCCGCCCAAGTGCCACTGCGAGGACCGCCCAACTGGACCGCCGTCATCTTTTTCGCCACGCTCGGCGGGCTGCATCTGGCCATCGCCATTCCCGCGTTCGCGCACGGACGATGGGAAGGATACATGAGCCTGCTGTTCGCGGGCGGATTCCTGAGCGTGTGCCTGATCAGCTACCTGGCGCGTTACGAGATGATCGTCGAGCCGGCCGAACGGCGCATTCGCCTGCGCAACGGTGTCGGTCCACTGCGTTTTGAACGGACAGTTCCATTTGGCAACGTGCACGCGGTGCGGGTCACACTCTCCGACAACGGCAGACCGGGCGATTCCCGCATCGAAGTGCTGTGCGACAATGAAGATCTGGAGTGCCCTTCCAGCAGCATCCCCCGCCAGGAAGCACTGTTCCTGGCCATGGTCATGGATGTGCGGCTGATCAAGGTGTGCAACGATCGGCTACCGCCCGGGCGCAACCGCCTGCTGGACCGCCGCGACACCGGCGAGACGTAGCACCGCCGCGGCACGATGCCAATAGGCGTCATCGAAATCCAGGTGCCGCTTGATCAGCACGTCCCGGCGCAGCCAGTTGGGCTCTGCGACCAGCAGATCGAACGCCTGGTGCCAGCCGAGCATCGCCGGTGAAGGCAGCGGCAGGATCGGCCAGTCGCTGCCGTGGATCAGTTTCTGTCGCACCACTTTGTCGCGCAACACCGCCTCCAGCGCATACCAGCGGGTCGGCAGGCTCAATGCCGACGTGTCGCCGTAGCAGTGCTCATATTCCCTTGCCATCCGCATGAACGTCGGCGTGTAGTCGGTGTGCCACGGCAGACCGCGCGAGCCGCAGTGGGCCATGATCACTCTCACCCCGCGTTCCAGCGCCGGCTTGAGCAGGATCGGATCGGCCACGTGCCGGTTCAGGTTCGGCAGCGCCTGTTCCGAGCCAGTATGACACAACAGTGGCAGTCGATGATGCGCCAACGCTTCATAAAACGGGATGCAGACAGGGTCCGACGGATCGAAGTCCTGCACGATGGGCAGCCACTTGAGCAGCACCGCGCCAGCGGCCACACAACGCTCGATTTCGGCGATCGCGTCCCCGCGATAAGGATGAACCGACGCGCCGAACAGCACCTTGGGATGCTGCCTGGCCAGATCCATCACATAGTCGTTGCTCACGTACAGGTGGGTGCGCGCGCGGTCCAACTGCCCGTGGCGATCGTACACCGCGTCGAAGGCCAGCACGACTGCGGCATCGAGCTCGGGCGTACGGTCCAGCGTCTCCAGCAGAACCCGGCACAGCGCCCGCTCGGTGGATTCGTCGGCCCCCGCCAGCCCGAACTTCCACCGCAGAAACCGAAACGGAATGCTGTTGAGCAACTGGGCCGACATCACCCCGTGCCCGGCCGTGCACGCCGCAATGTGAACATGACAGTCCAGGATCATGACAGCAGATTACGCACCCACCCATCAGTCACCAGGCCTCAAGCGCGCATGTACCTTCGAGCCTTCGGGACCTCCGCTTCATCCTTGTTCCCTGGCCCGGATGATCTGGCAATATCGCGCGTAGGCCTGATCCCATTTGGCGGTGTCTCGCGGCTCGTAGCGACTGACCGGGAAGCTGGCCTGTACGATGCGTCGGGCCTCCGTCAGAGATTTGACCTGTCCGCGCGCCATCGCCTGCACGAGGATATTGCCGATGGCGGTGGCCTCGACCGGCCCGGCCAGCACCGGCCTTGCGCACGCGTCGGCGGTCATCTGATTGAGCAACTGATTTTGACTTCCGCCACCGACGATGTGGATGGTTGCGATTTTGCGACCCAGAATATCCTCCAGACCCGCCAGGGTCCTGCGATACGTCAGCGCCAGGCTCTCCAGACACGCGCGGATGTACTGCCCGCGCGTCGTCGGCACGGGCTGGTTGGTCTGACGGCAGAAACGCTCGATCTTGCCGGGCATGTCCCCGGGCGAAAGAAACGGCGCGTGGTCCGGATCGATGATCGCGACGAACTCCGCGGCGCCCTCGGCCATCTGGGTAAGCTCGGCGTAGGTGTGTTCATGGCCTTCGCGGGCGAATTGCCGGCGGCATTCCTGCACCAGCCACAGCCCCATGATGTTCTTGAGCAGCCGGATCTTCCCGCCCACGCCCCCCTCGTTCGTGTAGTTGTATTCAAGCGTCTTGTCATTGATGATCGGCTGATCGATCTCCACACCCATCAGCGACCATGTCCCGGAGCTGATGTAGCACCAGTCCTGTCCCTGCCCCGGCACCGCCGCCACCGCGCTGGCCGTGTCGTGGCAGCCCGGCGCGATCACGGGAATCTCCGTACGAATGCCGCACTCCCCGGCCACATCGCCGCTGATCGGCCCCAGAATCGTGCCGGAGGGGACAATCTCGGGCAGGATGCGTGGCGGGATGCCGAGCTGCTGGAGCATCTGCGTCGCCCAGCGCTTCTGCCGCGGATCGTACATCTGGCTGGTCGTCGCGATCGAAAACTCGCTCTTTCGCACGCCGGTAAACAGATAGTTGAACAGGTCCGGCATGAACAGCAGCGTCTGGGTCGCCTCCAGCAGAGGCGATTTAGCCTGCACCATCGCGAAAAGCTGGAAGAGGCTGTTGAATCGCATGAACTGGATGCCGGTGTGCTCGAAGATCGTCTCTCGGGGCACACGCGAAAAGGCCTGCTCCATCATCCCCTCGGTGCGATCGTCGCGGTACATGTAGGGAAATCCGAGGATCGAGCCGTCAGCGGCGACCAGACCGAAATCAACTCCCCAGGTATCCACGCCGATCCCCGCCAGCGGCTCTCCCGCCTGCCGCAGCCCGGTCTTGAGCTCTTCCCACTGCTGAAGCAGGTTCCAATGCAGATGTCCGAGCATGCGGCCGGTAGGGTTGGCGAAACGATGTTTCTCCTGAAGGCTGAGCCTGCCCGAGGGATCGAGCGTTCCAAGCACGGCCCGGCCGCTTTCCGCGCCCAGATCGAATGCCAGGTAATTGTGTGTGCTCATGTGCAAAGACTCCTGAAGGCGATGGGCGCGCCGCTGGCGCGCGGCAGAATCTTACCCGGGTCTGCCCTGGCGTGAAATCACGCCGCACCTGACGGCGCCATCGGCATTCGGTCTTGCGACTCACTGGTGCGGGACCAGAAACGCAACCAGGCAGGGCCAACCCGTTGCTGGGCCGGTCCTGCCTGGCTGTTTTGCGGACTAAACGCGATCCTCGCCCTTGGGCGTGCGACCTCCGCTATTGAAGCAGACTCAGCGCCGCCTGCGGAGCCGCGTTGGCCTGCGCCAACACCGTTGTCGCCGCCTGCGCCAGGATCTGGTTTCGTGTGAGGTTGGCGGTCTCGGCGGCAAAGTCGGTGTCGCGGATGGCGCTTTCGGCGGCAGAGGCGTTCTCAAAAGCGATCCCCAACGCGTTGATCGTTGAGCCGATCGTAAACCGCTGGAACGCGCCCAGCCGACCACGAAGCTGGCTGACCTGCTTGATCGACTTGTCGATGATCTTCTGTGCCGTGGCCAGGTTGCCGCTGGACAGCGATGCTGCCCCGCCGCTGGCCAGCGCCGACAGGTATCCGTTGATGCTGTCGCCCAGGCTGGCCGTCGAGACCGACGCGATGCCAATCGACGCCTTGTCGGTCTCAGTCACCTTGGCGCCCAGTGCGAACGTCGCCCCGCCACCGGTGATGGTAAAGCTGTCGGTGCCGGGCAGGTTGAAGCTCGGATCCAAGTCGAACTCGATGTCCAGGTTGCTGGAGCGGAAGCTGATCGCCAATCCGCTGGCCTGGGCCTCGGCGCCGTTGATGGTGACGGAAGCATCGCGGCCAAAATCCTTGGTCGTGTTGGGAGTGAACGTGCCGGCGATGGTCTTGAGGCTGACGAACTGCGCCGAACCGTATTCGGTGCTGTTCAACACCAGATCCGCGCCGCTGACCGTAGCGCTGACGCCAGTGGCGGTGGTCACCGCATTGATGGCGGCGGCAATCGAGCTGACCGTCGTGCCCGAGCTGAAGCTGAGCTGCTCGGTGCCGGTGTTGCCCGCCACCTCGATCGTCACGTTGTCCGTCAGCGTCCCGCCACTGTAGAGAATCTGGCCGGTCTGGGCGCTGGTCGTGACCTCGACCACCACATTCACCGTTCCACCGTCGGGAATCCGCGCGGCATTGATTCGCACGTTGTCGAAGCTGGTGCTGTTCACGCCGCTGGTCGTGTAGTCGTAGTTGCCGTTCAGCAGCTTCTTGCCCTGGAACGCCGTGCTCTGCGCGATCCGGTTGATCGTGTTCAGGATCGAATCGACCTGAAGCTGGTTGGCGGCGATCTCCTCGCTGCTCAGCCCGCCGCTGTTGGCCGCCTGCGATACCAGGCTCTGAAGCTCGGTCAGCAGCGAGCTGACCTCGGACAAGCCGCCTTCGGCGGTTCCGATGATGTTGCTGGCTCGCCCGGCATTGTCGATCGCCTGACTGATCCCCGCCTTTTCAGCGCGGAGGTTTTCGCTGGCGATCAGCCCTGCGGGGTTGTCGGCGCCCTTGTTGATCTTCAGACCGGTGCTCAACCGTTCCAAACTGCGGTTCAGTGCATTGTTGTTGGCGGTGAGCACGCGCTGGGCAATCAGCGAGCTGACGTTGGTGTTGATCCGGCTCATAGAGATGTCTCTCCCTGACAGTGACGGCGACAGTTTCGGTGACGGCCACCATCTTCGGCGACGTCACCGCTCACATCGACCCCGATCAGGGGGCACTTTAGATCCTCATAACCGGAAAAGCCGCGTTGACCGGCGAGAATGGATTGCCGCTCACAACTTCCCCAGGCCGAATGGCTCCTGTGCCGCGCAGGCCAGGTCCGATAGGCTGCCCGCAGGAAAGCGGCATGGTAAAACGCCGCATTGCGGATGATCGTCGAGACTGGCGACTGGGGCGTTATCGGTTGCGGATGCCGTCGTCGAATCGCTCCAGCGGCAACGGAGCGTTCACCGTCTGGACGTGACCGTCGGCGAACATGACGTTACTCGTTCGCCGCACGTGCCGTTGCCAGCTCAGCCGCTGCCCAAGCTGATCGGGTGCCCGCACCACGTGATACGGCTCGAAAAAGATCGCATCGTACGGCCCATACTTGCTCGGCCCGAAACGGTCCGAGGCTTCTAACAGCCACGCCACTGCGGCAGGGTTGCGGACTTTTCCGATCTGCACCGGCGGCGAGCCGGTCCACTCCGGCTGCGTTTCAAACGCGAAGGCGTTCAATACGTAAGCCGTTGGGATTTTCTCCGTCGGGTGCGAGGGACACTGAAGCACCGCCATCCTCGGCAGATCATCCCATCCAAATCCTTTGGGAGCATTCAGCAGCGGCGCCACCGCGACGATCCAGATCGGATGCGCGGGCGTGCGCTCATGGGCGTACAGTCCGTAGCGCGGCGTCCAACCGCCCTGCTCTGCCGCGTACGTTGACAAAGCCACCCCGATCTGACGCATGTTGGAGGCACACTGCGATCGGATCGCGTACTGTCGGACACGATAAACAACCGGGAGCGCAATCCCGATCAACACGGCGACGATACCGATCACGACGAGCAACTCCGGCAGCGAGAATGCTCCAGCGACCGTGCAACGCAACCTTCTGTGCCACAATCGCATTGATCCTTGGGTACGAGGGAGCATACTTCAGCCCTCCGCGGACGCCGAGAACGAACCTGCGCCGAGCGGCCCAATCCGCCGGTGCACCCTCGCGCCGGAGTTGCGATCGAGTACGAGCGTGAGCGCCAAGCCCAGCCCCGCCATATTGCGCACCAGAGAAGCGGCCAGCTCCCCTCGTACCGCATTCGGATCCCCCGAGTGTGTGGACGAATAACCTGCCAGGCACCCACATCCCCGAGGCTCAGTGCGACCCAGTTCGCGAAGGATGACGCCGCTGAAACCGGTCAACGCAATGATCGCTGCCACCGCGGCGATCGCACGCCCCCGCGGCAATAGCAGTGCCACCCCCACAGCCATCTCAAAGCCAACCAGCATCCATGCCAGCGATGGGTGTTTGAACCAGAAGGCACCGAAGATCGTGTCGGAAGTGACTGCGCCGTCAGACAACGCGAAGAACTTCATGAGTCCGGCATGAACAAAAAGAGCCGCAACCAGGCAACAGGCCAGAATGCGGTATCCACGCAGCAGCGATGCACGAGATTGTCGTCCAATCCCCAGGACGCTCATCGCGTCAGCCCCCAGTAGTCAAGGCGAAGGAGGTTTGCACTCCGCCAGCGTCGGGGTCTTGCCCAGGCCGATCGGGCTGGGCCGCCCGCCGGGCAGGGTCATGATTTCTTTCAACCACCGCCGCGAATTGGGGTCGTGGCTCTGCCCGTCCAACTCGTCAAGCTTGTTGCGAATCAGCGCCAGAGCTTCTGCATCCCCCTCCGCGCGCGCCAAGCAGACCAGTCGCCAGAGGTACCCGGCGTTTGCCCAACGGTTTTGGATTCGCTCCCCCGACCATATCCAGATGGCCTCAAAGTCCCGCAGAGCAGACTCAACCCGCGAGCGATCCAGTTTCGATCCAGCGGGCGCGGCGATCAGCTCATCGATGGCTTTGGTCAGCGCCCGCGTGTGCTGGTCGTATTCGTTTGAGACATAGCTGCGACTCTCGGCCAACCCCAGTAATGCCCGATGCTGCTGCTCGCTCAACCCCAGAACCCGATGGCTCTGCGGTTGGCGGGCCAAATGGATGGTCATCTCTGACATGCGGGCGTCGCCCTGCTGAATGCACAGCACCATCGCAGTTCGCGCAAGCCGCTGCGCCTTTGCAGGATCCGAATCCACCACTCGCACAGCTTCCTTCCAGAGCGAATAAGCAACGGCCGGATACTCTCCGTTCGGACCAGTCAACTGCTTCACCTTTTGCACCTGCACCGGATCAGCAGGAAAGCTGTTCGCTGGATAGGCCGACCAGAACTCATCGCGTATCAGGTTGGGCCGAACACCTGCGTAAACGACGCGGGCCATACGCTCCATTTGCCCCGGATCCATCCTGACGGTTTCGAAGAAGGGCCCGTCCGACTCCGCCTTCGGAAGTGTCGGCCAAAGGTCTGCCAGCGCCCCCAGCAACTGTTCCCCCTGGTTGGGAATCCCCAGCAACGTCTGGGCTTGTTCGCAGACACTGGGATTCACCGCCGGGCCGTCTGTTGCCGCGGGTTCGCTTGCCAGAACCCGCATCGCCAAGACCGACACGAGAATCAAGCTGCACAATAGCCGATTCGCCCGCATGAGGCACCCCGCGGCATGGACAGGATCACCGAGAATGAAGTGTCGCCCCGTTGCTGACCGCTAGGGCTCGGTTCTCCTAACCCAGCCAGCAGGTACACGGATGCGCCTGGTCCAACTGTGCCAGACCATTGGGGCATTCGATCTCTGCGGGACATGACGTCGGCGGCGGAGCCGCCGGGTCGCAAATGTCACCGCAGCAGACTTCGAAACCGCGCAGATACTTGCATCGCCAAGTTCCCTCGCCTGGCCCGCCGCCCCCAGCCAAAAGGTAGGAGCCGCAGAACGTCAATACGACTGCCGCTGCCAATAGCCCCAATCCCCTACGCGACATACAACCTCCTGGTCTTGAGGTGTCTTGAGGTGTCTTGAGCCGTGATGCAGCACCCGACCATATCTGAGCGTCGGGTGATCAGTCAAGAAAAATCCTGGAAGACCTTCTGTCGGCGAACAGTACAGGCCGGGACTCCACGGTGTGGCTCCCGGCCCGCCAAGAAGCTCTCTGGCTACGACGATGACTCGGCCCGCCAGACTACGCGCCGAGCAGCGACAGCACGGTCTGCGGCGTGGCGTTGGCGGTGGCCAGCACCGACGTGCCCGCCTGCGGTAACAGCAATGCTCCTCCCACGGCCATCTCCAAACCAACGATGGTCCATCCGAGCGCCGGGTGATCGCGAGACAACGCGCCGAAGATGGTGTCGGCGGCGGCTCTTCCGTCAAGCAATGCGAAGAACTTCATGAGTCCGGCATGTAGCAACAGAGCCGCGATCAAGCAACAGGCCAAGACCCGGTATCCACGGAATAACGAAGCACGAGAGTCTCCCGTGATGCTCAGAGTGCTCATGAACTCAGCCCACCAGGATTCAGGGCGATGGAGGCTTACACTCCGAAAGTGTCGGCACCTTGCCCAGGCCGATCGGGCTGGGCCGCCCGCCGGGCAGGGTCATGATTTCCTTCAGCCATCGCCGCGAATTGGGGTCGTGGCTCTGCCCGTCCAACTCGTCAAGCTTGTTGCGAATCAGCGCCAAAGCTTCTGCATCCCCTTCCGCGCGCGCCAGGCAGACCAGTCGCCAGAGGTAACCGGCGTTTGCCCAGCGATCCTGAATGGCCTCACCCGACGAGATCCAGATGGCCCGGAAATGGTCCAAAGCGGACTCAAGCCGCGAGCGATCCAGTTTCGATCCAGCGGGCGCGGCGATCAGCTCATCGATGGCTTTGCTCAGCCCCAACGTCCACTGGTGGTACTCGCCCGAGTTACAATAGCGACTTCTCGCCAACTCCATCAGGGCTCGATGCTGCGGTTCGCTCAACCCCAAAACCCGATGACTTTGTGGCTCGCGGACCAGGTCTAAGGCCATTGCTGAGCTGGTAGCGTCGCCGGGCTGAATACACAGCACCGCTGCCGTCCGCGCAAGACGCTGGGCCTTTGCAGGATCCGAATCCACCACTCGCACAGCTTCCCTCCAGAGCGAATAAGCAACGGCCAAATAGTCTGCTCCGTGCGGACCGTACACGCGATTCCTCTTCTGCACCTGCGCCGGACTGGCCGGAAAACTGTTCGCTGGATACGCCGACCATAATTCATCGCGTATCAGGTTGGGTCGAACGCCCGCGTGAACCACACGAGCCACGCGCTCCATCTGTTCCCCAGTCATCTGGACGGTGTAGAAGAAGGGCCCGTCCGACTCCGCTTTCGGCAGTGTCGGCCAAAGGTCCGCCAGCGCCCCCAGCAACTGTTCCCCCTGGTTGGGAATCCCCAGCAACGTCTGGGCTTGCTCGCAGACACTTGTTTTGGCCTCCGGAGCATCGCCGGCCCGGACAACTGCGGCGATCAGCGTTGCGGCTATCGCCCAGCCCAGTACAACACGAGGTGACGCGCCAATCCATCGCATCGCACACCCCCGAAACGCCGGGCGGCCAACGCCGCCGCGACTTGAACCTCTTGTGCTACCCATAGTCCTGCCGCCGCGACAAAGCCAAAGACGTGCGGTGGCCCACCTTGAGACGCAACTCTTCGTAACCAGACGCTGGTGATCCGTCAACGAAAATCGTCAATTCTGTAAGAATCGCGCGTGCACGCGGCTCCGGCAACCCAGCGGGACTGTGCAACGAATACGTCTTGAGCCTGCGCAGGAGCACGCCAGCGTGTGTCGCGGCCGTCCCGACTGTGCGAGCGGCCATCGCACGTGCGGGACGCACGTGACACAGGAATGTCGGGTAAGCCCCTGGGGCGCAAGGATACGGGCCGGGACTCCACGGTGTGGCTCCCGGCCCGCTGAGCACTGCTCAAGTCAAACCCATCTGGACTGGCGACGCGCCCTACCCGCCGAGCAGCGACAGCACGGTCTGCGGCGTGGCGTTGGCGGTGGCCAGCACCGACGTGCCCGCCTGCGTGAGGATCTGGGCGCGGGTCAGCGCCGCGGTTTCGGCGGCAAAGTCGGCGTCGCGGATGCTGCTCTCGCTGGCGGTCACGTTCTCCAACGCGATGCTCAGCGAATTGATGTTCGTCTGAAGCGTGTTCTTCTCGAACGCCCCCAGACGTCCGCGCAGCACCGCCACCTCACGAATCGCACGCTCGACGATCTTGCTGGCCTGCGCCGCATTGCGACCCACCAGCGTCGCCGGTCCACCCGTCACGATATCGTTCAGGAAGCCGACGTCCTCATCCCCCAGCTTGCTCGCCGCAACCGACTGGATCCCGATGTTCACCTGCTGGTTGGTGCTGACCTGCGGCCCGAGCTGGAACAGCGCCCCGCCGCCGGTGATCGCGAAGCTGGTCGAGCCGATGCCGAACTGCTCGTCCAGGGTCAGCTCGATGTCCAGCGCGGCGCTGTTGAGCTTGATGTTCAGCCCGTCGCCGACGGTCAGCGCACCGTTGATCGTCGCCACCGCATCCACGCCGACAGTGCGTGTCTTGGAGTTGCCGTCGGAATCGACGGTGGTGAAGCTCCCGCTCTGGGCACGGACCGATACGAAGCTCTTGGATCCGTATCCGCTGGAGACGAAGGCGATTCCGGAGGCGGCGTTGGCGCTGTTGATCAGCTCGGCGCGTACGCCGGTGCTGTCGGTAATGCGGTTGACGGCAAAGGCGATGGCGCTGGCGGTCGTGCCGCTGGTGAAGGTCAGCACGTCCACCCCTTCGTTGCCGGTGATCTCCAGCGTCACCGATCCGCCGCTGACCGCGCTGGCGCGGAACTGGATCACTGCCGGCTCGGCGCTGGTGATCACCTCGATCTGCACCGGGATCGGCTCGCCGGTCGTGCCGAAGTTCGCCTGGCTGATGTGCAGCGCCTTGATCGCGCTGGTCGCCACGCCGCTGGTCAGGTAGTCCAGGTTCCCGTTCAGCAGCTTCAACCCGGCGAAGGTCGTGGTGTTGCTGATGCGGGTGATGCTCTCGACGGCCGAGTCGATCTGGAGCTGGTTGGCGGCGATCTCCTCGGGGCTGAGCGCCCCGACGTTGGCGGCCTCCACCACCAGGTCCTTGATGTTCAGCAGCAGCGCCGCCACTTCCTGCAAGGCGCCTTCGGCGGTGGCGATCACGTTGCTGGCGCGCTGCGAGTTGTCGATCGCCTGGTTGATGCCGCTGATTTCGCTGCGCAGTCCTTCGGAGGCGATCAACCCCGCCGGGTCGTCGGCTCCGCGGTTGATCCGCAGCCCCGTGCTCAATCGCTGCAACGTGTCGTTCAGCGTCCGATGCGTCTTGGCCAGCCCACGCTGGGCCGTCAGCGACGCGACGTTCGTGTTGATGCGGGCCATTTCAATCCTCCATGATTGCTTATGGCTGTTACCGAGCCTGTGGCTCGGGATGGCAGGTTCCGATCCGTGGAACCGGGCCGGAGCGACGACGGTCAGTCCGCAACTGCTGATCCAGGATCAAGTCCGTTGCGCTTGCCCGATCGCCGATCCGAAGTCCTCTACTTCTTGTCTTCTCTTGCCGGCCCCGACTGCGGCGCCTGCGGCTGCGTCGGCGCGTCCTGAGGGGAATGCGCCTGCTGCGGTGGCTGCGCCTGCTGCGGACCACGCGATCCGATCTTTCCCAGACCCGAAAGATCCTCGGGTTTGACTTGTGCCGCGGCGCGGTTCTCGCGCCGGATGGCGTCATAAACTTCCTTGCGATGGACGCTGATCTCTTTGGGGGCGTTGATCCCGAGGCGGACCTTGTCTCCTCGAATATCGACCACGGTCACCTCGATATCGTCCCCGATCATGATCGTCTCGTCGCGTTGACGGGACAGTACGAGCATACGTTGGCTCCTTCCTGGGTAAGGGGCCGGCGACTTGAGCCTGAGCTTTCATTTACGGCTGAAGGCTCGATCAAGACTCGGCCCACCACAATCCGCGACGCATCCTCGTCGCGGCGCACCGGTGGGCTTGCACTATTATAGCCCACGCGGCGCCGGTCCGCTGAATCCAGCGCTGCCCCACGTGCCGATAACCACCGCCTGGCGACGGTCCGCCGGCCCCCGCAAACTGCCCGGCGGCGGCACGCAAGAGGACTTGCGCTGCCGAAACCGCCAAAACTGCCCGCTTTTCAGGCAGATTTGGCCAGCGGAACCTCCATCTGGAGCCTGAGCAACGGCTGCCGCGTCGTCCACTTCTTGTCCGTCAATACCACCTGCGCGCCCTGCCTGTTTTGTGCATTCACTACAATCGGACCCAGCAGGTTGCCCGTCAGCCACTCCTCCACCTTGTTGCAGATCACAAACACCTGCGCCATCGCAGGGTCGGTCAACTCCAGCTCCGCCAGCGTCTCCTCACGCAGCGGCACCTCGTAGTCTCGGAAGAAAATGCTCGGGTCCGTCACCACAAACGCCAGCCCGGGTTCGTCCACCGACTGAAGCCAGAAGAAATAGTTCTCCTGGCCGGTCTGGATCAGGGCGTAGCGGGTGTGGTTGGGAAACCCCAGCAGCCCGCGCGGCAGGGTGATGATCCGATCATCATCCACCTCCAGCCGCCCGAATCGCGTCGTCTCGATCTCCATCTGCGCGAACTCCATTTCTGGACTGACCACCGCGCGATCGCCGCCAGGCTTACTTCAGCGCCGGCATCCGCTGCGCTCGCGACGGTCCGGGGCGGCCGCTGCACGACCGCCCGCCGCCCCGCGATCCATCGCGGGGGCACAACCTTCAGCTCGGCGCCGATCCGCCCGGGCTCCGCCCGTTGCGTCCCGGCCCTCGCATCCCGCGCGCCGATCGCCCGATTCCTTCGGGCATCAGCGCCCCACAGGCATCTGTCCACTCCGGCATCTCAGCCCCGCGCGTCAGCCGGACACTCCGATCCGGTCCACACCCGCGCCCGTGCGCCGCTCCAGCGACGCCTCGTTCTCCGCCCCTGCCGCCGCCCCGCCCTGTCTCTCCGCGGCAACTCTCGCGCATCCCGGCAAATTCTGCTGCGCGATGGCATGATGAATGCCTTTTCTCCACTTGCAATACACGCTGCTGTAACTCAAAGCAATTCCCGTGCCGCGCTCCGGCCTCAACGCAGAAAGTCCAGCAGCGACAGATCCAGAATCCGCGCGCTGGTCTGCAAGCTCGCCTGAAGCGCCGTCTGCAACGTCTGAAAGCGCGAAACGGCCTCGGCGAAATCCGTGTCCTCCAGGCTCGACAGCAACGCCTGCGTCGCCAGGTTCTGGTCCGCCAGCCGCTGTTGGCGGGATTCGATCTCCTGTATCCGCGCGCCCGTCTGCCCGCGGATCTGCACCACGCGATCGTAATCCGCCTGTAGCGCCTCGGCCGCACGGGTGATCCCCGCCGCGTCGCTGCTTCGCAGCGCATCGCGCAGCAGAATCAGATTTGAGAAGATTCCCCCCGGCTCCACCGGATGCACGTCGCTGCCGCTGATCACCCCGCCCGAAGCGGCAACTGTCAGCCCCAGGTCTTCGGCGGCCTGGGAAAAGTTTACAGGCGTGACCGTCAGCGCCCCCCCGCCGCCGGCCGTGTCCGTCAGCACGATTCCGTTCCCGACCGTCGCAAAGCTCGCCGTCACGCCCGCCCCCGCCCCCGTCGCCGCCAGGTTGATCGCGTCCAGCACGTCCTGAACCGTCTGAAGACCATCAATGTCCAGCTCAAAACTCACGCCGGCCGAATCGGTGATCCGGATGTCGTTGCCCTGCACGCCGCGAACACCCTGCCCGAGGTTCAGCTCCGCAAGTTTCGAGTCCGGCCCGAAGCTTCGCACGCCCAGGTCGGTGGCAGTCGTGCCGCCGTTCTCGGCAATGGTCATTCGCGTGCCCTGGGTGGGATTGTAGATGTTGATGCCAGTCCCCGCGGCGTTGATCTCGGCACGCACGTTGGCTCCCGAGCCATTGATCGCGTTGAGCAGATCCTGAACCGTCGTCGCGCCGCTCAGATCGATCGAGCTGGAGATCAGGCCGTTGGTGATGATCATTCCACCGGCCGTGTCGATCCCCGCGCCGCCGCGCAGGTTCGCCAGCGGCGTCAGCTCCGTCACGCGTGCCTGCACGCTGGAGCCGACCAGGGCAACGCCCGCCCCGGCGCCGATCGGCTGGAGGATTCCCAGGTCGCTGGCGGTCGTCCCCCCGCCGACCTCCGTCACTGTGATGTCGTCCGTGCCCCCGCCACTGAGCTCAAGCCCCATTCCGTCCGGCGACAGCGACGCCGTGATCGTCCCCACGCCCGCCGCGTTGATCGCATTGATCACATCGCCGATCGTGTCCGCCTGCGACAGGTCCACGATCGCCGTGGTCGAGCCGTTGCCGATCCTGATCGATCCCGTCCGCACGCCCTGCCCGCCGGCGCCGCGCAGATCACGCAGTCGCGTGTTCAGCGTCAGGCTCGGCCCCAGGTCCGCCGTCCCTTCCACGCGCGACGACAGCGCGCCGAACACCTGCTCGCCATCCACCATGAACGGCAGAATCGATCCTTCGTCAAAGGTATTGCTCAGCACCCGGGATGATCCGACGAACCGCACCCCGCCGCCCACCTCGACAAACGGCGGATCGGTCGAGCGATCCCCTCCGAAAAGATACACGCCGTCGAACTGCCGGTTGCCCACCGCAAGCAACTGGCGATACAGCGCATCAACGATAGTGGCGGCATTCTGGCGCTGCTCGGGGGTCACGTCCGAACCGACGTTCGCCGACGCGATCGTCTGTGCCTGACGCAGCAGCTCGCTCAACTCGCCCAAACTTGAGTCAACCTCACCCAGGTGCGAGCCGGCGCGCGTGAGGTTCTGTGCATACGCCTGACGCTGTTCCAGCAGCTTGCGAATCTGCTGAGCGATGGCGGCATCGCCCGGATTGTCGCTGGGCACACTGAGCTTCTTGCCCGTTGAAAGCTCGTTCTGTACCCGCAACAACTGCGACTGCGTGCGCGAAATGGTGGAATTCGCCACGCTGATGCGAAGCTGGTTGCTCACCCGTGCAAGTTGAAGCGGAAGGATGGCCATGATCTGCTACCGCAAGCCTGAATGTCACGCCATGTTCAGCAGCGTCTGCATCAGCTCGTTGACCGCGCTGATGAGCTTGGCGGCGCCCTGAAAGGCACGCTGCTGCTTCATCAGGTTCACCGCTTCCTCGTCCAGGCTCACACCGCTGAGCGCCTCGCGCTGCGCCGCAAGCGTCTGGCGAATCGTGGCGGTGGCTTCGGCACTGGTTCTGGCGGCGGCGGCGCTGGTGGCGATGCCGTTCACCATCGCCTCGTAATTCTGTTTGATGCTCGCCCCGCCCAGCGATGAAAGCCCCTGCGATTCCAGCCCCGCGATCGCCAGCGCCGTCTGGTTGTCGCCACGCTCACCGTTCTGCGCCGCCGCCAGCAGCGCGGGCTTGGCGGCGATCGTCTGGTTCACCGCGATGTTGCCTGCATCGGATCCGCTGAAGAAGCTGTTGATTCCCAGCGCCGCCAAGACCCCGCTGCTGTCCTGCGAGAAACTGATTTGCACATCCGAGCTGTCGGCCGAGATCGACAGCCTCCCGCCGCTGATTGACGCCGAGATGTTGCCGATCGCGTCCAGGTCCGCCTGCAGCGATTGAAGCGTCGTGTCGTTTCCGTTCAGTCCGTCCAGATCCACCTGAATCAGCGTGCTGCTGCTCAGCCCGGTGATCCTGTTGCGCACGTGAACCACAAAGCTGCCGGTTGTCGCCGTGAATTTCAGCCCCGCGGCCTGGCTGTTCAGCGCCGCGCTCGTATCCTCGACGATGTTGTCCGCGACAACCGTCGTCATCCCTTCCAGCCCCTGCCCGGAGGAGTGAATCCGGTTCAGCTCGAAAATCAGGCTCGCCGCCAGCGAATCGACCTGGTCCAGCACCTCGCCGATGGTGCTGCGGACCTGCCCCAGCGCCCCAAGCTGTCCGGCCGACAGCTTCATCGCCCCGTCGCTCTGCCTGAAGATCACCGCTGTCTCGAGCTCGCCATCCACACTCTGCCTGCGCATCCCCACGCCGCGGTTGATGTCGCCGGTGACCAGCGGCTCGGAACCGACGTACACATCCATCACGCCGTTGTCCTGGAGCACCGTCTTGATGTCGATCAGTTCGGCAAGCTGCTTGAGCACGGCGTCGCGCTGATCCCGAAGCGCATTGGCCGTGCCGCCCGAGCCGCCCTCGGCCTGGATGATCTGCGCGTTGAGCTGCGCGATCTGATCGGCCAGCGCGTTGGCGTTGTTCACCAGCGCCTCGGTCCGCTGATCCACGTCGCTTTGAAGCGACCCGAGCTGCGCCCGCAGATCCTTGAACGACTGCGCCAAATTCGAGCCGTTCTGGATGACCACCTGCCGCAGGCCAATGTCCTGCGGCTTGTTCGCAAGGTTTGACCAACTGTTGAAGAACGTGCTGAGCTGGGTTGACAGGTCCTGGTCGCTCAGCTCGTTGAACAACGACTCGATGCGTCCCAGCCACTGCTGCATCACGTTGGCCGATTCGTCGTCGGAGACGCTGCCGCGAATCCGCCCCTCCAGCGCCTCGTCGATCTGCCGCTGCACCGATTGCAGGTTGATCCCGGTGCCCAGGAAGATTCCCGGCCCGGCCAGAAGATCCTTGTTGGGCGTGGCGCGGGCAACCTGGCGCGTATAGTCGGCGTTGCCGGCATTCGAGATGTTGTTGCCGGTCGTCTGGATCTGCGCCTGCGTCACCGCCAGTGCAGTCTTGCCGATATTGAGCGCGCCGATTAATGACATAGTGGCCAGTGGTCAGTGGTCAGTGATCAGTCGTCGGTGGCCGCTCGTGGTCGGCACTGACCACCGGCCACTGATCACTCGATCATCCGACTGCTTCCATCACTCCGATCCGTCCCGGCACGCGCGGGGTGCCGTGCTTGGTGTACGTTCCGGCCTGTCCGACCGCATCCGCGAACAGCCGCATCGCCGTATTCAGATGCCCCAGCACCGCCGATGCCAGCCGCCCGGCAATGTGCGTGCGGTCGGCGATCTGTTTGATCAGCCCTTTCAGTTCGTCGCGAAGCTCAAGCAACCGCTGGCCGCCCTGCCCGGACAATTCCGCGATCTGCGCCAGAGTCGTGTGCTGCGGATCGAGCCGGTTGAGCCTGGCGATCTGCTGCACGAGCATCCGCCGCCGTGTCTCCAGCGATGCGATCCTCATGCGGCTGGCTTCCTGGCGGTGCGTCGCGTCTTCCACGGCCTGCACCTTCAGTTCGCGCATCGCCGCCTGCTGCGACTCGACGTGCCCCAGCATCCGCCTGTGCTCGTCGATCAGCAGTTGCAGCACCCCTTCAAGCTGCTCGATCAGTTGCCGCGACATTCGGTTTTGACCTGTGCTGAATCCTGCCCCGACCTTCGATCCGCCTGACGATGCTGTTGACGATGCGATCCGCCGCTTTGCTGCCGGCCATCCGCTCGGCCAGCTTCTGGTCGAGCTGGTTGGCGAACGCCTGCCCCCCGCGCCCTCCCTCCAGCAACTCGCTCTTGAACGGGCTGTTGCGCATCTGCCTGAGCATCTGCCCGAAGAACGTTTGCGCCACCCACACCCGAGCGGCGTGGACAAGCTGATCGTGTTGTGTGGAAACCTGGTTCATGTTCCTGTCTCACGCGCGTCCGGCCCGTGCTGAGCCGCTCGCACGAGCGGGACGCTCGTGATACCACTTCCGCTCACTCAACAATCAGCTTCGCGTGCAGCTTCCCGGTCTTGTGCAGTTCCTTGACGATCGCGATCCGGTCCGCCGCCGGAACCTTGAGCTGATCCAAGGCATTGACAAGGTCCTGAAGCTTGGCGCCGCCTGTGTTCGTCGTGTCTATGGCCACCACGTCCTTGCTCGAGATCACCGGCGAGCGCGGCGTGGGCAGCGGCGGCGGGTTGATCGTCGTGATCGTCAGCCCCTTGTGGCTGATGACCACCGGGCTGATCTCCACATCCCCGGTCATGATGATCGTCCCCGTGCGATCATTGATCGTGACGCGCGCCTCGGTTGGCAGCATCGGCACCGGCAGACGCTGTACCCGGCTGATGAAGCTGTCGGGACGCTGGCGTTCGCTTTTGGGGATCGTCACCACCACGTTCTTCGGATCCACCGCAACCGCCAGCACCTCCCCCTCATCCGCGTCCCCCGCATCATTGATGATCTTGGCGATCGTCGAAGCGGTCGTCCAACTGGCCGCCGGATCGTCCAGAATCAGCGTGAAACGGTCATTCTCGATGTACTTGGCGGGAAGATCGGCCTCCATTACGCACCCGCCCTTGACGACCCCCACCGTGGGTGTGCTCGGATCCTCCAGCACGATCGGGCCCTCGGCCAGCGCGAAGATCCCGCTGCCCGGCACCGGCCCCTGCATCGGCGTGACAAACAATCGACCGCCCTTGAGGCTCGACGCGGCCCCCAGGCTCGTCACGTAAACGTCGATCCGGTCCCCATCCCGCACGCCGTTGCTCGGCACCGTCGCCGTCAGGCTCACCACCGCCACGTTCTTCACATCATTCAGCTCCGCGATGGTGGCGCTGTCGGCGAACTTGCTCAGCATCGCCGCCAGAGGACGGATTGCAGGCAGGAAATCCCCCCCGTCGCCCGTCCCCTTCAGCCCATAGACCAGCCCGAAGCCGGTCAGCACGTTGGTCCGCTGTCCGTCGATCCGCGTGATGTCCGCGACCTTCACGGCGCTGGCGCGGCTCGCCAGGCACAGCAGTCCAATCACGATCCATCCAGCTCGTCGTCGCATAGGGCTCCGCCCTCGAAAGCTGCCAGCAGGCAGCCCGCAGCCGCCAGCATGTCCAGGAGCTGTTTCACCCCCCGCTGCCTGCTGCCCGCTGCCTGCTCTTGTATCGGTTAGAACGGGTTGATCGCGTCCAATAATTTCGGCAACCAGCCGCGTTTGGTCGTGTCACGCACCGCTCCCTTGTGTGTCTTGGTCAGCTCCTTGTCGAACATCTGCGTGCTCAGCACAGTATTGTCGGGAGTGACATCCTCCGCACGGCACACCCCGGAAAGAATGAACATCTGCTCTTCCTCGTCGGTCTTGATCCGCTGCCGTGCCTGGAGCACCAGGTTCCCGTTAGGCTTCACGTCGATCACTTCCGCCGTCACCCGCATCACGAAACGGTCGCTGCGGTCCACCGTCGCCTCGCCCTTGAAGTCGCGCTTGGCGTCGGCCTTGATCGCCGGCGGCGTCGAGCCGATCGCGCCGCCCTCGACCTCCATGTTCCGCAGCTTCAGCCTGATGAACTCCTCAAGCTGCGCCTCGATCGACGCCTCCTTTTTCAGGTCTGTCGAGCCTTCAGACTTGTATTCGCTTTCCTCGCGGACGATGATCGTGATCAGATCATGCTTGCGAATCGTCCGCGGCTGCTGCTCGGGCACCGCGAAAAAACTGACGTCCGCGAGCCGGGCCTGATTCGCATCCTGCGCCGCCGCCACCGAGGCGCGCAGCAGCGATCCACCGGCCCGACGCATCGCTTCGGCAGAATCCTGAGCCGGCTGCGGCTGCTGCGATGGAGCCTTCGGTTGCGGACGCGGCTGGGACTGAGTCTGAGCCTGCGCCAAACCGCAAGTCGCGATCAAACCCAGCACGCATATCCGTCGCAGCATGTAGCTTCCCTGCCATCAGTAAAAGAGGCGTTTGTACCTGTCACGCCGGTCAGTTCCGATCACCTGCCGATGCGATCGGCGACGCCAGGTTCATCGTCGCCGTCTGCGGGCCGGTCAGCACCACCTGAAACACTTCCCGCGTCGTCTCGTTCTTCACCCGGATCGTCTGCCCGTAGCTGCCACCTTCCATCGCACGCGCCACCGTCTTGATCCGAACCGTCCCCTGATCCAAAGAGACCGTGATGAGCTGTCCCGGCTTGGCCAGCTCCACCGGATCGATCATCCGCGCTGTCAGGACGGTCCCTGGCTTCAGTTCCCTGGCGGCCTGCTGCCCCACAACCTGATCGGCGCACAGCGGCGCTTCCGGTTCGATCTGATCCACCAGTGCCCGGCGTTCCACCAGATCTTCGGCGCGAATCACCTGTCTGGCGGCGATCGGTTTGGCGACCACGAGCTGCTTCTGCCATGCCCGCGCCTGCGCCGTCACCGTAACCGTCCGCGGCGGCTCGCCGCCGTCGGCGGGAATCGTCACGTTCCACGCCACATTGCCCAGCGAGCGAGCACGGAGTGGCTCGATTTCAAACCGGAACAGCGGCTTTGAAATCGCCAGCAGCTTCTCGTCCTGCGGTTTAAAGTCCACCTGGAGCGATTCAGGCGACAGATTCAGTCGCCGCGCAAGGTCAGCAATCAGCGATTCGCGCAGCGTCTGGACCGGCTCCTGGCTGGATGATGCCGATGACGGACCGGGCTGGTCACGCTCCGCGCGCGCCGCCACCGGCGTTTGATCATCCGCCTGCGGCTGCGTCGCGGCGGCCGCTTCCCTGGCGTGAATCCACTGTCGCAGAGCCTCGGTCTGGTCGTACTCGACATCCGCGCGGGCCACTGTGCAGCTTGTCGCCCCCGCGAAGTTGATCGCCGCCAGATTCACCCCCGCGTCCCGCAGAATCCCCTGGATCTCGCGAACCGAGATTGTTTTGAACGGCACCTCCGGCCCCAGCCTCGCCAGCACCAATTCCCCCATCGGCTCGAAAAACGCCTGCTGCTGCTCGGACCAGCGACAGATCTGCTTCAGCCGCACCTCCGGCCCGACCACCGTGGCTTCGGATCGGATCTCCAGCGTGCCGCCGCCGATCGGCAGCCCCGATCCCGCCGCCGGCGCCACGAAGCTCTCAACCGGATCCGTCGCGGCGACATCAACCTCCGCGCCGTACCCCCACTGTTTCAGCAGCGTCTGCGTCGCCCACGCCAGAATCGTCAGGCACACCACCAGCCGGACCGTCTGCTTCCTGCCCAGCGGCCGGCCATTCGGATACATCATCGCGACCTCCTTGTCGCACGCGAACGATCAGGGCACAAGAATGAGCGACGAACAATTAAGAGCACCCGATGTTCATCATCATTCATACCTTATGCTCAGAACCTCCTGAGGTTCCCAATCGTCTGTAGTGCCTGATCTGCCGTCTGTATAGACTGACTGTTCAGCTCGAACGCACGCTGGGTTTTGATCAGACTGATCAGTTCCTTTACCGGATCAACGTTGCTGCCCTCCAGATATCCCTGGAGTGTCTGTCCAGCCCCGTTCTCACCCGGAATAGACTCGATCGGCGGACCGGACGCCTCGGTTTCGATGTAGAGGCTCCCGCCAATCAACTTCAGGCCCTGCGGATTGGTAAACTGCGCAAGCTCCAACTGTCCGGCCTCCGTGCGGGTCGTCGCACCCGGACGCAGATAACTCACTCGCCCGTCCAGGCCGATGCTGATCTCGGTGCTGCCCGGCGGGATATTGATCGGAGGATCGACCCGATACCCATCGCCTATGTTCAGCACCAGATCGCCCTCATTGTTCAGCACAAAGTTCCCGGCGCGAGTGTACGCCCGGCCATTGCCGATCGAATCGATCGTGGAGACCTTGAAGAATCCGTTGCCCTGGATCGCCACGTCCAGCGGGCCGTTGGTGTTTTCGATCGGTCCCTGCTCGGTATCGATGGTGGTGTTGCTGACCTTCACGCCCAGCCCCACGAAGATTCCCGTCGGGGTGATGTCTCCATTGGAGTTCTGGGCACCGGGCTGCCTCAGCGTCACGTACATCAGGTCTTCGAAGTTGACGCGGCTGCGCTTGAACGCCGTGGTCTCGGCGTTGGCAAGATTGTTCGCCGTGACATCAATCGCCGTTGAAAGCGCGCGAAGTCCGGTCGCCGCCGAATTAAGTGCCTGAATCGCCATAACTGCTACAACCCATTGCAAACTTCATGAACCACATCGCGGATTTGCATCGCAGCGGCTATTCACTCCATAGTGGTTATCACGACCGTCATCCGATCTTGCCCACTTCATTGACCAGCTTTGCCAATGTCTGATCCTGATACCGGATCATATTGGCATTGGCCTCGAGCTGCCGGTGAGCGTTGATCAGTTGTGTCAGCTCGATCATCGGATCGACATTGGATCCTTCGACAAAGCCGGATTCGAGCTGAGCATCAGCCTGTGGCAGTTTGCTCACGTCGCCGCCGGCGTAGTGCAGCAGCGTTCCGCCGCGCTGCACAAGCTGCTGTGGATCCGGGACATGAAACAGCCTCAGTCGCGCGACGATCTGCCCGTTAGCCGAGATCGCGCCGTCCCGCGCGATGTGAATCTGCGACTGCGGCAGGCCGGCCAGCACGATGGGCTGGCCCTGCGCATCCAGCACACGTCGCCCGCCTCGGTCGTCATTAAGCACCAGATACCCTTCCCGGTCGATCAGGAACTGTCCGTTGCGGGTCAGGCCGGTGGTGCCGGAAGCATCCCGCACGGCGAAGTACCCCTGGCCGTGGATCGCCACGTCCAGGTTGTTGTTGGTCTGTTCGAGCTGTCCGCGCGAGTGATCGACGTGTGTCGGCGACAGCAGCGTCCCGCCACCGATGCCTTCCAGCAACTGATTGGACCTGCCTGGCGGCAGGCCGCGCTGCTGCGCCTCGGTGCGTCTTTGCTGCAGGATCGCCAGCGATCGTTTGAAGCCAACGGTCTGAGCGTTGGCCAGGTTGTTGGCAATGACGTCCTGCCGATACGAACTGGTCAGGACGCCCGTGGCCGAGAGGTACAGGCCGTAAATCATGCGACCTCTCCTTCATCGGCGAGACGGCGCCCGTGCTCGGTGTATGCGAGTGGGCGCGGCAAGGGCGGCGGGGTGGGATCCTCCGTGATCCGGCCCGAATCGGCTCCGCCGATTTTCAGGAGGCTGTATTGGCGGCAAGCCGCGGTGCTCAGCCTCATCCGCCGCCCGTTCGAGTTCATCCATGAACCTCTGGTTCTCTCCATCATCCGTCACGGTTGGTGCCGGCCCGTGGTCCGTCCCAGACCCGATTCAGCACCGACGCCCGATGGCGCCACCGGCAGGCGGCGCGGCGTCGCACCGCCTCTGATTACAAGCCCCGTGCCACAGCGACAGCTCCCGGCCGCAGACCCGGCCCAGCGCCTCCGTCGCATCGCGTTTCGCCCTGTTTTTTCGGGTATTTTCGCGTCAGATCGTGCGGAGCTGCTCGGTCATCTCGCGCGGCAACCGCCGGCCCGCGGTGCACGAGTCCGCGCAAGACCTGCCCGGCCACCGGCAGCACTTGCGCTGCATCCGCTCACAGCCCGCGCCGTGGCGGACACACACAGCCCTTGCGTCACGTTCCGTGCCTGCCCACGCGCCAACGCCAGTTCATCAACCCCCGCCCGCGGCCAGCGGTGATCCCGTGCGGATCGACTGAAGCAGCCGCCCACGCTCCGCAGCGTTCATGGGGTCGGCCGTCAGGGTGATGGAATTGTCCTCGATTCGCACATCGATCAGCCTGACGGGGATGCTGCCGTGGTCAATCACCGGCAGGAACAGCACCGCATCTGCCGGGCGATTGTGCAGCACGTCGATCAAAACCTGCCCCATGGCCGCGGAGATGGCGTTGGCGTTGGCGATGCCGGTGGAGTCGATCGACGCGTTCTGCCGCCAGCGGGACATCCGCTGCATCAGGGCACGAGACGAGCGATCACGATATTTGTCCAAGACCCCTGCGGGCAGCGGCAGCTTGCCGGCAAGCACGCGCACCAGCCGCAGATCCAGCCGTCCATCCGGTGTGATCCGCGGCTCAAAGTGCAGGCTCGCGATCGCATCCACGTCGTTCAATCGCCCCGCCAGAATCATTCGCCCCTCGCGCAGCACGATCCGTGGATCGGTCAGAAACTTCGAGTAGCTCTGCTTGACGTTCTGCCACACCGACCACTTGTCGAAGAATGCGTTGATTTCGTCGTCGGTGAAGGAGATGACGAATGGCTGGCCGGCGGAGGTGGCGGGCCGGGTGCTGTTGTGATGCTGGGCGGCGTATTCGGCGGCGCGGGCGCGGGCCACCTCGTTCTGCACTCCCACCAGCTTGCGCTCCGCACGCTGCGCAAGCTCCTCGCGCTGCTCGGCAGTCAGCGATCCGGGCCGGTACCACTCGGGCGTGCCGCGGACCATGATCCATCCGGCCAAGGCGACTGCGCCGACCCCGCATAACAGTGTCGCCACCGCAGTCCAGATCATTCGTTTCCAGTTCCTGGTCATTGGCCTGAGGCGTGGGAGTCTACCGGAAGATCCGGCATAACCGCTACCGGCGGCGCGGTACGACAGCGACACGGCTGATGTGCCCTGTCGCGATCATTCAATTCCCCAACGCGCCGGCCCGGCAGAGGTTACACTTCTGCTCAGCGTGATCGCCCCGTCGAATCGAATCTCCGGAAGCCAGGACTGGCCGTTTCCACCAGGCGGCGTGGCGCCGGCCCGGCGCGGGCGCACGCCCCCGCTGTGGGCCGACATCCCCGCCTTTGTCGCCTTCGCCGACGAAGTCGAATCCGCCCTTGATTCCGAGGGTATCCTCAGCTTTTCACAGCGACAGAAGCTGCTGCGACGGGCCAGGCACTTTGGCATCCGCCCCTTCGACGCCAACCTCGTGATCGCGATGGTGCAACATCGCTTCCAGCCCGCCGGGCCGCCAGCCATCCGCCAGGCAAGCCATGCTTCAAAGTCCTTCAACTGGCTGCCCACCGTCACCGTGATCGTCGTTGTGCAATCGCTGATTCTGGCTGCGGGCTGGTGGCTGCTGCGGTGATCGAGACGATAC
This sequence comes from Fontivita pretiosa, assembly GCF_050410795.1. GTDB lineage: Bacteria > Planctomycetota > Phycisphaerae > Tepidisphaerales > Tepidisphaeraceae > Fontivita > Fontivita pretiosa. The sequence continues at coordinate 4,598,433 of NZ_CP191258.1, read as the reverse complement.
GCGACCGCAACCCCCGCGCGGCAACCTGACAGCAGATCCCTGCCCTACAGATGCACCCTGCGCGTGTACACCCACCACTCCAGCAGCAACAAAGGGATCGCGCCGAACGCCACCAGCCACCACCACAGCTCCAGTCTGGACTTCCCACCCGTCGAGGCGATGGCCTGGCCGATGTTGCCGGGCGCCCGGCCACTCACCGGCAGCAGATTGCTCTCGTTCTCATCCAGCAGGTTCACCGCTATGCGCTCGAACTGCGGGATGATCGGATCCAGGCGATACACGCCGACGTGATCCAGCGGCGGCAGCGCAAAGTCCCCGCTGTCGGGAATACCCAGCTCGCGCGACACGCCCGGGCCGTTCAGGCGGATCGTCTTGAGGTTCGCATCGACCCGCTGAAGATTGGCCCGCGGGATGCGAGGCGTGGCGCCTGGCTCCAGCGACTGCCGCACGTTCATCTCCGCCCCCAGCGCCATGAACTGAAGCGAGTTGTACAGGAACATCGGGAAGCTGACGCGCAGCGGCCAGTTGCTCTGCATCACATCGAACGCCACCACCAGATGCATGCTTCGCCCCTCACGATGCAGCACCACCAGCGGCCCCTTGGTCCCCTCGATCAGCACCTCCGATTCGACCGGTACGTCGAGCTTGATTGCCTCGGCGGCGTAGAGCCTGTTCAGCGAAAGATGCCGCAGGATCGGGTGGTCGCGGTTCCAGTCCAGCACACCCACTTCGCTGAGCATCACCGGCACGTTGTTTTCCGTCACCGGCTTGAGCTTGAGATCCGGCCCCAGACTACCAAAGTAGAGGAAATTGCCCGACGGCGGCAACTGTTTCGGCGAGTAGCGGTCGAAGATGATCACGTCGTAGTCAGTGGGGATCTTCGCCTCGTACTGCCCGGGCGCAACGATCGCCGGATCCTTCAGATTCAGGCTGTGGATCGCCCGCTCCAGGTAATAGTTGCCGTCGCTGACCAGCAGCACCGACAGCATCTTCGGGGGCGGGAGGACGACCTGGGCGGCATCGTCGGCGGGCAGCATGTCACCGGCCTTGAGCTTCTGCTCGACCCGGATCACCGCCGCCGTCGTCAATTCGAGCGTAAACTCGACGCTGTCCTTGGCAACCACGCCCTGGTTTTCCATTTCGGTGCGTTTCTGCTCGTCCCAGCGTTCGGGAACGAGCTTGACGACCGCGGCGCCGCGGTTCTGAAACGAATCGGTCGAAGGATTGGCCGGGTCGATCGGCGAAACCCACAGCTCCACATCCGCGTTGACCGGCTCCGGGCCGTAGTTGGCGAACCGCGCAAAGACCTGCACTTCGGTCGGGCGCTCATAGTTCCGCCGGGCGCTGAGTGACACGATCGCGATGTTGCCAGCCTGCTCGGTGCCGACCTGCTCGTAGATCACGTTGCCCTTGATGCTCAGCTCGGATTCATCCAGCACGCGGCCGTCGGAGAAGAGAAACACATCCGGCGGCTCGACGTTGGCGCGAAGCTGCTCGGGGTTGAAATTGACCTGCGCCTCGGCCAGTTGATACGCCTGTTTCAGCCGCGACTTTCGATCCGTGGGTTTGATGGAGTCGATGGCGTTCTTGAGTGCGACAGTGTCGCTGGTCCATCGCTGCACGGCTTCGGCGCGGTCATCGAAGGCGATGACCATCGCGTTGCCCCCGCGGGACATGGATTCGACAACCGCCTTGGCGCGGCGCTTGGCCTCGTCAAGGCGCGTCCTGCCATCGACGTCGGCGGCCTGCATCGACGCCGAGCGGTCGATGAGGATAACGGTGTTTTTCCCTGCTCCGGGAGTGAAGAAGGTGATCGGCCGAGCCAGCGCCAGCAGGAGCAGGATCAGCAGCAGCAGTTGCAGCAGAAGCAGCAGGTTTTTGCGCAGCCGCTGGAACGGCGCGTTAACCTGGAGGTCCTGGATCGCTTTTTTCCACAGCAGCGTTGAGGAGACCGGCAGCTCGCGTCGCTTGAGCTTGAGGAAATAGAGCACCAGCAGCGCCGGGATGGCAACCGCAGCCGCAACAACGGCCGGCCAGATATTCAGGAAGCGGGGAAGCCAACTCATGGGCTACGCCTCGATTCGGTACTGAAGCTGCGTGCGCGGATCCCTGATTGAATACTCGTCATCGACGCCTTCCCTATCCCAGCAGCCCGCGCTCACGGAGGTAATTCAACACCAGCGTATCAAACGGCACGGCCGTGCTGGTGAAAAGATACGTTCCGCCCCGGCGGGTTACATACTCCTTCAGCGACAGGCAATAGGCATTGAGATTGGCCTTGTATTGTTTGAGCAGCGGCTGGGTGATGCTGACTTCGGCGGTGTCGGCGTCTTCCATGTCCTTGAGCTTGAGGTCGCCTTGAAGATCCGGATCGATCTCCTGAGGCGAGAGGATTTGCACGCAGAACAGGTCGTACTTTCCGCCGGCGACGTAGCGCAGGCCGTTCTCGTAGCCGCCCTTGTCGAAGAAATCGCTGAGCACAACGCACACCCCCTTCTGCCGATGCGCCAGGGCGAATCGCTTGCAGGCGCTGGCAAAGTGTGACGCGCCCTGCGGCTGGAGCCTGTCGATGAAGTCGATCAATTGCGCCACCCGCCGCCGGCCACGCAGGGCGCCGGTCTCGGCGGTGATGCCCTCGGCCATCGCGGCAACCACCACGCGGTTGTAATTCACCAGCCCGATGTACCCCAGCGCCGCCGCCACCTGCTTGATGTACCGCGCCTTGTTCGGCTCGCCATAGTCGCAGCTCTTGCTCATGTCCACCAGCACGTACAGCGCCAGGTCTTCTTCTTCCAAGAAGAGCTTGAGGAACAGCCGGTCCAGCCGCGCGTACACGTTCCAGTCGATGAAGCGCAGATCGTCCCCGACGACGTAGTTGCGGTAGTCGGCAAACTCTACGCTCTGCCCGCGGCGTTTGCTCCGCCTCTCGCCCTTCAGCTTCCCGGCAAGGATCTTGCGCGACATGATGTCGAGCTGATCAAGCCTGGCCATAAACGCCGGATCGAGCAGAAGCGAACGTGATGCTTCGGCGGTAGTGGTCATGGGCACCACATTTCTACCACGATAGTTGATCTGGAGCGACTGGATTCGTAAATCAGATCCGATACTGCGGAATCTTCAACAATTCCCCATCCCTCATCGCCGACTGATGCGCCACGATTCCCGCCACCGTCATGTTCAGCGATTGTGCGATGTCCACCAGCGGCGTGCGGTCCTGGAGGATCGCGCTGACGAACTCGTGCATCAGGTAACCGTGCGAGCCGCCGTGATAGCCGGGCTGCACGCCCGGCGGCAGCGGCGGGCGGCTCGTGTCGGGCAACTTTGCTTCATCCAGACCCTGGTACTTTCCGTCAAATGAACCGCGCTGCCCGCGGACGCGCCCCATCTCGCCCTGAAATCCCGGCGTGTCCCAGCTCACCGCCATTCGCGCCGCTCCTCCTTCGCTCGTGCGAAACAGCGCCACCTCCGTCCCAAATGGATTGCGGTATGCATTATTCTCTGGCCGAAGGTGTTCCAGAACGCTGGGCATGCCCATGCACGACACCTCCGTGAAGCTCCCGCCCGTGACGCCGATGTAGTACGCGTTGGAATGCGTCGGATAATACTGAGGCGGCAGGCCGACGCGCCAGCCCCTGAACGACCCCAACGGCTGGGGCATCCAGTGGTAGTACTCGCCCTCGGCGTAGACGATCTTGCCGAACCCGCCGGCGCGGTAGATCGTCCGCATCGCGTGCAGGTCTTCGTGATAGTAGGAAGTCTCGAACATCATGTACTTCAGCCCGCTGCGCTTCACCGCCTCGTAAAGCCTGTCCGCGTCTTCCAGCGAACCGAACACCGCGGGCACGGCGCTGGCCACGTGCTTGCCGTGTTTCAGGCACTCGATGCTGTGCCGGGCGTGGTTCGGCGCATCGGTGGCGACGAAGACGGCCTCAATCCGGTCATCCCTGACCAGTTCTTCGAGTGATGGATACGTCCGCCCGCAGCGGCAGTCCCTGGCCAGCGCGGCGCATTGGCTCGGATCCAGGTCGCTCACCGCGACCACTTCGACGTTCGGATGATCCTGAAAGCTGAACGCCCCGCCGAAATGGCAAAGCCCGTAGCCCACGATGCCCACGCGAACCCTGCGGTCGGAGATGGGCTGCCATTGCCTGGCCGCCGTTGGACGCGTCTCGACCTCTTCGAAACCTGGGATCGGCTGTTGCGCAATTCGCGAGCGGGGAGTAGGCATTTTTTCAATTCGTCGGGATCGGCTGGCGCACTTCCGTGAAGTCCAGTGTATCCATCGCCTTGAACATGCGGAAGATGTAGATGTCGCCCATGCGGGCGTTGCGGATCTGGAAGGTGTGCTTGTAGTCGCTCTCGTTCATCAACTGAAAGTTGGCGTGCCCGTCGGAGTAGCCGACGCAGATGCCGTACTGGTTGCGGTGAGGCCAGGCGGACTTGGGCGCCCAGTCGTTCTGCCCAATCGCGTCCATCGCCAGCGCGCGGGTGCCTTTCATCTTGCCGAGCTTCATCCCCTGAATCGCCTTCACGTCCTGCACGCTGATATGAGGAGGCTGCGCCTGACCGAAGATGCGGTAGATGTAGCCGATGGCCTTGTAGCCGATCGGCTGTCGCTTGTCGTGTTCCCAGCCTGTGGGATAGGTCAGCAGCGGGATGACCTGCCCGGGGCAGTAGAAGGCGGTGGGTTCCCTGATGTAACGGCGGACGAACAGGATACCGATGCCGCTCCAGTTCTCGATGTAGCCGTCGCGTGCCGGGCGCACGCCACCGGTGGTCTTCGGATCGAACCAGACCTCCCAGGTCTGCGACTGATTGAGCGATGGGCCGTTGTTCGGCGGAATCGAGCCGCGGTTCTCGGTCGCATACAGCACGCACGCCGAGGCGAGCTGCCGCAGGTTGCTGAGGCACACGGTGCGAGTGGACGCGGCGCGGGCCTTGCCAAGGGTGGGGATGAGTATGGAGATCAGGACGGCGATGATGCCGATGACCACGAGGAGTTCAACCAGGGTGAACGCGGGCGGAGAGCCATGGGAGCGAGAAGCATCAGGAGCACGCCGGACGCACATGGAGCACCTCGCGAGATGAGACGCCCGAGAAGCAAACGAACGCGCCAAGCCGCGTCGCGATGTACGGAACAGGAAATGACGTGAGGATAATAATGCCGATTTAAACGATAATGCAAGCGGAAAATCGATAAATCAAAATGCCCGCTCCGTCTCGACCCGTTCGCGCGTACCGCACGGAAGTAGGGCGCGTCAGCGCAGGCGGGATCGAAACTGAGCCGAACACTGCTCGGAACCGAAGGGTCGGCCGCGGATGAGGACGTGGTAGAAGGCCCCCGGCCGCGACGGCGCGTGAGGCACGTGGCATGTCATCAAGCTGCGGGGCCAGCCGATCCGCATCAGCAATTTGTGAGGCCCCCTTTACATCCGACAAATGCTAATTGGAGGGGCTGGTGCCCAGGCCGCGCAATAGCTGTTCCGCCCGCGCCAAGTTCTGTCTGGCTTCTTCAAAGCCCGGATTGAGCCGCAATGCGGCGTGGAAATGCTCCGCGGCCTCGCGCGGACGGTTGCGCTGCATCAACACCTGCCCGAAGAGGTTATGTGCCTTGTCCAGGCGCGGGCGCAGGGCCGGGGGCATCTGGCCCGAGATCTCCAGCACCCGTTCGATTCGCTCGATGGCTTCATTTTCCCTGCCGGTCTGGATCAGCACCAGCGCCAGGTTGTCGTGGCCGGTCGCGTAGTCGGGCTTCAGCTCGATCGCCTTGCGGAACAGCGCCTCGGCGCGCGCCAGATCGCCCTGTCGGAACAGCACCACGCCGTAGTTGCTGTGGGCAAGGAAGCTGCGCGGGTTGACGGCGATGGCGCGCTCCCACAGGGCCACGTCGTCGCGCCAGAACCCGGCCTGGCGAAAACTGAGGATGCTCCAGACCACCAGCATCGCGGCACAAGTGCTGCTGACAGCGCGGCGACGAAGGGGGTTTTGGTACTGGCCGGCCAGGAGGCTGGCGAACGCCAGCCCCACGGCAAGCATCGAGATGTACAGGTAATGATCCGCGACTCCGGAGAAGTACTGGAACAGGAACGGAGTCAAGCCCAATACGGGCGCAACGCCGGCGACGAACACGCCTGCCGCCGCCAGCAGCCACCTGTTGCGCAGGGCCAGCAGGATCAGCCCAAGTGTCACCGGCGCGATCCACGTCCACCACAGCGAACCATCGTGCAGGACTCGTATGGGCGTGCGGCCGTAATCCACTCCCAGATTGATCGGAAGTGCTATTTTCGCCATATAAAAGGCCAGGCTGTCCAGCGCAATCAGCGGGCGAGCCCACGGGGGAGCCACGGGCACGCCGATCGCCGGCTGCGCCGCCTTGGTCCACAGCATCACGGGGATCGCGTAGACGAACCACGGCCCCAGCGCCAGCGCGACCGCTCGCCAGCCGCGACGCAGGATAAACACATCCAGAATCAGCGCCAGCAGCGGAGTGATCATGGCGGTGGGCTTGGCCAGTGGGGCCAGCACAAACGCCAGGCTCGCCAGGGCGTAGTGCCAGCGCCTGCGCTGGCGTTGCGCCGTGTCGGTTGCGATGGTCTGGGCAAAGCTCACGTACTGCCACAGCGCCGTCATCACCAGCAGCCCGCAGAGCAGGTCCTTCATGCCGCTGGTCCAGGCGACCGGCTCGACCTGCACCGGATGCAGCGCAAAGCCCAGGGCGCCGACGAACGCCGGCCATGGGTTCGATTCCTTCTCCCGGTACGCCAGGAGAGGGCCAGATTGAGGGTCGCCAAGCGCGGTCCAAAAGCCTCTTGTCTTCGATGCAGAACCCCCACCCCTGCCCTGCCCCGGAGTACTGGGAGAGGAGGATAGACGGTCGTCAGTCTGTGTATGGCCCGAAGGATTCGTCGCAAGTCGCCGCAGCAGCTCGAACACGACGATCGCCGTCATCGCATGCAGCGCGACGCTGGCGCCGTGGAAGACCCAGGGATTCAGCCGAATGCCGCGCGGGTCGGGCTGATCCAGATACCCCACCGCCGCCAGCGCACCCCATAGTGTGTAGGTCAGCGGCACATACAGCCCGTAGGGCGCTGAAGCGCCCCAGGCGGTCCAGTATCGCGCGATCTTGCTGAGAGTCGGCGGGTTGAGGGCGGGGTTCTCATAGATCGTGGCCGGGTCGTCCCAGGTCGTAAACTCGTGCGTCGTGATGCGTCCAAACACCAGCAAAACGCAGAAGAGCACGGCCAGGCGAAATCGGAAGTTGCGGCCCATGGGACTGGCGAAGATGTCACTGATCCGGGAACAAATGTCAACGCGGATGGTGCAGCAGATACCGCAAAGTGGTTTGCATCCGGGGCACGGCCGATTCAACTGGCTCGGGGGGTGAACCGGCGGGTATACTGGTTGCCGGGGCGTCGGGCAATGATCCGCCAGTCCGAGCGGGAGATGACTCATGCGCGGGGTAGCACTCGGCCCTTACGCCGTACTCGGCCTGGTTGCAGTGGCATCAGTTCTGGCAACTGCACCGGCGCTGGCCGTGCAACCCAATTCCCCTTACGGAGTGGTTGCGTTCATCCCTTCGCCGAACCGATTCGACGCCATGCGGGAGGCCAACATCGTCTGGGGACGATACGACTTCTCGTGGCGGAGCATCGAATCCGCCGGCAAGGGCAGCTACAACTGGGCGGTGCAGGACTACGCTGTTGCCCAGGCCAACGCGCGTGGATTGAAGATCTACGCCAGCCTCGGGTATACGCCCGCGTGGGCCTCGGCCAGCGGCAATGCCAACAGTCCGCCAGCGAACCTTCAGGACTGGTATGACTACGTCTATGCCTGCGTGAGTCGATACAAAGGATCGATCAAGCACTGGGAAATCTGGAACGAGCCGAACCTGTCGCAGTTCTGGGCCGGCACCAGGGCCCAGTACATCGAGTTGTTGAAGGTGGGCGCCGACGCCGCACACGCCGCCGATCCCGACTGCATGGTGCTGGGGCCGGAGCTTTCCAGTGCCGGCCCGGCCAGCACCTGGATGACAGAAGTCCTCACGCAGGCGGGCAACAAAATCGACATCATCAGTTTTCATCAGTACGACGGCCGCGACACCCCCTCGGGCCGATTGAGCGCGATGGATGCGATGCATAACACCATCGTGAATCTCGGGTATGGCAACAAGCCGATCTGGATCACCGAAAGCGGCTTCCGCTCCGACGCCACGGGGATGACTGAGCAGAAACAGGGTGAGTACCTGACGGCGATGCTGGCGGGTGTCGCTTCCAGACCGTGGGTGAAGAAGTTTTTCTGGTACCAGATCTGGGAAGGCGGAGCCGGCACGGAGAAATGGGGACTGCTTCGCGAGGATGAAAGCCGCAAGCCTTCGTGGCAGGCGTATCACGATTACACGGCGGCGCATCCGGCGCCGGAAATGATCTCGGTGAATCTCAGCACAACAGATATCACCGATGGCCTGCGGCGGGTTGAGGTGGCCGACGGGCACACCACTGCCGACACCAGGGCTGGTCGTCGATGTCGAAGGAACAGTGACCCTGCCGGGGGCGATTACTACATCTACTTCGACGTGAACGACTCGTTCGCCTTTGAGGGCGGTCGTCCCGTGGTGATCATCGATGTTGATTACTACGACCTGGGCACGGGCACACTGACGCTGCAATACGACTCGATCGACGGCGGCGCGTATAAGGTCGCCGGCTCTGTGACGCTGGGCAACAAGGACACGTGGAAACAAGCCACCTTCTATATTGACGACGCCTATTTTGGCAACCGCCAGAACAATGGCGCCGACTTCCGTGTCTCCGCCGGTGAGGGCGTCAGCTTCTATCTGGATGTGGTCCAAGTCAGTGCGGCACGAGTCATTCCGGAACCGGGTCTGCTGCCAATGCTACTGCCGGCCGCGATGATCGCGGCGTCTGGACGGCAGGCGAGACAGAGGACCGGCGGTTGGAGCTGCGGCTCCGCCGAGGTACGTTAGACAGAACTATGCCCAACACCCACGCGTCGCCATCGCCGAAAATCGGGGTCTTCCCCGGGCAGTTTGATCCGATCACCAACGGTCATCTGGACGTGATCCGTCGCGGCGTGCGATTGTTCGACGAGCTGATCGTGGCCGTCGGAACCAACCCGGACAAGCGCGAGCTTTTTTCCCTCGACGAGCGCGAGCAGATGATCCGCGAGCTGTTGAAGAACGTGGCCGGAACGCGGGTGATGAAGTACACCGGGCTGACTTCCGATTTTGTCAAGCAGATGGGGGCGACGGCAATCCTGCGAGGCATCCGGGATGTCTCAGATTTGCGATACGAGTTTCAGCTTGCGCTGGCCAACCGCGTGGTTGGGGGCGTGGAGACGGTCTTCATCATGACCGGAGACCAGTATGCGTTGACCAGCAGCAGCCTGATCCGGCAGGTGGTGGCGCTCGGGGGGGACTTGCAGAGGTTGTCTGCGGTGCTTCCGCCGCTGGTGATCGACCGACTCAGGCAGATCCAGCGTCGCGGCAGGCGTTTCCCGCCGGCATTGGAGGAGGGCTGAGCCGCGCTGAGACTGCGCCACGGTCGCGGCCGGCAACGCGGGGCAGTCGGTCGCATCGCGAACGGCGAAGTGCCGGTCTTTTTGGCCTTGTCGTTTACGCGGATTTTGCTTGACGGGGCAGCGCAGATCGCGATACTTTGGGATGGTTGCAGGGTTTGGCCGTCCACAGCCCCTGAAAGCGGAGGAACTTGCCACTGTGGACGGGCGGCGGATGCGGGGCCTTGCCAGACCGCCAGCGCACGGTGACGTGCCCAAATCACAGGAGGCAAAAAAGGCAACATGCCCCGGCGGCGGTCGCCGGGGGTTACATTCCTGAGTCGGTCGCGGAAGAAAGTCCAGCTCGGCGGTCGTCCGAGTCTCGCCCAATGGGACTCAAACGCAGCACTCATTTCTATCATCGTTCATGCCGCCGACGGCGACGATCCGACGCGACGCTTGTGAAAGGAGCTTCTCCATGAAGCGATCGTATCGGACGAGGGCTTTTACCCTCGTGGAACTGCTGGTCGTGATCGGCATCATCGCGTTGCTGATCTCGATCCTGCTGCCGTCGTTGAACCGGGCGCGCGAGACGGCCAACCGCGTCAAGTGCGCCTCCAACCTCCGGCAGATTGGCCAGGCGATCCTGCTCTACAGCAATGAGAACAGGGGCGCCTATCCGCGGACGATGTACTCCGCGCCGTCGACGGGCGTGTGCGTTCCGACGTGGGGAACCGGTGGTGGTTCGGACCCATTCGCCGGCACGGGTGGTTTGGGCGCCACCAATCGCCCCTATGACAATGACGTGTCGGCGGCGCTGTACCTGCTGCTCCGCACCCAGGAGATCACATCCGAGGTCTTCACCTGCCCCAGCAGCAATGCTGAGAAGTGGGACTTCGGCGGCGGGTCGAACACGGCCCTGAACTGGGTGAACTGGCGCGATGTGACCCAGCTAGGCACATGGAAGTCTCCGTCGACGTGGCTGAGCTACAGCTACCAGAACCCCTATCCGGACGCCAATGCCGTCGCCTTCGGGTTCAAGCTGAATAACTCCATCACCGCGGAGTTTGCTGTCTGCTCGGATATGAACCCCGGCGTGGCGGGTACTGGAACCAACGACAACGTCCTGGCTGTCACCAGCACTTCGTCCGCCAAGGACATGAAGCAGGCGAACAGCAACAACCATGACGAGGACGGCCAGAACGTCCTGTATGGTGACGGGCACGTCGAGTTCCAGTCCAACCCGTTCTGCGGCGTGCAGCGTGATCACATCTTCACGCGGCGCGCCTCTGCCACCGGGTTCGACAGCATGACCGGCGGCACCACTCAGAACACGTTCTCGTCCTCCTACGACGGCAACGACAACGTGCTGCTGCCGTTCGACTGATTCGAGCCGGTCGTCTTGACTTGCTCGAACCGCACGGATGGTCCAATGCGACAGGCCCGCCTGAACAACAGGCGGGCCTGCTGCGTTTGAGGCGCCGCCGAGTCGCCGACCAGTGGCCAGCCAAACTCGCCGGGGGTATCCTGCGTCGGTCATGATCAGCTCAACTGACTGGCGAGTGGACGTCGTCCTTGCAGTGCTTCTGCTGGGAGTCATCAGCGCATCGGCATTGGGGCAGCAGTCGCCCCCCGATCGTAATCCGATGCAATTGTGGTACCCCAAGCCAGCGACGCAGTGGATCGAGGCGTTGCCGGTGGGCAACGGCCGGCTGGGGGCGATGGTATTCGGTGGCCCGGCGCGGGAACGACTTCAGTTCAACGAGGACACGCTCTGGACTGACGGACCCCGCGATTATTCGCACCCCGGCGCCGCCGAGGTCCTGCCAACGCTGCGACAACTGCTTTGGGAGGGCAAGCAGAAGGAGGCCGAGGCACTGGCGATGGAACGGTTCATGAGCGTTCCGCTGCGACAGTCGTCGTATCAGCCGGTGGGAGATGTGTACATTGATTTCCCCGGCCACGAGGAGGTTCTTGAATACCGGCGGAGCCTGGACCTTCGCACGGCGATCGCGCGAGTCAGTTACAGGACAGCCCAGGGCGTGAGCTTCACGCGCGAGGTGTTCTCAAGCTACCCGGATCAGGCGATCGTGGTGCGCATCAGCGCCGACAAACCCGGCTGCGTGAGCTTCGCCGTGACGATGCACACGCCTCACGCCTCCCCCACCACTCGCCCGACCGACGGACGGTCGGATGAGCTGGTGATGTCCGCTCAGGTGAGAAACGGACAGATGCGGTTCGAGTCGCGGCTGAAGGCGATTGTCGAGGGCGGGCGAACCAGCGTCGAGAATGGCGCGATCAGGGTCGAAGGCGCCGATGCCGCGACGCTGCTTCTGGTCGCCGCCACCAACTTCGTCAGCTTCCAGGATCTCAGCGGCGATCCATCCGCCCGCAATGCAGAGGTGATGAGCAAGCTGGCGGGCCGGACGTACGACGAGCTGCGCCGCCGGCATCTTGATGACTACATGCCGCTGTTTGCGCGCGTTGCGATCGACCTGGGCAGCAGCGACGCGATTCACAAGCCGACCGACCAGCGGCTGCTCGATTTCGTGAACACGCCTGATCCGCAACTGGCGGCGCTGTACTTTCAGTTCGGACGATACCTGCTGATCGCCTCCAGCCGTCCGGGCGATCAGGTCGCCAACCTCCAGGGAATCTGGAACGACAGAACCAACCCGCCCTGGGGCAGCAAGATGACCACGAACATCAACCTCCAGATGAACTACTGGCCGAGCGAGGTGACGAGCCTGCCGGAGTGCAATGAGCCATTGTGGGCGTTGATCGAGGACCTGATGATCAGCGGGGCGCGCACCGCCAGAGTTCATTACAACGCGCGCGGCTGGGTGCTGCACCACAACACCGATCTTTGGCGAGGCACGGCGCCAATCAACAACTCGAACCACGGCATCTGGCCGACGGGTGGCGCCTGGCTGTGCATGCATCTGTGGGAGCATTACCGCTTCGGCGGCGACAGGCAGTTCCTCGCGAAGCGCGCATACCCGGCAATGAAAGGGGCGGCGGAGTTCTTCGTCGATACGCTGGTGAAAGATCCCAGGTCCGGCTGGCTCATCAGCGGACCGTCGAACTCGCCCGAGCACGGCGGGCTGGTCATGGGGCCGACGATGGATCATCAGATCATCCGCGCGCTGTTTGCCGCCACCGCCGAGGCGGCACGGATTCTCGGCGTCGATGGCGACTTCGCGGCGCAGCTCGATCAGTTGCGAGAGCAGATCGCGCCCAACCAGATCGGCAGCCGCGGACAGCTTCAGGAGTGGCTGGAAGACAGGGACTTTGCCCCGGGCATCGACCCGCAGCATCGCCATGTATCGCACCTGTGGGGCGTGTTCCCCGGCGACGAAATCACCCCCGAAACTCCCGAGCTGTTCGAGGCGGCCAAAACTTCTCTGCAATATCGCGGCGACGGCGGAACCGGCTGGGCGATGGCGTGGAAGGTGAACTTCTGGGCACGGTTCCTTGACGGCGATCACGCCCATACCCTGCTGAAGAATCTGCTGGCGCCGGCATTCACCACGGAAGGCGCAACCAGGGGCGGCGGAACCTACCCCAACCTCTTCGATGCACACCCTCCCTTCCAGATCGACGGAAACTTCGGCGGAACGTCCGGCATCGCGGAAATGCTGCTTCAAAGCCACCGCGGGTTCATCCACCTGCTGCCGGCGTTGCCCGGCGCCTGGCCGGACGGAAGCGTGCGGGGCCTGCGTGCCCGCGGCGGATTTGAAGTCGATATCAACTGGAACGATGGCAAGCTGAAAGAAGCGACGATTCGCTCGACACTGGGCAATGTCTGCCGAGTGCGCGCCGGCGCGCCGCTGAAGGTCAGCGGCGAAGGCCAGGCGGTGAGCGTGCAAACACAACGCGATGGCGACATCGAGTTCCAGACGCAGCGCGGACTCGTGTATCGGTTGACTGCGGGATCGCAGTGAAAACACCCATGATGTTGTTCTACCGACTGGCGATCTCCAACCTGCGCGTGCATAAGATCCGCGCCGCATTGACGATCGCGGCGATCGCGCTGTCGGTGGCGCTGGTGGTGGCGGTCACCAGTGGGTATGCCTCCGCCTACGCCGCGGCGCAGCGGCTTCTCGCCCAATACATCGGCACGACCGACGCCCAGGTGACGCGGCGGCACGAATCGCGTGGCGGCATCCCGGAATCACTCGTCGATCAGATTGCTCAAGACCCCGATGTTGAAGCAGTTGACGGACGGCTCGAACTGGAAAGCAGCCTGGCAAGAGCCGATGGGCAACCGCTCGGCGGTCGAGCGGCGCAGGTCGTAGGCGTGAGACGCCCGCAGGATACCCGCGTCGAGGCGCTGCGGATGGAAGAAGGCGCCTGGTTCAATTCATCCGATTCCAACGAAGCGGTTATCGACCAGGTGGCCAGGGAACGCCTGGGCGTGGGCATCGGCGAGACCTTCATGCTGCCGGGCGTGGATCGCACGCTGACGCTTCGGGTGGTGGGAATCGTGCACAAGCCGACGATCCTCGCGCAGGCGATTCAAACGGTTTATCTGCCGCTGCGCACGCTTCAGGATTTCGCGATGCCCCACAGCCCGCGGCAGGTCAGTCGGATCCTGATCGATCTTCGTCACGGCGCTGATGAGCAGGCATTCATCGCGCGATGGAACAGGAAGCTGTCCGAGATCGATCCCCTGCTGCAGATTCGCCTCGCCAGCGACAGCCGTAAGCAGATGGACGAGAACGTTCAGGGGCTGCACGTGATGAGCTACCTGGGCGGCAGCGTATCAATGGCGGCGGCAATGTTCATCATCTTCAGCGCGCTGTCGATGGGGGTGGCCGAGCGGCAGCGCACGCTTGGCATGCTGCGGGCCATCGGGGCTTACCGCTGGCAGCTCGGATGGCTGGTGGTGCTCGAGGGGCTTTGGCTGGCGTCGGTGGGTGTGGTCATCGGAATTCCGATCGGGATGATGTTGATGAAGCTTCTGGCCTGGAGGTTCGACTGGATCTTCAGTGCCGGGGCGGTGATGAGCATCGGTGGGATGGTGTTTGCGGCGGGCGGGTCGCTGGTCGCGGCGCTGGCGGCGAGCATTCTGCCGGCGTGGGCGGCAATGCGCACCAGCCCGCTGGAGGCGATGGCGCCGCTGGCCCTGCCGCCTCGAACGCGCGGCATGATCTTCGCCGCAATCCTTGGCGTGGTGTTGGTCGGTCTGGATCCGCTGCTGCTGACACTGCCCATCGATCGCAACGCGCAGTTTTACGGACACTTCATCGTCGGGATCGGCGGAGTCATGCTTGGATTCTTCCTGCTGGCGCCGCTGGTGGTTTGGCTGGTGGAACGTGTGGCGGCGCCGATTGTCGCGCCGATGTTCCTCCTGCGCGTCGAGATGCTCCGCCAGCAGCTCAGCGGCGGAATCTGGCGCGCCGCCGGCACCTGCGCGGCGCTGATGGTCGGGTTGGCGGTGCTGGTGGTTACGCAGACGCAGGGGACCAGTGCCATCCGAAGCTGGAAACTGCCCGACAGGTTTCCCGACATGTTCATCTTCTCCGGCCCGGGCTTGACGCAGGAGGAACAGGCCAGGCTCGCCGCGGTGCAGGGAATTCAGCCGGGCGGGCTGATGCCGATCGCGATTGCCTCGCCGCAATTCGGCTCGAGCATCTTCGCGATCGCCGGCGCCGCGATTCTGCCGGATGCGACGATGTTCTTCGGCGTCGATCCGGACAAGGCGATGGAGATGATGGAGCTGGACTTCCGCGAGGGCACAGCGGAGGAAGCGAAGCGGCTGCTGAAGCTGGGGCGCCACGTGATCGTCACGCAGGAGTACAAGAACCTGCGCGGGTTGGGCGTGGGCAGCACGCTGCCGCTGAAGACCGGGCAAGGCGTGGTGGAGTTCACGGTGGCGGGCGTGGTCTGGTCGCCGGGCATCGATGTCATCGCCAGCATGCATGATCTTGGCCGGCAGTTGGATCAGCGCACGGTTGCCAGCGTGTTCGGATCTCTGGACGATGCCGGGCAGTATTTCGGGGTTGAGCGGATCCACCTGTTCGCGGCGAACCTGGTACCGGGCGTGGAAAAGAAAGCGCTGCTGACGCAGATGAAACGCGAGCTGCGCAAATGGGGACTGGAGGCCGGGGACGTGCGGCAGATCAAGCATGGCATCCAGCAGGGTATGAAGCGGCTGCTGATGCTGGTCAGCACGATCGCATACGCGGCGATGGCGGTGGCGTCGCTGGGGGTGGCCAACACGGTGATGGCGGGAATCCGCAGCCGGCGATGGCAGTTCGGCGTGCTGCGGAGCATCGGCGTGACGCGCGGGCAGCTCCTGCGGCTGGTGCTGGCCGAAGCGGTCATGCTCGGCGTCGTGGGCATCGTGCTGGGGCTGGGGGCCGGCTTCGAGATGGCGCTGAACGCCCGGCTGGCGTGGAAGTCGTTCCTGGGCTTTGCGCCTCCGATGGTCGTGCCCTGGGTGACAATCGTGGTTGGGGTAAGCGTCGTGATGCTGGTGTCGGTGCTGGCAAGTGCCTGGCCGGCGGTGCATGTGGCAAAGACCGAGCCTCTGACGCTGCTCCAGGCGGGACGCGCGACGTCGTGAGGCGTGATTTAGTGGCAGAGTGAGAACTGACAACGTGATACAAACCCGCGCGTGAAATCCGTTGCTCTCGCTTTTTCACCGGCTCACCTGGCCACTTAGTCACCTTGCCATGCATTTTTGGGCGGAATCGTGTACTCTTGCTGATAATCACGACGCATCATGGAGCCCAGTGCCAGCGCCAGCGACAGTGTGGGGAATGTCACCTCCTCCGGGACGCATCAGCAACGGCTCGCGGGAAAGCGCGAGCGTTTCGGCATGGAGGAGTTGCCGATTGTTCTTTCGCATTACGACATCGGCGTGATCGACTCGATCGTCGAGTACCCCCGGGGATCGCGCAAAAGCCCCAAAGTGCTGATCATCTCGGAACAGGGCAAGTTCCTGCTGAAGCGCCGCGCCCGCGGGAAAGATGACCCGTTCAAGGTCGCGTTCTGTCATGCCATCCAACTGCACCTGGCGGCCAAGCAGTTCCCGCTGCCGCATCTGATCGGCACGCGCAAAGAGAACAATTCGATGCTCCAGTGGCGGGGATCGATCTACGAGCTGTTCGAGTACATTCCCGGGCAGGCGTATCCGCAGACACTGGAGGCGACGTTCGACGCCGGACGCGTGCTGGCGCTGTATCACAAACTGCTGGAGACATTCAAGTCAGACTGGCAGCCCTCCACGGGCAGCTATCACATGACTCCGTCGGTGGAGACGGGGCTGCGCGCGATCCCGGAGATCCTTTCGCGCAGCGGCGGCGGCGCGGCGGAGGTGGAAAAGATGCTGGATTTCCTGCTCCGCAGCTACAAGCACGCGGCCGAGACGGTCGAGGCACTGGGGATCGAGAACTGGCCGCGGCAGATCGTCCATGCCGACTGGCACCCCGGGAACATGCTGTACCGGGATAACCACGTGGTGGCGGTGATCGATTACGACTCGGCCAGGCTGCTGCCGCGGATTCTGGACATCGCCAACGGCGCGCTTCAGTTCACGATCATCGGCGGGGATGAGGACGTGAGCAAGTGGCCGGATTATCTGGACGAGAGCCGCTTCCGGCGTTTCCTGCGGGGCTATGATGAGGTGGCGTTGCTGAGCCAGGCGGAGATCCGGGCGTTGCCGTGGCTGATGATCGAGGCGCTGATCGCCGAGGCGGTATTCCCTATCGCCGCCACCGGGCAGTTCGGGCGGCTGGAAGGTCTGGCGTTCCTGCAGATGGTGCAGCGGAAGGTGTCATGGATACAGCGATCCGCCGAACGACTGATCGAAACCGCCGAGGGATGAGCCAGCGGCGGCGGGGATGGCGGCGTGCCACGGCTGGGGACGCGTGCCGCATGGCATCCATTCGCCGGAAGTTCAATGTGGTGTGCATCAGTTGGGTAGTCGGGCTGGCGGCGATGCAGCGTGCTGTTATCGCGCAGCCCGGGGCAGTGGACTCGCCGAGCACTCAACCCGCCGGCGCCGATGCCGGGCTGGGGCAGCCGAAGTTGCGTCCGGCGCGGCCGCCGCAACCGCCAACGCCCGCCGAGCAGATCCGCACATTGCTGGATCAACTGGCCGACAGCAATTCGCAGGTTCGCGAGCGCGCCATCGAAGCGTTGATGGACCTGGGCGCCCAGGATCTGCCGACGCTGGCCAAAGTGGTGCAGGCCGGCGGGCCGTTGCGGCCCAGTCAGCGCGCGGCGTTGCGAGACATCGTTACGCACGTGTTCATCGCGTCAGTGCCCTACGAGGCCGATCCGGCGGGCGCGGGGTTTCTGGGATTGAGCTGGTTACCCGAAGACCCGGACAGTCCGCAGGACGGCGGCGTGCCGGTGGTCAGGCGGCTGCCGGGGTTCATCGCCTACCGCATGCTGCGTGAGGGGGATGTGATCAAGGGCATCGTCGAGCATGGCCAGCAGGGCACGGTCAACACCAGCACGTTCGCTGAGGTGATCAAGGCGGTCGGCGCGGATCAGACGATTACGTTTCTGGTATTGCGGGATGGGAAGATCATCCGAGTTCCGGTGAGGCTTTCGGCGCGCCCGACCGGCAACGGGACGATGAACCTGAATGCATGGCTGGAGGCGTGGATTGCGGAGAACCAGCGTCGCGCCGATGAGTACTGGAAGGAGCATTTCGCGCCGCTGGTGGGAGACGACGATGGGGTGTCGTGATCGGATGCGGGGATCAGACCCGACAAATCCCGCGGCTGCGCTGCGCTACGTCGCGGCGTAGCGCGCGCAGCCGCGGGATTCTGTAGATCCTATCGATCCCGTGTCAGGCGCGCCTCAACTGCCGCTTGGCGCCAGTCGCGATGCCAGCGTGAACCACCCCTTACTCGGATCGTAGACGAGCTGCAACTGCCTGCGATCGAATTCCTGAAACCATCGCCACCACTCGATCGGCTCAAGATCCTCCTGCTCGGCGGCGAACTCATCTCCGCCCAGCCGGATCCGGTCCGGCTGCCCCCGCACACACGCCGGCCAAAGCCCCATGCTCGTGGCCCAGTGATAGATCGTGTTGTGGTTGGTGGTTTCGTAGACGGTCATATCTGACGCGGAATTATAGATTTGGCAAAATCGGAATGGAATCCTGTTGCATTCTCGAAAGCTCGATATTAAAGTGATATCACTTTGATAACAAGCAAGGAGCTTTCATGATCCGCGAACGAGAACTGGCCGTGGCGTCGGGGTTCGTGGCGTTCTCCATCCTCTTTATCGTGGCAGTGTTGCTGGGTCTGGGGTTGTACTGGTGGCACGACTCCAAACCCATCGCGGTCACGCTGATCATCCTCGGGGTGATCGATCTGTTCCTGTTTGCCGGGCTGTTCATCGTCAATCCAAATGAAGCCAAAGTGCTTCAGCTTTTTGGCAAGTACGTCGGCACCGTCCGCCAGGCCGGGTGGAAATGGGCCAACCCCTTCTACACCAGGAAGAAGATTTCGGTGCGCATCCGCAACTTCGAGAGCAACAAGCTCAAGGTCAATGACAACCACGGCAGCCCGATCGAGATCGCGGCGGTGGTCGTGTGGCGGGTGGTGGACACCGCGGAAGCGGCGTTTGAAGTGGATGATTACCAGAATTACGTGCACGTGCAGACGGAGGCGGCGCTGCGGAACCTGGCGACGCAATACCCCTATGATGCGCACGAGGAGGACGTCAAGAGCCTCCGCGGCAACACCCCCGAAATCGCCGAACAGCTCAAGCGGGAGATTCAGGATCGGCTCTCCCGCGCCGGGGTCGAGGTCATCGAGGCGCGAATCACACACCTGGCGTATGCGCCGGAGATCGCGGCGGCGATGCTTCGGCGGCAGCAGGCCGGCGCCATCATCGCCGCTCGACAACGCATCGTCGAAGGCGCCGTCGGCATGGTGGACATGGCCCTGGAGATGCTCAAGCAGAAACACGTGATCGAGTTCGACGAGGACCGCAAGGCGGCCATGGTCAGCAATCTGCTGGTCGTGCTTTGTGGCGAGCATGCCGCCGAGCCGGTGATCAATACGGGAACGATCTATCAATGAGGAAGGCTGAAGGCGGAGGGATGAAGCGCAGGGTTTGACACATTTCCAGATTTTGGATTCCGGCTCGTGCTTCATCCTTCATCCTTCATCCTTGGATTCCTTGGCTCAACGTAAAGCATTTCTTCTTCGCATTGACCCGCAAGTGCTGGAGGCGGTCCAGCGCTGGGCGAACGACGAGTTGCGGAGTCTGAACGGACAGATCGAGTACCTGTTGCGCCGTGCGCTGAAGGAAGCGAAGCGGGATAAAACCTGGACGCCGGGGAACCCGCCGACAACGACACCGCCTCAGGAGGCGCCGCAGACGGACCCCGGGGAGTGATGCACGCTCGGATCGCGGGCCTTCAGATCGCGCTGTTCTGGAGATTTGTGCAAGAACGGGGAATAAGCGGCGACACATCGACAGTTTTCCACAGTGACAGCCACAACTCGGTACTCGCTTCAGAGATGAAGGAGGCGGATCATGCTCCATCGCACCGGCGCGAGCGGCGCAGCGAGGATGGCGTTTGCCGTCTGTCTGGCCGCGGTTCTGTGGATCGCATCGTTGAGCACTCTGGTTCACGCCCAGTCGCAGGATGTTCTGCCGTCGATCCCGCGTGGGAACATCGCGATTTTTCTGGAGCCGGTGGCGACGGGACTGGCGGCGCCGGATTACGCGATCAGCCCGCCGGGCGACACCAGCCGCCTGTTCGTCGTCGAGCAGAACGGGCTGTTGCGAGTCATCCAGAACGGGACGTTGCTGCCCGACGCGGCGCTGGACCTTCGATCGCGCGTCTCCCCGCCGCTGAATCCCGCCAACGCCAATGATGAACGCGGCTTTCTCGGGCTGGCGTTTCATCCCGGTTTCAACGATCCGCTCAGCCCGGGATTCCGCACGCTGTACACCTACACCAGCGAGCCGCCCGGCACGCCGACCTATCCCGTTCCCAACAACGCCACGCTCAACTTCCAGATGGTCATCAGCGAATGGAAGATGTCGGCCGGCAACCCCAACCTGGTCGATCCGACCACCCGCCGCGAAGTCTTCAGCTTCGGCAAGACCGCGGGCAATCACAACGGCGGCACGATCGCCTACGGCCCGGATGGGTATCTGTACCTGGGCACCGGCGACGGGGGAAACGCCAACGACGTCGGCCCCAGCCACATCGAGCCCGGCGGCAACGCGCAAAACCTTACCACCGTCATGGGCAAGATGCTGCGCATCGATCCGCTGCACCCGTCGCTCACGTCCGGCAGCACCAATCCGGTCAGCAGCAACGGGCAGTATCGCATTCCGGCGGACAATCCCTTCCAAAGCCCCGGACAGGCGCCGGAGATCTACGCTTATGGTTTCCGAAACCCCTATCGCTTCGCCTTCGACCGAGGCGGGAATCATGACCTGATCCTGGCCGACGTCGGACAAAACACGGTCGAGGAGATCAACCGGGTGATCCGAGGCGGCAACTACGGCTGGGCGGTTAAGGAAGGCACCTTCCTGTTCGATCGCAACACCGGCAGCGTGATCCTGCCAAACAGCCCTGGCAGCCCACCCGGGCTGATCGATCCGATCTCCGGCCCGCTGGGAACACTTGAATACGACCACGGCGACGGGATTTCGGTCACCGGCGGGTTCGTGTACCGCGGCAGCGCGATCCCCGAGCTGGTGGGCAAGTACATCTTTGGAGACTTGGCCCTGCGCAACCTTCCGCCGCGCGTCGATGGACGACTCTTCTACGCTGATCTGGAGATGGGAACCATCCACGAGTTCCTGCTTCCTCAGTTTGCCAATGGAATTCTGCCCAACGGTTTGACCGTTCATGGCTTTGGCGAAGACGGTAACGGAGAGCTGTATGCGCTGGTGACCAACACCCCGGCCAACGGCACCGGCGGGATCGTCTACAGGATCGTGCCCGAACCATCGCTGCTGTCGGCGATCGCAGCCGTGGGGCTTGG
Source organism: Fontivita pretiosa (assembly GCF_050410795.1). GTDB lineage: Bacteria > Planctomycetota > Phycisphaerae > Tepidisphaerales > Tepidisphaeraceae > Fontivita > Fontivita pretiosa. Next base: position 4,576,939 of record NZ_CP191258.1, on the reverse strand, counting down.
GTTAATGCGCCGGCGTGGCCAAGGCTGAGTCGTGGGGTGCAGACAAAATGCGAGGTTTGCCTGGCCGGGTTGTGCGCGGCTCATTTCCCGGTCGCGTCGCGGGCAGCACGTGCTGATTTTGCCGCGGAGGAAAGAGGCTTGTGAATCCGAACGCAGTCGGCCCCTTCGGGGGGCATAGCACACCGGTTCTGATCGCGCGGCGGCGATCGGATGGATGCCGCGCGCGCCGCCGGATCCTGCGCTACGCCACGCTGATTGTGGCGGGGCTGACGCCGCAGGCATCGGCGGAAACGATCTCGCTGTCACCCAGCAAGGACAACACCTTGTATCAGAACATCACCGGCGCGACGAGCAATGGCGCCGGACCGCACTTTTTCGTCGGACGCACCAATATTGCCGGCATTCGACGAGGCGTGCTCGCCTTCGACATCGCCTCACAGCTTCCGCCCAGCTCCACCGTCAACGCCGCGACGCTCAATCTCAACCTTTCGCGCTCGGCGGGCGCTACGGTGCAGCTCAGCCTGCGCCGCGCGCTGGCCGACTGGGGCGAAGGCACGTCCAGCTCCGGGGATCCGGGTGGAGGCGGCGCGCCGTCGACTCCGGGCGACGCAACGTGGATCCATCGCTTCTACAACACCAGCTTCTGGTCTTCGGCGGGCGGGGACTTTTCGCCAACGCCCACCGCCACCGCAACGATCAGCGCGCTGGGGCCATACTCGATCAGCTCCGCGCAGCTCGCCGCCGACGTGCAAGCCTGGCTCGACTCCCCTGCGGGCAATTTCGGATGGTTCGTTCTGGGCAACGAGATCGCGCCCGGCACGGCCTTGCGGTTCGATACCCGGGAGAACCCCGACCCACTGCTTCGGCCCAGCCTGACTATCGACTTTTCCGTGAACATCCCCAGCTCGACCTGGAGCGCGCCGGGCAGCGGGGACTGGGATTCGCCCGGCAACTGGACCAGTGGCGTGCCCGACGGCGCGGGCAGCGGCGCGATTCTCGGCGGCGCGATCACCGGCCCGGCCACCGTCACGCTCAACACCGCGCGCACCCTCGGCGTGCTGACGTTTGACAGCCCGCATGGATACACCATCACCGGCTCGGGGACGCTGAGCATCAACATGTTCGCAATCGCCGGAACCATCGACGTGCGATCAGGCAGCCACACGATCGGCACGGCGTTGCATCTGGCGGGCCATACACGGTTGGCGGTGGCTCCGGCGGATTCGCTGCTGACCATTGCCGGACCGATAAGCGTCGGCAGCGCGACGGCGACGATCAGCAAGAGCGGCGCCGGGGCGGTGCAGGCACCCAATGTGCGGGCAGCGGGGCTGTCCGTCAGCGATGGGACGCTGCGCATCGCCGCCAGCGGCAGCGCCAACGACCCGGCCGCAACCAGCGTCGTCAGCACGCTGTCCATCGGATCGGCCGCCCGCCTGGACCTGAACAACAACGCCCTGATCGTCAGCAGTGGCAGCCTCACCACCATCACCGCGCAGATCAAGACCGGTCTGGAAAACGGCGGAAACTTCGACTGGCTTGGGCCGGGCATCGGCTCGACTCAGGCCAATGCCCAGAACACCACCGCCGGCAGCTTCCTGTATGGCCTTGGTGTGGTGCTGAACGATTTGGCCCAAGTGGGAGGCAGCGGGCCGATCTACACCGATTTCGCCGGTGTCAGCGGCCTGGTCGGCACGGAGGTGCTGGTGAAGTTCACCTACTTCGGGGATGCTGACCTCAGTGGCTCGATCGACGCGACGGACTACTCGCTGATCGACAACGGGTACGTCAACACGTTGAGCGGCTGGATCAACGGGGACTTTGACTACTCGGGTGTGATCGACGCGACGGACTATGCGTTGATTGACAATGCGTATGTCAATCAGGCTGGTCCACTCGCAAGCGCGATCATCGCCGAGCATGTCAGGGTTTTCTCCGATCGATACCTTGCCGCCCTGCGCGCGATCCGTGCAGGTACGATCCCCGAGCCGGCTTGGCTCGGGCTGCTCGTCGGCGCCGCCTGGTCGCTGAGGCGGCCTGTTCGGTGACTTAACCCCATGCCATTTGGGTTGTGGCCGTCCATGTGCTAACTTTCCGGCTATCGGAGAGCACAGCCATGGCTACGGTTTTTGATCGCGCACCCAGTTCGCTGCCCTCATCGCCGCTGAAAATCGGGCTGTTCGGGATTGGGCTGGACACCTACTGGCCACAGTTTGCGGGGCTGGAGGACCGGCTCAAGGGGTACATGCATCGCGTGTCGCAGAAACTGAAGCGCCCCGGGGTTGAGGTGGTCAACCTTGGGTTAATCGACTCGCCCGAAAAGGCTGCGGTCGCGGGGCATCAATTCCGCCAGGCGGATGTCGATCTGATTTTCCTGCATGTCACGACGTACGCGCTATCCAGCACGGTGCTGCCGGTGGTTCGGCGGGCCAAGGTGCCAGTAATCATCCTGAATCTGGCGCCAGGACCGGCCATCGACTACGCCAGCTTCAACAGCATGGGCGACCGGACGAAGATGACCGGGGAGTGGCTGGCGTACTGCCAGGCGTGCCCGGTGCCGGAAATCGCCAACGTCTTCAACCGCGCGCGGATCCCCTTCCATCAGGTCACGGGGATTCTGGAAAACGATCCGCAGGCGTGGCGGGAAATCGACGACTGGATCGATGCGGCGCGCGTCGCCTACGTGATGGAGCACAACCGCCTGGGTGTCATGGGGCATTACTACTGCGGGATGCTGGACATCTATTCGGATCTGACGCAGCAGGTGGCGTACTTCGGCGGGCATGTCGAGATCGTCGAAGTCGATGAGCTTGCGGCACTGCGGGCGGAAGTCAGCGACGCGCAGATCAGGCAGCGAGTGAAAGACTTTTACGAGGCCTTCGAGGTGCAGCCGGATTGCTCGCAGGAGGAGCTGGAGCGCGCGGCGCGCACTTCCGTGGCGCTGGACCGGCTGGTGGAAATCCACAAGCTCGGGTCGATGGCTTACTACTACATGGGCGTGGGCAACCCGGCCAACGAGGACGCGATCAGCTCGATCATCCTGGGCAACTCGCTGCTGACGGCGCGCGGCGTGCCCGTCGCGGGCGAGCTGGAGATCAAGAACGCGCAGGCGATGAAGATCATGGACAGCTTCGGCGCCGGCGGGAGCTTCACCGAGTATTACGCGATGGACTTCAACGACGACGTGGTTCTGATGGGCCACGACGGCCCGGGGCACATCGCCATCGCCGAAGGCAAGACCAAAGTCAGGCCGCTGAAGGTCTATCACGGCAAGGTCGGTCGCGGGCTGAGCGTGGAGATGAGCGTCAGGCACGGTCCGGTGACGCTGCTGAGCGTCGTGCAGACGGTGGACGGCCGGCTGAAGCTGCTGGTGGCAGAGGCAGAATCCGTGCCCGGGCCGATCCTGGAGATCGGGAATACCAACAGCCGCTACCGCTTCAAGCTGGGCGCCCGGGCGTTCGTGAACGAGTGGAACCGGCATGGTCCGGCGCATCACTGCGCCGTGGGCGTGGGTCACATCGCATCGAAGATCGAGAAACTGGGGAGCCTGCTGGGCATGGAAGTGACGCGGGTGTGTTGAGGGAATCATGGCTGGATGACAGAGTGACAAGGTGATGAACGAGCTCACCTTGCCGCGTCTCACCTTCTCACCCTGTCATCACACGAAGAGCTGATGGACGAACGGGAACCGGACAACACAACCACGGCGGCGGTCGTGCGAGCCAGCGCGATCGGCAAGTCATTCTCCGGCGTGCCGGTGCTGATCGACGTGGACTTCGACATCCGCCCGGGGGAAATCCATACCCTCATCGGCGAGAACGGCGCCGGCAAGAGCACGCTGATGAAGATTATCGGCGGCGTGCATCGGCCCGATTCCGGAAAGCTCATCGTTGACGGGCAGGAGGTGACGATCCCCTCGCCGATGGCGGCCAGAAAGCTCGGCATCGCGCTGATTCACCAGGAGCCGCTGAGCTTTCCCGATCTGTCGGTGGCGGAAAACGTGTTTCTGGGTCATCGGGTTCCCCGTGGCCGGCTGGGGCAGATCGACTGGGGCGCGATGTATGCGCAAACGCGATTCCACCTCAACGCGCTGGGGGTCGATCTGGATCCACGCGCCAGGCTCCGCGGGCTGAGCATCGCCGACCAGCAGATGGTCGAGCTGGCCGCGGCGCTTTCGCAGAACGCTCGAGTATTGCTGATGGACGAACCGACGGCATCGCTGACGCCGCGCGAGGTCGATCGGCTCTTCGGGATCGTGCGACAGCTCAAAGCCTCGGGCGTGGCGATCGTGTTCATCAGCCACCGCCTGCCCGAGGTGTTCGACGTATCCGACCGGATCACGGTGCTGCGGGACGGGCGGTGCATCGGAACGCGGATCGCGCGCCAGACCAGCACCGACGAGATCGTACGGATGATGGTCGGGCGAACGCTGGAGGCCCTCTATGAGCGGGCGCAGGCGACGGTCGGCCAGCCGCTGCTGCAAGTGGACAACCTGACCCGCGCCGCAGACTTTCAGGACGTGAGCCTGAGTGTGCGCGCCGGAGAGATCGTCGGGCTGGCCGGGCTGGTCGGCGCGGGAAGGACCGAACTGGCCGAAGCCATCTTCGGGCTGAGAACGATCGATTCCGGATCGATCCGGATCAACGGCAAACCCTTGTCAGTCGGCGCGCCACGGCAGGCGATGGAGCACGGGCTGGCCTACGTGCCGGAGGATCGGCAGCAGAACGGGCTGCTGCTGCCGATGAGCGTATCGGCCAATACGTCGCTTGCGGACCTTGGGCAAGTCTCGCGGCTGGGATGGATCGCGCGCCGCCGCGAGCACTGGCTGGCCGAAACCTGGCGGCGGCGACTGAGCATCCGCCTGCGAGACGTCGAGCAGCCCGTGCGGGAACTGTCCGGCGGAAACCAGCAGAAGGTTGTGCTCAGCAAGTGGCTGGCCACCGAGCCGAAAGTGCTGATCGTGGACGAGCCGACTCGCGGCATCGACGTGGGCGCGAAGGCCGAGGTGCATCACGTGCTGGCGGAGCTTGCGCGGCAGGGCCACGGAATCCTGATGATCTCGTCGGATCTTCCCGAAGTGCTGGCGATGAGCGACCGCGTGCTGGTCATGCGCCAAGGAAGGATCGCAGCCGAGCTGTCGCGCCAGCAGGCTACCCAGGAAGCCGTCATGGCCGCCGCCACTGGAACCAGCACCAGGGACGAAGGCACAAGGATGCAGGATGACGCCGTAGGAGCCAGGACCCCCGGCTCTTCATCCACTGTCCTTCATCCTTTGTCCTCTGTCTTCCGCTTCCGCGAAGTCGGGATCTTTCTGTTCGTCGTGGCGGCGTTTTTGATCGCGGGTCTGACCGAACCGCGGTTCTTCTCCGCCGGCACGATCCGCACGATCGCGCTCTACATCCCGCTCATCCTGATCATCGCGGTGGGACAGCTCGCGGTCATCGTTACCCGCAACATCGATCTGTCCGTCGGATCAACGCTTGGACTGGCGGCGATCATCGCGGGCGGGATCTTCGTGCGAAATCACGAGTTTCCCGTCTGGGCGGCCTCCGCGATCGCGGTGAGCATCGGGCTTGGGGCGGGGCTGTTGAACGGCGCGCTGGTCGCGCTGCTGCGCGTGCCGGCGATCATCGCGACGCTGGGCACCATGACCGCATTCCGCGGGGTGATCTACATCTGGTCGGAGGGTCGGCAGGTCGATCCGGACAAGCTCCCGACGTCGTTGATCGAGCTTTCGCAGCTCGGACCGCTCGGCGTGCCGTGGATCATCTGGATCGCGCTGCTGGTGGCGATGCTCGGATCGCTGCTGCTGCGGTACACCGTGACCGGCCGGCAGGTCTACGCGATCGGCAGCAATCCGCAGGCGGCGGCGCTGCGCGGAATCCCGGTGCGGCGGGTGCTGATGATCGTCTTCGGTATCACCGGAGCGCTTTGCGGCCTGGCGGGCATCCTGTTCGGCTCACGCTTCGGCACGATCAATCCCAACAGCGCCGGAGCACAGATGGAACTGGTGGTGATTTCGGCGGTGGTGATCGGCGGCGCGGCAGTCGCGGGCGGATCGGGCAGCGTGCTCGGGACGGTCCTGGGCTGCCTGCTGCTGGGAGTGGTCAACGTGGCGCTGACGATGCTGAGGATATCGGAGTTCTGGCAGTTGGCGTTTTATGGCGGAGCGATCATCATCGCTGCGACCATCGACGCCCTGCTCCGCCGGGGCGTGCGTCAAGGTTCGATCCGGAGAAGAATGTGAGCATGCCCCACCGCATCACGCACGTCCCGTCCGTGCCGAGTGCTTTTGGAATCGGCAAGCATAGTGTCCCCCACTTCGCGCGCGCCTGGCCCGCCCGGGACGGGCGTGATACGGCAGACGTGCCGGTCAGGGAGGAGTGCGAGTGAAGCTTCTGCTGCGCATGGTCAAGCAGCCCGAGACGATGACCTTTGTCCTGCTGCTGGTGGCGCTGGGAGTCGGCTCCAGTATGTCGCCGTACTTCCTCGACGCCGAGTACCTGCTGGACAAGACCTCGTCGTACATTCCCGTGGGCTTCATGGCGCTGGCGATGACGTTTGTCATCATCGCGGCCCAGATCGACCTGTCCGTCGCATCCGGCTCGCTTCTCACCGCTGTCATCTCGGCGTGGGTTTACTCGCGGGGCGTGCCGATGCCGTTCGTGATGGTTCTGGCGCTGTTGATCGGGCTGGGGCTTGGGCTGTTCAATGGCGTGCTGGTGGCATACCTGAAACTGCCGTCGCTGGTCGTGACGCTGGGCACGCTGGCGTTATACCGGGGTCTGGCCCAGGGGTGGATCGGCGACGGAAGGATCAGCGGGTTTCCGCAGTGGTTCGTGGGAATCGACTACGTGAAGCTTGGGATCGTTCCCCTGCCGCTGATCATCCTGCTGATCATCGCCGCGGCACTGGCGCTGATCCTCACGCGCAGCACCTTTGGGCGGAAGGTGTTCGCGCTGGGCACGAATGAATCGGCCACCCGCTACAGCGCCATCGACGTGGCGCGGGTGAAGCTGGGGGTGTTCGCGCTGTCGGGCCTGAGCATGGGGGCGGCGGCGCTGGTACAAATGTCGCAGATTCGCACCATCGACCAGAAGCAGTTCCGCTCGGACGAGCTGCTGGCGATCACGGCGGTGGTGCTTGGGGGCAGCAGCATCTTCGGGGGTCGCGGCAGCATCCTGGGGACCGTGCTGGCCCTGCTGCTGCTGGTCGTCGTGCGCAGCGCCATGGGCGTGGCCAACGTGCGCGTGGAGAACCAACTGGCCATTATCGGCAGCATGCTGGTTGCTTCCGTGCTGCTGTCGGATATCTTCAGTCGGATCAATCTGAGGGCACCCAAACCAATCGGGATCGATCCGGGAGCATCGAATGCGTAACACAGTTGCGGCGCTGCTGCTGAGCGTGTGGTTGTTGCTGTCGATCGGATGTGATACAGGCACGGGAACCGCCGGCTCCTCCGGTTCGGCAGGCTCAACCATCCAGATCGTCTACATTCCCAAGAACACGGGCAATCCCTATTTCGATCCGCTGATCGAAGGGATCAGGAAAGCCTGTGAGGAAAACGGCGCGGTCTTCTCAACGGTGGCGCCCGATTCGGCCGACGCCACCAGCCAGATACCGCTGATCAAGGATCAGATTCAGCGTGGCGTCAGTGCAATCACGATTTCGCCGAACTCTCCGGATGCGCTCAACCCGGTCCTTGAGGAGGCTCGCTCCAAAGGGATCAGGATCGTGACGGTGGATTCGGACCTGACCGGCAATGAGCAGTACCGCGACGTGGGCGTGCTGACGGTCGATCCGCAGACTGTTGGCGAAAGCCAGATCGAGCTGATGGGGTCGCTGATCGGCTACAAGGGCAAGTTCGCCATCCTCAGCGCCACCACCGATGCCCCCAACCAGAACCGCTGGATCGAGGTGATGAAGCAGACGCTTCAGTCCAACCCGAAATACAAGGACATGCAGCTCGTCGAGATCGTCTACGGCAACGACGAGCCGGCCAAGAGCCTGACTGAGGCCGAGGCGCTGCTGACCAAGTACCCGGACCTGGCGGGAATCATCGCGCCGACAACGGTTGGGGTCGCGGCGGCGGCGCAGGCGGTGGAGACGGCGAAAAAGGCCGATCAGGTGAAAGTCACCGGCCTGGGCACGCCCAACCAGATGCGCCGGTTCATCAAGAACGGGACGGTCAAGGCCTTTGCGCTGTGGAGCCCGTACGATGAAGGTTACCTGTCGGGTTATGTTGCCTGTCTGCTGGCGACGGGCAAGCTCTCGCCGGCGCCAGGGGTGAAGTTCATCGCCGGCTCGCTGGGCGAGCGCCAGATCCGCGAGAAGAATGTCGTGATCACCGGCCCGCCCGTTACCTTCACGGCAGACAACATTGACCAGTACAACTTCTGACACTCCACATGTGTAGCCGGCGATGGAGGAACTCATGCAACGCGTCTGTTTTCTGCTTCGCGTCAGACCGGACAAAATCGAGCAGTACAAAAAGGCCCATCAGAACGTCTGGCCGGAAATGAAAGCGGCTTTGACCAGACACGGCTGGCACAACTATTCGCTGTTTCTGGCGCCCGACGGACTGCTCGTCGGCTACGTCGAGACTCCGGATTTCCAGAAAGCCGTGGCTGGCATGCAGACCGAAGAGGTGAACACGCGCTGGCAAAAGGCAATGGCGGAGTTTTTCGAACCTCTCAAGACCGGCGCGGCCGACACGTCGCTGGTGACTCTCGAGCAGGTATTTCATCTACCCTGATTCTGTCCCCGGCGCCTCGGTACAGGCACGGGGGCAAGTGCAACCATGAGCAAACTGATCATCAACACCGACCTGGGCAGGCAGAAGATCTCCCGCCACATCTATGGGCACTTCGCTGAACACCTTGGACGATGCGTGTACGAGGGCGTCTGGGTGGGCGAAGATTCGCCCATCCCCAACACCCGCGGCATCCGCAACGACGTCGTCCAGGCGCTGCGAAAGCTGAACATGCCGAACCTGCGCTGGCCGGGCGGGTGTTTTGCGGACACCTATCACTGGCGGCACGGGGTCGGTCCGCGACAGCAGCGCGCCAGCATCATCAATGTGCACTGGGGCGGAGTCTGCGAGAACAACCACTTCGGCACGCATGAGTTCTTCGACCTGTGCGAGATGCTCTCGACTCCGGCCGGGCGATGCGAGCCGTACATCTGCGGCAACGTCGGCTCGGGAACGGTGCAGGAGATGGCCGAGTGGCTGGAGTACATCACGATGCCCGGCGACAGCCCGATGGCCAGACTGCGACGTCTGCACGGGCGCGATCAGCCCTGGGATGTGACCTTCTGGGCGGTGGGCAACGAGAACTGGGGCTGCGGCGGGCACATGACCGCTCAGCAGTACGCCTGGGAATACCGCCGATATCAGACTTACTGCCGTCATTTCGGCGGTCGTGACAGGCGGCTGTACAAGGTCGCCTGCGGGTACGACGACGCATGGAACGAAGTCCTGGTGCGCGAGTGCCACCGCTTCATGGACGGCATCAGCATCCACCACTACAGCCTTCCAACCATTCAATGGAGCGCAAAGAAAGGCTCGGCGACAAAGTTTTCAGTGGAGGAATGGGCCAGCACGCTGCGGGCGGCGTACAACGTCGAGCCTATGCTGGCGCGCACCGCCGCCATCCTTGACCGCCACGACTCTCTGCACCGCATCGGCATCGTGCTGGATGAATGGGGAACCTGGTACGACGTCGAACCCGGAACCGAGCCGGGCTTCCTCTATCAGCAGAACACCATCCGCGACGCTCTGGTGGCCGGGCTGACGCTCAACATCCTCAACACATGGTCCCATCGCGTGCACATGGCCAACATCGCGCAGACGATCAACGTCCTTCAGGCGATGGTGCTGACGGATCGGGAGAAGATGCTCCTCACGCCCACGTACCATGTGTTCGAGATGTACAAGTCGCACCAGGACGCGACGCTGCTGCCTTCGCATCTGGAGTGCGATGATTACACGCTGGGTGCTCACACGATGCCGCAGATCAGCGCCTCGGCGTCGCGCGATGAGCACGGGCGGATGCACATCTCGCTGTGCAATGTCCATCACGAGAAGCCGGTGGAGCTGACGTGCGAGCTGCGCGGCGGCGCGTCGGCGCCGGCCGTCGCCGCCGGGCGCATCCTCGCGGCGGCGACGATGAACGCGCACAACACGTTTGAGAATCCCGATGCGGTGAAGCCGGCCCGGTTCACAGCCTTCAAGACTCACGGCGCGACCGTCACCATCGCGTTGCCGCCGCGGTCGGTGGTCGTGCTGGATATTGAATAGCCGTCAAAGAGGGAGTCGTCGCGTGTTGCACGCTCGGCTTCAGGGGCTTCTGCGTGCCGGCACGCTGTGCTTGACCAGCGTCACGAGCATCTGGACCATGGCCGGCATCTCGACGGCGGCGGTGTTGATGGTCAGCGTGAACGTCTCCGGAGAGAGCGTCAGCCCGGGCCAGAAATGCCGGTAGAACAGGATCCGGTTGCGTTCCAGCTCGCGGATGCGCTCCGCGGCCTGCTCGGTCGTGAGCTGGTATTGCCTGGCTATGAACTCAATGCGTTTCTCGAGCGGCGCAACCAGGCGAAGGTGAATGCCCCCGGGCATGTTGCGGGTGATGAACACTCCGCCGCGGCCGACGATGATCACCCGCCCGGCCTGCGCCAGGGCGCGGATCGTCTGCACCACTCGAGCATAGATCTTGGCGTCGTCGGCGTGCCGAACCTCATCGCTCAGCGACAGCGATTCCAGAAAGTCTCTGATCCACGAGTGCCCGCGATCTTCCAATTCATCGATCAACCTGGCCGAAAGGCGAAGGTCGGCGGCGACCTTCTCGATCAGCTCGCGATCCCAGCAGGTCCAGGGGCGATCGCCGGGCAGCTCGGCATTCAGCGCATCGGCGAGCTGATGCGCCAGCGTCAAGGCGCCGGCGCCCGGCTGGCGGCTGATGGTGATGAACGGCTCAGGGGGCGGCGGCGGTTCGGTCACGTCGGTGACTGTCTTGGCCGGAACCGGCACCGAACGCAAAGCTCCGAGGATCGGACGCACATGTTCCTCGATCAGGACCTCGCGCGGCATGCAGCACCCTCCCAACTGCCCGGTCTAATGCTACTACGAACTTCCGGCCAACTGGGTGCGACTGGCGTGGCAGTGACGATCCGGAGACCACTTGAAAGTGAGACTCACTTCACGAACGCGCCGCCCGCTGCACCGCGACGCGCTCGATAGCGGCGCAACACCCACTGATGCCACAGTTCCATCCCCACCCCATTTTTGGCTGACAGTTGAATTACTTCCGCCGTGGGCTTGAGGTGCTTCACGTCCGCCAGAAACAGCTCCACATCGAACGGCACGTGCGGCAGAAGGTCGATCTTGCCCAGCAACAGCAGATCGGCTTCGGACACCAGATACGGATGTTTGGCTGCCTTGTCGTCGCCGTCGCTGACGGCAAACATGCCGACCTTCACGTCCTGTCCCAGATCAAATCCGACCGGGCAGATGAGATTGCCCACGTTTTCGATGAACAACACATCGATCGAGGACAGATCCAGCTTCGCGATCGCCTGACGAACGTGATGCGCCTCCAGGTGGCAGCCCTTGCCGGTGTTGATCTGCACGACCTGCGGACAGAATTGCGCCAGGCGATCGGCATCGCGCTGTGTGGCCAGATCCCCCACCACCACGGCGCATCGCAGCTCCGAGCTGAGCAGAGGAATCGTCGCCTCCAGCAGCGCCGTCTTGCCGCAGCCGGGCGCGCCGATGAGGTCGAGTGTGAACACCCCGGCCTTCAGCAGAGTCTCACGATTGATCGCCGCGATCTCGTCGTTGAGCTTCAAGACGTTTTCGACAACCGTGACTTTCATGGAATCACCCTCAACATCGAATGTCCGATGCCAGTCGCGTCACTTGCCACTCGGGATCGGGCGCGTGCCCCTGGCGATCTCCTGCGGCTCCTGCACTTCGATCGACACCAGGCGCAGCTCATCGCAATCGACCGGGTAGGGACGGTCGCAGCCGCAGGCGCACGGCGTCCACAGGTCGGACGCGCTGAAGCGCAACCCGCACGCCGGACACCGCAGCGTCCAGGGCGTCAGCTCAAGATGCAGGCAACAGCGCTCCGCATCGGTGCCGGCGACGGTGGCGCGCCAGGCGAGCTGCATCGCATCGGGATCGATGCCGCGCATCGGACCGGCGACGACGTGCACCGCCGTCAGCACTCCCCCGCCCGGCACGTGTCGCCGCGCAAGTTCCAGGATCGAGGATGCGATCGACAGCTCATGCATTGGCCTCGACCTTCACTCCCAATCCCCCGCCGCCGTCGCCGAAGACCAGCTCACACACGCGCCTGGCCGCCACCTCGCACGCCTGCTGCACCACGGCGGAAAGCCGCTGCCCGATGCCAAAATCCGTTCCGCCGATGGCGAGCAAGTGTGCCGGCGGGCACCGTCCAAAGACCCGGCCCGCCAGCGCCAGCAATCGTGAAGCATCCAATACGTGGGTCATGGAAGCCCCGTGCGACGCGGCCGGCTCGATCGTACTCAGGCACAACTCGCCCGGCGGCAGATCGGCGGCGGCGTCGATGAAAATCACCTGCCCGGCGCGGCTCACCGGCGCCGCCAGCTCCGGCGTGAGCTGATGAACCACCAGCACAGCGGCCCGGTCGGGGCCGATCATCCGGCTGACCCGCTCGGCAACGACCCAGCCGGCGGCATCGTCGCTTCGCAGCGGATTGCCGCAGCCGATCACCAGCGTCGGCACCTCAATTCCGGTACTGCTCATCCAGCACCTGTCCCGATGCCGAAACGAGCTGCACGTGCAGCGGCATCTGCCCGACCGCGTGCGTCGCGCAGCTCAGGCACGGATCGTAGCAACGGATCAGCGCCTCGACCCGGTTGAGCATCCCTTCGCGAAGGCGTGCTCCGTCGACGAATCGCTGTGCCACCTGGAGCACGCCTCGATTCATCGCCAGGTTGTTGTGGCCTGTCGCGATGATCATATTCGCCCAGGTGATCAGTCCGTTGTCATCGACCCTGTAATGATGGATCAGCGTTCCGCGCGGCGCCTCGGCCACGCCGATCCCTTCGTCGGCGTTGACCCTGGCCAGCGCCCGCACATGCTGATCCAGAACCTTCGGATCGTCCAGAAGCTGCGCAATCCGTTCAGTACAGTAGATGATCTCGATCAGCCGCGCGTAGTGATAGTGAAACGAACTGAGCACCACGCCGCGGTGCATCTCGCGGAACTCGGCCCATTCCTGGTCGGCCACCGGCGTGCCGCAGTGATCGATGATGTTCAGTCGCGCCAGCGGCCCCACGCGGTAGATTCCCTCTGGATACCCCTTGCTTCGCAGGTAAGGGAACTTCATGTACGAGAACGGCTCGACCGCCTCGCCAATGATCTCCTGGTATCGCTCCGGCGGGATCATGTCCTGGACAATCTGGCCGCGCGAATCGCAGATTCGCAGCAGGCCGTCGTAGTGTTCCAGCCCGCCTTTGGGCGTGACCAGCCCCATGAACCACGTCGGAAAGCTGCCGAAGCTGCGAGCTTCCTCGCTGAATTGATCGAGGCTGCGCTTGAACCAGGTGATGGTCCGCCGGCCGATCTCCAGCGCCTCGGGCAGCAAGCCGCGAATCCTGTCGCGTTTTTCGGCGGTGAGCGGCTCATTGACTCCACCGGGAACCGTCCATGCAGGATGAATCCGCTTTCCGCCGAGGATTTCGATGATGGTCTGTCCGATCTGCCGCAGGCGAATGCCGTCGCGGGCAAGCTCGGGGTTCTGTTCCAGCACGCCGAAGATGTTGCGCCTGGCCGGGTCGGCGTCCATGCCCATCAGCAGGTCGGGCGAGGAAAGGTGAAAGAAGCTGAGCGCATGCGACTGGATGATTTGCGCCAGATTCATCACCCGCCGCAACATCTCCGCGGTGCGCGGAATCTTCACCGCCAGCAACTGGTCGCACGCCTTGCTCGCCGCCATCAGGTGGCTCACCGGGCAGATTCCGCAGGTGCGGGCCATCAGCGAAGGCATCTCCGAAAGCGGGCGCCCCTCGCAGAACTTTTCGAACCCGCGGAACTGCGTGACGTGGAACATCGCATCTTTGACGTTGCCGTCATCGCCGAGCCGAAGGGTGATTTTCGCGTGCCCCTCGATGCGGGTTACCGGATCGATCACGATCTCACGAGACATAATTGCCAATCCTTCTGAGCGAGCCGGTCGCCGAAACAACCAGGCCGCTGTTGATCTGTCATCTTCCAAACCGCGTCAGTTTCGCAACGTCGGGTTTCTTTGCCTCCAGCAGATCCTTCAGCACGGCCCAGATCGCGTCCGCGGGCGGCGGACAGCCGGGCACGAACAGGTCCACCTTCACGACTTCGTGGATCGGACGAACCCGCTCCAGCAGCTTCGGCAGATGCGCCGTGGGATATTGCGGCCGCATCTGCACGTTCTCCTGGTAGGCGCGCTTCATTGTCGGCTCGACGCCGATCGGATTGCGCATCCCCGGCACGTTGCTGGTCACCGCGCAATCCCCCAGCGCGATCAGCAGCTTCGTGTGCGCCCGGATCTTGCGGATCTTGACGATGTCCTCGTCGGTGGAGACGGCCCCTTCGACAAGGGTCAGATCCACCATGTCCGGAAAGATCTTGTTGTCCACCAGCGGGCTGTAGACCAGCTTGATCCTGTCCGCCAGCTCGATCAGCCGCTGGTCGATGTCCAGAAACGACATGTGGCACCCCGAGCAGCCGTCGAGCCACACGGTTGCCACCTTGACTTTCGCGTTGCTGTTGCCGTTGTTGTCACTCATCGGTTGTGTTCAGTTGTCGCGCGGAATACTCGGTTTCTCATCCGGCGCAACGGGCGCGCGGACCCGTTTGCCAATCGATGGTCAGTCACGTTCCCCCCGCATCAGGGTCAGGTAGGACAGGAACTGCCCGCGCTTGGCCATTTCCGCCACGGCTGTGCCTTTTTCGCTGAGCGCGCCGGTGGGGCAGACGTGCACGCACTTGCCGCAGCGGGTGCAGCTCACGCTTTCGCCCCACGGCTGGTTCAGGTCGGTGATCACCGCCGCGTCGATGCCCCGTTTCATCACGTCCCAGGTGTGCGCGCCTTCGATTTCGTCGCAGACCCGCACGCAGCGAGTGCACAGGATGCAGCGGTTGTCGTCCTGCCGGAACATCTCGTGCGAGCTGTCCACCTGGAACAGTGGATAGCGATACGGCATGTTGATATGCGTGATCCCCAGCTTCTGCGCCATCGCCTGAAGCTCGCACAGTCCATTGCTCACGCACACGCTGCACACGTGGTTCCGCTCGCTGAACATCAGCTCCACCACCATCCGGCGATACTTCGCCAGCCGGGGGGAATTGGTGATCACCTCCATTCCCTCGGCCACGCGCGTCACGCACGCGGGCAGCAGCTTGGGCGTGCCCTTGACCTCGACCAGGCACAGCCGGCAGGCGCCCCAGCCCGACAGCCCTTCCAGAAAGCACATCGTCGGGATGTCGATGTTGTTCTGTCGCGCCACCGCAAGGATCGTCTCATCGGCGCGGGCGCTGACGTCCTTGTCGTCGATCTTTAGCGTCACCACCTGCACGCGGTTGGACATCGTCGGTTTCATGCTTTCACCTCCTGAGCCTCAGCGCGCCCTTCCACCTGCGATCCGCTCTGCTCACTCGCCGCCAGCAGCTCGTTGTATTCATTGCGGAAATACTTCAGCGTCGTCAGCACAGGGTTGGGAGCGCTCTGCCCCAGTCCGCACAGGCTGGTGTGCTTGACCATGTCGCACAACTCTTCCAGAAGCTCCAGGTCACGGGCGGTGGCGCGTTTCTTCACGAATTTGTCGAGCAGGTCAAGCATCTGCGCGGTGCCCACCCGGCAGGGAACGCACTTGCCGCAGCTCTCGTCCTTGCAGAACTCCATGAAGAACCGGGCCACGTCCACCATCGAGCTGGTCTCGTCCATCACGATCATTCCCCCGGACCCCATGATCGAGCCGACTTTCGCCAGTGACTCGTAATCCACGGGCATGTCCAGGAACTGCTCGGGAATGCAGCCACCGGACGGCCCGCCGGTCTGTACCGCCTTGAACTTCTTGCCCTCGGGGATTCCGCCGCCGATTTCGTAGATGATCTGTCGCAGCGTCATGCCCATCGGCACTTCGATCAGCCCGGTGTTGTTCACTCGCCCCGCCAGCGCGAACACCTTGGTCCCCTTGCTCTTTTCGGTGCCGATGCTGGCGAACCATTCCGGGCCGTTGCGGATGATCGGCGGGACGTTGGCGAAGGTCTCGACGTTATTGATCAGCGTCGGACAGCCCCACAGCCCGCGCTCGGCCGGAAACGGCGGGCGCGGACGGGGCTGGCCTCGCTTACCCTCGATCGACGCGATCAGCGCCGTCTCCTCGCCGCACACGAACGCTCCGGCCCCCAGCCTCACGTCCACCGTGAAGCTGAACGGCGTGCCGAAAATGCTGTTGCCCAGCAACCCCAGACGGTCCGCCTGCCGGATCGCCGTCTTCAACCGCTTCACCGCCAGCGGATACTCCGCCCGGACATAGATGTAACCCTGCTTTGCCCCCACCGCGTACGCCGCGATCGCCATGCCCTCCAGCACCCGATGAGGATCGCTCTCCAGTACGCTGCGGTCCATGAACGCGCCCGGGTCGCCTTCGTCGGCGTTGCAGATCACGTACTTTCCCTGCGAGCCGTCGGCCTTGTAGACCGTGCTCCACTTCAGCCCCGTCGGGAATCCCGCCCCGCCTCGACCACGAAGCCCGCTTCGCGTGATCTGCTCGATCACCTCCTCCGGCTCCATCGTCGTCAGCGCCCAGTGCAGCGCTTCGTATCCCCCGGCGGCGATGTACTCCTCGATCCGCTCGGGGTCGATGCTCCCACAGTTCTCCAGCACGATCTTCTTCTGCGACTTGAAGAACGGACGATCCGTCGGACAGATCAGCCGCTGCACCGGCTCGGCCTCCAGCGATGAGACGATCTCCGGCACGTCCCGATCGCTGACCCCCTGGTACATCACTGAAGGCTTGTCCTTCGATTCGATGTTCACCAGCGGCCCTTCCGAGCACAGCCCCAGGCACCCCACCCCGCGCACCTGGCAGTGCCGCTCCAGACCCCGCCGCCCGATCTCCTTCTCCAGCGCCTCCTTGACCAGATCCGAGCGCGACGACAGACATCCCGCCGCCACGCAGACATTGAGGCTGTGCCGATACTGGG
This sequence comes from Fontivita pretiosa, assembly GCF_050410795.1. GTDB lineage: Bacteria > Planctomycetota > Phycisphaerae > Tepidisphaerales > Tepidisphaeraceae > Fontivita > Fontivita pretiosa. The sequence goes on along the minus strand of NZ_CP191258.1, from coordinate 4,559,709 downwards.
CTCTGGCCTCCTGCTCGATTACTGCGATTTTGGTTAGTTCCTCGGCTGTCATTGGTAGATTCCGTCAGTCATGATTACCCTGCCGCCTTCGCCGCTTCCGGTTGCGACATCCAGTTCTCGATGCGCTTGAGCATTTCCGCCCGATCGACTTTGCCGACGACATTGCCGTCAAAGACGACCGCCGGCGCGATGCCGCACGAGCCGACGCATCGCGCCGTCAGCAGCGACAGCTTGTTGTCCGCCGTCGTCTGCCCCGGGCGGATCCCGTAGCGCTCCGCCACCGCTTCCAGCAGCAAGGGCGCCCCCTTGATGTAGCAGGCCGTGCCCATGCACACGACGCAGTTGTGCTGGCCCTGCGGCTTGAGCGTGAAGAACTGGTAGAACGTCGCCACGCCGTAGACCTTGCTCAGGGGCAGGTTCAGCGCGGCCGCCAGGTATCTCATCGCCGTCTCGTCCAGATATCCGAACGATTCCTGCACCGTGTGCAGAGACTCGATCAGGGCGTGCGGTTGCGCGCCGTGGCGACGCACCGTCGCCTCCACCAGCCGCCAGCGCTTGTCATCGCTGGGCAGCGGCACCTTTTTGGTTTGTAATGGCATGTCACTCCTCGTTGGCGGGTATCAGTGATGATGAGCCGTGCCGGTCTGCGGCGCCGCCGGCTCCTGGCCGCGCGCCGACGCCAGTCGCTCAATCTGTTCGATGTAATGGATGTAATCCACGTAAGCCGCCACGTACGCTCGGCCGGCCTCCACGCTCTGGTTCATTCGCTGCGCCGCCTCGCGCACGCGATGATGCCGCTGCTGCACCCCGGCGCGGATCTGCTCGCTGAGCAGCTTGATCACCGCTTCGGCGTCGCCGGTTTCCAGCGCTCGGTCGGCAGCGGCCAGAGCGGGCGTCAGGCCATATCCGGCAGGCTTAAGCCCCGTGTACGGCTCGCCCTCCCCGGCGCGGTGCAGCCGCACCAGCGTCTCCAGGAAATACGCATCCGCCAGCTCCCGGGCCGTCGCGTCAAGTCCGCGCACGGCTCGCGCCCGCTGAAACGCGGCACGCAGCTCCTCTTCGTGTTCAGGCCGTACCCACTTCAGCACCGGCGTCAGATCGCCGTCCTGAAGGGCCGCACGTCCGGCAACGACGACCGGACCGTCCATCGTGTCGCAATGCGCCCACAGGTACGCCGCCGCCGACAGACACAGAACCATCCCCATCAGGGCGCCGGTGATTGTCCGGCGGCCACACATCGCAGCTCTCATGGCCGACCTCCCCCGGTCACTTGCGCGACCGGCCAAACATCAGCCTCAGCACCACCGCCAGGCCCATCGCAACACCCAGCGCCAGTCCAAAGGTGATCCACATCGGGTCGTTATGCGCCAACATGCACATCATGCACCTCCTGTTCTCAGCAGATCCGCGGCAACTGCTCGCCATACGGCTTCTGCACGATTCGTCGTCCCCCAATTGCCGTTTTCAGCTCACAGATTCCGTCCCGCGCGTCTTCGACGCGGCCGATCACGCTCGCCTGCCGACCCAGCGGATCCTCGCGCAGCGCGTTCAGCGTCGGCTCGATCCCCTCGGGACGCACAACGATCACGACCTTTCCCTCATTGGCGACTTCGAGCACGTCCAACCCGAGCATCTCGGCAGCGTGCAGGGTCTGCGGCTGCACCGGAATCGCGTCTTCCTCGAGCGTGATGTGGTAGCCGCTGCGCGCCGCCAGCTCCGCAGCCACCGATGCAAGGCCGCCGCGGGTCGGATCGCGCATGAACACGACCTGGGGCACGCGGCGAAGCAGCCGCGAGATCATCCGGTTCAGCGGCGCCACGTCGCTGCGCAACGCGCTTTGAGCTTCGGGCATTTCCCGCGCCAGCATCACCGCCAGCCCGTGATCCGCGATCGGACCGCTGAGGATGATCGCATCGGCGGGTCTGATCTGGTCCGGATGCAGTCGCCGAACCGTCAGCATCCGCCCCACGCCCGCGGTCGTGATGTACATGCCGTCGGCCTGGCCTCGCCCCACCACCTTCGTATCGCCTGTGACAATGTTCACCTGCGCTTCCTTGGCGGTCTGCCGGATGGATTCCAGAACCTGTTCCAGAATCGCCTTCTCCAGCCCTTCGGCCAGAATCAGGCTCAGTGCCATCGCCACCGGTTCGGCGCCGCAGACCGCCAGGTCGTTGACCGTTCCGCTGACGGCCAGGCGGCCGATGTCCCCGCCGGGGAAGACCAGCGGCTGCACGACGTAGCTGTCGATGGTCAGTGCGGTGCGAGTACCTGCGGCGTCCTGCACAATTCCGCTGTCCAGCAGATCGTTCAGGACGCTGTTGCCCAGTCGAGGCAGAACGAACTGCCCGATCAGCTCGTCGGTGAGTTGTCCGCCGCCGCCGTGTGCCAGCATGATGCGTGATTCGCGCCGGTGGCGCGCGTCGCGCATCGCGCCGGCGCGGCCGCTCGACGAAGCTTGAGGCACACTGCCGGATGGTGCGTCTGTCATGTTCCCACCTCCGCAAGCGCCGCAGGCGCATCCTCCCCCGGCCTGTTCGCTCGCCCATTACCCTGACGGTGGTATTTGAACCACGCCTGGCACGTGCCCTCGGAACTGACCATGCAGGGGCCGACGGGATACACCGGCGTGCAAACCTTGCCGAAGAGCTTGCAGTCGCCGGGGGCGCAGCGCCCGGTGATCACGTCGCCACAGCGACATCCTGGCGGCTCGGGTGCTTCGACGCTTTGAAGCTGATATCGCACGCGCGCGTCGAACAGCGCATATCGCGACCGAAGTTTCAGCCCGCTTTGCGGCAACGTTCCCAGCGCTCGCCAGGTCACATCGCACGGCTCAAACACCTGCTCGATCAGCTTCATCGCCAGACGATTGCCCGATGCCGTCACCGCCTGCGGATACTGGTTTTCCAGCCTGGGCTGGGCCGCGGCAACAAGCTCGGCCAGCCGCGCCATGGCCTCAGCGATCTGCCAGTCCTCGAAGCCCGCGACCACGCAAGGCAGCGCGTAGTCCCGCACGATGCACGCGAACGCTTCGGAGCCGGTGATCACCGACACATGCCCGGGACACAAAAACCCGTCCAGCTTCGTTTTGCCTGAATCCAGCAGCGCCCGCATCGCCGGTACGACCAGCTTGTGGCTGGCCAGAACGGTGAAGTTGGTCAGTCCAAGGCGTTCGGCTTCGAGAATGGCGGCGGCGGTTGCGGGGGCGGTGGTCTCGAATCCCACCGCCGCGAACACGACCTGACGCGGGCGGATCTGCTCGGCCAGCTTCACCGCGTCCAGCGCGCTGTATACCACGTGCACATCAGCGCCCTCGGAGCGCGCCAGCTCCAGCGATCCGCCGGCTCCGGTCACCCGCATCATGTCTCCGTAGGTGCACAGCGACACATCCGGCCGCATCCCCAGCTCGATGAGCTGATCGATGTCTCCCTGCGAGGTCACGCACACCGGGCAACCCGGGCCGCTGACCAGGTGCACGTTCGCCGGCATCAGACTGTGAAGCCCGCTGCGAAAGGCGTTGACCGTGTGCGTGCCGCAGACTTCCATGATGCGGATGTCTCTGCCGAGCGACTGCGCCGCGACTCGCAGCCGACGGATCGCTTCGGAACACCGCTGCCGCCGTGAATCGGTCATGGTCGCACTTCCTTCTGGCCGCCGCTGTGCGGGCTGCTGCCTTCCAGTCGCTGCAAGTCATCCAGAATCTGCCAGGTCTGACGAACCTGCTCCTCGTCGAGGCGCTGGATGGCAAAGCCGGCGTGAACCAGCACCCAGTCGCCGGGGATCGCCTGCGGCAACAGCAGCGTGCTGATCTGCACGCGATTGCCATGCAGGTCGGCCAGTGCTGTGGTTCCCGATCGGCTCACGATCTTTGCCGGTACCGCCAGGCACATGGGTCAGGCTCCTTTCCTTCTCTGCACCGTTGCGGCCGCGGCGACAGCAGCCTGCCCCAGCGACAGCCCGCCGTCGTTCGCAGGCACGCGGCGGTGCCGCAGCACCCGCATCCCGCCCGCTTCCAGCAGCGCGGTGATCTGCCTGGTGAGCATGACGTTGCAGAACACCCCGCCGCTCAGGCCAATCGTGCGGATCCCGCTACGTTGGGCTGCCTCCAGCGCAGCGGTCGCCAGCGCCCGGGCCAGCGTCTCGTGAAACAGCAGCGCAAGCTGCTCGGAGCCGGCGACGACGCCGCCAGCGCAGCCGGACTCGGCCATCAAACGGATCAGCCGTGACAGGTCGATCACGCGGTGCTGGCCGTCGGTTCGCAGCTCGAACATCGGTTCGTCCGCGGGCCACGAGCGCGCCCGACAAGCCGGGCCGGTCGAACGGCTGCTGGCGGCGCGGTGGGCGGCGGCCTCCAGTGCCAAGCCGGCCTGGGCCTCGAAGTGGTTATGCTGGCAGATCCCCAGAAGCGCCGCGACGCCGTCGAACACTCGCCCGGCCCCGCTGCTGGTGGCGCAGCAGACATTGTCGCGGATCATTCGGCAGAGCATCGCGCGGCGGGCATCATCAGGCACGAGCATGCGTGCGGCCGGGTGTTCCGCAAAGTCGTCGCCGAACGCCTGATACAGCAGCGCCAGCCCGCAGCGGGCCGTATCGCGCGCCGCAGCATCCCCGCCCGGCAGACGCAGCGGGCGCAGGTGCGCCACGCGTTCAAAGTCGAGCAGGTCCGCGGCCAGGATCTCCCCGCCCCAGATCGTCCCGTCGCTGCCGTAGCCCGTGCCGTCGCACACGACGGCCAGAATGCGATCGGCGATGCCGTGCTCGGCCAGCAGCGCTGCCGCGTGCGCGTGGTGATGCTGCACCGGTATCACCTGCGGCACATTCAGCACCTCCGCCAGGTTCTTCGCCCGCGCCGTGCTGAGATACGCCGGATGCAGGTCGTGCGCGATCCAGTCGACGCGGTCGCCGATCTCGAACAGATGGCGGAAGTCTTCGACGGCGCGATCGAACGCCTCCAGCGCCAGAGGATGCGAAAGATCTCCCAGATGTTGGCTGAGGACTGCCGATCGACCGCGCACCACGGCGATGGTGTTCTTCAGTTCTCCTCCGACGCAGATGCCGTTGGTGTCCTGATCCCCTGCGGGCAGCTCGATGGCGCCGGGCACAAACCCCCGGGCGCGGCGGATGAAAATCGGCTGACCGCTGGCCACGTCCGCGACAACCGAATCATCTACGCCGCGCTGGATCGGGCGATCATGCCAGAGGATCGCGTCGCACATGCGGCCGAGGCGACGGATCGCATCGCTGTTGCTGATAACCAGCGGCTCGTCGCTGTCGTTGCCGCTGGTCATGACCAGGGGCATGGGCAAACGTCGAAGCAGCAGATGGTGGATGGGGGTATAGGGCAGCATCACGCCCAGGCGATGCTGCGACGGCGCGACGGCATCGGCGACGACCGAGTCGCCCGGCACGCGTCGCGGCGCCAGCACAATCGGCGCCGCGGGCGAGGTCAACATCTTCACCGCTTCTTCGGACAGATGCACCAGCTCCCGCGCCGCCTGGACGGACCGAACCATCAGCGCGAAGGGCTTGTGGTCGCGGTGCTTGAGCTGCCGCAACCGCGCGACGGCCTGCCGGCTGTCGGCGCGTACCGCCAGGTGAAACCCGCCAATCCCCTTGATCGCCAGGATCCTGCCTTCGACAAGCATGCGTCGCGCCAGGCGGATGGGGTCGCCGGCCATCGGTTGGCCGGTGGGATCGACCAGTTCCAACCGCGGGCCGCAGGCGTGGCAGGCGATGGGTTGGGCATGGAAACGCCGGTCGGCCGGGTCGGTGTACTCGGCATGGCATCGACTGCACATGCTGAACCCGGCCATGGTCGTGTTGCAGCGGTCGTAGGGAATGCGCACGACGATGGAGAATCGCGGGCCACAGTCGGTGCAATTGGTCAGCCCGTAGCGGTAGCGGCGTCGGTCGCGACGGTTGCGGATATCATGCAGGCACTGGGCGCAGATCGCCGCGTCAACCGTGACATCGGCGTGGCGCGACGACTCGGCGGCCGCAGAGCAGCTATCGATGATGCGAAAACCGGGCCGATGCTCCGTATTGCTGTCAAAGCAGACGGGCAACGAGGTTCGGCGGATTGATCGCACCACCGCCAGCGAAGGCATCTGCTCGCAGAGTTTGCGATGGAAATCCTCCAGGGCATCGGGGTCTGCCTGACACTCGACAACCACGCCGGTGGCGTCGTTGCGAACAAACCCGCTCAGCCCCAGGGACGTGGCCAGGCGATACACGAATGGCCGAAAGCCAACGCCTTGCACCTGGCCGGTGATGATCCATCGGCAACGGGCGAGGGGTCGGGATTCGCAGCCAAGGGGCATGGCGTCAAACAGAGGACTACTTACTCCTGTATTAACGTAGAGATTTCTGCGTTGCGGTCAACAGCCCCAAGGCCTGAATCTGGATTTTTCGTCGCTGGCGCAGCGCGGCACCGGTTACTTGTGCCGCCGCGAAGACACGGTTGACTGGGTTACCGACGGCCCCGGACGAATTACGACGGCTCGTCTTGCAGCTCGAGTTGCCGCGGAGGCAGCAGGCAGCGGGCGGGAAGCCCGGATTGGTTGGTCTGGAACTCGACTTCGTAGGAGTCGTCGGGAGCAAACCAGATACTGCGCACGACTCCGACATCGCCGCGGTGCAGAGATAGCTCAGGCACGTCGGCGGTCAATCGCACGCGATCATCCACATGAGGTTTGCGCATCATCAGGGATCACTCCGTTCCCAAGATCTTTCAGGTCCGATGATAGGCCAGTCTTCCTGATTTATCAAGATTTGCCAATCCCCTGAACAGGTGCGGTGGCCGACGCGTCACGAACGGGAAATTTGCTGGTTTTCTTTCGCCGCGGCCCGTATTCTCCAACACGTCTGCCCGGGCGTCGGCGATGGTTCCGGCGCCTTTGCGCCGGGACAAGCGCCTGCTGTGATAAACAAACTGATGCCCATCGAACGCATCGACCTCATCGACGAAACGACCTTCCCGTTGCACGTTCTGCCGGCCGGAAACGGATTGAGCCTCAAGGCACTGGCGGGTGGATGGCTGTACGCCATCGAGCAGCAGCGTGATGGGATTCTGATCAACCAGCATCTGGGCAGCCCGGTGGCAGGATCGGTGCATCGACTGTATGTACGACGACTGGATGCACTGGGCGCAGTAATCGATTACGTGCAGATCATCGGCCCGCAGCACGCCGGTCAGTTCGCTGCCGCCGCCGATCGCCTGCTCTGGAGCGGCGACGGTCATTCGCTTCGCTACGTCTGCACCGCCTGGGTGCATCCCAGCGGCCAAGCCTGGTTCTTCCATCTCCAAATCACCAACTGCTGCGATCAGCCCATCCATTGTGATGCGATCCTGGTGCAGGACTTGGCCCTGGCCTCACGCGCCCAGGCACGCAACAACCCGCTGTACACCTCGCACTATCTGGATCACCTGGCGATGGAACATCCCCAGGTCGGGTATGTGCTGATGACGCGGCAGAACCTTGCACAGGCGGGACAGAAACACCCCTGGCTGCTTCAAGGGTGCCTGCCGGCCGCGCGGGGATTTACGACCGACGGCTTCGACTTCTTCGGCGCGGCTCACCGCGGCCAGGCGCCGCCCCAGGCTTTGGCCAAGCCGCTTATTGGGCAGCGCGTTCGACAATACGAGACCGCGTTCACGGCGATTCAGTCTTCCGGACTGACCATCGAGCCGGGAAGCTCGCAGCAGATCAGCTTCTTCGCATACTATCTGTCCAACCATCCGGATCGATCCACTGCCGCCGACCTGCAACGGCTCGAACATGTGCAACAGATGCACCGGGACATGCTCCAGGTGTTGGCGACGCCAGTGGAGCTGATCCGCCCGAGCTGGCCCGGGACTGTGTTCCAGACCGCCGGAGCCTTCAGCGGCGAGGAGTTATCCGTCGGACAGCTTGCCGAACTGTTCCCCGAGCCCTGCCGGCATCGCGAATCGCTCGATGGAAAGGCGGCCTCGTTTTTCTATGGCCAGGATTCGCGTCATGTCGTGCTGAAGGCCAAGGAACTGTCGGTGGCCCGTCCGCACGGACACATTCTGCGCGCCGGACGAGGTTGGTTTCCAGACTCGGAATTGACGTCGGTGACGTGTTACGCGGCCGGCGGATTCGCGTCGCAGTTGACGCTGGGCAATGCGAGTCTGGCCAAGCTGCTGTCAACGCAGCGTGATCCGCTGGAGCTGATCAGGTCCAACGGGCTGCGGATCTTCGTCCGCCGCCAGAGCGATCCGGCCGGCAACTGGCAGTTGCTGACGGTGCCGTCGGCCTTCGAGATGGCGTTGAACCAGTGCCGCTGGATCTACCGCCACGGCAGCGACCTGCTGACGGTGAGCTGCATCGCCCGGGAGGATGATCCGGCAATCACGTACCAGATTCGCAACGCCGGCGGGCCAGTGGAGTTGCTGGTGTGTGGCGAGATTGCCGCCGGCTCGGAGGAGTATGAAGACCGACCACGGCTGATGCTGGATCGACAGCGGGCGCGAATCACCATCCGCCCGGGCGAAAAGTCGCTTGTGGGCAAGCGTCAGCCGAATCTGGTGTTTCACGTGGTCAGCGGCGATGCCGACGTGATTTGCGGGATCGGGGCCGATGAGCTGCTGTTCCCCGATCGCCAGCGACGGGCACTGCCCTACTTCACGATCCAGACCCGACCCACGAACCGGTTCAGCTTCAGCGTTGTGGGCGCGATTGACGACCCGAATCGAGCCGAGCAGTTGTGCCAACTGTATGGGACGGTTGCTTCAACTGACGCGCAGCCCGCCTTCGAGCCCGCCGGGCGTTTCTGGAGCGCCCTGACCCGCAACACGCGGCTGAGCCTGCCGGACCAGCCAAGCATCGCTGCGCTGAACGATTGCCTGCCGTGGTTCGCACGCGATGCGATGATCCACCTGGCCACGCCTCGCGGGCTGGAGCAGACCAACGGCGGCGCCTGGGGCGTGCGAGACGTCTGCCAGGGACCGGTCGAGTTCCTGCTGGCTCATGACCAGCCTCAGGTCGTAGCCGACATTCTCCGCAAAGTCTTCTCGCAGCAGTATCGGCATCGTCACGACTGGCCGCAGTGGTTCATGTTTCGGCCTTTTGAGCAGATCCAATCCACGCATTGCCACGGGGACGTGCTGATCTGGCCGCTGAAGGCGTTGTGCGATTACCTGGAACACACCAACGATCCTTCGCTGCTGCATGAGCGATTACCGTATACCGACGAACAGACCTTTGGGCCAACCGACGACGCTGAGACGCTGCTGGAACACACCGATCGCCTGCTGAATCGGATGTGCCAGCAGTTTCTTCCAGGGGTGAATCTGCCGCGATTTGGTGACGGCGACTGGGACGATTCGCTTCAGCCGGCCGACCCGAGCCTGCGTGATCGCATGGTCAGCGCCTGGACCGCCGCGCTGATGTATCAGACGCTGAGGCGATTCGCTCTGGCGATGAATCACTTCGGGCAGTCGCGGCGTGCCGCCGCCGCCACCGACATCGCCGACGCCATCGAGCAGGACTTTCAGCGACACCTGATGCCCGACGGCGTGGTGGCCGGGTTCGCCATCTTCGATCTGGCCACACATCCGGCACGCCCACTGGAATATTTGCTTCATCCGTCGGATCGTCGAACCGGGCTTCGCTATCGGCTGATTCCCATGACCCGCGGCATTCTCAGCGGGATCTTTACGCCTGCCCAGGCGCAGCGGCACATGGAGCTGCTTCGCGAGCACCTGGTCTGTCCCGACGGCGCCCGGCTCATGGACCGGCCCAGCGTCTACCAGGGCGGCCTGGAGCGAACGTTCCGCAGGTCTGAATCAGCGGCGTTCTTCGGACGCGAGATCGGACTTCAGTACGTGCATGCCCATCTGCGGTATGCCGAGGCGATGGCCGCCATCGGTCAAGCTCAGGAGTTGTGGCACGCGCTGCTGGTGGTGAATCCCATTGCCGTCACCGGGATCGTCCCCAACGCCGCGCCCAGACAACGAAACTGCTACTTCAGCAGTTCCGACGCCGCGTTTTTCGATCGCTACCAGGCGTCCAGAGAGTACGAGAAGGTCCGCCGCGGTGAAATCCGCGTCGAGGGCGGGTGGCGAATCTACTCCAGCGGGCCGGGGATCTACACCAGCATCGTTTTCCGCCAACTGTTGGGTCTGCGGCGGCATTACGGGCAACTCGAGTTCGATCCGGTCCTGCCGGCGGAATTGGACGGTGCAACCTGCGAACTGACTTACCAGACAATCCCGCTCCGCTACGTCTTCAGGGTCAGTGGTAACGGCGCCGGCGCGCAGCGAGTGCGGGTCAATGGCGCGGAGTTGAAGACCCGGCGAGTGGAGAACAAGTATCGCCCCGGGGGACTGCGTGCCGGGCAGGCGGAGTTCCACGCCCTGTTGAAACACGCTGAAAACGTGGTAGAGATCGAGTTGTAGCGCCCCGGGGGCGCGGGGCGTGTGCGACTTGGACTCGCCGGGCAGTGGAGTCGATCGAGCCGCGTCTAACCCATCAGTCATCAGGTAATTTACACGTTCACATGGCGGCGGCCGGCAAATTTCCCCGCTTTTTTGCTTGACAAGCTTGGCTGACGGGGCCATCATGTAAGCGGTTACACGACCGGATTTCCGGGCAAATCATGACCGACACCGCTCCGCCCATCCAGGTTCGTACCCCCGCGACGCTGTACGATGTGAGTCGGCTGTCTGGTGCGTCCATCGCCACCGTCTCGCGCGTCTTCAGTGGCAAGGCCCGGGTCAGCGAGGAAACCCGCCGGCGGGTACTGGAAGCGGCACAGCGGCTTTCTTACGAGCCCAGCCACGCCGCACGGGCACTGGCGGGACGTCGCACCCACACGCTGGGGGCGATTTTCCCCGAGATCGCCAGCGGCTTTTATGCCGATGTGCTGGCCGGGATCGACGAAGTCGCCGCTGAAAGCGGTTTCGACGTGCTCGCCAGCTTCGTCGGAAAACGCCGCAGTCGTCCGGAGCTGGTCAAACGCCTGCTCCGCCAGGGGCGCGTGGACGCCCTGATCATCCTCAACCTGGAAAACAGCAGCGACCTGAAGCCCGAGGCCGTTGATCGCCTGCCCATCATACTGATTGACCGCGAAATCAGCGGCTCCAGCCTGCCGGTGGTGGGCATGGACAACGTCGCCGGCGCCGAGGCCATGATCGAACACCTCTTCGAGCAGGGTCATCGGCGGATCGCGATCCTCACCGGCCCGAAGGGAAACTACGACTCGGATCAGCGGCTGCTCGGTTGCCAGCGGGCGTTCAGCCGGCTGGGACTGACGCTTGATCCCAAACTGATCTGGACCGGCGCGTTCACCGTCGCCAGCGGCTCGCGAGCGGCTCGCGAGATGCTCGATTCCGGCCAGCCCCTGCCCGATGCGATCTTCTGCTTCAACGACCAGATGGCCATCGGGATGCTCAGCGAGCTTCAGCGGGCCGGGCTGTCGGTGCCCGGGGATGTGGCGCTGGCGGGGTATGACAACGTGGAAGCGGCGGCGCACCTGTCGCTGACCAGCGTCGCCTGCCCGATGCGATTGATGGGCCAGGTTGCGGCGCGCTGGGCGGTGGATCTGATCACGCGCCACGAGCGCCCATCGGGACACCGGCTTCAGGTGCGGCTGGTGGTGCGGAACTCGTCGGCCGGGAAACACGCCGGCCAGCTTCTGCCCGGCGCGGCAGTCGATCCGCAGACGCTCGCGGAAGCCTCAACGCACTGGCGAGGCAGCGAGAACGATGGGGGAAATGGCAATGGCAACGGCAGCGGCGGCCAGCGTGACACGGCCGGTGCCGCTCCGGCCGCCGGTTGAGTCGCATCGCCGCGTCGCTTGAGTCTGCGGCGACTGAACCGGCAAGGTTGTCCCAAGATGCGTGTCCTGTTGCAGCGGAGGAACCCGCGATGCCCGCAAAAGTCAGAACATCTGGTCAACCGCGATCCCCCGACCGTCGGAGCCGCGCAACGCCGGGCGCGGGGTTCACCCTCGTCGAGCTGCTGGTGGTCATCGGCATCATCGCCGTGCTGATCAGCGTTCTTCTGCCCGCGCTCAACCGCGCTCGCGAAAACGGCTATCAGATCAAGTGCATGGCCAACCTGCGCCAGATCGGCACGGCGCTGTTCATCTATGCCGGGGAGAACAAGGGAAGCCTGCCGATCGGGCTGGTCATGGATGGCTTTGTCACCTACAACGGCGGTGTTCAGACTACCTATCGCGGCGACAGTATGGATTGGACCACGCTGTTGATGAAGATCCTCAGCCGTCAGGCCAGCGGCGCCTACAAGGATCAGCAGGCGGTCAGCGCCGGCAGCGGTGGCGTGCGCGAGGTCTTCCTTTGCCCGTCGGTGTACCTGCCGAGCAAGGTTCCCTCAGCGGCGATCACACACTACTCGTCGCATCCGCGGCTGATGCCCGACCTGCGCACGTTCGACTACTACTTCCTGCCCACCGGCAAGCCTCAGACGATGCGACCGTACAAGCTGGCCAGGGTCAAACGGCCCGCCGAAATCGCCGCCATTTTCGAGGGCACGATCGAGCCTCTGGGTCATTCGGGCGGGTACATGGCGCACTCGACGTGCGATGCCCTGGACAACAACCGGCAGGTCAAAAAGCCTTACCTCACGGATGACTATTCGCTGGATCCGGCACTGAACCCGAACCAGCCGATCGATATGAACTCCGGTATCCCGGCCTGGAACGAGGCCAAGGACCTGAACCGGGATACAACCAACAACGCCGGCAACGTTCGCTTCCGCCACAAGAACGACACGCAGACCAACTGCCTGATGCTGGATGGGCACGTGCAGGCGTTCACGCTGAACAAGTCAAGCAAGAAGCCGGACCTGCTGCGGAAGAACATCTACGTGACCCCGCCGCAGTGATGCGCTGATATCGTCTGTGCCGCCGGGAAGCGGTAGACCCGTGCCCGGACAGCGCGATCCGGAGTGGCCAAGAAGATGCAAGCGGGCAGACCCAAAACCCTGGTGTTGGTCTGGACCATCGCACTGGTCTGCGCCGGCGCGGCTCGCGGCGCGGAATCGGCAGTGGAGCTGGCGGCGATGGGCCGTATCTACGAAGACCCCGCCTCCGTCCCTGGAAAGACGGTTCTCACTGCCGACGACGAAAAGTTCCTCGACGACCTCCAGCGCCGCGGCATCCAGTTCTTCCTCGATGAGGCCGATCCCGTCACAGGCCTGATGCCCGACCGCGCCCGCGCCACCGGCGGCAGAGTCAACGACGCGGCCAGCATCGCCTCGGTGGGCTTCGGGCTGACGGCGATCTGCGTCGGCGTGGAGCGAGGATGGATACCCCGCCAGGAAGGTTACGATCGCGCGCTGAAGGTCATCCGCTTTCTCAAGGATCATGGCGCACACGAACGCGGATACTTCTACCACTTCCTCGACATGCGAACCGGGCAACGCGCCTGGAACTCCGAGGTCTCCAACATCGACACGGCGTTGCTGATGGCCGGCGTACTGACGGTGCGGCAGTATTTCCCCGACACCGAGCTGGCGCGGCTGGCCAACGAGCTTTACGAGCGGGTCGATTGGGCGTGGATGAGCAACGATAAGGGCGAGATGCACACCGGCTGGTCGCCGGAAAGGGGAATGTTCGAAGGCACCTGGAGCGGCTACAGCGAATGCCCGGTGATGGTCGCGTTGATGGGGATGGGATCGCGCACACACCCCCTGCCGCCTCAGACCTGGAAAACCTGGAGACGCCAGCCGGTCTACAGCTACGCGGGGTTGACCTATGTCGCCTGCCCCCCGCTGTTCACGCATCAGTTCCCCCAGTGCTGGTTCGATCTCCGCGGGCTGCACGACGGCACGATGAACTACTTCCGCAACGCCCGACTGGCCACCATCGCGCAGCGGCAGTGGACGATCGACGAGCTGAGCCGGCGTTTCCCAACCTACGGGCCGGACATCTGGGGACTGACCGCTTCGGATTCCGAGCACGGGTATACGGTCTGGGGCGGGCCTCCGGAGCATGGCAGGATCGACGGCAGCGTGGTTCCGTGCGCGGCTGGGGGAAGCCTGGCGTTTGAGCCAAGGCTCTGCCTGGATGCCCTTCGGGCCATGCGCGATCGCTATGGCGAGAAGGGCTACGTGAAATACGGATTTGTTGATGCCTTCAACCCGGCCACGGGATGGTACAATCGCGATGTCATCGGGATCGACGTCGGGCCAATCGTGCTGATGGCGGAAAACTGCCGCAGCGGATTCGTCTGGAATACGTTCATGTCCAGCCCCGAGGCGCAGCGTGCGCTGAAGGCGGCGGGGTTCAGGCAACTGGACCGCACGCTGTCCGAATCAACCAGCACGTCGGTGATCGCCGCCACACCGGAGTAAGGCGGCAGGCGAAGGAGGTGAACGCGGGCTCAGAACAGTGGTGCATCGCGGCGCATAGCCGGCGATCAGCACCGTTGTTGTGCAGTGTTGCGGATAACTCAGTCAAGTGGTGGGCGGTCGTGAGCACGTGCGGGCAGGCGTTCTGTTCCGCGGCCGCGATCGCGGTTCATTTCGCAGAGGGAGAGACAAATGCGATACGGATGCTCTTTGGCCGCCGTTGTCGGCGGCGCGTTTGGTTTGCTGGCTTTGATTCCGTCACCGTCTGCTCAGGCACAGAACCTGTTGACCAACGGGAACCTCGACCGCGTTCACGACGAGGAAATCGTCCCGGGCTTCTTCCTGCCCAAGCCGGATTCATGGGTGAACGTGGGCGTCAGATCGATCACCGGCCCATACGGGGATGAGATGTCTTCCGAGCCATGGGCCGGGCCGGCACCGACACCGGTGACCAGTGATGGGCTGTCGAATCCGCCACCATACAACTCCTCTCCGGACTGGGGCGTGTTCTTCAAGCCCTTCAGTGGGAACCCGACGACCAACGGCTTGGCCACCGGACACCTCATGCAGGCGGTCCTGGGCACGCCCGGCGCGACGTACACGCTGACCGGCTGGGCCGGCGCCGAACCCAACGCGATGATGCGCGACGCCGAGTTCGCCATCGAGTTCCTTGACTCCAGCAGCAATCTGCTGGGCGCCTCGATCCTGAGCCTGATGCCGACGCTGTTCGTCGATAACGGCCAGCCGTTCGACTATAAGCAGTACACGGTGACGGGCGTGGCGCCGGCGGGAACGATGTTCGTGCGCGTCCGCGTGTCGATGCTGGATGCCCAGGCGAACCCGGCGGGCGGCGGACAGGCGTTCGTCGTCGATGACTTCGTGCTGGTCCCGGAGCCGGCAAGCCTTGGCCTGCTGGCGCTGGCGGCCGTGCCAATGCTCGCCCGCCGCAATCGGCGGTCGTGATGGCGCAGAATTGAAGGTGCGGTTTCCGCGGGGATGTGTCCGCAGGACGTGTCGCCTCCGCCGACCTGTCCGCCCGGCACATCCTCCGGATCGCACTTCGCTGGCATCCATGACCAAAACGCGCCAACGGCGCCGGCCACCGCCAGGAACTGTACCCGGCGGGTTCCGCGCCCCTTGGCGCGTCATGGAGATTTTTGGCCCGCGAGTGGCCAAGTCGTAAAATGTGAAGTACCCGAGTGCAGACGAGCAAACCCCACAAGGCGAATCGGGAAAGGAGATGTGAGATCGAACTGCTGGAGCGCCGGCGGCTCCTGGCCGGTGCGGCTGGCGCCGGTGCGGGCATGTCGCCGGTCCAGTCCGAACTTCTGGCTGCCTCGCCTGCGATTCATCTCCAGGCTCGAGCGTCGCGGCTTCGCTGGCCGGTGAGTGTGTCACGCGCCGATCAGCCGCAGCAGCTTGGCGCCGGGTTCTTCGCCGACAGCCGCGACATCGGTTCCCCGGCCATCTCCGGCTCGACCGTCTACGCGAGCGGAGTCTACACGATCACCGCGGGCGGGTCGGATATTGGCGGCACGTCCGACCAGTTTCATTTCGCCAGCAACCCCTCGAGCGGCGACGGCAGCATCGTCGCCCGCGTGACATCCCTGACCAACACCAGCGCCTCGGCCAAGGCGGGCATCATGTTCCGCAACGGGCTTTCCGCCGACGCCGCGATGCTGGGGATCTTCCTGACACCCGGCAACGGGATCATGCTGGTGGTGCGCAGCGCCGATGGCGCCGCCGCCGGGCAGACCATCGCGCCCGGCTTTGCCGCACCGCGCTGGCTGCGGCTGACGCGCGTCGGTTCCCAGATCACCGCCTATCACTCCGCCAACGGCGTCACCTGGACCCAGCTCGGTTCGCCACAGACGATCGCGCTGGGCGCGTCGGCGCGAGTGGGTCTTGCGGCCACGTCGCGCAACGTCTCCGCCGCCACCACCGCAACGTTCGCCAATCTCAGCTTGCAGCTTCCGCCCGGGTGGAGCGGAGCCGACGTAGGATCAGCCTCGCCGGGCGGGTCATCCATGTTTGATCCGGCCAGCAGCTCGTTTGTCGTCAGCGGTGGCGGCGCCGCGGGAATCGGCGGGATCTCCGACCAGTTTCATTTCCTCAGCCGCAGCATCACCGGCGACACATCGCTGATCGCCCGGATCGGCGCGATCAGCAACACCGATCCGCTTGCCCAGGCCGGGCTGATGTTCCGTGATGACAGCGGTGCCGGTGCGCGATTTGCCGCCGTCTCACTCACCGCCCAGAACAGCCTGGTGTTCCAGTGGCGAACGACCAGCGGCACGGCGGCAAGCTCGGCGTCGCTGACGAACATCACTGGCCCGGTCTGGTTGAAGCTCACTCAGCAAGCCAACAGCTACAGCGCGTTCTATTCCAGTGATGGGTCGCAGTGGACGCAGATCGGTGTCACCCAATCGGTCGCAATGACTTCGGCCACCACGCTCGGGGGGCTTGTGGTCAGCTCGCACAGCAGCTCATCGCCGGCTACCGGATCGTTCTCATCGGTGAGCGTCGTGCAGGAGGGATTCTCCCTTGCTGACATCGGCTCACCGGCGCTGTCCGGCTCGGCCACCTACGACGCGGCGAGCAACACCTCGACGCTGCTTTCCGCCGGGGCGGGGATTGGCGGATCCTTCGACCAGTTCGACTTCCTGGGCCGCACGCTCAGCGGCAGCGGCATGGTGGTCGCCTATGTCAATTCCCTTGCGGACACGATCGCAACGGCCAGGGCGGGCGTGATGATGCGCGCCGACGCGACCGCCGGGTCGGCGTTTGTCGGGTTGTTCGTCTCGGCCCAGGGCGGGCTGACGCTTCAGTGGCGGCCAAGCGCCGGCGCGGCGACGGTGCAGCAGAACATCGCATCGGTCTCGGCGCCGATTTCGCTGCGGCTGACGCGATCCGGCAACAACTTCGCCGCCGCCTATTCCACCGACGGCGTGAACTTCTCGATCATCGGCCTGAGCATGACGATGCCGGCGACGGTGCTGGCGGGCGTTGCACTGGCGTCGCAGAATCCCAATGCCTACGCCTCCGCCAGCTTCACCGGCGTGGCTGTGGGGCGTAACCTTCCGCCGGGCGCGGGGATCTACAGCGCCGCGGATGAATTGTTCCTTCACGATCTCTCGCAGCGATCGGTGAGGTTCTTCTATGACGAGACGAACCCGGCTACGGGGCTGGTGCCGGATGGATCCAACGCCAACGGCGGCAGCCCGACCTCGGCATCGAGCATCGCGGCGGTGGGCTTCGGACTGACAGCGCTGACAATCGGCGACAAGCGCGGCTGGCTCACGCATGCCGAGGCGTATCAGCGTGCTTGGAACACGATCAATTTCCTCTACACCAACGGCGCGCACGTCAACGGGTTTTTCTACCACTTTCTGGACCCGCTCACCGGGCAACGCGCCTGGAACAGCGAGCTGTCATCCATCGACACGGCACTGCTGATGGCGGGCGTGTTGAACGTGGCGGCGTATTGGAAGGGCACGCCGCTGGAAACCGTCGCCAACAACCTGTTCAATCGCGTCAACTGGCCGTGGATGCTCATGCCCAATGGCAACTTCTTCGGGCACTGGACGCCCGAGGGCGGCTTTGGCGGCGGGTACGTCGATTTCAGCGAGGCGGTGCTGCTGTATCTGCTGGGGCTTGGATCATCGACACATCCAACAGCCAGATCGACGTGGACGAGTTGGCCACGCGCGCCGGTGATCAACTACAGCGGCTACACGTTCGTCACCGCGACGACCCGGGCGCTGTTCACGGTGCAGTACCCGATGGGATGGTTCGACCTGCGCGGGCTGGCCGACAGCACCGGGTTGAACTACTACGCCAACGCCCAGACCGCCACCCTGGCGCAGCGGCAGATGTTCATCAATCTGAGCTCGACCTGGCCACAGTATGGGGCGAACAACTGGGGCGCGACCGCCGCCGACGGACCGGGCGGCTACACGGTCTGGGGCGGCCCGCCGCCGACAAGCAACATCGACGGCACGGTCGTGCCGACGGCGCCCGGCGGAAGCCTGGCCTTCACGCCCCGCCAGTCGATCGACGCCCTGAAACACATGCAGCAGACATATGGCGGCACGGTCTGGCGGAAGTACGGCTTTGTCGATGCGTTCAACCCGCACACCGGGTGGACCAGCGCCATCGTGCTGGGGCTGGACGTTGGAATGATGCTGCTGGCGGCGGAGAACTCGCGATCGAACTTCGCGTGGGACACCTTCAAGCAGCACGCGGTGGCGCGGCAGGCGGTGGCGTCGGCGTTTCCATCGGTCACGCCGACGCTTCTTGGTGCAGCCTCACGCAAGACCGGCAGCATGGGAACCGTTGACCTGCCGCTGAGCCTGAATGATGAAGCACTGGCCGTCGAAAGCCGCGCCGGCGGGCCGACCCAGCTCGTGCTCAGCTTCGGCGCCAGCATCGTCAAAGGCTCGAATTTCAATGTCTCGCTGACGACACCGACCGGCGGCGCCAACGGGATCGTGCTGAATTCAACCGTCAGCGGATCGAGCCTGATCATCGATGTCTCAGGTGTGGCCGACGCGCAGACGCTGGTGGTCAACATCACCGACGTGCGACATTTTTCAGACACCGCCGCCGGCAACTACACCTTGCGGCTGGGCGTGCTGGCGGGCGACGCGACCGGCGACGGGCGGGTCGATACCGCCGATCTGAATATCGTCTCAGCAAACTGGCAGGCGACAGGCGCGACCTGCGCCCAGGGCGATTTCACCTCCGACGGCATGGTCAATTCCCGCGATCTGCTGGTGCTGTCGGGCAACTGGAACGAATCGCTGCCGGCGGCGCCGGCGCTGCTTGCGCCGCCGCCCGAGCCGCCATATACGGCCGCGACGCTGTTCAGCTCGCGGACGGTGGCGCGTGCAACCGACGATGACAACTGGAACCTGATTGAGCTGCCTGGGCCACATGCGATCGTTTAGCAGGAAGTTCTCAAACGTGATCAAGACGGCGATCGTCGTCGTGCTGGGCGGCACGGCGCTGGGGTTGCTGGCGTTCGGGCCGCGGGCGACCGACCAGTTCCCGCCGGGCAGAGTGGTCGTGGATTACTGGGAGAAGTGGACGGGTGTGGAAGAAGCCGCGATGCGGGCGATCGTCGATGAATTCAACGACACGATCGGCCGCGAGAAAGGGATCTTCGTCCGCTACCTCTCGACCAGCAGCATCGAGCAGAAGACGCTGATCGCGACGGCGGCGGGGGTGCCGCCGGACATCGCCGGGCTGTACAACCAGAATCTGGCGCAGTTCGCGTCGATGGACGCACTGGAGCCGCTGGATGCGATGGCGGCGGCGCGCGGCATCACACGCGATTACTACAAGAAGGTCTTCTGGGATGAGTGCTGTTTCGAGGGGCGGCTGTACGGGCTGGTCAGCACGTGCTACAGCGTCGCGCTGTACTACAACCAGGAGATCTTCCAGCAGCGCGCCCAGTCGCTGCGGGCGCGGGGGCTGGATCCGAACCGCGCGCCGCGGACGATCGCCGAGCTCGACGCCTATGCCCAGGCGCTGGATGTAGTCGATCCTGCCACCGGGCGGATCATCTCGGCCGGGTATCTGCCGCTGGAGCCGGGGTGGTATCTCAATTACACGTGCCTGTGGTTTGGCGGGCGGTGGTGGGACGACGTCAACAAGCGTTTCACCTTCACCGATCCGGGCGTGATTCGCGCCTATGAATGGGTGGCCAGCTACTCGAAGCGCCTGGGGAAGCAGGCGGTCAGCGAGTTTCGCGCGGGGTTCGGTACGTTCGACTCGCCGCAGAATGCATTTTTGGCTGGGACGGTCGCGATGGTGCAGCAGGGCGCGTTCCTGGCAAACTTCATCCACAACCAGAAGCCATCGCTGGACGGCAAGTGGGCGGCGGCGCCGTTTCCGTCGGTCGATCCCACCCTGCCACATCTCAAAGACGTGACCTACTGCAACTGCGACGTGCTGGTGATCCCGCGCGGCGCCAAGCACAAGGCCGAGGCGTTCGAGTTCATCGCCTTTGTCAACCGCCAGGACATCATGGAGAAACTGGCCAACTCGCACTGCAAGATCTCGCCGCTGGCGAAGGTGAGCGAGGGATTCCTGACCAATCACAGAAATCCCTACATCCGTGTCTTCGATGACCTTGCGGCCAGCCCCAACGCCCATCCGACCGAACCGGTGCCGATCCAGGCGGAAGTGGATGCGGAGATGAACAACTTTGTGCAGCGTCTGGCGATGCTGGAGGTCTCGCCACAGCAGGGCTTGAAGGAGATGCAGGAGCGTTTGCAGGCGAAGTATGAGGCGTTCGTGGCCGACCAGCGGGAAAGACGCAAGCGGAAGGATGGATGACAGGCATACAGCAGATGACGAATGACCAAACCAGAGTGGCCAGTCAATCAACAGCGGATGATCAGTGACCCAATGGCGTCGGTACGTCGTCAACTTCGTGCAAACATCGTCGGCCTGGCGTTTGTTTCGCCCTGGCTGATCGGGTTCCTCGTTTTTACGCTCGTGCCGGTTGCGCTGTCGCTGTACTACAGCTTTTGCAGCTATTCGCTGCTTCAGCCGCCACTGTTCAAGGGGCTGGAGAACTATCGCACGCTGGCGACGGACCCGGTTTTCTGGCAGGCGCTGCGGAACACGATCGTTTACGGCGCCGTGGCGCTGCCGCTGGGGATGGTGGCCGCCCTGTGCGTCGCGATGCTGCTGAACTCGAAGATCAGCGGGGTGTCGATCTATCGCACGATCGTGTTTCTGCCGTCGCTGGTGCCTGCGGTGGCGTCGGCGATGTTGTGGCTGTGGCTGTTCAACTCCAAGCTCGGGCTGATCAACACAACGCTGGTGGCGCTGGGTGTGTCCGAGCCGCCGCAGTGGCTGGCCTCGCCGCGCTGGGCCATGCCCGCACTGATCCTCATGAGCCTCTGGGGCATCGGCAACACGGTGGTCATCTATCTGGCCGGCCTGCAGGATGTTCCGCGCGAGCTGTACGAGGCGGCGGAGATCGACGGGGCCTCTTCGCTGCGGCAGGTGTGGCACGTTACGCTGCCGTGCATCTCGCCGGTCATCTTCTTCAACCTGATCATGGGGATCATCGGCACGCTCCAGGTCTTCGCCACGCCATTCATCCTGACCGGCGGCGGCCCGGCGCGGGCGACCTACTTCTACACCATGTACCTGTACGACAACGCGTTCAGCTACCTGAAGATGGGCTACGCCAGCGCGATGGCATGGGTGCAGCTCCTGCTCGTGCTGGCCCTGACCGCGCTGGCGGCGTGGTCGAGCAAGCGGTGGGTGCATTATCAGGGACGCTGAGGAATCGCAGGCTAATCGATGGATCGCGAGTGCATCGCCAGGGCGACGAAAGTGACTACAGGCCATGAGGCTGGCAATGGTGATCTCAGCAATGCGCGGTCAGGAGATCCTGACCCAGCGGGAGTTGATGTCGGCCCAGAGGATTTGCACAGGCTCGCGACGAACGGCGCCGTCTACGACAATCTCGAGGGTAGCCGGTCCGGAGCCGAGGCGTCTGGCGTACTGCAGCTTGATGGCCGACTGCGAGGCCTGGACCACCGGCAGCACATCGCCGGCAACGTGCAGTCGCATCTCCACCTTTGCCGAGTGGCCGTTCGCGGAAGGCTTCAGCATGGCACAGCTCCCTCTTGCAGAATTCGAGCGAAAGCACGGCGTCAAGCTTCTTTCCAAGCTCGGCGACGGCAAGGACGGCGTGATCGTTCAGACGGATCGGATTTCCGCCGTCAAGTTTTTCTACCAGGCACAGGTTTACACTCGTGAGCTGCGAGCATACCGCATAATCCGGTCGAATCAAATCGATGAAGTCTTGGGGCACCAGGTGCCTCAGCTTTTAAACGATGACGACGAATTGAACGCAATCGAGATGAGCATCGTGTCGCCGCCGTTCATCCTCGACTTTGCCGCGGCGTACTCGCGTGACGAGGTCGAACACTTCGGCTTTACGGACGAGGTGATGTGCTCGCCATTCGCGACAGATTCGAGCAACTGACAGGGCTGGTCCTGCTGGACTTGAGCCTGAACAACATCCGGTTTGAGTGATTTCGCGATGACAACCGGCACACAACATCCCCAAACGAGCCTGGCGACGACGCGACTTCAGACGCGCGTGGCGCCGGCGACGCAGCCGATGATCGAGCCGCGCCGGCGCCGCGGCACGGGCAAGCGAATCTGCATCCACCTGGCGCTGCTGGCGATCTGCGCCGCGGCCATACTCCCGTTCCTCTGGATGGTCTCCACAAGCCTCAAGACGCTGGAAGCGACCCTGGCTTATCCGCCGCAGTGGTGGCCGGATCCCATTCAGTGGCAGAACTACATCGAGGTCTTCCGCAGCCCCAAGGCCAACTTCCTGCTGTGGACTCGCAACACGCTGATCATCGCCGTGCTGGGCGTGACGGGCACCACCCTTTCCAGCGCGCTGGTGGCGTACGGATTTGCCAAGCTGCGATTCTTCGGCCGAAAGACACTGTTCGTCATCATGCTCTCGACCATGATGCTGCCGTTTCCGGTGACGATGGTTTCCCTGTTCGCGATGTTCCGCTGGCTGGGCGACACCACCGGCGTCGCGTTCCTCGGCACGTTCAAGCCACTGTGGCTTCCGGCGTGGTTCGGATCGGCCTTCAACATCTTCCTGTTGCGCCAGTTCTTCATGACGATTCCCAATGAGCTGTCCGAGGCAGCCAGGATCGACGGGTGCAGCGAACTGGGGATCTTCTGGCGAATCATTCTGCCGCTGAGCAAGCCGGCCCTGGCTGTCGTGGCGCTGTTCGCGTTCATGGGAATCTGGAACGACTTTCTCGGCCCGCTGGTGTACCTCCAGCGCCCCGAGCAGTTCACCCTCGCGCTGGGCCTGCAAAACTTCCAGAGCAAAGCCGGCGGCACGAGCTGGCACCTGCTCATGGCCGCCAGCACGCTGGTGATCCTCCCGGCGATCCTGCTGTTCTTCCTGGCGCAGCGCACGTTCATCGAGGGAATCGCCACGACCGGGACGAAGGGATAGTCCATGAAATGGCTGTGGCTGATCATGTCAGCGAGCATGCTTGCATCTTCCTCAGGCTCCGACGCGGCACAACCCGCATCACGGTCGCTGCTTGACGTGCCGAGTGCATGGAAGCCGATCGCCTCCGAGGGGGTGAAAATCCAGACAGCGGCGGAGAAGACGAACTCGGGCGGCAACGCGCTGCGGATCGACTTCGACTTCACCGCCGGTGCCGGATACGGCGGCGTCTATCTCGATCTGCCCATCGACTTGCCGCCGAATTATGCCTTCACGTTCAGCGTTCATGGACACGGACCGGCCAACAACCTGGAGCTGAAGCTGATCGATCCCGAAGGACTGAATGTGTGGTGGGTGAACCGGCGGGCATTCGACTGGCCGGCGGAGCCGACGCGGCTGAGCAACCGCCGGCGGCACTTTCAGTTCGCCTGGGGGCCCGGCGGCGGGAGCAAACCCCTGTCGAAGCTCGGACGCGTCGAGCTGATCATCGCCGCCAATGAGGGCGGGCGCGGCACGGTCTGGATCGAGGACTTTGACTACACTCCCCTGCCGCCAGAGAAGCCCTACGCTGGCACACCGCTGGTCACGGCCTCATCCGGATCGCTGGATCGCGCCAGCCTTCAGAAGCTGATCACACCGCAAGCCCCGCCATGGATTGCCGCCGACGATGATGCGCATCCCTGGCTTGCGGTGGATTTCGGCGAACCGCGCGACTTGGGCGGAGTCGTCGTGTATCGGCCGGCGGGGCATGCTCCGGCGAACTTCGATGTGCAAGTATCTGACGACGGCACGAGCTGGAGCACGGTTCGCCGCGTGCGTGGGGCAAGCCTGCTGCCAAGTGAGTTGATGCTCCCGGATCTTCAGGCGCGCTGGCTGCGGCTGGCGTTTGCGCGATCCGATACAGCCCCTCGCCCCGCCGTCAGTCGAGTCGAGCTGCTTGATCCCTCAGCCGGTTCCTCCGCGAACACGTTCTGGATGCTGCGTGCGAAGCGCGCCGCCCGCGGGCTGTATCCGCGCACCCTGCTCAATGAACAGTCGTTCTGGACTGTCGTCGGGCAGATCGACGATCCGCGCGAAGCGCTGATCAACGAAGAGGGGCAGATCGAGGCGGATCGACGATCATTCTCGATCGAGCCGCTGCTCGTGCGCGAGGACGGGGCGATGCTGAGCTGGGCCGACGGCACACACGAGCAGTCGCTGCGGGACGGGTGGGCGCCGATAGCGACAGTCGTACGAACGCACCGGCGCGATGGCCTTGAGCTGACGATCACGGCGCTGGCGGCGGGAGAGCCGGGGGCGTCGAGCCTGCATGTCGCGTATGCCGTCCGCAACACCAGCCAGGCGCCCACACACGGGCGGCTGGTGCTGGCGATCCGTCCGGTGCAGGTGCTCCCGCCGTGGCAGGACCTGAATATCGCCGGCGGTTGGACGGCGATCGAGTCGATCCGCGCCGACTCCGCCGGGCTGGTCGTCAATGACGCCAAGCGCGTGTTTGCTGGCGGCGGGGAGTTCCGTGCTGGCGCGGCGCCGTACGACAGCGGCGATGTCGTGGAGCTTCTGGCCGCGGGGCATTGGCCCGGCGAGCGCGAAGCCCGATGCCCGCAGCGGTCAGCCTCGGGACTGCTGGCCTGGGATTTCGCGCTGCCGGCCGGGGAAGCATCAACATACCTGGTCTGCGTTCCGTTTCACGGCATCGATCCGCCGAATGACAGACCTCGCGATGCCGGGCAATTCGAGTCGCTGGCGGCCAGAGTGCTTGCCGACTGGTCCGCGCGCGTGGATCGCGCCACGTTTCGGCTGCCCGCATCCGCGCGGCAGTTCCATGACACGATCCGCGCGATGCAGGCGTACATCCTGATCAACCACGACGGCAAGGGCTTTCAGCCCGGTTCGCGAACCTACGAGCGTTCGTGGATTCGCGACGGCTCGATGACCAGCGCGGCGATGCTGGAATTCGGGCACGAGCAGCTCGTCCGTCGATTCGTCGATTGGTATGCGCCGTTTCAGTTCGAATCGGGCAAGGTGCCGTGCGTGGTGGACCGTCGCGGCGCCGATCCCGTGCCCGAACACGATTCGCACGGGCAGCTCCTGTGGCTGATCGCCAACACGCACCGTTACACGCGCGACGATGAGCTGGTCCGGCGTCACTTTGGGCGCGTGCGCAAGGCGGTGCAGTACATCGAGTCGCTGCGGGCGCAGCGGATGACGGAGCAGTTCGGCCCGAACGCCCCGCCGCGGCAGGAGCCGGGCAAGCCCGCGGTGGCGGCGATGGCATTCCGCGGGCTGGTCCCCGAGTCGATCAGCCACGAAGGCTATTCCGCCAAACCCATGCACAGCTTCTGGGACAACTTCTTTGTCCTGCGGGGATTGCTTGACGCAGCGTACCTTGCGAATGTTGTAAATGAAGTTGAGCTTGCCCGGCAGTGGCAGACGCTGGCAGACGAGTTCCGCGACAGCCTCATCGACAGCATCCGCCTGGCGCAGCAGGCGCACGGCATCGACTACCTGCCAGGGTGCGTCGAGCTGGGGGATTTCGATTCGACGTCTTCGACGATCCTGCTTTGGCCGGTGGACCAGGCGGCCGCGTTTCCGCGGCAGTGGATCGAGGCAACCTTCGAGCGGTATTGGCGGGAATTCCAGAAGCGACGGGACACCTCGCCGCCGACGTGGAACGCCTACACACCCTACGAGCTTCGGCACGTCGGGGCGTTCGTGCGGCTGGGGCAGCGCGATCGTGCCTGGGCGGCGATGCAATGGTTCCTGGGGCATCAGCGTCCTGCGGGCTGGCGACACTGGGCCGAGGTGGTCTGGCGCGACCCGGCGACGCCACGAATGATTGGCGACATGCCGCACACCTGGTGCGGCAGCGACTTCCTCAACGCCGCCCGCGCCATGTTCGTCTACGAGCAACACGCCGATCAGAAGCTGGTCGTGTTCGCAGGTATACCGCAGGAGTGGATCCTTGACCCAGCGGGCGTGGCGTTCACGGGGCTGCGGACCGAGTTCGGCGCGCTCAGCGGAGAATTGAAGTGCGAAGGCGCGGACCGCATCATCATTCGCCTGGATGGTTCTGCGCGTCCGCCGGGAGGATTCGATATCCCCTGGCCGCTGGATCGTCCGATCCGATCAGCCAGAGTCAACGGGCACGATGTCGGGGCAGTTGAATCCGACCGTCTGCATATCGAGGTGATTCCCGCGATAGTCGAGCTAACCTACTGAAGCGCACCGGCGATCAAAGCGAAGCGTCCGTGAGCCGCCTGGGCGACTCACGGACGCTCGATGTGGAGGAGGTCACTAGTTCGTCCTGCGTCTCAGCACTGACGGGAACGTCGTGGCCGGCCCAGCGACCACGCGCCCAACGCCAGCAGCGACAGCGACGCCGGCTCGGGAATCACGCCCGACTGAATCGCCCGCAACGCCGCCAGGTACTCGCCGCCAAACATCCGGGTGTGCTCGGCAATGAGTGCTTCAGCGAGCGGACCGGCCTGATTCACGTACGCATTGTCGATCAGGGCATAGTCCGTCGCGTCGATCGTGCCGGAGTAGTCGAAGTCTCCATTGATCCAGCCGCTCAACGTGTTGACATACCCGTTGTCGATCAGGCTGTAGTCGGTGGCGTCGATGCTGCCGGAAAGATCGGCGTCGCCAAAGTAGGTGAACTTCACCAGCACGTCATCTGAGGCGACGCTCTGGCCGTTGAAGGTCGTGTAGATCGGCCCGCTGCCACCGACCTGGGCCAGGTCGTTCAGGACCACACCAAGGCCGTACAGGAAGCTGCCGGCGGTCTGGTTTTGCTGGAAGGCGCGAGTCGAGCCGATGCCCGGCCCCTGCCAGTCGAAGTTCCCGCCGTTTTCCAGGGCGGTTTTGATCTGGGCGGTGACGGTGGCGAGGTTGCCTTCGATCACGTTGACGCCCGAACCCGTCACATTCACCTTGGCGCCGGTTCCGAGTGTCGGGGCCTTGTAAAGTGAGCTGACGCCATTGCCCAGGTTCAGCACGCCGCCGGGTTCGATGGTCAGGGGGGCTTCGATCAGGACATTTCCGGTCTTGGTCACAGTCCTGCCGGCGCGGATGGTCATGGGATCGGCGATGGTCAGTGTCGCCCCGCCTGCGGCGTTGATGTTGCTGTTGCTGGCGAAGAAGATCGGCAGGTTGATCTTCTGGTTGCCTCGCGCGACGTTGATTGAGCCGGTTCCGCTTGAGACCTGAATGGTGAGCGAGCCAGCCCCGGCGATCACGTAGGTGTTGGTGTTGTCGAACTGCATCCGCCCCACCGTGGTCGCCAGGTTGTTGAAGACCGTCTGAGGCGAAGTAATCACGCCCATGAAGTTGGCCTCGGCATCGACGGCGTTGGGGATCTGGAGGTTGGCCCAGTTGTCGCTGCGGTGCCAGTCGCCGCTGTTGTCGATGGCCCAGGTGGAGCTGGGCGGAATGCCGGGCCCGTCCAGGACCACGTCATCGAAGAAGGCGGCGATTTGCTGGAGGCCGGGCGTGCCGCCGATCCAGCCGACGAACGCCTTGGCCTGGGTTGCGCCCGCCGGCGCCACCACATCGAGAATGCTGTACTGGGTCCAGACCCCGGTCTGGGAGACGGTGGTGGGGTCGATGTTAAGCTGGCTGGGACTGCCCACCGGGTTACCACCGGAATCCAGGAAGGTGAGGATCAGTTGCGTGGTAGCGCCGCTGGTTGGGTAGTTGGCCTCGAAATACAGCCAGGAGCTGAAGTCGTACTGCCCGCCGGCGGTGATGCCGACGGTCTGCTCGGCGCCGCCGCCGAACGGCTCGAAGGTTCTGGCCCAGAAGACCCAGCTACCTCCCGGGGTGTGGTTGACGCCGAAGGAGGCCCGCATGCCAGTGTTGACCAGAGTCCAGGCGGTGACGTTGGTGCTGGTGGGCGGCGGATCGCCGCTGGGCGCCTCGAAGCCCGGATTGGCCAGCAGATTGGCCGCATCACAGGGCATTGCCAGCCCGCCCACCGCCGCCAGGCCGACGGCGCCACAGAACAGACGGGCGGATTTCCGCACGATTCGACGAGATGCCATAACGTCCTCCATCTCCGCGATGAGTTGAAATGAAGCGAACCCACTGGATGTCCGCGGCGGCGGGTGAAGCAGAGCGGAACGTCGCTCGGGATCGTCCCCGCTCGCGGGGGCTACAGGACCGGATGACCGGAAGGCAGGGTCAAAATTCGTTCCATGTAACCGCTTTCATTGTAAAGTCGCCCGAACTGGTGTCAACGAAATTGTTCGCTTTTTGAAGTTTGAAGCATGTTTCTGACAGCCGGGACCGCCCCGCCCGACGCGTCATCACTCGGTAGACGCGGATGTGGCGAGATTCTGGCCATTGCACGTGCTCGATCATGCGTCATCACTCGGTAGACGCGGATGTGGCGGGCGGACGAGCGTCGATCACCTGTACGGGGATGTCCGGCGGCAGCAGGCTCTCCAGCTTTCGCTGAAAACTACCCTTGATGATCTTGTGAATCGCGCCCCGACGGCTGGAACCGATCAGCACCTTCTTCACGCCGTTCATGGCGGCGTGCTCGGCGATCAGCTCGGCGGCGTCGGGACCCGTGTCATAAACCGGAATGATCGGCACGCCGTACTTGTGTCCGCGCTCCAGGAACTGGGTAAACAGCGCCTGCGCCGCCGGGTCGGTATCCAGCGTCAATCGCGACTCGGCTTCAACCTTGTATGACAGGGCAACCTGCCGGATGAAAGCAACCACCAGAGCGGCGCCCTCGGCGGCGGCGATCTCCAGCGCCGCGTCGGCCAGCTCGTCCGAGCCGGCGGTGGCCAGCAGCACCTTCGGGCGCGACATCGCATCCGGAGGAAGCTGCGCGAGAATGGCCTGGCGAAGCAGGCTGGGCTTGGGCCGGCGTTTGGCGGCGATGCGGGTGAGCTGCCGCAGACTCAATCCCGCCGCCAGCACGATCGACACGAACGCCAGCGCGTGTGGCTTGGTGAGCGCCAGCGTGATCCAGATGCCGATCAGCAGCAGCCCCAGTGCGACCATGGCGGCCTTGCGCCACAGCTTCCGCAGGCGGGGATGAAACGCGGTGATCGAGCAGTTGATGGCCACGGCGCCGACCACGCCGATGGCGTACAGCGAAGCCAGGGTCTTCAGGTCGTGGAAGACCAGCAACACGGTGGCTGGCACGGCGGCGGCCACCAGGGCGGCAACCCACGGGGCGCCAAAGCCGTTGAGCTTCTGGAAGAACCGCGGCAACTCTCCGTCGCGGCTCATCACGTACACGATGCTCATCAGCCCGTTGACCGCGGTGTTGGTGGCGCTGAGCAGCAGCAGGCCGCCCAGAATTCGCACCGCCCATTCTCCCCAGGACCCCACGTACTGGCTGGCCATGAACGCCAGCATGTCTTCGGTGTGGGCCTCGCGTGGCGGCGCCAGGGCGATCATCGCGATCGCCAGCAGCAGGTTGAACAGCGCCACCTCCGTGGCGACCAGCCAGATGCTCTTGCGTGCGGTGAGGTAGACCGGCTTCTGCATCACGCCGGTGAGATTGGCGATGGCTTCGACACCGGACAGCGCCAGCACGATGTAGACAAAGCCATACCACAGGTCGGCCGGGGGATGGGAGATGCGGCCCCAGCGGACGTTCTGCCAGTCGATCTGTGGCAGCGCGAACCCCACAATCAGCAGGGTGATCAGGATCATTCCCACCGCCGCGAAGATGGCGTAGCCGGAGGTGTGCCTGGGGCCCAGCAGGTTGAACGCGCCGATGAGCAGGATGGAGACAAAAGCCCAGAGTCCGGGGCTTCGCCAGTCCAGCAGGGGCAGGCGCTCACCCTGGGAGTCGTCGCGAATGCGAAGGATGTGATCGCCGGGCTCGACTTCGGTGACATGGGCCACGTCACGGCGGCCCAAACCGAAGTAGTGGAAGGCTTCGACGGCGCTGAGGCTGGCGGTGATGGTGTAGTCGGCGAAGAGCAGCAGAGCGCCGACCACGCCGAGCATGGGGTGGCGTTTGCGTCCGGCGGTGTAGACCCCCCCGCCATCGGGGTAGATGCGGCAGATCTGGGTATAAGCCCAGCCGACGGCCAGGATCAGCAGGCTCATGGCGCCGATGAGCCAGAAGCTGGAGCGTCCGGCGACCAGGAAGGCCAGCCCCAGCACGTAGAGCCTGCTGGTGCCCCAGTCGCCGAACAACAATCCCGCCGCCTGAAGCCAACCGACGTTGCGGGGGCGCTGGCTGCTGAGCAGCGCCAGCGCCGGGGGAAGAGCTTTGTCCCGATCCATCACACCTGCCTGATCCGCCCGCGTCTTGTCTGACCGCGGGAGCGGACCAAGCTACCCGTCGGAATCGGACAGGGCAAGTCAGCTTCGCCGCCGCTGTTTGGCTCCCCGCCGCCACACGGTCCGCAAGCGGTGATCCGCATGGCGGTGACTGGCACCAACCCTGTGACAATTCCGACGTTGCGATCGAGTCCTCCGGAGTGCCAATGGGGTCGGCCGCTACAGCTTGTGGCCGAGCTTGGTCTTCTTGGTGGCCAGATACCCGCGGTTGTACTCGTTTGGCTCAATGCGAATGGGCACTTCCTCGACCACATGCAGCCCGTAACCCTCGATGCCGTAGATCTTCTTGGGGTTGTTGGTCATGATCCGGATGTTCTTCAGCCCCAAGTCTCGCAGGATCTGGCTGCCAATGCCGTAGTCACGTTTATCCACAGGCAGACCGAGCCGCTGGTTGGCCTCCACGGTGTCCAGGCCTCTTTCCTGAAGCGCGTAGGCATGAAGCTTGTTGGCCAGACCAACGCCTCGGCCTTCCTGTCGCAGGTAAACCAAAACCCCTTTTCCGGCGCGTTCGATCATCTGCATGGCCGTGGCCAGTTGTTCGCCGCAATCGCACTTGCCCGAGCCGAACACATCGCCAGTCAGGCACTCGCTATGAACGCGGACCAGCACCGGCTCTTCGTGAGGAATCGGCCGGCCCGATTCGTCCAGGTCTCCGACCCCCCCCTTGCACAAGGCCAGATGTGGCTGGGAATCGACCACGCTCTGGTAGGCGATCAGCTTGAACAGGCCCCAGCGGGTGGGCAGGGTGATGGTCTCGATGCGTTTGACGAACTGCTCGCGTTTGAGCCGATAGCTGATCAGGTCGGCGATGGTGCACATCTTCAGGCCATGCTTCTGGCAGAAGACTTCCAGTTCCGGGCGTCGCGCCATTTCGCCGTCCTCGCGCATGATCTCGCAGATCACCGCCGCCGGTTTCAGTCCTGCCAGCCGCGCCAGGTCCACCGATCCTTCAGTCTGTCCGGCGCGGACCAGCACCCCGCCATCCCGCGCCCGCAGCGGGTTGATGTGACCCGGACGCACCAGATCCTGCGGCTGAGCGTCTTCGGCAATGGCCACCTGAATCGTCGTGGCGCGGTCGCGGGCGCTGACGCCGGTGGTGATCCCGAACCGCTTGTGGGCATCAATCGTGACCGTGAAAGCGGTTCCGAGTTGCGTCGTGTTCACATCGACCTGTGGATGAAGCTGAAGGCGGTCGCAGCGCTCTCCGGTCAGCGACAGACACAGCACCCCGCGCGCGTGCGTGAGCATGAAGTTGATCGCCTCGGGCGTGACCTTCTCGGCCGCAATGACCAGATCGCCTTCGTTTTCGCGATCTTCGTCATCCACCAGCACGATCATTCGGCCCGCTTTCAGTTCCTCGATCGCTTCTGGAATTGTGCAAAACGGCATAGTCGTGATGGAAACGCAGAGTCAAGCGGCGAGAAACAGACAGTCGTGAGCCATTCGATGGCTCAACGGTCGCCCGCGTTCACCTGCGCTGCCAGTTCCTTTCTTTGCGATTTCGTCGCCGCAAACTGCCGGCAGCCCTGGATCAGGTAATCAATTCCCGAGGCCGCGGTGACCACAGCCACCGCCAGCCACAGCACTCGGGTGACCCACCAGGCCAACGCCGGGTGCAGCCGATCCAAATCCGGCGCCAGCAGCACGGCGATCACCATGCTCAATTGTAGGAAGGTGGCCAGCTTTCCCAGCGGCCTGGGGGTAATGCTTACCGTTCCGATCAGTGACAGCAGAAGCATCGCGCCAATGACCACGATGGCGTCCTTACCGTACACAATCGCCACCACCGGCCAGGGGATCACGTGTCCCTCGGGCGCCACCCAATCCAGGCTCAGCAGCATGACCGAGCTGACGATCAGCAGCTTGTCGGCGACCGGATCGAGCATCATCCCCAGCTTGCTGGTCTGCTTGAGCTTGCGCGCCAGGTAGCCGTCGAGCTTGTCAGTGATGGCCATGACCCCGAAGATGCCCACAGCCCACCAGCGGTGATGGTCTGAGCTGCCCGGCCCTTCCACCGCCCTGGCCCCGCCCAACAAGATGTACAGAAACGCCGGCAACAGCAGCAGCCGCAGCATTGTCAGCCCCATGGGCCAACTCGGCGGCCAAAGCCCAGGCTCCCGGTTAATCTGGATGATGCGCTCGGGCACAGTATGCGGATTGTATCAGCAGGACTTCGATCGGGCGCGATCTTCGCGCCTGCCGGCAATCAAACGGGATGGCCGAAAAGGCCACGTCGGCGGCGGGCGCCCGGAAGCGGATCAGGGGGTGACCGACGCCCACGCCTCCATCTTTCGCGGGTGATACGTCATGACCGACGGCTCAAAGCGGCGCATCAACGAGACATGTCCGTCGGCGAACAGCACGTTGTTCCCGCCACGGTGCATGTTCAGCCCGCCCGGCTCTGACGCGAACACGACGCCCTGTTGCGTTGCATCGTCCTTGTCCGCATCGTCGTGCTGGCGATCCACGGTGCCGAAGCTGCGGGGATACAGCGACGCCTGCGTGCAGTCGCCGCTGAGCACGTAGCTGGAGGCCAGCCGGATTTCGCTGAACTTCAGGTTGTGCCTTCCGGTGGCGAAGGAATAACGCGCGGTGAGGAAATAGTTGATGCGGTATTCTTCAGGAAAACTCGGACAGTTGTAGACCGGGTTGGTTGGATCGGTCAGGAACGGGGCGAGCTGCTCGGTCCACGCCGGGCCGGGCGCATCCTCGCCCGTGCCGTCGCCTCCAGCCACGTGCCAACCCGACCACGTCGGCAGCGAGCCTCGATTCACCGCCGCATATGAGAACAACGCCTGCCCGATCGAGCGAAGCTGAGCAGCACACTTGACGGTCTTGGCCGACTCCCTGGCTCTACCCATGGCCGGCAACAGCAGCCCGATCAGCACCGCGATGATGCCAATGACGACCAGTACTTCGACGAGGGTAAACGCCCGCGACTTGGATCGTAGTTTGGACATATTATAGAATACTTGCCAACCCCGATGTGCGTTGTCCAGACCCTGCGTGCAGATTCACGGCCGCGGCAAGGATCACAAGTCCAACCAGTACCGACACTTGAACTTCTCGCCCTTCTGATACAGCGGATGGTCATGCGGCAGCGGCACGATCTCCGCCAGCCGACAGCCCAGCCGCTCGCAGGTTCGCCGCGATGGCCAGTTGTCCGGATTGGTCGTGATCCACAGCCGCCTCAGACCGTGTGCCCGCGCCAGCGGGAAGATTAATCGGCAGGCCCGCTCGGCGTAGTGATGACCACGGGCCGGAGGGTAGACCCCGTAACCGATGTGCCCGACGTACATCTGAATGTCCGGCGTGTTGCCCACCCGAAGAGTGATCCCCCCGGCGATTTCGATCGGCGGCTGGGCCTGGCCCCATCGCGGCAACGGCGCGCCGTTCAGTTCCGTTGCCTTCACTGCGCGCAGTCGCATCCAGAAATGATAACTCGGCACGTATCCCTTCTGCGGGTCGCCCGGGTGCCGACCCCGTGGGTTGGCCAGCAGATATTCCAGCACACGCGAGCGTGTCAGCGACCCGGTGGAAGGATCCGCCGATGAATCCGGGTGACGCACCGCCGCCAGCAACGCCTCCACCCATCGCTCCGAAGGCTCGACGAGTTCCAGTTCCCCGTCCGCGACCGGCCCGTAGTCCCACAGGTCCAGAAACCGGAACGCGCTCGCCATCGTCTCCAGCGTCGCCATGGTCGCCAAAACAGCATACCCTTGCCACGTCCAATCGGCGACGGCAAAGTGCTTTCACTGAACGGCAAAGTGCTTTCGCTGAGCCGAATGGAAGCGCGAATTAAACGACTCGCCGCGCCCGAGTGACCTGGGGCGCGGCGAGTCGGTGTTTCAGTCTCGGAGCTGCCAGCCGCAGCGCGGCCTAGAACTTCAGCAACTCCACTCCCAAGGCGTTGGCACGCACAAACAACACGATCAACCCGATGGCCACCACCACCGTGCCCAACGCCGCCAAGACCGTGTAGATGTTGTTGCTTGGCGGAACCGGAACCATGTCGCCTGTCGGCATACGGCTCATGACTGCTCCTGGGAGATTGCGGATTCCTTCGGATTTCGGATTGCGGACTTCGGATTGCCGATCCTGAATCGCGGATTTGGAACCCGACACTTCCGATTTTCAGATCGACAATCGCTTACAACTGCGTTTTGACTTCCACGCCCGGCTTGATCAGCGCCAGCTTGCCTGGTTCGCCGCTGAGCTTGCCGGTGGCCTCGTTCAACTCGACGGAATCAACGGTAAGGATGCCCAGGAAGTTCCCGCCGCGCTCGACGACCTTGAACTCCATCCCTTTCTGCACGCCATCGGCGCTGCCGACGGAGATCGTCGCATACGGGATTCCCGCGATTGGACGCACGGCACGGATCACGCCGTTGATGGGGGGCGCGCCGGCCTTGATCCCCTGCGCCGAGGCAAGCTGCGCTGGCGAAACGCCCATATCACGCAGGATCGCCGCCTGGCGCTCCATCTGGTTCTTCGCCTCGGCCAGTTGCTCGGCCAGGAACTTGCGCTCGCGTTCAGTGACCTCCAGCCGGTTGGTCAGGTCGGTAACGGTCTGATTGAGCTGCGCGTTCTGCGCCAGCAGCGTGTCGTTGCTGGCGCGGGTTTCGTTGAGCTGGTCCTGAAGGCGACTCTTGGTGTCCTCCGAGGCCTTCAGTCCTTCGGCCAGCCGAGTCAGGTCCGCCGCCTGGAGTGCCGCCTGGCTGCGCGCCTGCGCCAGCTCGGCGTCCTTGGCGATCGCCTGCTGCTGAAGCTGGTTCATCTGCTGCTTCATCTTTTCGAGCTGGTCGGTGATCTCGCGGACGGTGCTGGCGGCGCTGGCGCGGGCGGCCTCGGCTTCGTTGCGCATCGCCTCGGCCTTGGCCTGCTCGGCGGTGAGCAGCGCCCGGGCCTGCTCTTCGGCTCGCTTGTAGTCATCAACCTGGTTGACGAACACCACCACGCCGGCGGTCAGCAGCAGCGACAGCACAACCAGCAGCACGACGAACAGCTTCGTAAGTGGACTCACGGGGGAGGCTCCTTGGATGCCCTCGACTTCGACGCCTTGGATGTTCTGGTCCCAACGGTGCGCCGGCCCATCCTAATGCAGGGGGTGTAGCTGTCAAGTTTTTCCCCATGATCAAACAGCCGCAAACCCCTGCATATTGTCGGACTTAGAACCTGTTTCACCGTCCGCCCGACGACGCCGTCGCCGACGACTCCTTCAATTGCAGCAGAGCCGTCGCCGCCGCCAGCCGAACCCGCGGCTGCTCGTCTTGCAGCAGAGGGCTCAGCAGCGGCTGAGCATCGGATCGCCCGATCCTGCCCAGCGCCACCGCCGCCAGCTCGCGCTGACGGGGATCACGGCTGTTCAGATACTTCATGGCCACCGCGTACCCGTCATCGAATCCCAACTCCCCCATCGCCCTGGCCGCCACCAGGGCCACTTCGTCGTATTCATCCGTCAGCTTCCCGTAAACATAATCCCGCACCCGCTGATCCCGCGGACCCACGATCCCCTGAAGCGCGATCATCTGATCGTCGGCGAACTTGCTGACAATGCCGGCCACCAGTGCCTCCAGCCCTCGCTCGTCGCCGAGCTTCCACATGGCTTCGGCGGCGGCGATGCGCACGCCCGCATCGCTGTCGTTGAGCATCCGCGGCAGGATCTTCAGGGCGCTTTTCTCTCCCAGCAGCCCCAGGACGAATGCGGTATCCTCCCGAACCCGCCGGTCAGGATCGACCGCTGTCTTTTCCAAATCGTGCGAGAGCCTCACGTCACCGAGCTTGTGCAGCGCGAAGCGTGCTCCGATGCGCGGTCGGGGGCTGGGATCCTGCTGCGCCATGGTCCACAGCTCGTCGTGCAGGTCGGTCAACCGCAGCCGCCCCGCCGCCAGCGCCGCGGCCCATCGCACGTTCAGGTTCGAGTCTCTCAACGCCTCGATGATCAGCGTCCGCGCTTCGGCGCGGGCGAAGGTCTGTTCGATCGCCTCCACCGCATTGGTCCGCAGCCGCGGGTCGTTGCTGCGGAACGCCGCCAGAACCGCCTCCTTCGCCGACGACCTCAACGCCGGATCGATCGGCACATTGGCCACCGGCGGCGGTGCGGGCGGGCGCTTCGGCAGGTCGGTCACCTTCTTGACCCTGGGCTGCTTCGGTCCACACCCCGCCCAGATACTCAACATGCAAACGATCAGCGCAATCGCGGCCACACCAACCCTCGATTGCATCATGCTCATGACGATGTCCCTTTCGTTCTCCTGATGCTTCCTGCGCCCGTAAGCTCTGTGGTCGTTTCGCCGACGTTGATGCCTGAGTGCTTCCTGAGGATCAACAGCGCCGCGGCCAGGCCCGCGTTCGCCGGCAACGCCAGCGCGATTATCTCCCCGTTGACCTGGTTCATCATCGGCAAAGCCTGAAGCATCATCCCAACCAGCGAGCCAGTCAATGCCGCCGCCGCCAGCGCCACTGCCGCCCTGCCCGCGTGACCGCGGCCGCGCAACTGCATCGGCACCAGCACCACCAGCGGCAGCAGCAGCGGATTGAGCTGGAGCAGATTCTCGTTGTCTCGCGTCCAGGTGTGATCCGTCAGAAACCACCCATAGAGCAGGAAGCAACCGGCGAAACCGCACAGAAACGACCACAGGCCGGCGGAAGCGCCAAGGCCCCACTTCGCCCACGCACCTCGCCGCCGCCCCGCCTGCGGCCTCGCCCCCGACCATCTCGCGACCGCCAGACTGCAAGCGATCATGACGCCCCCCCAGGCGGTTCCGACGAGCATGAACCACCCGATCCAGTTCGGCGGGTCTTGCCGGGGCGGACTCCGCCGGCTCGTATGCAACAGCATCTCGCGCTTGACCAGCGGCCGCTCGTTTCCCTGTTCATCGAGAACTCTCAGCTCGTTGAAGCGATCCTTCATCCGCATGGGAATGAACATCTCGTCCCAGGCGGTGAGCTTCCGATCAATTCGCTGCCCCAGGATGAAGTAGACCGCGGTGTACAGAATCGGATCATCGGCCATCAGCCGGCGGGTCTCGGAGCGATAGGTAATCGGCGAAGGGATCTGCTGCGCGGCGCGTCTGATCTGTCCGTCCAGCACGCGATCCAGCGCGTCGCGTACCCGCGTCGAGCAGTTGTCGATGTAGTAGTCGTACTTGTATCGCCGGTTTTCCGGCCGTGCGTTCCACTGGCAAAAATCCCGCAGCGCCAGGCGTTGAGCCGGGGAGAGATTCAATTCCTGCAACCACACCGAGCGGTCCTGAGCCTGAACATACCACTGGATCATCCTCGCGGCATCTTCGCCCTCCATCCAGTACCACAGCTTGCCCCGGATGAAGTTGACGAAGAACCAGTTGTCGAACTGGAAGATCCCCCAGTTGTAGGCCACGTCCGTGCCGGCGGATTCATCGCGGATCATCAGGGCGTTGTGCCCGAACTTTTCCCACGCCGCGTCGCCCGGCCCCAGCGTCAGCAAAAACACGCGCAGCTCCGAACCGGGTTGTGAGGTCTGCGGCGCCGTGGGCGCGGACGCAGTCGCCACCTGCATACTCAATAAAAGAGCCAGAAGCAGCACCCGCGTCATGGTCGAGGCCGCCGCACGGCGAGTCAAGCTCCGCGTTCGGGCACGGCCGAATTCGCATAGACTCATGATTGCAATGGTCTGATGAGCATCGGACAATCTCGATGGTGGACCCGCCGCCGCTTCAAGCCGGACCCGCCGACGCGCGCCCGGCTGCCCCAGCGCAGTCGGATGCCCCGTGCGCCGACGCCGCGCACTCCGGGCCGCGCCCCTGGAGGCGGCGGGCGCTGCGGCTGCTTCGCTCGGTCGTCCTGATCTATCTGGGAGTGTTGATCGTGATAGCGCTCTTGCAGGACTGGCTGATCTTCCCCGGCCATGCCACTCAGGGTCAGAAACACGCGATGGTGACCGCGTCGCGCGACAGCGAGCTGATCACGCTGACGACGTCGCTGGGCGACCGGATCGTCGTGCACTTCGGCCCGGCACTTGTGCCCACCGGGCTGTCGATCCGCCCCGACGCTTCTTCGCGTCCGACCCTGATTTTCTTCTACGGCAACGCGATGTGTCTGGCCGATGCGATCGGAATCACGCGCGACTGGCGGAAGCTGGGAGCCAACGTGCTGGAGGTGGAGTATCCAGGATACGGCATGTCCAGCGGCAAGCCGGGCGAGCAGAGCTTCTACGCCGCCGCCGACGCGGCCTATGACTATCTTCTGACCCGGGGCGACATCGACAGGACAAAGATCGTGCCGGTGGGTCTGTCGCTGGGCAGCGGCCCGGCGGTGGAGCTTGCCACCCGCCGGCCCGTCGCGGCGCTGGTCCTGCTCGCCGCCTACACCAGCCTGGATGACATGGCCGCCCGGACCGTTCCCTTCCTGCCCACCTCCCGCCTGCTCAAACACCACTTCCGCAACGAGCAGAAGATCCGCAGCCTGGCCATCCCCATTCTCATCATCCACGGCATCGACGATCGGATCGTCCCGCACGACATGTCCGATCGCCTGGCCAAAGCCGCCGTCAACGCCACGGTCACCAGGCTCGACCTGCCCACGGACCACAACGACCTGTTCGAGCTGGCCGGCGATCGGGTGAATGAGGCGATGGCCAGACTGCTGGAGAATATCCGCCCAGCCAGCCAGCAGGTGCAAACGACTCGGGACCAGGTTCCACTGACGCGCGAAACACCGATGAGCAGGCCCGAGTGAGCAGTGGTGGCCCATTGGTTGGTGATTCCTGGTGATTCATGGGTCGCCCAGGCGCTGCTGCTCCAGGCTCTGTTGCTAATCATTCAGCCACAGTGCAGTCGTGATGATTCTGGGGTAGTAGCGGCTGGCCTTGGCGACTCCGTTGACCATCTGGTCGGAGCAGGCCCAGTAGGCGCTTTCGCCTTCGGTCTGCCACTTCACGTGTGCGGCGTCGGCTCGTGCGAAAAGCTCCCGGGTTTTCGGATCATCGTCCAGGTGAAACACCTCGCGTGCCACGTGCTGAAAGATGGCGATCTTGCTCATCCAGGAGTTGTTGGAGGTTGACGATAGCCTGATCCCGCCATCGGGAAAAAGGTTGCGGCGCTGAGGATCATTCAAGATCGCCAGCGTGTGCTGCTTGAGCACATCAACAAGCGACCGCGTTTGCTCGATTCCCAGATTGGCCGCAGTCGCTGCGCCGCCGAATGCCTCACGGGCAGGTTCGCACGAACTCCAGTAGAGCAGATAGACCAGCGGCTCGGCGGCCGGGAGAATCCGCGAGCGATATCCCGGGCTTCTCGGGTCCAGCACGGCAGGCAACACAGGGTCTTCTCCGGCCAGATCCTTCAGGATGCGCGGCAGATGCTCCAGCTCCCGGCCAGCTTCGTCGGCAATGAGTCGATCGTCATCCGCCCCCATGCAGGACAACAGCCGCAGCCCGGCATACGCGGCCCATCGCTTCACGGCGATGTAAAGATTGTCCCGCGCCTGGCCCAGTGACTCATCCAGCGAATCGTACGTCGTGATTTCGCTGCCCGACTGGCAACGCGACGAGTCGTAGCGCATCCAGTCTCCCGGATCCTTTCCACGACGGGCCTGCATGCTGCGCAGGCAGGCAAGAATGATCGGGCGGTTCTTCTGCGCCCATTGCCGGTCGCCGGTCCTGGCCACGTAGCACGCCGCTGTCAGGATCCAGTTGCAGAGCTGTTCCTGCGTCATGTAGCTGAAGCATCCCTTGAGGTTCGGCAGCTCGTAGCTGCTGTGCCCGAAGGGCGAGAAATTGTTGTGTACGCCCATGTCGTGACAGAAGCTGATCCCTCCGGGGGCCAGGGAAAACGCTTCGGCCGAGTCACGGGCGTCGCGCTCGTGCTGAGATTGCGGGTCTGTCGAAGGATCAGGGTTGCGGTTTTCGGGAGCATCCGGCACGGGCGGGACGCCCGTGACACGATCGTAGCGCTTCACCTGATCGTGATAGCTGTAGTAGCGCACGAAGTTGTCAAGCAGGTTGCGCACGACCCACGGGTTGTGCTTCAGTTCCCAGAAGACGTGATCCACCGCCAGGTCCAGCGTGTTCATCATGCAGTACTCGCCCTCGTTGACGACCCAGAACGGCTGGCCGCCGACCTCCAGCAACTGCGTGCTGCCGTAATAGCTGCGCGTCGCGTGGGCAATGAGGAACTGCTGATCGGGCGAAAGGCCGCTGTTCAAAAGCTTCTGGTCCAACCGTTCGGCTTGGTGCCGCAGATCGTGATACGCGTTGCTCAGACCGTGATTGAGCACGTCCTCGAGCGAGCCGAAGCAGCGCGTGTACAGGTAGCGACCCTGGAGGCGCGTGGTGACGGTGCCGGCAAGGTAGCACCCGAAGGCGAGAAACAGGCTGCCGCATGATCCGGGCGGCACCTCGAAGCCGATTCCCGGACATGTGCCCAGCAGGTGCGGCACAGGTTCACGCAAACCCTCGTCCGGCGTCCATCGACAGAACAGGAATGCGCGCCGCTCGCGGCGGCTGGCGCCGCGCTGGCCCTCATCCATGCCTCCATCCGTATTCAGCCACCCCGCCACGCCCAACTGATCGCGCAATGCAAATCCGACGTATCGCGACTCCTCCTGGCCGAGCTGAAGATGCCTCACCCCGGGATCATGAAAGCGGATCGCGATGAACCCGGTCCTGGTGGTCGTGCCTTGCTTGTTGTCGATCTCCAGGCGGGCGATCACGCCCGGGAACAAGGCCGATCGCAACTCGTCCGGGCTGGCGCGATCAGGATCGGGGATCGCACCGAACGGCGTGTAGATCGTGAACTCCAAGCCCTGCGTCACCCACCGGTCGGTGGCCCAGCCGTAGTGGCGCCTGATCTGGTCGGCGCGGTACGGGATGACCGCGGGCCTGATGTTCTGTTCGGCCGGGCCGGAGGCCTGCTCGACCTGGAAATCCGCCGCGGCGCTGCGCTGGGTCGCGGCGTCGTCGTCCTGAAGCGCGCCATGATAGAACGGCAGGCACTTCAGCGGCGCGTCGCTGAGGCGATCGCCTTCCTTCACGCCGATGTACAGGTCCTGGTTGCCCGGCTTGCCGATTTGCAATCCGAACCCCCCGCGCGTACCGAAGTGCCCGCAGGTGAAGCTCATGAACGCGCCCATCGGCGAATGCTGGGCGTTGAAGCTGATGTTGCCGTGAAACGCCGGCGGTGATGAATGCCCTGCCTGTTGCTGATTCGTCTGCGACAAGTGCAACTCCCTTTGAAATCAACGACGCAGACTGCACAGGTTAGCGGATACAGCGATGAAAGTAAGCAACCTGCGACCAGACGAACAGCGCGCGGGGCGAGCGAAGTGTTGCGAGTCAGCTTGGCTGTTGGCAAGCACGGCGGCGTGACGATCCTGCCGGTTGATTCGACCTGCGCGCACAAACGGCGGCGCGCGACGCTCATCGCAAGCGATGAACATCACACGCCGCCGCGCTGCGATCCAGACGCACTCGTCGTGTGGCTTATCTGCGTCGGCGACCAGCCAGCACGCACCCGCCCAGGGCGAGCAGACCGATCGTTGCCGGCTCGGGGATCACGAACGACACGTCATCGACATAGACCGTGCCGGTGTTGGTCGGCCCCGGGCCGAACGACTGGATGGCGTAGACCACCCGCGCGGTGTCGGCGCCGGCCGGGACGGTGGCGACGAGGCTGAACGGCCCGTACTGCGAGGGCGGCAGCGGAGTGAGGTTGGGCGTGCGGGCAACTTCGGTGTTGCTCACCGAGTTGCGCCACTCGATGCGGATTTCGACCCCCACATCGAACGGATCCGTGGTGGTCATGTGATAGCCGCTGAAGATCGTCTCCAGGCCGGGCACCATTCCCGGCACATCCTGAAAGGCGCCGGCGAAGCTGTTGTCGGTGGCGATGATCGACAGCGCCAGGTGCTGGGCGCCGCTGCGCGGAAGTGCCGAGCTGTTGGCCGCCGAGCTGCCCGGCCCGGCGTTGAACGCTTCCCAGGACCCCACGAACGGCGGGCCGTCGTAGGTGACCGGATCCTCAAACCCCGGATTGGCGAGCAGATTCTGCGCCTGCGCCGGGGCGGCGGCCAGCCAGCACGCGCCCAGCGCAGCCAATGCGAACCAGTTCCGACGTGGCATTTCGCAACCCTCCAAAAGAAGATGACGGACGAGCATTTCTCCCGTGCCGCCAGCAGCACCCGGCCGCAAAACCGGGCGGCGGCACCGGCGGGCATTTTAGCAAAAACCAATCGTTTCTGGCCGGCAATCCGGCGAAAAAGCGGAAAATCACCGTAACTTCAGTGCACACTAACTACTCTGTCAAAACACCTTTCGGTATCATCGTTTCGTAAATGCCCGCAAACAATCAGACTTCCGACGCTTCGGGCCAGTGGGAGCGCCTGCTCCCGGCCG
Organism: Fontivita pretiosa; assembly: GCF_050410795.1. Classification (GTDB taxonomy): domain Bacteria; phylum Planctomycetota; class Phycisphaerae; order Tepidisphaerales; family Tepidisphaeraceae; genus Fontivita; species Fontivita pretiosa. Next base: position 4,516,670 of record NZ_CP191258.1, on the reverse strand, counting down.
AGTTTCAACGGCGGTTCGACGCCCTGCCTGCGGTCTTCTTGCCCCTGGGCACGGTCGAATGGCACGGCCTGCACAACGCGCTGGGACTGGACGCGCTCAAGGCCCAGGCGCTGTGCCTCCGCGCCGCCGACCGCGCCGGCGGGGGAATCGTCCATCCGCCGCTCTATGGCGGCATGGGAGGACTGGACAAGCCCGCCACCGTCGTCATCGAGCCGGAAATGGCCTGGGAAAACTATCTCCTGCGCCCCTGGCTGGAAAAACTGTGCAGCGAATTCCATCGCCACGGCTTTGCCGCGATCCTCATGCTCACCGGCCACTACGGGCACAACCAGCAGATCGTCGTGCGCGAGGTCGCCGCCCGAATGACCGAGCGGCTCCAGATCCCCGTGCTGGGTGTGCCCGAGTACTGGCTGGCGCTGGACGGCGGATACCACGGCGACCACGCGGGCATCGGCGAGACGTCGCTGATGATGTACCTGCACCCCGAGCTGGTCGCGATGGATCGGATCAAAGCCGATCCCGATTACGGCGCCGACGAGAAAATCGCCAAAGGCGCATCGGTCGAGCTTGGCCGCAAGTACGCCGAGCTGATCATCGATCGGCTGGCAAGGCTGGCCAGGTCGATGCCCCACTGGGATGCATCGAGCCGCGCTGCGTACGTACGTGCCGAACGCGCCATCATCTGGGCGCAGGTTACCGGCTGGCGCACGCAATCCCCCTGGTTCGCCTGGCGCAAGCTCGCCAGCGGCCCGCTGGCGCGCTACGGCGAGCTCTTGATCGAAATGCGGTTTGACCAGATCGAGCGCGCCGCCTCCGAACTGCTGTAGCCTGTCACGAAGACCGAACCGCGCATCCGTCCGATCACATCCTCGCCCCTGGCAGTTGGCTGGCCTGTCTGACCCAGTCGGCGAATTGAGCCTCGTCCAGCTCCTGGTTTTCACGAATGTCGAGATAGCGGACGTCGTTCTGCCTGGACGGGCCAGGCGGGACGGGGCGAAGCGATGCACCGCGGAAGAAGGCGACCTTGACGTACCTGGTGAAGCAATGGATGCCCAGGAACCAGCCCGCCTGAGGGTCGGCGACGCCGTACAGCGGCGAGTTCCATTTCACCGCCTTGCGCACGTTCGGAACGGTGCGCGTAATGATCTGGTCGAGACGTCGGCCCAGCTCGCGCTTCCAGCCCGGCATGGCGGCGATGTATGCCTGCACCGGCGCCTCGCCGTCGCCTTTGGCGATCTGCGGGTTGCCGCCCGACAGCAGCTTCGGCTTGCCGGCGGTGCGGGGCCTGGCTCTGGTGGATGCCTCACCGGCCGCTGGCTTTGCCTTCTTCGACCGGTCCCTGGGGATTCTGTTGGGCATTGTGCGCGCTCCGTGAATCGGTGACGCTCAAGGTCGCCGGCTTGAGCCGACGCCGTCGGGACCGCTCCCGGCGGTGGGGTCGGCGGCCGCGGCACGGGCGGTGTCGGCGTCCAGATAGCGGGCGCCCAGCAGCCAGATCAGCCCGCCTATCACCATCATCGCCCCGACCAGTCCGAACCCGATGTTCATGTTCCTGTCGAAGTGATCGGTCAGCCTCCCGATGATCGGCGGGGAGATCGCATCCCCCAGCGCATGGATGAACAGAATGTTCAGCGCAAAGGCACTGGCGCGGACCGACGGGTGGGTGACATTGGCCAGCGCCGTGTTGCTCGGGCCGGTGTTGAAGAACAGAAAGAACTCGGCGATGAAGATGCAGATCCACGCATAGGGGAATGGCACAAAGAGCATCGCGACGAAGAACGGGAAGCAGATCAGCAACCCGGCGCCGGAGACGACGAAGTAGGCGCCGGAGATGCGAGTGCGAAGCCAGTCGCCGGCGATGCCACCCAGCAGCGTGCCGACGATGCCGGTCACAACAGTCATGGCGCCGAAGAGCATGTTGACCTGCCCGATGGAACCTGCGCCGCGGAAGCTGCTGACGTAGGTGGGCATCCAGTGACTGATGCCGCCGATGGCGAACGTCAGCGCCGCCATCCCCAGGCAGTTGTAGACGTACGAGCGGTTGCGAAGCAGTGCCAGGTAATCGGCCAGTCGCGCGCGGCCGGTGGCGCGGGATGATCCGCTGGTCTGGAATGCCGGCCTGGGCATGAAGAAGCACAGGATGCCCAACAGGATTCCCGGTGGCACGACGGAGTAGAAAGCCCATCGCCAGTGCCCGTACTGCGCCATCAGCCCGCCCAGCGCGTAGCCCAGGGCGCTGCCAACGGGGATGGCCATGTAGAACCAGGCCATCACGCGTCCGCGAACCGCCAGGGGATAGAAATCCGCGATGAGCGTGGGGGCCGCCGGGCCATACGCGGCTTCTCCGATCCCCACGAACATGCGCGTGATCAGCAGGACGATATACAGTTCGGCGCGTCCCGATTCGCCGCTGGCGATGCTCCACACGATCACGCCCGCGCCCACCAGCGCCCAGCGCGAGAACCGATCGGCCAGCCAGCCGAAGATCGGCGAGGCCAGCATGTAGCTGAGCAGGAACGCGGTGGCCAGCCACCCCAGCTTCTCTTCGGATCGCGGATCGCCCGCCAGCATTTCCGCCCCGATCTTGGGCAACACCGCCGCCAGCACGTAGCGATCGATGTAGTTAAACAGATTGATCGCCAGCAGCAGCGCCAGCGCCTTTCTGGCGCCCGCAGCCGGCGCGGCGCGGTCCACTGCTCCGCATTCCATTGGCGAGGGGTGCATAGAGCCTTGCATCGGAATGACCAGGCGGCCAACGTGAATGATCCGTCAATCGCCAGACGTGCCCGAGTGCCACAGATGCACATCGTGTGGGACAATCGTTGACGATGAATCAACCGCCGCCGCCAGCACGCCCGCCGGATCCGACATCGACTCGCATGTGTTTCATGAGTGAACGTCCCAGCGGACCTGCCACTTGAGCGTGCCCCGCGGCGGAACCTCCAGATAGGTTCCTTCTTCCAGGCAACTGGAAGGCCCGGGAATCGGCTCAAACGCGCACTCGACCCGCCGACAACCGTCTTCGTCCGGATACCCGCCGTAGTTCCACCAGATGCCCACCGTCGCAAACAGCTCGCGCGGGAAAGTAACGCTCAATCGCAGGCCGCTGCGAAACCCGATCATCACTTGCCCCTCGTCCACGCCCCGCAGCAGCAGCATCCGGGCCGTTCCACTGGGCTGGCCCAGCAGATGCGACTCGACATCCTCCAGATCAATCGTTCGGCCTGATGCTTCATCAAAAACGCTGGAAGCTTTCGGCAGTTTCAAGTCGGCGATCTGCTCCAGCGGCATCAGCGGATGCATCACATGCTGCAACGGCAGCGGGCGACTCCCCCGGTTGTGCGCCTCAAACAGCCAGATCAGACTGTTCGCCGAAAAACGCATCAGCCGCGTGAAGTGCAGCGGCAATTGCTCACTGCGCACCTGACAGAGCAAAGCCCCCTGCTCGATGGCCGCCTCCCACTTCAGCCAGCACAGCTCACCGTGATCGGGAACCCGCCAGTCCATCCCCGGGAAACGACACGCCGCCACCGACGGCAGGCAATCATCGTAACCGTATACCGGGCGGGTTTCGTATTGGCCGTAGTCGGCAGTGGGCGGGCGAAATGCCCCCGGCGCGGTGGTCAGCAGGTCCTGCTGATCGAATCGCAGCACGCTGAGACGAGCCCCGTCCTCGGGCAGACACTGCACTTGCCATGGGCCAAATCGCGTCAAAGGCATGTTTCTCCGCCCGATCGTGCCCGGCCGATCGTTGCGCTGCGTACTCTGACCCGTACGCAGCCCGATCGTCAACATGATCGCATCGCCCGGACTATGAAAGGATGCGGCAAGCGCCGGATCAGCGGGCATTGCAAGGCTCATGCGCCCGCCTGTCAAGCTTGCGCGTCCGCCATTGTCGGCGACGCCTGCCGCGATACCATGAAACTGGCGCTGGCAAGTCTGACTGCGGGCAGCGAATGGGGGCTGGCTTGGACGACGAGAGTCATACCGATGGAGAACAAAATGATCCTGTGGAATTGCGTGATGGTGGGGATAGTCGCTTGCTGCCTGGCCACGATGGTCTCGGCGGCGTCCGCGCCGCAGCAGTGGCGGCCAAACCCCTATGTGTTGCTGGATCAAAGCCTGATTTCCAACGTTGATCATCTCCAGCGATGTGTATGCCAGCCACATCGCCATCCCCAGCCCGTCGTCGATGCCGAGCACGACCAGAACTTCCAGCCCTGGCTGACGGTGATCCGCGATCCGCAGACCCGGCGCTTTCGCATGTGGTACAACATCCCGTTTTCTCCGGGCAACGCCGGCGCCTCCAGCCTGGCACTGATCGAGTCCGATGACGGCATCCACTGGATCCGTCCGCACAAAGTGCTCGACACCCCGCCCATTCAGTTCGGCGCCAGCGTCATCGATGAAGGGCCGAGTTACAAAGATCCCTCGACGCGCTACAAGCTGGCGTGGTGGAAGGACGGCGGGCTGCAAGTCGCCGGCTCGCCCGACGGAGTGAACTGGAAATACCTGGCGCCCGGCCCGGTGATCAGGGCCAACCACGACATCACCGGCATCGAGTGGGATCCGATCCGCAACCGCTACATGGGGTTTCTGTCGGTCATGATGAAGCTGGACCCGTCGTGGGACAGCAATCGGCGAATCCCGCACATGAGCGTCAGCGACGACCTGATCCACTGGCGACAGCCGTGGATCAGCGTGCGGCCAGACCCCACCAGCCCACGCGAGCAGGGCGAAACGGAGTTCTACGGGCTGAGCGCCATCCTTCCCCGGGGCGAGTTGCTCGTGGGCATGGTCAAGATCCTCCGAGATGATCTCAACTGCGAGCCGGGACTCAACGCCAGAGATCTCAAGGACGACAACCGCAACTTCGCCGGGCTGGGATACACGGTGCTGGCCTGGAGCCGCGACGGCGAACACTGGAACCGCGACACCGAACCGTTCCTGGATCGCAATCCCCAGCCCGGCACGTGGGATCGCGCTCACGCCTGGGCCGACGATCAGGTGCCCGTGGGCGATGAAGTCTTCATCTACTACGGCGGCTATGCGCTGGGACACAAGGCCGATCGCTTCCGCACGCGTCAGGTCGGCCTGGCACGCATGCCGCGAGACCGCTACGTCTGCTACGCTGCCGACGCTACGCCCGGGCATCTGCGCACCGCGGTCGCGCCGCTGCTCGCGGATCGCCTGACGGTCAATGCGAAAGTGGACGGCGAGCTGCGAGTCCGCGTCTGCGACCCCAGCGGCAAGGCCATCAGCGGCTTTGACTTCGACGACTGCCAGCCAGTCAAGGGCGATTCGCTGGCGCACGAGGTTCGATGGAAGGCGCCGCTCTCATCGCTGCGGGGCCAGCCCGTGCAGTTCGTCTTCACGCTGCGCGATGCCCGGATCTTCGCGTTCGACCTGGCCGACGGCGCTGCGCAGTAGCGTGGCGAAGTAGCGTGGTTCGCAGGCCGCGGCAGCAGGCCGGCCGAGTTACGGCAAAAGCTCCAGGGCATCGCCGGCCTGCGTCCAGTCCATCGGATCCGCGGCGCCGTCACCAAGGCTGACGGTACCACCTGAAAGCTGAAGCAGCTCGGTCGCTGTGGAATCCCCGCTGGCCAGTGAACCATCGGGCGCCTCGGCAGGCTGCGAGGGTGATGGTGACAGGGACGGAGCCGTGCCCAGCGCCCCGCCCAGCGGCAGGGCCGTCCAGCGATCGTCTTCGGGCGCGCCGAAGGTGTCGCGAGGCACGCCGGGGACGTTGCCCGGCTGCTCGTCGCGCGGCTCGCCGCTGTCGCCCGCGGCGCTCAGCCCCAGCTCGCCGTTCGGTTCGCTCAGCATAACGTCGGCCCCGCTCTCGCGACCCAGGGCAAGCAGGAAGCTCACCAGCCCCGGATTGCCCCGCCGGAAAAGCGTCGGCTCGCCGAACACCGAGAACGGCACGAAGAAACTGTTGTATTCACCATGCCAGTCGAACATGCGATCTCCGCCGGTGTTGGCGATCAGCGCATCCCGCCCCGTCCCGCCGAAGGCAAAGTCACGGTCGGCAAAGGCCGGCGAATCGGGACGATCGTTCAAGCCTCCGTTGGTCTGGAGGTTGTCGTCATTGTTCATCACGTCATCGCCCGCCCCGCCGAATGCGCGGTCATTCATCGTCCCGCCCACCAGCCAGTCGTTTCCGCCATCGCCGAAGAGCCGGTCCTTCCCGTCCAGGATCTTGGCGCCGCTGGCGTCGGTCGCATCGAAGTTCAGGAAGAAGTTGGCGACCAGTCGCATCGGGCTGATCGACGTGCTGTTGTCGTAGGCGGCGAACGTCGTCGTCGCCGGATCGTAGCCCAGCGGGTTGGTCGGATCGGCGACGTTGAACAGCCCCGCGAAAAACGCCGCGCCGACGGGCCGGGCGTTGTACCACTGCGCCTGCGCCTCGGCGCCGCTGAGGGCGTCGTCGCCTGCGCCGCCATGCATGAAATCATCCCCCAGCCCGCCGTACATCAGATCGTTCCCGCCGCTGCTCATGTGCATCAGCCGCGCCATCTTGTGCAGACGTCCGGTGATGAACGTCCAGGCGCCGGTGAACATTCCCGGCAGCGTGATGTTCAGCATGAGGTTCGGCGAGCTGATGCCGTACAGCGGCTCGCTGAGGCCATTGCGGCTGATGAGGATCAGGCCGTCGTCTCCGACCATGCCGTCCTCGCCGCTTCCGCCGTACATACGATCGTGCCCTATTCCGCCAAACAGGTCGTCATCCTGCCCATCGCCGAAGAGCACGTCGTTGCCGACCTGCCCGTGGATGACGTCGTCGCCGGCTTCACCATACACAGTGTCCGCCGCACCCAGATCACCGCCCGCGCCGGTCCCGGCCGTGTAATCCAGCAGCCGTACGGCGCGCGGGATGATCCGCAGCGAACCGGCGTAGTTGTCGTAGTTGAATCTCACGAAATCGCTGTTGCCCGAACCATCCACACGCACGACACGATAGATCGTGCCATTGTCGGCAAGGATGCAATCGGCATCGGCGGCGTGACCACCGATCGTCGTGTCGCCCGGATCGTTGCGCGCCGTCAGGTTCCCGGCCCCGCCGAAGATCAGGTCTGAACCATCGGGTCGCATCGCAGAATCGCTCAGCCCGAATTCGCCGGAGCTTCCTCCGACGATGTCGTCCTGCCCGCCGTTGCCGAAGATCAGGTCTTGGCCGCCGTTGCCTTCGATGTAGTCGTCGCCGTCGGTGGGCGCGATCGTCGATGGCGTCGTGGCGCTGACCAGCAGCGCGATCGATCCGTCGCCCTGGATCGTGTCGTTGCCCAGCCCGCCAAACACGCAGTCGTTGCCCGCCCCGCCGGCAATCGAGTCGCCGCCGAATCGCTCGCTGCCCGTCGCGGACGAGTGATCCAGAAGGATGATGTCCCGCCCGATGCTGCCGGCCGGATCTGGTTGCGGCGCGGCGCCGACCGCGGGATTGCCCGCCGAATCATACAGCCTGCCGCCGGCGAGCGTCCGAAATCGCGGACTGCTCGCATCGGTCCGGCGGACGATCGATCCATTGTCCCCCACGATCGCGTCGCTTCCTTCGCCGCCGTCGAGCTGATCGGCGCCATCGGCGCCGGCCACGTTGTGCCCGCCGATCAGGTCGTCATCTCCGCCGCCACCTCGCGCGATGTCGGCTGCCTGCCCGCCGAGCACGGTGTCGTCGCCCGCTTCGCCGAAGATCACGTCGTTGCCGCCGCCGTCGCCGCCGCCGGTGTCGATCGAGATGAAGTTCGCATTGGCCGGCAGCGTGTAATCGATCTTCCCATGATCGCCGAAGATCAGGTCATCCCCCGCCCCGCCGCGAATGGTCTCGGCCGCGGTGCCACCCATGATCGAGTCATTGCCGTCCTGGGCGATAATCTCGTCGCTGGCGCCGAGGGTCGGATCGGTGGTGGTGATGAGCACGAGCTGCGAGGTCTTGTTGACGATGATATAGGACAGCAGCCCGTTGTCGCCCAGCATGATGTTGTCGCCGGGACCTCCGTCGATCTGATCGCCGCCGAAGCCGCCGAGCATCGTGTCGTCGCCTTCCAGGCCAAACATGCGATCGTCGCCGCCGACCGACGGGTTGATGCTCTCGATGCGGAGGATGACCGCGGCATCCGCGCCCGCGCCGGCACGGCGCAGAGCCAGCGCCGAAGCGAGCACGACCTGCCCTTCGTCGCCAAAGATGATGTCCGGCTCGCTGTCGCCGAACAGCCAATCCGATCCATCATCTCCGAAGAGGATATCCGAGCCGCTGCCGCCGCGGGCGGTATCGTTGCCGGCATTGCCGTGGATGGTGTCGTCGCCGGCATTTCCAAACAGCAGATCCGCGTCGGTGTCGCCGCTGATGCTGTCCTGATCGGCGCCGCCTTCGACCGTGTCGGCGCCCGTGCCGCCAGTGATCGTATCGTTGCCGGCGTCGCCAAACAGATTGTCCGGATCATCCTGCCCGTCGATCAGATCGTTGTCCTGCTGTCCGTGGATGGTGTCGGCGCCACTGCCGCCCTGGAGCAGATCGGCGCCCGTGCCGCCGTCGATCGAGTCGGCGCCGCTTCCGCCCAGGACGGTGTCGGCATCTTCGTCTCCACTGATCGTATCGTTTCCCCCGCCGCCGAGGATCGAGTCGGCGCCGCTGCCGCCGGTGATGCTGTCGTGATCGTTCTGGCCGTCGAGCCGATCATTGCCCTCGTCGCCGGCGATCGTGTCGTTTCCATCGCCGCCGGAGGCGGTATCGTCGCCGGCTTCGCCAAAGAGCTGATCGGCGCCGGCTCCGCCGCTCAGGCTGTCGTGGCCCTGCCCTCCAAAGAGGCTGTCGTCATCCCCGTCGCCGTTGAGCGTGTCATTTCCCGCCTCGCCGAAGAGCCGATCATTACCCGCGCGTCCGGAGGCCGAATCGTCTCCTTCGCCACCGTAGATGCCGTCGGCGTCGTTGCCGCCGTCGAGCGTGTCGTTCCCGCCGTCACCGGCAAGCGAATCCAGCCCGTCCGCGCCCAAGAGCACATCGTTGTCGTCTCCACCAATCAGCTCATCATCGCCGGCGCTTCCCGAGAGGTTGTCGCCGCCCGCTTCTCCGTGCAGCGTGTCATTTCCATCCCCGCCGACCATGGAATCTGCGCCGCTTCCGCCCCACAGTTGATCCGCTTCCGTGCCGCCGTTGAGCGTATCGTCGCCGGCATCGCCGTAGAGCGCGTCCTCGTTGGCGCCGCCGATCAGCAGATCATTCGCGTCGGCGCCGATGAGCGTATCGTTGCCCGCGTCGCCGGAGATCTGATCGCCTGCGGCGCCGCCACTGAGCTGATCATCCCCGTCATTGCCGTTCAGCGTGGCACTGCCGCCGCCCGCAGTGATCGTGTCGTTCCCGCCCCCGCCGCTGAGCTGCGCCGTCACCGTCAGTCTCGGATCGATGAAGATGCTGTCATCGCCGTTGCCTCCGTCGGCCTGGATCTTCGTGATCCCCGCGAAGCTCTGGGCAAATCCAAAAGCCTTGACCAGCACCGACCCCGGATTGTCCGGGTCAGGCTCGACGACGAACTGCTCGTTGCCATCCAGGGTGTTGACGGTCATTCGCGCCGCGGCGTGCGGGCCCATGTTCAGCCTCAGCACGCCCCCGCCAATGTCCGTCGCCAGGATCGGATCCGCCGCCGTCGCATCATCCTTGCACTCGTGCTCGAAGCTGAGCAGCTCGATGCGAGGCGAGTCGTAATTGAAGCTCTTCTTGAATGGCCAGACCCCCACCGACGCGCGGATTCTAAGCCCCGCCGACAACGACCCATCGACATCGAAGATGCACAGCACGCCCTGATCGAAGTTGTCGCTCAGCTCCTTGAAGCGAACCTTGCCGTCGTCGTTGGGGTCATCAAGGTTGAGGTTCAACGTGCCGCGAATGCTGCCTTCGATGAACGCCGAGGCAATGACAACATCCACGCCGGCGCCGATGGTGATCTGGCCGGTGGCGGTGATCTCGGCCGGATCGGTCGATCCGCCGGCGGGTTTGTCGATGAGGAAGAATCCTTCCCTGACCAGCGATTCGTTTCCGGTTCGCCGCCACTCGCGCAGGCCGAACGTGTCGTATCCGAAGCCCACCGACGCGCGGATGCCCACGGCCCCGCCGAAGGTGGCGGCGATCGGCCCGATGATCGGGAACGACTTCTGGATCGAAAGATTCAGGTCCAGCACCGGCATCTGCCAGCGGAACAGCTCCACATCCTGACCCAGCAGCAGCTTGAAAACCTGCGCCGGGCTTTGGATGATCGGCATCTCGAACTTCCCGCCGCCGGCGCTGCCCGGCGTGCCGAGGTTGGGGTTGTTCAACGCCGAGGCAAAACCCGGCGCCTGCGACTGAAGCTGCGCGTTCACGTTCGCCTGCGTCAGGTTCGTCAGCGTCGTGTTCTCAAGGCTCGTCAGGTTGCGCAGGTCTGGCACGTTGTTCAGGTCGAACCGCCCGAGCACCAGCTCGTAGCTGGTCGATCCGCCGGGGATCGCGTTGACGAGATTGTTCAGTGCCGTGATGCCGTCGATGAACGAAAAGACCGGGCTGGGATCCAGCTTCTGCACCACCTCGCGCATTTTCACCACGCCGTCGCGGTTGATGTCGAAGAAGTTGCGCACCGAATCGACCTTGGCCAGCATCGGCACGTTCGTGTCCAGCAGATCCACCAGCGGCTGAAGCGGCGCCAGCACGCGCTTCACTTCCCCAAGCACCGGCGAGGCGAAATTGCTGAAGAAGCTGCCGAGCCGCAGGCGAATGTTCTCGAAGGCAACCCGCGGCGCGCCGCCGAAGACCGCATCGGTGGTGTCGTTGTCGAAGACCCAGTTGAGCCGGAAATCCGACAGCAGGCTCGGGAAACGGGCGTCGTTGCCGAAGCTGACGTTCAGGCCGAGATTGACATTGGCGGTGGCGTTCAGCCGCGCCGTGATCGCCGCGGCGCCCAGCTCGTTGATCGTCAGCTTGTTGTCCGCGTCCGCCAGGTCCACCGTGAACATCCCGCCGAAGTGCGTCGGATTGCTCGTGCTGTCGGCGGCGCTGATCTTGAGGAGCGCGAGCTGCCCGGCGCCTGTGAAACCGCTGATGCTCACGTCGAAATCGAGCTTCAGCTCGTTGGCGGCGGTGGTATCGAAATACACGCCACGCGAGCGGTTCAGCCCGATCCCCATCGCAAAGTCAAAACCCATCGCCACATTGACGCTTCCATTGGTCTGCAATCGCAGCGCGGGGATACCGATATCCAGATTCAGCGGCGTCGAGATCACTACCGGGTCCCTGCTCAGCAGCAGGTCGAACCGCACGTCGTTGGGCGCGGTCGGATGGTCCATGACGACGCGGATGTCGTCGGCGGTGATCAGCGTGTCGCCGTTCAGGTCGCCCAGCACGTTCAGCCCGCCCGTGCCCGGTCCCAGCACGCTGAACAACGCGTTGCGGACGTAGGACACGTTCTTCGGGTCGGCGGCCTCGAAGAACGGCCGCAGGCGATTGATGACGTCGCTGCGGAAGGTGCCGATGACCTGCGCGCCGTCCTTGAGCTTCGTGCCGACCAGCGGCATGTTTCGCCCGAACGCCTTGCTGTCCAGCGCGCCCTGGAGCAGCGCCAGCAGCCGATCCAGCCCGTCGAGCAGTCCGCTCAGGTCGTTCAGCAGATCCAGGTTCAGCGCGCCTGACAGATCCGGCGCGCTGACCAGCGTGACCGAACCCGGCGTGCCCCTGAACAGCTCCGCCAGGCTCGGAATGTCGATCACCAGGCTCGGCATCAGCGCCGTGCCGATGGGGAAATAGATCGGCAGATCGACATGCGCCATCCCGGCCAAGTCCACCTTCACGTCCTGCGCCCTCAGCGTGGCCAGCTCGCTGAACAGGTGCCGCCCGTCCATGTCAACATCGAGGAGCACGGCGTCGAAGTCGGCGGTGAGGCTTGCGCTGCCGTTGCGGATCTCGGCGCCGAGCGGGCCGATGGCGACGGTGAGCTGCGGGATCATCGCGTTGATCCCGCCATTGATCGAAAGCTTTGTCGTATCGTAAAGGAACGGGACGGGGTTGAGCGGATCCGAAAGATCCACGCCCAGGTCCAGCTTCAATTCCGCGTCGGCGACGAGGCTCAGGCTCGCCGAGCCGCTGATATTCAGCACGCCGCCGAGATTGGCCACCGGCCCCGACGCCAGCGAAAGCAGCGAGCCGATGTCGAAGTTGAGGCTTCGCGCCACGTCGAAGTGCGGCTTGAATTCCAGTTGCGTCTTGAGATTGTCCCCATCGAGCGAGACCTGCACGCTGCCGGCAGGCAGGCCAAACTGCGCTTCGATCGCCGCGGCCAGCGTCTGCACCGATCCTGCCGGGTTGTCGCGAAGCTGCTGGAGCTTCTCATTGAAGCGCTGCGCATAATCGAGCGCCTCGCCAACGCTCACGTTCAACAGCGGCAAATCGTTGTTGAGGAACCCGAACCCGCGCAGCTTGCCCAGATAATCCACCACCTGCTGAAGCGCCGCCAGGATCGTGTCAAACGTCAGTCCCTCGAAGTTCAGGGCGTCCTCGAGATTGACGAACTGCACGTCGAGCGTTCCGGGGTCTGAAAGGTCCGACCAGTTGATCGTGACCCGCGCATCGCCGGGCAGCGAGATGAAGCCCCCGTCCACCTTGATCGGCAACTCCGCCTGCGCGGAACCGGTGAACTGAATCCCCGAATCCTCAAGCTCCCGCCCGCGCAGCGGCGCCGGCGACGACGGGCTGCTCACCGTGATCTTGCACGTGTAAATGTCGAATTTCCCGCCGGCGGTCGTGGCGTTGTCTGCCCAGGCGGGGTAGAAGCTGCCGTCGAAGAACGCCAGCCCCGTGTAATCCCCGAAGTCGATGTTGGTGCCTTCGTGGGGCTCGGCGGCGGCCTGATCCGATTGGCCCAGGCTCACCTGCGTGTTTTGCCTGAAGCTGGCCCCGCCATCGGTGCTCACCGTCGCGAAAAGCTGCACCTTCTTGTTCATCGGGTCGTTGCGCGCGTCGTACCACGACGCCGCCACATAGCCCGTCTTCGGATCCACCGCCAACTGCCCGAAGAACTGGCTGTTGGTTCCCGAATCGATGCTGACGCCGACGGGCTTGCTCCAGCTCCCCATCGCGCCGTCCTTGTCCGAATAACGCAGCACGATATTGGTGTCGCTGGTCTCATGGCCCATCGAGTCAAGCTTCTCATCGGTGTAAAGCACATACGCCCGCCCGATGTATGGCCCGGCCAGCGCGTAGCCGATCCGCGGCGCGGCGGTGATTTTGCGATCGGGCTGCGCGGGAATCCCATCCTTCGGGCCGACGTTCGTGTTGGTTACGAGCTGCGCCGGGCCAAAACCCTGCGCGGTGTTCAGACCGTCTGGATCGAGACTGACGCTGATGGTTGATGGCCCCTCGGCGACGGTGATGTCGGCGAACTGCCAGGCAACCAGCACCTGCCCCCTGGGTCCGACGGCCAGATCCGGGAAGTTGCCGAAGCTCGAGCCTGGAACGGATTGAAGGCTGCCGAAAGCGCCGACGTTCTGTTTGCCCTTTGCGCTGACACGGGCGCCGGCGACGACGATGCCAGGCGTGGCACTGCCCGGCGTGTCGTCGCGAAACGCCAGCCACACCGAAGCGTTGTCCGGCGAATCCCCCGGCCCCGACGCCAGCACCGGTCGATCCAGTTTCGGCGTGGTGTTGGGCGCAGGACGTGGCACGGTGAATTCGCGCAGCAGGCTGAAGCTCTGCCCGCCGTCGCTGCTGATCAGCACAATCACCTTGTCGTGCGGATTGTTCAGGTAAGCGAAGTACAGGTTGCCGAAGCGATCGAAGGTGGCGGCGGGATCGCAGCAGCCGAAGTCGAAGCCGTCGCCGCCACCGGAGGTCGGCCCCGTGGCGATCAGCCGCGACGTCCACGTCGCCCCGCCGTCGCTGCTCACCGCCGCCATCATTGATCCGGCCCGGTCGCGATTCGACGCGATGAACATCCGCCTGGGGTCCGTCGGATCGATCACGATCACCGGCTCCATCTGGTTGCCGGCCATCTGCGAGACGTTGACGCTGACGCCAGGCATCAGTGGCCCGGATTGCGCCGGTCGAATCAGCGCCGAGGGATTGTTCAATACCGCACCGAGCAGTTCCGCCAGCGAGACGCGATTGGCGGTGCCGTCGGAATCGCGCGTCAGCGTCGCCGAGGGGTTCTGAAGCTGCACCATCGCCGACGCCGCCAGCGTGCCGTTGCCGTTTTCCACGCCGATGCCCAGGAACCCGATCCTGGCCAGCGCGTCGATGTCGCTCGCGGAGAGGTTCACCGATCCCGCCAGCGTCGCATTCTGGATGAAGAACTTGTCGCCCAGCGTCTGTTCGCCCTGGAGCGGAGTGAGGTTCACGCCAAAGGTGAAGTCGGCCCCCGCGCGGGCTTCAAGGTCGAACTGGCTGGAGAACCCAAGCTCAGCCACGGGCGCCAGGCTCGTGCCCAGGTTGATCGCCGCCGTGCCGCTGAAGGCGTGCGCGAAGCTGACACGATACGTCAGGTCTTTGGTCGCCGGGTCGTAGCGCAGGTTGATCGTCGAAGGATCCAGCCCCAGCGCCACCGCCAGACGCACGGCAAGGTCCTGCGCCGAAGTGAAATTCGGCTGCCCGGAGGAATCGACCAGCGGATCGGTGAGTTTGGTGGTGGCCGAGGCCGCGAAGTCGATCGCCTCGCCCAGCGATTTGGACGTAAAGGGAATGGGCACGTCGAAGACGGGGGAATCACTGATGCGACCCAGCCCCGCCGCCAACTGTCGCAGCAACGCCAGCATGTTGCTGGCGCTGATGTTTCGGAAATCCAGCAGGCGATCGAAGTTTTCGGTCGTGACCTGCGGCGCCGAACCGAACAGATCACTGGAACTGATCTTCAGGACCGGCTCGGCCTCGGACTTCACCCCCGCCAGCGAAACGCGGAACGGCAGGTTTACGTCGAGCGTTCCGGCGGCGGAAACGTCGAGCAACGACGAGATCGACGTGCCGGTCAGCTCGGTTAGCGTGATCCGCCCCGCATCGTCGGCATCGGGGTTCTGGACATCGATGCGCACGCTGGCATCGAGCTTGACAGCCCCGTTGACGATCCGCGCGCCCAGGAAACCGAGGTTCACCTCGACGTTGATCGCCTCGCCGGTCATCGTCAGATCGGCGTCGTCGTCCACGATCGGGGCCTTGACGGGAATCTGTCCGGCGCTGACCCGCGCGCCGGCGGACAGGTCGTTGACCCGGATGAAGAACGCTTCAGCATCCGACAGATTCGGAGCCAGGTTCACGCCGAATGAAAAATCCAGATTTAATCGCGTCGAGAGATCGACCTTTCCACTGGACGTGAAGTTCAATCCCAGCGATTCGACGCTGGAAGCAAAATCGAGCGGCAACTGACCCGCGAAGCCGTCCAGGTGCAACGCCAGATCGAAGCGCAGCTCCTGTTGCCCGGCGGAATCGGTGAACAGTCCCGCGCCGATCGAGACCGGATCGACGCCGAAGGTGATGTTGCCCAGTGGCGTGCTGAGCGTCTTGAGCAGATCCGCCAGCTCCTGCGCCGTCGGCGTGAGGTCGTTGGTGAAGTACTGCTGGATCGGCTGAACCAGCCCGCGCTGAAGCGCCCCGCCGATCGGCAACGTGCCGTCGCCGATCGAGAGCGTATCGGCCAGGCTCTTGCCCAGTCCCGGCAGGCTCCGGGTGAGTTCGGCGAGCTGGGCGATCTTGGCGCCCCAGTTGGCCAGGCCAGCCAGCCCGTCGCGGAGCTTGCCGACAACACCGCTGGAGATCGGCGTCTGGTTGATGTCCTGCCTGGCGCCGGGCGCCGTTTCGTCGAACGTGATCCCGCCGGGGAAACTGACCAGCCCGTTGGCGTGATCGATCAGCAACGTATCGTTGCCCTGTCCACCGCTGACCTGCACCTCGTGTACCGCCGAGGCGTCGATGACAAAGTCAGGGTTGTTGGTGGTGTTGTTGACGAAGACGTTCAGGACCTGCGGGTTGGCTTCGTCCAATACCAGACGGATCGTGTCGTCCTTGTTCGTCTGCTCATCGCCGCTGATCTGGAGGATTCCCCGCCCGTCGGAGGGCGCGCGTGTCTTGACCGGTTCCGGTCGGCTGCGCAGCGCCGGCCCGAAGATCGTTGCCAGGAAGTTGTCGATCCGCCAGGCGCCTCGTCCCCACGACCCACAGTGCAGCACGTCGGTGCGATCGTAGCGGACATCGGTCACCAGCACATTGGGCAATCCCCGCCCGACCTTGAACCACGTGGCGTTCTCGCCGGGGTTGAAGGTGCCGTAGACCCCGCCGCGACCTGCGACGATCACCGCGATCCCCGCCGGCAGACGCTGATCGACGATCACCTCGACCGATCGAAGGTCGGTGGTGAGCTTCTTGAGGCTGCCGGTGATGCGGGTCCAGTCGCCCGCGGCGGCGCCGGCGTTGCGGAGGCGAAAGACATCGCCGTTGTCGTCCACCAGATATCCAGTTCGCCACTCGCGAGGATCCAGCACGATATCGCGGATGTCTCCGCCGTTGACCACGTTGCCCGAATAGACCGCGCGGTCGGTGAAGTCCGTCAGCGCCGGCGCGTTGGCGGTGGCGATGCTTGTGCGCACAGCCAGGCGTTTTCCCGCCGCCACGTAAGCCACATCGGGCGCCGGCACGCCGCCGGAGAACCCCCCGTAAGCGATCGCCGTCACCCGCCCGAACTGCGTCAGCGGGGCGACTTCGTCCCGGTCGGGCGAAGCGGCGGTGTCCAGACCGCCGTCGCCGTCGTCGTCGAAGTTGTCGCCGACGTTGCTCACGTCGATCCCGCCCAGCGAGTGCAGCGTCGCCCCCCCGTCAAACGACTCGTACAGGTACGACGTGCCGATCAGCATCCGGGTAGTCGGATTGGTGGCGCTCAGCGCATACTGGGTCAGGAACGGGCGAGTGTTGTCGAATCGGCGATTACCGTTGCTGTCGCGCAGGATGCCCGAGCCGGTCAGCGTCCGCCCCACCGCGCCGTTGACGGCCAGCGGAATCTCCAACGACGCGACCAGGTTGCCCGCCGCGTCGTAGGTCTCTTCGCGGAATCCCCCCAGGTTCTGTGAGCTGTAGTAGTAGGTGACTTGCCCCGGGGTCGAGGTATTGATTTGCGCGATGCCGCCATCGCCCGACGGGCGCGATCGCCAGTTTAACCCGCGATCCAGCCGCTGCACCGCAACCCCGATGTCCTGCGTGCCGCCGAACATCGTCCCGTGCAGCGGATTGTACGCCGCCGACCAGAATTCCACGGCCCGCAGATTGCCGTTGCGCGAATCCCAGAACCGAGGCAGGCCGCTGATGCCGTTGGGATTGTTCAAGCGATAGATGCCGCCATCGTCGGCGTGAAGCAGATCGCCCAGGGCGTTGAAGACCATGTCACGGGAGTCGGCGTGAGGCGCGGTGCCGATGATCGTTCCGCCGGGATCGGCGTTCTGGTAGACCACCTGCGTCCAGGGGTTGCCGCTGCTGCTGATGTCGGCGCGCCACACGTTGCCCGAGCTGAGCGCCGTATCGCGATCCCCGGAAACAAACACGATGTTGGGATCCGACGGATCGGCGACGAGCGCGAAGTGCGTGCCGCCCTGGCTTCCCGGGTGCAGCGACGGCAGGTTGGGGATCGGCGTCCAGTTGGCGCCCTGGTTGGTCGAGCGGAACACGCCAGTGGCACGTTGGTTGGATCCGATGATCCCCGCATAGACCACATTTCCGCCGGCGCTGTGGTGGACGGCAAGCTCGATGCGGCTGGCGGTGGCGAAGCCCGCCAGTCCATTATTCACCGCCGTCCATGATCCGCTGGCGCCGCCGCTGGCGCTGCGGAATACGCCCCGCCCGGGAACGGCGGCGTAGAAACGATTGGCGTTGCCCGGATCTCCAACCAGATGGCTGACTTCCCCCGCGAAGACCTGCCTGAACTGCTTGCCCCCGTCGCTGCTCAACCACACTCCAGCCTTATTGGAGCTGTTGCCCGGCCTGGAGCGCGCCGCCACCAGGATCGTGTTGCGATCGCTGCGGCTGGGAACGATGCTGCGGATATCCAGTCCGTTGAAGGTCTTGCCCCCGATGGGCGTCCAGTGCTCGCCGCCGTCGCTGCTCATCACCAGCCCCACGCGTGGCCCGCCGAGCCGGCTTCCCGAGCTGACGCGCCCGTATCCCGCGTACACGACCAGCTTGGTGTGCGGCAGGGTCAGTGGCGTGTTGCGCGTGATCGGATTGCCGTCGGCGTCGAAATGCCCCAGCGCGATCGCGCCGATCGAGAGCGATGCCAGCCGATCCGTCAGCGGCTGCCACGTTGGATTGGCGCTGGTGGCGTTGAGGCTTCGCCACACTCCCCCGCTCACAGTCCCGGCGAAAACGATCCGCGGATCATGCGGAGGCGTGGCCAGCGCCTCGACCGCGCCGGCGGCGGGATTGTCCGGCGGAATCTCCGCGCCTGTGTTGGCGCCGGTGACCGGGCCGGGCCCCTGCTCCAGCCAGTTCGGAATCCCCGTCTGCACCGCCAGCAGCATCCGTTTTTCGAGCTGCTCGACGACCGGACGAAACGCACGTGCGGCGATTGCCCGAACCGGCCCGCCGCCGTTGCGACGCCGTGCGCGTGGCATCTTGACCTCCTTCGCTGACCCACAACAACTGCTCCCCCTGTCGGCGCGGCCGGTAGATCGGTCCGCACCACACGAATCGAGCTGAGCTGATCATTACGCTGCCGACTGCCGCTTGCGCCCAACCGCGCCCAATGTCCGCGCGGCGATCATCAACGGACCGCGCTTGCCCAATACGGTGATAGGCGTCATAAGGCACTCAACAAACCTGAAGGAGCCAGAAAGGCACATCGCATTGTGCAAACGACGGTTTACGACTGTCAAAGGACTATTAAGGCGACGGGTTCGCGCCTGCCTGCCCCATCTCAAGTGACGTGGGTTCCGATGGCATCGGGACGGCCCGGAATCAATCTGCGCGCGAAGCTCGTTCCCGAACTGCGCCATCCGAGATATGGGCACAGGTTGGGCCGGCGGCGTCCGCGCCCCTGGACGCAACGCAAAATCCCTCGAGCGGCGAGTTTTGGTTGCCCGACAGGCGGTCGGCTCTGCTAAAATGGGCAACACAACGCCCATCACGGCGGCTGGATTCGTGGGGGGATCGGCCAGTCCCAGCCCGCAGGTGGGTCCCGCAGTTGTGCGCTTGGCTCAGCAGAAACGGCAAAAACACAGAGTCCCCGGCCCGGAAGGATCGCACCATGCCGAACTCATCATCACCCGCCGCCGGCTCCTCATCGATCTCCTGGCCGCCGCTCGTACAACTGCTGGTGCGGATGGCCGTTGCGCTGGCGGCAGTGGCGGCGGCGGCGCTGGGCACCTGGCTGCTGTGGGACCTGCTGGAACCCACCATCACACCGCTGTTCCTGATCGCCATCGCCATCAGCGGCTGGATCGGGGGGCTTCGCGGCGGGATCCTGGCGGCCGGACTCTCCGCCGTTGCCTCCATCGCCCTGTGTGCCCAGCTCGAATGGCGCGGCCAACTCGGCTGGGCCAGTGCCATCTGGGGCACAAGCTTCCTGCTGGTGGCGCTGCTGACCGGCGCGCTCAACGCCGCACGTCGCCGGGCTGAGCAGCTCCTGGCCGAACGCGACCTGCGCATGCGGCTGGTCAGCGATCAGATCCCCGCGGGATTGTGGTCCACGGACTGTCAGCTTCGCCTGACCAGCATGTTCGGCGCCGGCCTGCCCATGGTCAGCGCCGACACCAGTGACAAGCCGGAGCTCACGGACGTGTTTGGCGGCGCCGAGCATCCCTCGGGGCAGATCGCCCAGGCCGCTCATCGCAGAGCACTGACCGGCAAACCCGCCAGTTATGAGCTGGAACTCGCCGGCCGGGTCTACCAGTCGCACCTTGAACCCTTGCATGATGCCCAGGGCAACGTCATCGGCGTGGTGGGAGTGGCACTGGACATCACCGCGCGCAAACGCGCCGAAGATCGCCTGCGACAGGCCTGGAACCAGGCGCAGTACGCGCGGCAGCAGGCCGAGGCCGCCAGCGAAGCCAAGGATCGCTTCCTGGCGATGCTCAGCCACGAGCTGCGCACGCCCCTGACCCCCGCGCTGCTGGCCGCCGCCGACCTGGAACAACGCCAGGACCTGCCCCCCATGATTCGTCAGGATCTGGAACTGATCCGGCGAAACATCGAGCTGGAGGCGGTGCTGATCGACGATCTTCTGGACCTGACACGGGTCTCCAGGGGCAAGCTGGAGCTGAGCCTGCGTCCGGTGGATCTGCACGCGGTCATCGACCGCGCGGTCTCGATCTGTCGCCCCGATATTCAGCAGAAACAGATCGAGCTTCGGCTGGAACTGGCAGCACAACAGCACCACGCGATGGGCGACGCGGCGCGGCTTCAGCAGGTGGTGTGGAACCTGCTGAAAAACGCCGTGAAGTTCACCCCCGCACAAGGCTGGATCGCCATCCGGACGCACAACATCGTTGACGCCGACTCGCTTTCGCACCATGCCCCGTCCATTGCCATCGAGGTCAGTGACAGCGGAATCGGCATCGAGCCTGAGGTGCTGCCGCGCATCTTCCAGGCCTTTGAACAGGGGCAGTCATGGATCACCCGCAACTTCGGAGGGCTGGGTCTTGGGCTGGCGATCTGCCGGGCGCTGGTGGAGGCGCACGGCGGGGTGATCGGCGCCTCCAGCGAAGGCCACGGACGCGGCGCGACGTTCCGTGTCGAGCTGAGCACTACGTCCGCCACCAGTGAGTCGGTGCCGTTGACCACGCCGCCGGCACCGCCCGCCGGTGCATCCCCCGCCGCCCGGCCTCTGAAAATCCTGCTCGTGGAAGATCACCCCGACACGCGACATCTGATGGGCCGATTGCTGGGAACACTGGGCTACGACATCCGCACCGCCGGAAGCATGGCGGCGGCGTTGCAGCAGGCCGAGGCCGAGCCGGTCGAGCTGCTGGTCAGCGATCTTGCCCTGCCCGACGGCAGCGGGCTGGAGCTGATGCGTCGCCTGCGGGCACGCGGCGGGAAACCGGCGATCAAGGGCATCGCCCTGTCCGGG
Source organism: Fontivita pretiosa (assembly GCF_050410795.1). Lineage (GTDB taxonomy): Bacteria > Planctomycetota > Phycisphaerae > Tepidisphaerales > Tepidisphaeraceae > Fontivita > Fontivita pretiosa. The sequence goes on along the minus strand of NZ_CP191258.1, from coordinate 4,495,617 downwards.
TACGGCATGCAGGAGGATATCCGCCGCTGTCGCGAAGCCGGATTCGCCCGCCACCTGACCAAGCCCGTGAACCTGCGCGTCCTGCAGGAGACGATTCAACAGGTTGCAGCCATGTAGAGGTCGCGGCCTGAGCGCCTGGTGGATCGCGCGATCAGAGGCGATCCCTCATCGCAGCGGCGATTGGATCGGCCGCCTGATGCGACGGTCGCGCGATCGCGGATCCGCCCCCGCGGCAAGCAGACCCGCAATCACAAGCCCGCCCGCGCCACCCTCGGGAATCACACCCGATTGAATCGCACGCAGCGCCGCCGGATACTCGCCGCCAAACATGCGGCTGTGCCCGGCGATCAGCGCCTCGGCGAGCGCGCCGCTCTGGTTCACGTAAGCGTTATCGATCAGGGCATAATCCGTCGCGTCGATGACACCGCTGTAGTCGAAATCACCGTTGATCCAGCCGGTGAGACTGTTGACGTATCCGTTATCGATCAGGCTGTAGTCGGTGGCGTCGATCGTGCCGCTCAGGTCCGCGTCGCCAAAATACGTGAACTTCACCAGCAGCTCATTTCCGCTCAGCGTTTCGCCCGAGAAGCTGGTGTAGATGGGCCCGGAACCTCCGACTTGCGACAGATCGTTGGCGATGATGCCCAGGGCGTACAGGAAGCTTCCCGCGTCGCGGTTGCGGTCGGAGGCTTTGGAGCTGGCGATCCCTTTGCCGCGCCAGTCAAACGCCCCGCCGTTCTCCAGACCCGCCTTGAGCACGCGCGTCAGATTCGTGAGGCTACCGGTGTTGACGACCAGATCGTTGTCATTCAGGTCGAGCTTGGCGCCCGGCGAGCGCTCGTCGATCGCGAGGATATCCAGGCGGCTGGTGGCGGCATCCGTGCCGTTGGGCAGGATCGTCGTGACTCCGCCGGCCTCGATCTTGAGCATGTGCTGCCGGACGGATTTGGCGATCAGTTCCGCGCCGTCGCCGACGTAGGTCACGCCCGTGCCGCCGAGCGCGCCGATGCGGTGATCGGTGGTGACGCGGATCGCTCCGCCCAACACCGTGTTGTAGTCTCCGTACAGCAACGCCACCACGCCGGAGATCGTGGTGCTCACGCCCAGGTTCCGCCCGGCCAGGTTCAGCGTGCCGTTCTGCACGTCGGTCAATCCCAGGTAACGGTTGAACCCGCCGAGCGTGAGCGTTGCGTCGCCCGTCTTGTTCAGTGCGACGAGGCGCGAGGTGGTACTGAAGATTCGCCCGTCGAATCGCAGATCACCGGCGGCGTCGATCGTCAACGTGGTCGTGCCGGTGAGCGTGCTGGTCACGCCGCCGCTGCCCGTCAGCGAGCTCAGCGTCAGGTTCTGCCCGTTCAAGTCGAGCGTTCCGTGCAGGCCGACAAAAACGGGATTGGTCGGTGTGCCCAGCGCGCCGGCGGTGCCGGCACGCAGCGTGCCGTCGTTGACGTGCACCGGGCCGGTGAACGTGTTGTTGCCCGTGAGCGTGAGCGTGCCTTCGCCGAACTTGGTCAACCCGCCGGAGCCTGCGATGCTGGCGTTGATCGTTCCGTTGCCACTGCCCGGGCCGTTGCCGACGTAGACGATGCCTTCGGTGGGCAGGCCCATGTTGTCGAACAGCAGCGTACCGGTGGGGTTGTTGAGCGAGCCGTAGAGGATCAGCCCGCCGCTGCGGATCCGCAGCGTGCTTCCCGCCGAGAAGGTCGATGCCCCGGTGCGCAGCGCCCAGACCGTCTCGTCCCCCGTGTGGAAATACCCGCTGCCCGGCGCGGCGATCTCGTTGTCCAGCGCGGCGCTGAACGTGCCTGCGTAGGCGCTGGTCAGCAGCGTCCCGCCCGGGCCGACCTGTAGAAACTCCCCGGGACTGAAGAACGTGTCGCCGGGACGATCCGCCACGACCGACGGATGCACCATGCCAGTGCTGGGGTCGGGCACAATGCTGATGCTATTGGCGACGGAGACCTTGTGCGTGGTGCCGATCGTCGTGGCGCCCAGCCCCTCAATCTGGAGCGTGCCGCGCCCGCCGGGCGAGCGCTTCAGCGACGCCATCGCGAGTTCCACCGTTCCGCTGGTGCTGATGCGATCGAGGTAAATGTAATTTCCCTCAGTGAAGCTGAGTGTGCCGACGGTCTCCTTGTGCGAGTTGAGCGCCCGCAACGTCAGCTCGGTCCCGTTCAGATCGATCGCTTTGGTGTCGCCCCAGCGATCCAGCGGCACCGGCGTGTGCGCGGTCCCGCCGCCCGGAAGGCTTGTCGTGATCGCGTTGTTGAACAGCAGCTTGCTTCCCGGGCGGAAGTTGATCGCATTAGGAAGGGAACCGACGGCGCCGAAGGTGCCCTCGAAGATGAGCGAGCCGTGAACGGTGAGCGAACCGCTGCCCAGCGGCGTCTCTGCGGGCGCGGGCGTGTAGTCGAAGCTCAGCCCCGTCGTCAGATCGCCAAACGTCGGGCTGCGATCGACGATCGTCCCGCCGCTGTAGCTGTTCAACGGATTGACCAGCCGCACCTTCCCGCCTCGGCCGATGTAGTCGTTGCCGATGTTCACCGCGCGTGGCTGCGGGCCGTCGCCCAGCAGTGACTGCACGACCAGTGCGTCGGCGGCGATCGTGTCGGTGCCGCTCGGATCGGTTCCACCGAAGCGGTATGTGTTGTTCGCGGGGATGATCGTCGCGTTCAGCGGGACGTTGGTGGGGGTGCTGGTGCCGACGTACGTGCCGATGCGCATCCGGGGATGCCCGGACATGTCCAGCACCGGCGAGATCGTCGTGGCGGTGTCGATCGCCACGATGCCCCTGGAGCCAGGATCGACGGTCGCCAGCGCCGCCGCGTCGAGCTGGTCGAACTGCACGAAGCCATTGCCGCCGACATGGACGCTGCCCGGCCCCGAGGCGACGTTCGCCGCCGAGCCGAACCAGGCGCGTCCGAACCAGTTGATGGGCACCTCGTTGCCGCCGATGGTCACCGATCCCGTGCCCATGTTCGAGATGCCGTTGGCGCGGACGGTGGAGAAGGCGATGGAGGTTCCGCCGGCGTAGCTGTTGGCGCCGGTGAGGTTGATCGTTCCGCCGAACGTCGCCGACAGCCGCCCCGAACCGCTGATCGCGCCGGCGAAGGTCATCGGGATCCGCGCCCCGATCACGAGCAGATCGTTGCTCAGGATCACGTCGTTGGCGATGGTGAGCGATCCAAAGGATGCCGTTCCTGAAGGAACCTGCCAGGAGATGGTCTCCTGCTGCACGCCGGGGATCGGCACGAACCGCAATGGCCCGCCGCTGATCGTCTGGTTCTGTGTTGAGTTGTTGGTGAACCAGAGGATGTTGAGGGTGAACGGGGAGGCGACGTCGTTGAAGGCGTCGAACTGCGTGCCACCAGTGGGCGTAAAACGCAGCAGCGTGTCGCCAGCGGAGACGGGAACCGCCGCGGCGCTCCAGTTGGCGGGCGTGCTCCAGTTGCCGCTGGTGGTGGCGATCCAGGTGAACGCCGCCGCCGGCGCCGCGGCAGGATGCATCGCCCAGCCGGCGCATGCCCCGAACGCCGCCGCCGACAATACTCCCGCGCGCTTTGCTGGCGACATGCTGTCTCCAATGCTGTTCTGACGAGTGATGGAACCGCAGAACCGGGCGAAGATACCCGAATCAGCCCCGGGCCTGGGCACAAGCTACTGTCGTAGCCGCCCAAGTCAATCAAATTCGTCGATCCCGCCGACCCGCGCCTGTTTTTCGCTCAATAAACCGGGTTTGATCGAAATTGAACCAATCCCCTTTTCATGCGATTGACACCGCATCCTCCTCCGCTTTATACCAAACTTTATCCTAACAGATCGGGGAACGACATGCGGTTTGTCTCCTGTCACAATGGCCAGATCTTCACCACCACGCGGCAGTGGGATTCGCCGGATCCGACCGGACCCACATCACGCGGCTTTCGAACCGGTCTGGCCGCCATCGATCGACTGCTGCCCCATGGCCTGTTCGCGCGCGGCGCCGTCCATGAGATTCTCACCGAGCCTCGTCACGGCATGCCGCGATTCTTCCCCCTGCTGCTGGCACGCGCCGCGGCAGCAGCAGACAGAATGATGGGCCAGCGGGGCAATCAGCAGCAGGATTTGATCCACTTGCCATCGCCCCATCATCCCATCTGTCCATCTGCTCATCTGCCCGTCTGCTCTCCAATCGTGTGGTGCGACCCTCATCGCACGCTCTACCCGCCGGCGGTGGCGGCGGCGGGCGTGCCGCCGGAAAAACTTTTCCTGCTGTATCCGTCCAACGCGGCCGAGCAGTTGTGGGCCATCACCGAATGCCTGCGCTGCAAAGGCATCGCGGCGACGATCGCGCCGGTGAGCAGGCTCTCGCGGATCGAGGCGCGGCGGCTCCAGCTCGCCGCCGAACACGGTGGCGGAATCGGCATCCTGCTTCGCCCGCTCGACCGCAACGCCTCGATTTACGCCGCCGCCACCCGCTGGCTGGTCTGCCCCTGCCAGGGGCTGCGTAACGTGCAAAGGTGGAAGATTCAACTGATTCACGCTCATGGAGGACGCGTCGGGCAAACCGTCATCCTGGAGCATCACCGTGAAGAACATCTTGTGCGTGCTGTTGACCAACTGGCCGATCGACCGGCTGCGAAGACAGATCGTCCGATCCGGGCATCGGCATGATCGCAGGTTGCGGATTTCAGATTGCGGATTGCGCGCAAACCGGATTCACAATCCGAAATCCGAGATCCGAAATCCCCCCGGTCCCCTCGTTCTCGTCCGCACCATCGCCGGCCGACAGCAGGTCGTGGCGGTTTCCGGGGAAGCGCGGGACTTCGGCATTCGTGTGGGGATGACGCTGGCGCAGGCCCGCGCGCTGTGCGCGCACCTGGCGCACGCCGAGCACGACCCCCACCGCGACGCCGCCGCCCTCGAAGCGCTCGGTCGGTGGATGATGCGCTTCAGCCCGGTGGTGGCGATCGAACCCGGGAATGAAAACCGGAGGCAAAAGGATGAAAAGCAGAGCAAAACTCATCCCTCATCCTTCTTGCTTCATCCTTGCATTTTCCTCGACCTCAGCGGCTGCGAGCGCGTCTTCGGCGGACTGGAAAACATCCTCAGGCAGATTTCCGACGCGATGCGATGCTTCAACATCGGCGCGCGCCTCGCCGTCGCCCCCACGCCCGGCGCCGCCTGGGCATTGGCATTCGCGGGCCATTCCACACCTTCTTCGGCCCCGGGTTCCCTGCCCTCTGTCCTTGCCCCTCTGCCTCCGATCGCGCTGCGGATCTCTCCCGACACCGCCGCGGCACTGCATCATCTGGGCATCGACACGATCGGGCAGCTCATGTGTCTGCCGCGATCGGCCCTGCCCGCGCGATTCGGCGAGGAGTTGCTGATGCGCCTGGATCAGGCGCTGGGGCGAATTCCCGAGCCACTCGTGCCGCTTGAGCACTTCTGGCCGATCGAGGCGCGGATGGACTTCGACGGACCCGTCGATTCGCTCGAAGCCATCTGGGCCGTCTTCAGGAAGCTGATCACGCAGGTGGTGGCCGAGCTGCACAGGCGCGGCCACGGCGCGCGGGAACTGGAGGTGGAATTTTTCCGCCCGTACGCGGCGACGCTGCGCAGGACGATCCACCTTTCGCGGCCATCGCGCCAGCCGGGAAACCTTTTCAACCTGCTCCGCTGCGCGATGGAGAACATTGAAACAGATACAGGCTTCCTTGGCATCCGCCTGGTCGTCGCGCGGTCGCAGCGCATCAGCGAGGAGCAGATCGACTTGGCGGAAGACGAAACCTTCGCCGCCGAGGCCGAACTGGCCCATCTGATCGAGCGGCTGCGGATTCGGCTGGGAGATCGAGTCATTCTGCAACCGTGTCTTGTCGAGTCGTATGTGCCGGAAAAGGCCTGTCACGCTGTTCCAGCCCTCGACCTGGTGCGATCGCGGACGCCAGGTCCGTGCTACACGGCGGCGATTCGTCCGCTGCACCTGCTGAACATGCCCGAACAGATAGGCGTGATCGTCTCGCCTTCGCATGACTGCGAGGGCCGGTGCGTCTGCTTCACCTGGCGCGGCAGGGTCCACCGCGTCATCCACAGCGTCGGCCCGGAACGCATCGCCGGGCAGTGGTGGCAGGGCCACCACAAAACGCGCGACTATTTCGACGTGGAAGACGAGACGGGCAAGCGTTACTGGATCTTCCGCGTGACCGAAACGCGAAAGTGGTATGTGCATGGAGAGTTTGAATGAGCGGAAGAGACGGAGAGACGGACAGGCCAAGTGATAAGGTGACGATGTCTCCACTTCGTCTCTGCGTCTCTTGCTTTACTACCCCTTATGCCCGAGGAACCGAATTACAAACTTCGCGAGCCTTTGCCGCCGCCGACGTGCGTCGCTGCCTGCGAGCTGCCGTACGCGGAGCTGGAGGTGACCAGCAACTTCTCGTTTCTTCGAGGCGCATCGCATCCGGATGAGCTGGTATACCAGGCGGCGAATCTGGGATATCGCGCCATCGCGATCACCGACCACAACACGCTGGCGGGCGTTGTCCGCGCCCACGCGGCGGCGAAGCAGTGCGGGCTTAAGCTGCTCGTGGGCGCCAGGCTCGTCTTCCAGGACCACACGCCCGACCTGCTCGTCTGGGCGCCCAACCGCGCAGCATACGGGCGACTGTGCCGGCTGCTCACGATCGGCAAACGCCGGGCGGAAAAAGGCGACTGTCACCTTTTCCTTGAGGATTTTCTCGAACACTGCGAGGGCTTGCTCGCCGCGGCATGCTTTTGCCCGACGACTGACAGGAATCTGTGCCCCAGCGGTGTGCTGCACATCCTTCGCGAAACCATGAGTGATCGCCTGTCGCTTGCGGTTTCGCGGTTATACGGCGCCGATGACGAAACCCATCTCGATCGCATGATCCGGCTCAGTCGCGAAACGCGCATCCCGCTGCTGGCGACCAATGGCGTTTACTACCACGACCCCGGCCGACGCGCGCTTCAGGACGTGCTGACCTGCATCCGTCACGGCTGCACCATTCATGAAGCGGGCTTCCGGCTCTTTGCCAATGGCGAGCGGTACCTCAAGTCGCCGGCGCAGATGCACAGGCTCTTTGCCGAATACCCCGCAGCGATTGATCGCGCCATCGAAATCGCCGGGCAGTGCAACTTCAGTCTCGAGCAATTGAAGTACGAATATCCCGATGAGGTTGTGCCGGCCGGGCAGACGCCAATCCAGTATCTCTCGCAGCTTGCCTGGAGCGGCGCGGCGGAGCGCTATCCCGACGGCATCCCCGACAAAGTTCGCGCCCTGATCGAACGCGAGCTGAAGCTGATCGAGCAACTCAGGATCGAGGCGTACTTCCTCACGGTCTATGACCTGGTGAAGTATGCGCGCAGCCGCGGCATCCTGTGTCAGGGAAGAGGCTCGGCGGCCAACAGCGCCGTCTGCTACTGCATCGGCATCACGTCGGTCGATCCGGCCAGGATCGATCTGCTGTTCGAGCGTTTCGTCAGTGCCGCGCGGAACGAGCCGCCGGACATCGACGTCGATTTCGAGCATGAGCGCCGCGAGGAGGTGATCCAGTACGTCTATCAGAAGTACGGCCGCGACCGCTGCGGCATCGCCGCCGAAGTGATCACCTACCGCGGTCGCTCGGCCGTTCGGGATGTGGGCAAGGCGATGGGGCTGAGCCTGGACATGGTCGATTCGATGGCCAGGAAGCTGGACTGGTGGCACCGCGGGACGCTGAGCGAGTCGATGATGCGCGAGTGCGGGCTGGATCCGAACGATCGCACGGTGAAACAGGTGACCGAACTCGTCGGCCAGCTTCTGGGCTTCCCGCGACATCTCAGCCAGCACGTCGGCGGCATGGTGATGACCCGCGGCCCGCTGTGCGAGCTTGTCCCCATCGAAAACGCCGCGATGCCGGACCGGACCGTGATCGAGTGGGACAAGGACGACATCGATGAACTGGGGATCCTGAAGGTGGATGTGCTGGCGCTGGGGATGCTCACGTGCATTTCGAAGGCGTTCAGTATGCTAAATGGAAGGCACGGAGGCACGGAGGCACGAAGGCACGAAGGAATCATGCTACGATGGGGCGATGGGGCGATGGGACGATGGGGCGATGGGCCGTACTCCCCATCCTCTCATCTCCCCATCTCCCCATCGTCCGTCCATCGTGCCTCCGCGCCTGCGTGCCTTGAGCTTCACACGATCCCTTCGGAAGACCCGGCCGTCTACGACATGATCTGCGACGCCGACACCATTGGCGTGTTTCAGATTGAATCGCGCGCCCAGATGTCGATGCTCCCGCGACTGCGACCGAGGAATTTCTACGACCTGGTGATCGAGGTCGCGATCGTGCGGCCCGGGCCGATCCAGGGGAACATGGTCCACCCGTACCTGCGGCGGCGCAACGGCCAGGAGGTCGTGAGCTATCCGAGCGAGGCGCTGCGGCAGGTCCTGGGGAAGACGCTGGGCGTGCCGCTGTTTCAGGAACAGGCGATGCGGATCGCGATGGTCGCCGCCGGCTTCAGCGGCGCCGAGGCCGACCAGCTCCGCCGCGCGATGGCGGCGTGGCGCAAGAGCGGCGAGCTGCTGCGCTTTCGCGAGCGGATCATCGACGGCATGCTCCGCAACGGCTACAGCCTCCAGTTCGCACAGCAGTGCTTCGAGCAGATCAAGGGCTTCGGAGACTATGGCTTTCCCGAGTCGCACGCCGCGTCGTTCGCGCTGCTGGTGTACGTATCTGCCTGGCTGAAGCGTTACCACCCCGCCGCCTTCTGCGCCGCGCTGCTGAACAGTCAGCCGATGGGCTTTTATCAGCCGGCGCAGATCGTGCGGGACGCGCGCGAACATGGCGTGCAAGTGCGCCCGATCGACGTGAACTTCAGCCAGTGGGATTGCACACTGGAAGAAAGGCACCAAGGCACGGAGCCACGGAGCCACGAAGGGTCGGGAAAGGCAACCTGGGGAATGAACGGCCCGGCGCTGAGGCTGGGCTTTCGACAGATCAAGGGCCTGAAGGAAGCTCACGCCAGGCTGCTCGTCGAAGCGCGCACACGAGTCGGGCAATTCAAATCCATCGAGCACCTTCAGCGCACAACGGGGCTGCCGGTCTGGACCATCCGAAAGTTGGCCGAGGCCGATGCGTTCGGCTCGCTGGGTCTGTCCCGCCGGCAGTCGCTCTGGGATGCGCTGGAGCTGAAGGATGTCTCGGCGCCGCTGATCGACCACGCTCCATCTTCCGATCCTCCCGACTGCTCATCTGCCCGCCTCCCGACAATGCCGCTGCCGCAGGAGGTCAAGATTGATTACCAGACCACCGGGCTGTCGCTGAAACGACATCCGGTCTCGTTCGCGCGCGAGGCACTGGACGGGCAGCGGATCCTGACCGCGCGGCAGGCGACATCGCTGCCGAACGGGCGGTGGGTGAAGGTCGCCGGGCTGGTGCTGGTGCGGCAGCGTCCCGGTACCGCCTCGGGCGTTGTGTTTATGACGTTGGAGGACGAAACCGGCGTGGTGAATCTGATTGTCAAGCCCGACATTTACGAGCGCTACCGCGCCGCCGCTCGACACGCAGCTCTGCTCCAGTGCGATGGCTATCTCCAACGTCAGGGGCAGGTCGTCCACGTGATGGCCAAGCGGCTGCTGGATCGCAGCGATCTGATTTGCGGATACGCGATCAGTTCCCGGGATTTCCATTGATCCACGTCCGGCTGTTGCAAGAGCAAGCATCCGCCACAATCTTTCCCATCTTCACTAACTGTGTGAGCAAAGTCACGCAATCCATCCCCACACCTGCACTGCAACCGTACGACCGAGCATGCTTCGCCAGCAAAGCGCGCAGCGGCGCACACCTCGCTTCGAGATATAAGACCATTTTGTTCAATAACTTAATTGCTTTATCTGCTTCGACTTCAATTGTGGCATGACGCTCGCTTGGCGGTTGTGAGGTATAGTGTTGGCAGACCGGATCCACGATTCCCCCGCTGCCGAGTCACAAGGTTCAGGCATTGTGCCCGCAGAGCACGGGCCTTAGGATGACGGTCGTCTGATGCAGGGCCTTGGCGCGGCTCGGGAGCAGGCACCGACCCGGGTTGCTCGACGGGACGCTCTGTGAAAACCAGGCAATCCAAGCCGATGTGGGTGCATCGATTCGGTCAGATGAGCGATCAGTGATTCCCACGGCATCGCCGCCGCGGTGGCTCGACTGCCCCGCGGGTGTTGGTGGCCGCAGGCACAAAAGCCCGGCCAGACAACTTCAGGCTCCCGGGCGCAGCGGATGGGATTCTCGGACCTCGTTGGCTTGATGGATGCAGAAAGACGATCCAAAGACAACCAGGTTGCCGAAGATTATCAGGCACGCCAGGGCTCAGGCAGTGCCGCTCGGAGCATCGCCGCCAGCATCACCCAATGGGGCAACGATGCGCAAGGCAGTTACCGGACGTGTTGCGGCGAGGAGTGAATCTGCGGTTTGCCCGTGTGCACGGGTATCGTAGATTGCCCCAGGGGGCCAGGAGTCAGTGGAAATGGCAGGGCGTCAGGAAATGATGATCATCCGCGGCGATCCGTACGGCGGCTCGCCCCAGCAGGCGTTGTTGTCGCCGTACGCGCCCGGCTACGCGGGCGGTCCGCTGGGCGCGCCACTGCCGCCCGGCATGCCACCGCAAATCTCCGAACCCTCCCTGTTCCGCGCGATCCTGCGGCACTTCTGGCTGGTCCTGTTTTGCGCGCTGATCGGTGCCGGGGCGGCAATGGCGTTCCTCAACTACGCCCGACCCCTTTACACCGCCGAAAGCAAAATCTATATCGAACCGACCAACCCGCGCGTCCTGACCGACACCCTCGGCTCAGCTCAGCGATCCAACTATCTCTACACACAGGCCGAGGTCATCAAGAGCGCGCCGATCCTCAGCCTCGTCGCCGACAAGCCGCAGATCAAGCAGCTCCCGACCTTCGAGCTGACCGGCGGAAATGTCACGCTGTATCTGCGTCAACGACTCCAGGCCGAAGTCGGACGCAAAGACGACATCATCTCCGTCGCCATCGATTCGCCCTATCCCGATGACGCCGCCAAAATCGTCAATGCTGTCGTCGAGGCCTACACCGATTATCAAAGCGTCGAAAAGCGCACGGCCGCCGACGATATCCTGGAATCCCTTCGCAAGACCAAGGCCGAGGCAGATGCCAAGCTCCAGCGTACTCAGGCCGAGATGTTCGAGTTCACGCAGAAGAACCCGAGCATGAACTTCGATCAGATCTACCAGCGTGAGCTGGCCGATCTCTCGCAACGGTACATCCAGGCGCAGCTCGCGACGATCGAAGCCCGGGCCGCGTACAACCCCGGACACCCGCGCCTCCAGGCCGCCCAACGCACCGAAGAAGACCTGTACATCAAGTACCAGCAGAAGCTCCAGCAGGTCGTCAAAGCCAACGCGCTGACGGTGGACTACTCCAGGCTGGCATCGGACCTGGCCACCCAGAAGGAATTCGTCAAGCGTCTGGACGATCGCATCAAGGAACTGGAGGTCAACAAGGACGCCGCACAGATCTTCAATAATGTTCAGGTGCTGGAACAGGCGATCACCTGGCAGTCGTTTCCGCGGCCCAGGCAGACCATGGCCGTGGCGATCGTCGCGGGCGTGCTGCTGGGGGCGGGACTGGCGCTGTTGCGGGACCGGCTGGACGGACGGCTGCGAAGCGTCGAGGAGATCCAGACGATCATCGGCCTGCCCATTTTGGGCGTGGTGCCGGCGATGAGCGGTCGTCGCACCGCCGTCGCCCGCGCCATGACCGTGCATCTGGACCCCCGGTCGGTGGTGGCCGAAAGCTACCGCACCATCCGAACCGCCGTGTACTTCGGCACCAACGGCACGGCCTGCAAGACGCTGCTGATCACCAGCCCCGAGCCCGGCGACGGCAAGACCACCAGCGCATCGAACCTGGCCATCGCCATCGCCCAGACCGGACGCAGCGTGCTGCTGCTGGATGCGGATTTCAGAAAGCCCACCCAGCACAAGAACCTGGACATCAAGGACGCGGTGGGGCTTTCCAGCGTACTGGCCGGACGCGAGCCGCTGGAACGGGCGATCCAGCGTACCGGCGTGGAGGGGCTGGACATCCTGCCCTGCGGCCCGATCCCCGCCAACCCCAGCGAGATCCTCAACAGCCGGGAGTTTGGCGAGCTGATCGACACGCTGGCCACACGCTATGACCACATCATCTTCGACAGCCCGCCGGTCAACGCGGTGACCGATGCCCGGATTCTGGGCGCGGTGTGCGACGCGACGATCCTGGTGCTGCGTGCGGACAAGTCCACGCGCAAGGCCGGCGAGCACGCCCGCAACGCCCTGCTGAGCGTTGGCGCCCGGCTGCTGGGGGCGATCGTCAACGACGCCCCGCGTCGCAAGGGCTATGAAGTCTACGGCGGAGGGTATTACTACGGCAGTAACGATTTACGCCCGCGTCAGCATGACGGGCGAGCGACGTATGTGCGACCGGCAAGGAATGGAAACAGTGGTCAACCACGCGGTCATTTGCCGAAATCGACCGTGGAGACAAGGCAATAGGTAAACTGGACAAACTTGGAAACCAGGTTCCATGGTTACCAGCGATCAGGCATCATGCTTGCATAACACGCCCGGAGTTGATAACCGGCGTTTGAGCGATGCTGCTGAGCGTATCCGATGGTCCTGCAAAGATTAACGCTGAGTTGGACCTGTTCCGGGCAATACCCGGCACGGCAGTTTCGAGACATATAGAAACAACGGCATCTCGGCGGCCACTATAAAGGAGACAGAAATTGCAGAAGCAAAAGTGGGTGCCGGCGGGATCATCAAGTCGGTGTGGGAGCTAACACGACGCAGTGCAATGTTTCAGAGGCACGAGCCATAGCACAATGGAGTAGACCAGCAGGCGGAGGAGGCTTCTGCCAGGATTGCAGTAGTAAGGCGGATCAGATCCCGCGTGTGCCACGGAGGCCGCACACCTGATCCCGCCGAAAGGGTAAGAGGCAAGAACCTATGTTACGTAGACCGATCACCGCGGATTTCAATGCCAGGCGGCTGCCGCGCGTTCGCACCGTGCAGAGCATGCTTACGCCCGAGCAGATGAACATCGCGATCCAGCGGGAAAGCGCCCGCGCCGATCGCAGCGGTGGGGAATTTGCCCTGGTTCTGTTCCGCGTGCGAAATCGCGATCGCACGTCGCTTTCGACGATGCGCCTGGCCAAAACGATCCTGGGACGGATCCGCGCCACTGACGACGTGGGATGGTACGATGACGATCACATCGGCGTGCTGCTGCCGGACACGTCCGCGACGGGCGCCTGGCGGTTCGCCGACGCGGTGTGCGCGCTGGCCTCGCGTCGCGCCCATCGCCCACTGTGCTCGGTCTACTGCTATCCGACCAAGTGGTTCACCGACGATGAATCCCCGCCGAACACCGCCCTGGCACGTCATGAATCGGGCAACGGCAACGGAGACGGCCGCTATGCGGTACGCAACCTGATCCCCTACTTTCTGGACGGCGTGAAGGTTGGCCTGGAGCAGCCGCCCAGCGCTGTGCATCGTCTGGAGACGCTGCTGATCCGCCCGCTTCCCTGGTGGAAACGCACCATCGATATCATCGGCGCCACGCTGGGATTGATTCTGGCCTCGCCGATCATGCTGGCGGCGGCGATCGCCATCAAGCTGACCAGTCCCGGTCCGATCATCTTCAAGCAGAAGCGGGCCGGACTGGGTGGTCGTCCGTTCACCATCTACAAGTTCCGCACGATGGTGGTGGACGCCGAGGCGCTGAAGGCACAACTCAAGTCACGCAATGAGCAGGACGGCCCCGCGTTCAAGATCAAGGATGATCCGCGGGTGACGCGTGTTGGCTCGTTCCTGCGCAAAACCAGCATCGACGAACTGCCGCAGCTCTGGAATGTGCTCATCGGCGATATGACGCTGGTGGGTCCCAGGCCGCTGCCGGTCAATGAGTCCGACGCCTGCGAGGGCTGGCAACGCCGACGACTCGACGTCACGCCCGGCCTGACCTGCATCTGGCAGGTCAAGGGACGCAGCCGCGTCAGTTTCGCCGAGTGGGTCCGGATGGACGTGGCGTATATCCGCCGCCGTACTTTCTGGCATGACCTTTTGATTCTGCTGCAAACGGTGCCGGCGGTGCTGCTGCGACGCGGTGCCCGGTAACTTTCGCGGTGCCCGGTAACTTTCACGCCGGCTGCACCGGACCGGCTTCACCCACGATCCATTCGTGCCGATATTGGTGTGACGTGAGCCAACTCGATACTGAAACTGATCCTTCATCAATGACCGCCGGGGCGGCGGACCCAAGCGCCGCTTGTCCGGGCCAGGACATCGCGCGGTGCAGCATCCTCGGCGTTCAGGTCAGCGCCGTGGACATGCCGATGGCCGTGCGACAGATCCACGACTGGATCGATCGCCGTCAGCCCAACTATGTCTGCATCACCGGCGTGCACGGGGTGATGGAGAGTCAGCGCGACGAACAACTGAAGCGCATCCATAACGCCGCCGGACTGGTCACCCCTGACGGTATGCCCATGGTGTGGATCAGCCGGCTGCGCGGACATGGCCTGGTCCGTCGCGTCTACGGGCCTGATCTGATGCTCGAATTGTGCGCCCAGGGCCTGCCGCTGGGACACCGTCACTTCCTGTACGGCGGGGCCGACGGAGTGGCCGAGCTGCTGGCGACGAATCTGCGTCGCCGCTTCCCGGGCATCCAGATCGTCGGCACCTACACTCCGCCATTTCGTCCGTTGACCGACGAAGAGGATCGCCAGGTTGTACAGCTCATCAACCGCAGCGGCGCCGACATTGTGTGGGTGGGTCTGAGCACGCCCAAACAGGAACGCTGGATGGCCGCGCATCTGGGCCGGGTGCACGCGCCGGTGATGATCGGTGTGGGGGCGGCGTTCGACTTCCACGCTGGCCTGAAACGACAGGCGCCGCGATGGATGCAGAAGTCCGGCCTGGAATGGTTCTACCGGCTGTGCACCGAGCCCCGCCGCCTGTGGAAGCGGTATCTGACAAATAACCCGCTGTTCTGCTGGTATCTGCTGCTGGAGTCGCTGCGGCTGCGCGACTTCAGCGTTGACGACGATCGGCAGATATCATCCGAGCCGGCACTGTCACAGCGACCGCAGATGTCGGTGGCCCCGGCTGCCCAGTCCACTCAGGCCGCCTGATCCGTTCACCACCTCAGCCGCACCTGACCCTTTTGCGCCGCGCCGTAGCCGGCTGCTCATGCCGCGTTGGCGCCGCAGCACTTTTTGTACTTCTTTCCGCTGCCGCAGGGACACGGATCGTTTCGCCCGACCTTCGGCGTCTCGCGGACAATCGTCTTGGGGCGGGCGCCTTCGCCCTGGGTCTGCTCGGCGGCCTGCTGCATGTCCTGAGCCTGCGCGACGGTTTCGCTTACGCCGTAGCTGTCGGTCGTCTCGTGCGTGGCGGCGGTGACCTGGTACGCGTTGCGTGCCTGTGCCGACCCCAGCACGCGGGCACGGAAGATCAGGTCCGTGACCTTGTCGCGAATCCCCGCCATCATCTCCTGGAAGTAGCGGTATCCCTCGCGTTTGTAGGCGATCCGCGGGTCGCGCTCCGCGAACGCCTGCAAGCCAATCCCCGCCTTGAGCATGTCCATCGCGTACAGGTGGTCCTTCCAGCTCGTGTCGAAAATCTGGATGAGCACGAACTGCTCCAGATCGGTCAGCTCGCGGCGGAAGAACTGCCTGGCGTGCCGGATCAACCGGCTTCGCAGATCCGCGCCCGCCGGCGCGACCTCGCCATCGGATTGAGCCGAACCATTGGAGCCCGCCCGCGCCGACGCCGTGGCGTCTTGCAGCTCCTGGACCGTCAGGTTCGAGACGAATCGCTGGTTGAACGCCTTGACCAGCGCCGCCGGATCGGGATTGGCGCGGATCAGCTCGTCGATCTCCGCCTCGAGCTTGCCATCCTCCATGTAAGCTTCCTGGTATCCGATCAGTTCATCGCGGAGCTTGCGGATCGGCGTACTGCGGATGTGATCCAGCGACAGCTCGACGCGATACTTCATCCACACCCAGTTCCGCAGGTATACCGCCCCGTCCAAATTCTCGGCCGCATGCGCATCAGGCCCGAAGCAGAACATCAGGATCGTATCGACCGGATACTCCAGCTCGCGAAGCTGATAAGCCTCGCGGGCGCGCTTTTCGATCAGCGCCACGATCTCCTCGGCCGGGCGGGTGATCCCCCGACCGCTGTCCAGCAGCAGCTCCTCGGGCTTGACGACGATTCCGAATTTCGCCGCCGCCCAGCCACACAGCTCCTTCAGCGCGTAGTTCGGCTCCAGATACTTCATCAGCCCGGCGCAGTCGCGCTTCTCGATCTGCTCCAGGGCTGCTTCCTTGAGGAACTGCTCGACCTGCTCGACGTTCATCTTGCGAAGCTGGGTCTTGGAGACGTTGACGTGGTAGTGGCTCATCGCCCAGCTTGCCAGGCCGTTCAGATCCCACTGCGAACTGTCCTCGGGGTCCTCGCCCATGAACTCGGCCAGCGTCTGCGAAAGGCTGGTTTCGATGTCGGTCCTGGCCTGGCTCTTGATGTACTCTTCCAGGTCGTTGATGCGGCGCATGCCGCGGATGTCTTCCGGGTCGATATTGACTTCGAAGTTGGTGCGTGCCCATTCGGCGACGCAGGCGGCGACGTAGTCCTGGGTGATGTACTTCTCCACCGCGTCCTCGATCGCTTCCCCGATCATCCCCCAGATGATCCGGTCGATCTCGCGGCCCTCCAGCACCCGCTGACGCATCCCGTAGAACTGCGTCCGCTGCATGTCCATGACTTCGTCGTACTCCAGAAGGTTCTTGCGCGCCAGGAAGTTGCGCTCTTCGACCTTCTTCTGCGCCCGGAGGATCCCCTTGCTGATGCGCCGGTCTTCGATCGCCATCCCCTCTTCCATGCCCAGGAACGACAGGACCTTGATCGTCCACTCGCCGGCGAACAGCTTCATCAGATCGTCCTGGAGGCTGACGTAGAAGCGTGAGCTGCCCGGGTCTCCCTGCCGCCCGCTGCGCCCGCGAAGCTGGTTGTCGATTCGACGGGCGGTGTGCCGCTCGGTGCCGATCACGTGCAGCCCGCCGACCAGCTTGGCGCCGGGCGAAAGCTGAAACGCCCCGGCCCGCGGATCGTTCTCGTCGTTGACATCCACCTCGAAGGTCTTGCCGGTGCCGCACTGCTTGAGCCGATACTTGCCCCCGCCCAGGTGCTCGACCTCGAACAGCGTCTCGGGCGCCAGCTTGATGTCGGTTCCGCGCCCGGCCATGTTCGTCGCGATCGTCACGTTCCCCACGCGCTCGCCATGCGCGTTGATGTGTGTCTGCCCGGCCAGGGCCACGATCTGCGCCTCACGCTCGTGATACTTGGCGTTGAGCACCTCGTGCTTGATGCCGTACTTGTGCGAGAGCATCTTGGAGAGCATTTCGCTCTTTTCGACGCTGGTGGTGCCCACCAGCACCGGACGCCCCGCATCGCTGTACTGCTTGATCTCCTCGATGATCGCCACCCACTTTTCACGCTCCGTGCGGTATACGCGGTCCTCGTAGTCCACGCGGATCACCGGGCGGTTGGTCGGGATCGTCACCACCTCCAGCTTGTAGATCTTCATGAACTCTTCGGCCTCGGTCTGGGCCGTGCCGGTCATGCCGGCGATCTGCTTGTAGAGCTTGAAGAAGTTCTGGAGCGTGATGGTCGCCAGCGTCTGCGTCTCCTGCTTGATGGGGACGCGTTCCTTGGCCTCGACCGCCTGGTGAAGCCCGTCGGACCACTGCCGCCCCGGCAGTTTTCGCCCGGTGTACTCATCGACGATGATGACTTCCAGCTCGCCGCTGCGACCGCGCTCCACCACATAGTCCTTGTCGCGCTCGTACACCACGTGAGCGCGCAGCGCCTGCTCCATCAGGTGCGGCCATTCCATGTTTCCCCCGACGTAGAACGACCCGACGCCGGCGAATTCCTGCGCCGCGGCGATCCCCTCGTGCGTCAGATGCACGCTCTTGCGGTCCAGCTCCACCTCGTAGTACTGCGTCAGCCCGACCTTCTTGGCCTCGGCCTCCTCCAGCTTCCTGCGGGCCTCTTCCTGCCGGCGGCGAGCTGCCTCCTTCTCCTGTTTGTCCCGGGCCTTGTCCTCGTCGCCCTCGGCGGCCTTGATCGCACGCTTCCAGTGCTCGACCTCGCGCTCGACGGCGTCCCAGGGTTTGTTCAGCTCGATGACCTTGCGAGCCACGGCGTCGGCGGCGCGGTACTTGGGCGCGTCGTCGTGAGCGGCGCCGGAGATGATCAGCGGCGTACGTGCCTCGTCGATCAGAATCGAGTCCACCTCGTCCACGATCGCGAAGTCCAGAGGCCCCTGCACCTGAAGGTCCAGCCGCTCCTTCATGTTGTCGCGCAGGTAGTCGAATCCGAACTCGCTGTTGGTCCCGTAGGTGATGTTGCACTGGTAGGCCCGCTTGCGCGCCTCCCCGCCAGGCTCCATATCTGCCTGGATGTAGCCCACGCTGATTCCCAGGTTCTCGAATGCCGGGCGAACCCAGTTGGCATCGCGACGAACCAGGTAGTCGTTGACCGTCACCACGTGACAGTGATACCCCTCCAGAACTTTCAGGAAGCAGGCCAGCGGCGCCACGAACGTTTTGCCTTCGCCGGTGGCCATCTCCGCGATCTTCCCCTCGTACAGCACCAGCCCGCCGATGAGCTGCACATCGAAACATCGGGCGCGGAAAGGCGGGCGGCTCTCGGGAAACAGCTTGCGAACCGCCTCGTAGATCTTCAGCGGGATTGGCACCTGTTGCCACGATTCACCCGTGGCGATCATCCGCTGCTGCACCAGGTCGTAGGCCTCGTAGGCCTCGTCGTCGAACTGATCCCGGCTGTAGTCGTCGGGGTTGAAGTTCTGTTCGGGGTTGAAGATCTCGCGAATGCCGATGTGCCGGTCCATCGACTCGCGGATGATCGCCAGCGCCTCGGGCAGCACGTCGGCGACTCGCAGCTTGCGGGCGGCGATCTGCTCGCGCAGTTCCTGTGTGCGCTGACGGAGTTGCTGGTCCGTCATCTTCTGGATCATCGGTTCCAGCGCATTGACCTGATCCACCGTGCGCTGGTAACGCTTCAATAGACGCTCATTTCGGCTGCCGAAGATCCGGGTCAGCAGCTTGCCGACGGTAACGGGCATGGGAAAACCTCTATCAAATGTCGAATGTCAAAGCCGAGTGCCGAATGTGAAATGCAGACGCGCGGCAGCAGAACCGCGCAGGATCAGCACACGGGCGGGGGCAGCCGCAGCAGCAGCGGGGACAGGCGCAGGCGGTGGCATTCGCTGGCGTCGGAGATCTCGATGCGCGGCGACTCGGCGACGATCCCGAGACGACGAGTCTCGAAGAAGCGAACGGACGGGACAACCCGGCTGAAGCTGACGCTCAGGCGCGTGACCAGCCGGCTGGCGACGGTCGTGACCCGAGGTCGCAAAGCCGGTGCGGCGGCAACCGCGCGGTCGGCGCACAGCGCCGCCGCCAGAAGTGCGATTGCAAGGACTTGTCTGGACCGCTTCATGGACTGCTGCCCGCCGTCACTCCGCCGACTGCACTGCCGGACTTGTCCGCCAGATGCCAAAACGTGCGGTTTGGGGTCAAACAAGTATTCGCTTGCCCGACCCGTCCGTCAAGCCACAGCACCCCAGGCAGCGGATCAATCAGTCCGCAACAGCCCGCCGCTCTTGCCGCGCCGGATTTCACATGCCTACTTGCCTCCGGCTCGGTAGCATAGCAGTCATGAACCAGCAGCATCCTCCGACCCCCGCCCGGCGCATCAAGCACCTCGACTTCAACCTCGCCGACCTCAATCAGTGGATGGAGGGCAAAACGCACGAGCAGATCGGGCGAACCATGACCGCGATCGGACTGGCCTGCCAGGCAAACGACGAACGCTATCTCGAGCAGTTCTCCTTCATCGACCGGATCATTTACACCGACCGCAGCGTGCGCAAGATCATCCGCGGCAGCGGCAGGCTGGACGACCTGGCTGGCATCGACCGCCCGATCGCCAGTGACGCAAACAAGCCATCCAGGCCATCCTCAAAGCGTGAGAAATCCGGCAGGAAATCCCAGCCGCCCAGGCGAAGCGTTCACACCTGAATCTGGCTGTGCCTCGCTCCCCGGCTTGTGTAGACGTGATCGGCCCGGCCCTCATCACGCCGCCTGAACCAGCTCCGGCTCAGGGACGTTATCCAGGCGGATTCTTCGCGGCTGTACCTTGCGGTACCCAAGCTGGGTGATGACCTCCAGGACTTCCGTCCAGGTGGGGAACATCTTTTTGTTCACCTTCTTGTAGGTCTCGATGGCCATCACGAACTCGAACTGCTCGGTGGTCATCTCGCCTTCCTCGGCGGCTTTGCGCAGGTCGCTGCGGCGACGCCCCGGTCCGCGGCGACGCTCCAGACCCGTCAGGTCCCGACGGTCCTTGCCGCTGCGACGCTCCGGGCCGGTGTAGCCCGACGCCTCGCGGCTGAGCTGCCGGCGATCCAGTCCGCTGCGACGATCCACCACGTTCTGCCGCCGATCCGCCACCTGGCCCGAAGTGCCCTGGCGGCGATCCGGCGCCACCGCCTGCGCCGCAGACGAAGATGCCAACGATGTTGATCCTTGCAGTTGCTGATCCATCACCACACCTCGGTTGCTGAGTAGCGGACCTGCGGTCCTTCGTGCACCTGCGATGCAATCCGGCCGCTTTCGGTGCCCTTGTCCTTCATCGTTTGGCGTCGATCCCGACTTGACCTTCAGGCGCGGCACTTTTCTCAGACCCCCCATCCGCTCACGGTCCCATAATCCCCCCACTGCCGCTTCACCCGCGCGCAAGGAAGCTTTCCGGCGGGCCGAGGTAGCTGGATCGAACCCCGCCGCAGTTGATCAGCAGCTTCTCCAACACCACCCCAGCATCGACCATCCAGACCTTCAACGTGTGATATCCCGGCCGATCCAGCCTGTGAACCGATCGTACCACCCGCGCGTTGTCTTTCACTGCCTGCTCCCACGCCTGCTGCGAACGGTCCGCCAGCGCATCGACAACCTGCGGCGGCTGGTCATCGAACGATATCCCCAGTCGCAATCCGCGTCCGGGCAGGTAATCCAGCGTCGGCGCCACGGTCGCCTCCACCGCCAACTCGCCCGATGTGAACAGGTAAACGTCGTACTCCAGGCGTGGCGAGCGGTCCGGCGGCATCACGCTCGCCGACGTCACCGGAACAATCGTCATCGCCGACAGCGTACGACCGTAATCCGGGATCGCTTCCCATCGCGCCTGGTCGGTGTCGATCCTGCGGGCGAAGTGTTCGGCCTCCATCGACACGAACCCTTCGCCTTCAATGAACCCGCGGAACCCTCGCAGCGCCCGCGCATCCGACTCGCTCGGCTTGAACGTGCTGAGCCAGATGTGCACGGCGTCGGCGGCGCGGTGCCCTGGACGCTCGATCTTCACCCAGCCGCGCGAATGACCCTGCGGCGCCTGCTCCCAGTCGATCGTCACCCACAGCCGCTGGTCTTGCGACTCGATCCTGCCGCCGGCGCTGCTGAGCTGGATCCACCGATCGCTGGTTGTCACGACGTAATCGAACGGCTGGCGACCGCGATTGAACACGTCGATCCACCGTCGCTGACGGTTAAACGCGTCGAACGGCGGCAGCACGATCTGCCCCGGCATCCCCGGCCAGGGGCAGATCGCCGTGCCTTCGGCGGCCACACCCATCTCCGCTTCCTCGCTGACCTGCACCTGCGAGACCGCGGGCATGACATTCCTGGGCGGCTGGTTCCAGAACGTGTGCCCGATGTGCGTCTGATCCATCAGGTGGTTCCACTTCCCGCCGGCAAGCTCGCGGTTGTAGTAGCGCGTCAGCTCCTCGTCCCGCCGGAACAGCTCGCGCACTTGCGCGGCCAGTTCATTGGCACTGGCGCGACCCTGGCCGGCGTACAGCCTGTTCCGCCCGGCGGTGATGTTGATCTCCGTGACCAGCGCCGATGCCTTCGTCGGATGCAGCACGAGCTGGTAGAACGCGTCCTTCGCTTGCGGCGAAAGCTCCTGGTACACGCGCTCGGCCTGCTCAACAATCTGCTTCCACTCCGCCAGCACGCGGTCTGCCTCGTTGTAGTTCAACAGGCTGAACGTGTCCGGCTCAACCAGCTCCGGCTTCCGCCGGCCGTTGTACTTGGTGTACTTCGAGATGATCTCGGCGATCGTGCTGGCATGTTCGGGCCCGAACTCTCGCCGCGCCCACAGCCGGGTGTATTCGGCCAGCTTTTCCTTCGGCCAGGCGCGCGGATCCCATGCCATTCTCAGGAAAAACTCGATGGGAAACTCCAGGGGCTTAAGGTCTCCCACGTTGACAATCCATATCCGATCCGCCCCGTGCTCCATCGCCAGGTTCATCTGTTCCCAGATCCTGCTGATCGGGACGGTGTTGAGCCACTTGTACGACCTTGGCCCGCCGACGTAATCAAAGTGGTAGTAGATCCCCGCCCCGCCCGGACGTTTCCGTTCCGCCTCGGTGGGCAGCCGCCGGATATTGCCCCAGTTGTCGTCGCACCACAGCAGCGTGACGTCCTCGGGCACGCGCATCCCCTTCTCGTAGTACTCCTGCACCTCCTTGTACAACGCCCACAACTGCGGCACCTTCGTGACATCCGGGTCGATCCGCTCGGCGATGATCCGACGCTGATCGGTGATGATCCGCTGAAGCAGCGCGACGTTCGCCTCCTCGCTCATCGGCTCGTCCCCGTCGCCACGCATCCCGATCGTGATGATGCTTTCGTAGTCGCGGTTGCGGCGGATGCCTTCATCCCAGAACGCGCGAAGCACCTGCGCGTTGGTCGCATAGTTCCACGGCCCGGTGCCGTGACGCTTCCATTCCTGCTGAGCGCGGAGCATCGGCTCGTGATGGCTGGTCCCCATGACGATGCCGTACTCGTCGGCGAGTCTGGGGTTCAGCGGATCGTCCTCGTTGAACGCGCTGCCCCACATCGCCGGCCAAAGATAGTTGCCCTTCAGCCGCAGCAGCAGCTCGAATACTTTCGTATAGAACCGGTGGTTGTAGTCGCCGAACTTTTCCCACACCCAGCCGCTCAACGCCGGCTCCTCGTCGTTGAGGAAGATGCCGCGGTACCTGACGGCCGGCTGCTGGCGGGTGCACACGCCCGGGCGAACGAAGATCGTGTCGTGTCGCCGCACCGGCACATCCGCCCACCAGTACCACGGCGATACGCCAATCTGTTCCGACAGGTCATAGACGCCGAAGATCGTGCCCCGCCTGTCGCTGCCGGCGATGACCAGGGCATCCGACACCCCGGGCATCGGCTCGGGCAGAACCTGGATGACAAACGCCTCCCACCGCCCGCGCACGCCCGAGACATCCAGCCGCCCCTGATCAATCAGCCGGTCGATCAGCGCGCTGCGCCCGATGGTGCCGATGATTACCGCCTGCCGCGACAGGCGCGATGCATCGTGCACAACGCCTGGCGTTCGGCCGGTCACGCGCTGAAGATCCGCGCACAGATCGTGGACGGCGCGCACCACGCCGGGGTAATCGTTTTCCCGGTCAACGTACAAAGTGGTGGTCTGGTCCGGCTGCGCCAGCGCGAATCCGCCGGGCACGGGCGCGAATTCCACATACCGATCCGGTCCCAGCGCCATGCTCTGGTGTGCTTGTGTCATCGCTGTGCATCATCCGCGCGCGGCCTCCCGCGGCAACCCCTCAGGTGCCAGGATCGACCCAGATGGCCCCGTTCTCCACCGTCAGGCTCACTCCCGCTGCCCGCGCCGCCTCCTGCAACGCCGCATCCAGCATCGCCACCGGATCCGGGCCGAACTCCAGCCGGCGCATCAGCCCCTCGCCCTTTTTTGTTCCCACCGTCAGGGTGATCTTCAGCCCACGACGCTTGCACTTGACCATCGTCCCGTCCTGAAGCGTCGCATTCATCGGCTTCAGATATGCATCCACATAGTGCACGCCGATCCCCGATCGGTCATCGGTGAACTGCGGCAGCTTCTGCTTCGCCGATTCGTTGACGTCGCAGAGTTTGCTTTTCATGTCCTGGCTCCCCGTGTTCATCTTTGACCGAGATACTCATCCATCGCCTGGCGGAACGCGCGGATATGCTCGGGCGTGCTGCCGCAGCAGGCGCCGATGATGTTTGCGCCAGCCTCCAGCAGCGGCACAACGCCCTTGACCATCTCCTGAGGCGACTGGTCGTAGGTGACCTTCATGTTGACCAGCTTCGGCTGTCCCGCATTCGGCTGGACCATGATCGGCAGGCTGGTGACCTTGCGGTAGCGAAGCACCGCCTCGCGGGCGCGGTTCATGTCCATTCCCGTGCCGCAGTTCAGCGCCACGATGTCGGCGCCGTGTTCCTCCATGAACTGCGCGGCATGCTCCGGATCCACACCCATCATCGTCCGGAACGTCGAGCCATCCAGCGTCACATCGTAGGCCATCGAGCCGATCACGCACGGCGCTCCCGCCGCCCGGGCCGCCTCGATGCCCAGCAACAGCTCCTCAAGCGAAGTCATCGTCTCGATGATGATCGCATCAACGCCGGCTTCGACCAGCGCCCGGGCCTGCTCATTGAAGGCTTGGCGCACCTCCTCCTCGGGAATGTCCCCATAGGGCTGCATCAAGCCGCCGAACGGACCGATGTCGCCCAGGATGTACCCCTGGCGATCGCCAAACGCGCGGCGAACGATGTCCACCGCCGCCTTGTTGATTTCCACAACCCTATCCGCCAGCCCGTGGCGCTTGAGCATGATCCGGCAGCCGCCGAATGTGTTGGTGATGATGCAGTCGGAGCCGGCCTCGGCGTAGCGGCGCTGGATCGCCAGGACTTTATCCGGATGCGTCAGGTTCCACTGCTCGCCGCTGTGTCCCTGCTCCAGCCCCGCCAGCATGAGCTGCGTCCCCATCGCCCCGTCGCCGAGCAATGGCCTGTCCTTGATCGCTTCAAGTAGTGGCTTTTTCATCATGATTCCGTGGTTCGGATCTCTGTTGCGCTGTGCCTTGATTCTGTCCCGGCGCTTCGCTGCACCAGTGCATAGTGTATTGTCTCCAGCACCAGCCCCCATTTGTGCAGCCGCCGCGACGGCTCACAATAACACCCCGCCGCGTCCAGTTCCCGCCGCCAATTCAACGCCGCATCCAAAGGCTGGCCAAGCAGCGGCTGATCCTGCGCGATCGCGTCGAGCAACCGTTGGCCGTCTTCAAGGTAGCGGCACATGAAGCGGTGCCCCTCATCCCCGGGCGCCGGAAGGCAGCGCTGCTGAAGGATCAAATACCCCTGTTCCGCCGGGCCGAGCCGCACTTCATAATGAAATTTGAACTTTCGCCCCATGTTGGTGCAGGTCGTGCCCTCATAAACGAACTGCGCCCGGATCGTGCCATCGGGCAGGTCGCTCAGGCTCAGCCGCTGCTGCGCCCAGCGGGCCAGGGCGTTGGTCGGCGTGATGTATCGGGCATCCCGTCGCAACGGCGACGCAGCAGCCGGCGGCACTTGTGGCAAGGGAATCTCCGGACGCGAAAAGTCAGGCACGCCCCGGTACGGCGCCCGCCGGAACTGACACGGCCCGAACGAGCAGCTCTGGCACGGCACCAGCTCCGTCAGCCGCTGCCGCACACGCTTCACCTGTCGCGTCAATCCGAACACGGCCAGCAACGACTTCTTCGGACGCAGCATCCCGCTGGGCAGCGCATCCAGCTCCAGCCGCATCCGCTGCGTCCAGTTGCTCTTGATCAGCTCGAGCAATCGAGGCTGCTGTGACACATCCCACTGGCTGTATCCGGGGCTGTAATGCGGAAGCACCGCCAGCCCGGCGGTCTCGGCCCAGCCGCACAGCCGCGCGCCTGTGGTGGTCACCAGGTGCTCGACCACCGCCGCTCCGTAGCTTTCCAGGAAGAAGTATTCGTCGGGCCTGTGCTGCTCCCAGGCGCGGCGTGCCTCGGCCTCAAGCTCAGCTCCGGCACTGACGGCCACCAGAATCGCACCGTGCGCCTCCGCATCGTGAAGCATCTGTCCCAGCCGGCTGCTGGTGAAGCTCACCCCGTCGATCAGGACTGAGCCATTGATCACTTCGACCCGCTCGGCCGCTCGCGCGTACACCCACGGCCTGGCATGCGCCGCGTACCAGGCGCGCACCCAGCCGGCCAGCTCCCTGGCGCGCCCTTCCAGCACGTGTCCGCGCGGATATCCCAGCAGCCGCGCGTACTCCGCCGGATCAACCTGTACCTGCGGAGATGGGTCGATCAACTCGAACATACGATGCAACCTGGCCGGCCACGGCCCGCCCGGCGGGCGGCTCGGTCAACCGGCAACGTGCGCTCGCGCCGTCTCCAGCGGCTTGAATTGACAACCCTCCACAAAGTAGTCGAAAAACCGCGGATGCGTCTCGAGTCGGCAATGCTCAACCCGCTTGACCAGTTGCTCCAGCTCCTGACGCTTGGTCTTCGAGAGCAACGCGATGCAGGCTCCTTCGATCGCCGCGTTGCCCACCTGCACAATCTTCGAGTCGTCGATGTTTGGAATCAGCCCGATTCGCTTGGACGATTCAATCTTCAGATGCTTGCCGAACCCCCCGGCAAGGTAGAACACCTCGACGTCGTCAAAGTCGATTCCGTAGTTGCTGAAAACGATCTGGAGTCCGGCGGCGTTGGCGGCCTTCGCCTGCGCCAGCTCGTTCACGTCGCTCTCAAGGAAATAGATCCCGTGTTGCGCGTCCAGCACGACGCGATCCAGGCCATCCTCGAACCGCCCCATCGGGTTCATCCGCCCGGTGCGCAAAAGCTCGGCCAGCAGATCGACCAGGCCCGAGCCGCAGATTCCCTGTGGCGGGCCATTGCCGATCACGCCCAGGCGGAAGGTCCCGTCGCCGTTCATGCTCACGTCCTCGATCGCGCCATCCAGCCCGGGCATTCCGCAGGCGATCGCGCCTCCCTCGAACGCCGGTCCGGCCGGACACGACGCGGCCAGGATACGGTGTCGGTTGCCCACGATCAGCTCGGTGTTGGTGCCGATGTCCATGATCGCCACCAGCCGCTCCTCGTGCGCCAGG
Source organism: Fontivita pretiosa (assembly GCF_050410795.1). Classification (GTDB taxonomy): domain Bacteria; phylum Planctomycetota; class Phycisphaerae; order Tepidisphaerales; family Tepidisphaeraceae; genus Fontivita; species Fontivita pretiosa. The sequence goes on along the minus strand of NZ_CP191258.1, from coordinate 4,468,509 downwards.
TCCACCGCCAGCATGCACGCCGCCGCGTCGGCACCCACGTGCCCGCTGATGATCGGCGCGCCCCACACACGTGCCCGGGGATGAATCGGCAGCAGGCATCGTCTGCCCGTGTCGCTCAGGCTCGTCGAGCTCCGCTTGCCCTGCATCATCTCGATCTCAGTGATCGAGCGATACGGATGCTGCCCGATCGAATACACGCTCTGCCGGAAAAACAGATCGCGCATCGTCGAGTTGCCCACAACCACCACTTCATAGATCGATCTGGGATCGACGGGAAACGCCTCGATCACGTGCGAAAGGTATCCGGCCAGCGTGCGCATCAGCAGTTTCCCGCCGTGCTCGGTGTCGTAGCGGATGCGCGACATCACGTCCGACCCGCCGAATCGCTGCGGGTTCTCGAACGATGCGTCGGCGATCATCTCGCCGGTCTCCAGATCAAACAGCCGCAACACCACCGTGGTCGTGCCCAGGTCCAGCGCGATGCCGTGGATTGGCCCGGTGGATCGCTCGATCTCCACCCCGTCGATCAGGATCCGATCTCCGTCGCGGGTCACACACGGATCCAGCGGGATCGGCCTGCCGCTGGTCGGCAGCCCCAGAGCGTGCCGCTCGATGCGCATTTGCCCGCGACGCATCGTGTGACAGCGGATCTGCCCCTGGTCGGCGATGACGCGGCACTGGCACGCCAGACGGAAGTTGCCTTTCAGGTGTTTCTCGGCCTCGGTCGGCGGCGACAAAAGATCCATCCCCCCGTTCACTTCGACCACGCACTCCTTGCACTTGCCACTTTTCTGGCACGAGGTCGGCACCCGCACGCCCACGCGCTCGGCCTGGTCAAACAGCAGATCCCCCGGACGCACTTGCGTCTGGATTCCGTTGATGGTCATCAACACCGGCATATCAGCTCATCGCCTGGCCCGCATCTGTGGGCACCATCCAGCCCCGCTCATCCATTCACCGCCTTGAGCAGTTCGGCCTTGACGGCTTCGGCCACCTCCTGCGCCGAACCGGGTCGCTGCTGCTCGTCGGACCATTTCCACTGCGCCGTGTACGAGTCCGAATCGGTCAGCCCGCGCTTCTGCGCCGCCGCGTCGATCATCGCCGTTACCTTCGGGCCAAGCTCCAGGTTCACTTCATTTCCCGCATCGTCCTCGGCCCGGATCTGCGAGGGGAACTCCTGCCAGTACAGAATCCTGTAGGTGGTTCGCGTTCCCGCTCGCCCAGTTGGCGGGGATGATGGCGACGACGCAGGCCCAGGAAGACTCGCTTCGGCGGGGGCGTTGGCGGCGCCGACCAGTCGCAAAAACAGGTCCACCGCCGCCGAGGCGTTCTGCCCGTATCCATCGGCGCCGATCTCGTCGGCGAACATCTGGCTGATCGGCGCCCCGCCGACGGCGAACTTGATCTGCGTCCGCCCTGCCGAGCGAAATCCGTCGATCACCGTCTTCATGTACGTCATCGTCGTCGTCAGCAGCGCGCTCATCCCGATGATGTCCGGCTTGACCCGGTCCGCCGCCGCCATGAACTTCTCGACGCTTTGATCCACCCCGATGTCATGCACCTCGAATCCGGCGCCCTCGGCCATCATGCAGACCAGGTTCTTGCCGATGTCGTGCAGATCGCCGCGCACCGTCCCCATCAGCAGTGTGCCCACTCGCCTCGTGCCGCTGTCCTTGGCGCTGAGCAAAGGCTTGAGCACCGCCATCCCCGCCTTCATCGCGCGCGCCGCGATCAACACCTCCGGCACATAGAGAATGTTGTGCTTGAAGTCTTCGCCGACCACGCTCATCCCGGCGATCAGTCCCTCGTTGAGGATCTCCTGCACCGGCCGGCCTTCCGCCAGAGCGTCTCTGGTCATCTGCTCGACTTCCTTGGCCTTGCCTTCGTACAGGCATTGGTTCATCAGGGCGTAATCGGGCATGGCTATTTCCGCTGCGGCCAGCCAGTCGCTGGGCCGTCCTCCATTCAGACCTGGGCCAACTTCTTGCCGTTGAATTCCTCCAGCGCCTCGAGCATCGCCAGGATGTTCTGCCGCGGCATGCCGGGGCTGGTGCCGCCACCGACCGACAAGATCATCCCCTTGCCGTCGCTGGCCCCGCCCTCCAGACACTCCAGCGTCGCGCGTTTGACCTCTTCGGGAGTGCCGCGGACGCCGATTTCCAGCGGATTGACGTTTCCCATCAGGCACATGCGATCGCCCACCCGCCGCTTGACCTCGCGGATGTCCTTCTGCTTGCCCCAGTTCAGCACATGGAAGCCGCAATCGGGCAGGTGATCCAGGCAGGCGTCGATCTCGGCATCGTTGTGATACAACTTGATCCAGTGCTGGGGGAACGCATCACAGATCCGCTTCAGGTACGGATGGGCAAACTCGCGGTAGTGCTCTTCATTGATGAAGCCGACGATGTCGTCCAGCAGGAACAGCCCTTCGACCGTGTCCCCGAGCACCTTGTGCTGTGCCTTGAGCCAGTCGATCACCACGCGTGTACACAGGTCGATCAGCTTGTGCGCGCCTTCGGGGTTCTCCACCAGATCGACCATCAGGTTGGTGGTGCTGCGAACGAACCCCGCCGTGCACAGCGGGCCGCGCGCCGTCACGAAAGGCAGAATGTATCCATGATCCAGGATCCGCTGACGGTGCATCCGGTAGCGATGCAGCGTCAACGCGGCGAACCCGTCGGCCTCCACCTCGTATTCCGGCAGCAGATCAATGTCCTCCAGCCGGTCCAGGCGGTGGTACTCGCTGGGGGTGTTGTCCATCCAGAACTTGATCTTGGCCCCCAGGACCGACGGCTCGGCGGCCATGCCATACTCCACCCACCAGGACGGAACGAAGATGATCTGCGGAAACTCGCGCATGATCCTGAGGTTGGACTGGAACCACAGTTCGGGGTCCAGGTAATAGTCCAGGTGGGAGATTCCCAGGTATCCGGGAATCCAGGGACTGTCGATTATCAATGCCATGGGGATTTTATCGAGCGTTTCCAGACGCGCGGCACGCTTGAACGTCTCCCATTGTGCAGGCAGCATCGCCGTCTCCTCGAAGGAGCCCATTCACGACGGATCGGTCATCCAGTGGCAGGATTGTGCAACCGTTTCGCTGATGGACCTGATGAAATCATAGCCGAACGGCGCGCGCAACCAAAGCGCCATGCTCCCACAGACACATGGTCGGAGCGCCGTGGCGGCTAATTCTGCAATCTCTCCCCCTGAAACGTGTAGTTCAGCTCAGTCCCATCCTTCCTGGTCCACTTGAGCTGCCCATTGATCGTGGCGGCGGTGACGGTGCCGCTCCAGTGCACCTTGCCCTCGGCTTGGCTGGTCTGTTCCGCCGAGAAGTTCGCCGGACCGAATCGACGCGTGTCCTCTTCGTAAGGCGCGGGCTTGAAACCCAGCTTCCCGAGGTACTCGCTGCTGAACTGGCTGCCCTTGAAGCTGATAACATCGTCGAACTCTTTGGCTTTGGCCTGGCGGGCATCGTCGTCCGGCACGGCCTTGATCTTCCAGCGGGTTGACTCGAACGGGTCGGCCAGCGACAGACCCAGCGCCAAGACCACAACCACGAGCAGCGGAAAGCTCCCGATGAACGACCGGATGCGGAACATGATGTCTCCCTGGTATTGATGGTTGAGCAGCCAGATGCCTATTCTACCCGCCAGGCCGGCGGCCCGCCCAGGCAGTAAGATTTCCACCACCGCTAACGGGTTCTTCACACGATGCTAACACACGGGGCATAGCGTGCCGCGGCACAGCATACTCGAAAGGAGACACTGTCGATGCTCAACATCCTTCGCAATGCCGCCTGCGCCGCGATGCTCGTCGCCGCCGCTTTTGGCCTGGCTCCGCTGGCCCGGGCTGAGTCGATCATCCGAATCGACGGCTCCAGCACGGTTTATCCGATCACCGAGGCCGTGGCCGAGGAGTTCCAGAAGTCCGCCTCGCAGGTCAAGGTGACGGTGGGAATCTCCGGCACGGGCGGGGGATTCAAGAAGTTCGTTCGCGGCGAGACAGACATCTCCGACGCTTCACGCCCGATCCTCCAGTCGGAGATCGATCAGGCGAGGCAGGCGGGCATCAAGTTCATCGAGATCCCCGTGGCGTTCGACGCGCTGACCGTGGTGGTGAATCCCGCCAACAACTGGGTCGATCAGCTCACTGTCGAGGAGCTGAAAAAGATGTGGCAGCCCGACGCGCAGGGCAAAATCACCAACTGGAATCAGATCCGCAGCAGTTTCCCCAAGGCCCCGCTGAAGCTCTACGGCGCGGGCAGCGACTCGGGAACATTCGACTACTTCACCGAGGCGATCGTCGGCAAGAGCAAAGCCAGCCGCGGGGACTACACCGCCTCCGAGGATGACAACGTGCTGGTGCAGGGGATCGCCTCGGACCCCAATGCCCTGGGCTACTTTGGATATGCCTATTACGCTGAAAACCGCGACAAGCTCAAGGCCGTTCCGATCGTCAACCGGGAAGGCCGCGCCGTGCTGCCTTCGCCCCAGACGGTCAAGGATGGCAGCTACAATCCGCTGTCGCGGCCGATCTTCATCTATGTCAACGCCGCCTCGCTGGACAGGCCCGAAGTCTACCAGTTCGTCAAGTTCTACCTGGAGAACGCAACGGATCTGGTCAAGCAGGTCAAGTACGTGCCTCTGCCCGAGGAGATTTACCACAAGGCCCTGGAGCGGGTTGAAGCCCGAAAGACCGGCACGATCTTCGGCGGACGGGAACAGGTCGGCATGAAGATCGAGGAGCTGTTCGCCAAGGAGCTCAAAGAGTAGCCCTGATCCGGATCAATCAGAGGATGAAGGCAGAAGAATGAAGGATGAAATGGCGGTTCCGGCAAGCTCTGCCCAGCTTGGCGAAGACTTGCCGGACCTTTCGTTCGAGTCACCCGGGATTACCGGCGCGCTTCAGCGACTCAAGGAGCGTGCGATCGAGGCGGTGCTGTTCGTCTGCGGCGCCTCCTCGATCGTCGTGACGCTGGGGATCGTCGGGATGCTTGTCTACGAAAGCATCCCGTTCTTCCGTGCGGTTCCGATCCGGGATTTTCTGTTCGACACGCAGTGGACTCCCACCTTCGCCAACCCGCGATACGGGATCCTGCCTCTGCTCAGCGGCACGCTGGTCACCACGCTGGTGGCGCTGGTGGTGGCGGTTCCCATCGGGACGATCTCGGCGGTCTGGCTCAGCGAGTACGCCAGCGGTCGGCTTCGCGAGATTCTCAAGCCGGTGCTCGAGCTGCTCAGTGCGGTTCCCACCGTTGTCTACGGGTATTTCGCGCTGATCACCGTCACACCCATTCTGCGGTCGGTGCTGGCGGTAGTTGGCATCGAGCTGCCGGGATTCAACATGCTGTCGGCGGGGGTGGTGATGGGGATCATGATCATCCCGTACGTGGCCAGCCTCAGCGAGGACGCGCTGCGTGCGGTGCCGATGTCGCTGCGCGAAGGCTCTTTCGCCGCCGGCGCCACCAGGATGCAGACCGCCTGGCGCGTGGTGGTGCCGTCGGCGTTCAGCGGGATCACGGCGGCGTACATTCTGGGGATCGCGCGGGCGATCGGGGAGACGATGATCGTCGCCATCGCCGCCGGGCAACAGCCGCAGCTCACCTTCAACCCGACCAGCCAGGGCATGACCATCACCGCCTACATCGTGCAGATTTCCAAGGGTGACACGCCGCACGGATCCGTCGGCTATCAGACCATCTTCGCCGCGGGATTGACACTCATGCTGTTGACGCTGGTGTTCAACGTCGGCGGGCAGCTTGTTCGCAAGCGGTATCGGGAGGCTTACGCGTGAGCGACATCGTGCAGAACCTGCAAGCGGCGCGGACGCTGATCCGTCGGCGAAAGCGATCCGACCGGATCTTCAATCTCGTCGGAGCGGCGTTGATCGTGCTTGCACTGCTGGTTCTGGGAGGATTGATCGCCGGACTGGTGCGCGATGGCGCGGGGCGGCTGCTCAGTACTCACGAAGTCAAACCCGACGGACAACCGCCTGGATTCCGGGAAATCGTGGGCACGGTTCGCCGCACTGCTGAAGGTACCTGGATCCTCCAGCAGGATCCGATCGAGCTGCGGGTGTTGTCGCAACAGGCGGGCGAGGTGGCTGGGCTTGCGGGCCGGCGCGTCGCGGTGCGCGGCGACCTGCCCCGCGCCGGCGAGCGGGTGATGGACGCCGACGCCGTCCTGGCCATCCCCGACAGCCTGCCCCCCGGAGATCCGATCCCCGGCGATCCCGACATCGTCGGTCAGCTCATCAGAGCCGGTCACGACGGAGGCGCTTCCGGCTCTGCTCATGCTCAACCGCGGGCATCATCCGAGTTTGTCCTGTACCCGGATCCGATGCGACTGGAACTGGCCGACGGCAAAACCGGCCAGATCAACCTCAGCCAGTTCCAGGGCAGGCGAGTGGCGGTCGATGCTAGACGCCGCGGACGCAAGCCGGAGCTTGGGCTGATCACCGCCTCCGACATCGCGCCGCTTCGCTCGCGCAGCTTCTTCGCCTCGATGCCGTCGATGAGCCCCTCTCGCGCCGGCATCCTGCCCGGTGTGGTCGGCACGCTGCTGGTCATGCTGGTAACCATGATCCTCGCGATTCCGCTGGGCGTGGCGGCGGGCATCTACCTCGAGGAATACGCCCCGAAAAACAGGCTCACCGCCCTGATCGAGCTCAACATCGCCAACCTCGCAGGCGTGCCGTCGATCATCTGGGGCCTGGCGGGGCTGGCGCTGTTCATCTTCGCGCTGCACCTGGAGCGGAGCGTTCTGTCGGCTGGGCTGACGCTTGGGCTGCTGGTGCTGCCGATCGTGATCATCTCCACGCGCGAGGCGATCCGCGCCGTGCCCAACACCGTTCGCGAGGCCGCCATCGCGCTGGGCGCCACCAAGTGGCAGGCGACTCGCTACCACGTCCTGCCCTACTCGATGGGCGGGATCCTCACCGGCTCGATCATCGCCATGAGCCGCGCCATCGGCGAAACGGCGCCGCTGGTCGTCATCGGCGCGGTGCTGTTCATCAGTTTTCTTCCACCCTGGCCGGTGCAGACCCAACCGCCGTTCGTGAACCTGGAGTTTCTCAACAGCAAGTTCACCGTGGTGCCGATGCAGGTCTTCGACTGGGTGTCGCGCCCGCAGCCCGAGTTCCACGCCAACGCCGCCGCCGCAAGCCTCGTGCTGCTGGCGATGACGCTGGGCTTGAACGCGATCGCGATCGCTCTTCGCCTGCGGGCCCGCAAGTCGTTCAAGTGGTGAAGGACCGCCCGATGATGACGCGCTCATCTCCCCAGTCGCTCGGCTCCTCGCGGCACGGTCGCTTCACCGACGACGCGGCGGCTGCGGCTGTTGACGCCGGGCCACTCAAGGCCGAGGTACGAGACTTCAGCTTTTTCTACGGCAGCTTCCAGGCACTCAAGCAAATCAACCTGCCCATTGCCGAGCGAAGGATCACAGCGTTGATCGGCCCGAGCGGCTGCGGCAAGAGCACGCTGCTGCGGTCGTTCAATCGCATGCATGACCTGTATCCGGGCAACCGCTACGAAGGACAGATCATGCTGTATCCGGATGCGGTGAATCTGGTCGGAGCGGACATAGATCCGATCGAAGCCCGCATGCGGATCGGCATGGTCTTCCAGAAACCCAACCCCTTTCCCAAGAGCATCTACGAAAACGTGGCGTATGGCTTGCGACTGCGCGGCATTAACCGCCGATCGGTACTGAACGAAAGGGTCGAGCGGGCGTTGCGGTCGGCGGCAGTGTGGGAGGAGACCAGAGACCGGCTCCACAGCCCGGCGCAGGTGCTGTCCGGCGGGCAGCAGCAGCGGCTGTGCATCGCCCGGGCACTGGCGACCGAGCCGGAGCTTATCCTCTTCGACGAGCCGACCAGCGCCCTGGATCCGCTGGCCACCGGCCGGATCGAAGACCTCATGACCGAGCTGAAAAAGTCGGTCACGATCCTGATCGTGACCCACAACATGCATCAGGCGGCGCGGATCAGCGATTTCACGGCGTTCATGTACCTGGGCAAGCTGATCGAGTTTGACACCACCGAGAAGATCTTTACCAATCCATCGAACAGGTTTACCGAGCAGTATCTGACGGGCAGATTCGGATAGGCCGGCCAAAGTCTCAGCAGGCGCATCGCCGGCGCAGGAACCGGTCGGCGCGCAAAATGAAGCCCGGCGCTCACCGCACCGGGCTTCGGAGCACTTCCCTCTTACGACTTTCGTATTCGTCTGGCCGCAGCAGACGCCCTATTTTCTTCGCCGCGAGCGTGTCAGGCCCATCGCCGCGCCACCCAGCAGCAGACCACTGATCGTCGCCGGCTCAGGGATCGGCAATGCTTTGACTTCGACAACCAGATCGTTGAAGTCGAAGTCGGCCAGTTGTTCGCCCTCGAACTTGTCTTCCCAGAACAGCAGCCAGGTCGTGAGCTGGAACTGTGGCTGGGGCGGTTGGTCGAGGCTGGGGATCTGGTTGAACTCGATGCGGTAGGTGACCATATGGTCACGGCCGTCGGCGTTATCCGAGGGCTTGGAGGAGAGGATTCGCCCCTCCCCGCCGCGGCCCCAGCGCAGGATCTGTCCGGCCAGGCGTGTCAGGTCGGCGTCGCCCTGCACCTGATAGCCCCAGCCGGTCTGGTCGAAGAGCATGGTGTACGACCCGCCCGCCGGACCAGCGAAATAGCCGAAGTTCTGATCGTAGACGGCAAACTTGGCTTCCGCGGAGGCTACCCGGTAATCAGCAAACCAGGTTTGGTCGTCGCTGCCGTTTTCACCGATGATGTTCAACGGCTCGAACAGCGGCGCGCGGCCGGGTTGCGGATCGGGGAAATCATCAATGCGGACAGCAGTGATCTGCCCGTTGGTGAAATCCAGGTTGTGCGCTCCGGTCGGCTGGAAGTTGCCGCCATAGATGAACGACAGGATCTCGCGGTGCGTATCCTCTCCCACCGGAGGATTGATGGGGGTAAAGCCGGCAAAGGTCGCGGATGGGGCGCATAGACACAGCGCACCCATCAGCGCGCAGCGCGCTGAAAGCATTGTTCTCACGTAGCTTCCCTCTTAATTGAGCCTGTGCAGTACGTAACCTTCTGCTCAGCTCCCCGTTTGGCGAGAAAAACGTCGGGAGTGACAGCACAGAAATATACCACGTGCCCGGCCGACTGTTAACAGGAAATTCCGATTTATCGACACTTGAAGATGCGGCTGTTTGCCGGCCGGTGGTTTTGTTCAGTCGTTTGTCAAATCAGATGTTGCAGCAGCGCCGGCGCGCCAGTGCGATCGCCGATTGCAGGTCCAGCCGCCCCTCATGCAGACTCCGCCCGACCACCACCCCCCAGATCGGCAACTCCAGAAGTTTGCGCACATCCTCCAGACCCGCCACTCCACCACTGGCGATGACGGGAACGCGCCCGGCCTGGGCCAAGAGCTGGGTCTGTGTGAGGTTCGGCCCTTCGAGCATGCCGTCGCGGGCAACATCGGTGTACAGGATCCCCGCCAACGGCCAGTCGCTGACCTGCCGGGCGATCTCGACGGCCAGCTTTGGGGTTGTCTGTGTCCAGCCGCGGGTGGCGACGCGCCCGTCGCGGGCGTCCAATGCCAGCACGACGCGCCCCGCCAGCGACCCATCAGCCATCAGAGATTCAAACCACGCCCAATCTTCGATGGCCCGAGTGCCGACGACGACTCGTGCCGCGCCGCACTCGAGCAGCCGCTTGACATCCTGCGTGGATCGCACCCCGCCGCCGACTTGCACCCGCAACTGTGGAACCGCCTGCACAATTTGCCTGATCAAATCGAGTTGCGTTACCGCGCCCTGGCGGGCGCCATCCAGATCGACGATGTGCATGTACTGGGCACCGGCGGCGTGGAAAGAGCGGGCCGTTTCGATAGGGTCCAGGACATACTGGAGCTCTCTGGCGTAATCGCCCTGCTGGAGTCGAACCACCCTGCCGCCGCGGAGGTCGATGCTGGGAACCACCTGGAACATACCCCTGAGTGTAGTGATGCAGCGGGCGATGTGACAGGGGATCCCGCCGCAGGAGCAGTAGCAACAGGGGTGCTCAGGCGGCGTCGAGATGGGCGGCGATGCTGGCAAGAAACTCCACGCCCGCGGTCAGCCGGGGCATCGACCGGATGGTCGGGCTGGAAGAGTCGCCGCCTCGGTTCACCCACACCACGCGAGCGGGGATCATCTGCCGGCGGTTGGCCAGCGGCGTGCCCTGCTCGCCGATGCCCACGTGAATGCTCAGCAGCTTGCCCACCTGCACAGGAGCTGATGCGGGCAATTCGATTTTCAGGCCGGTGGCGCTGACGTCATGAGTCTGCCCGCCGATGAATCGAGCCGAGGACGGCTCATAGACCTTGACCGGGCGATGCTGGCGGATTCGCAGGCCGCGTCGCCGCTCTGCCGGCCAGCGACGCGCCTGGCCCTCGGTGCCGCTGCCGGCCCGCTCGGTTGCTTCGGAAGACTCGACGTCTGTTCGCACAAGAACCATCATGACCCTCGACCTCCCAGGTCGTCAGGCAGCAATCGCCTGTCGCCTGTTCCTGTTATCGGAACAGATCGGGGTGGAGTTGGAGAAAATTTGAGGATCGCGGGTTTTGGACGACCCCTGGCCGATCGCCGCATCGCAAAGCCGCAGTTGCCGGACACAGGTTCCATCCGACTTCCCCGGTGCATGCTGCGGTGCTTACGTGTCGGCCCGGCTTTGCGTAAGATCACCGCCATGCCCTACAACTTCACGGCGATCGAAAAGAAGTGGCAGCAGCACTGGCTGGAAAACAAGACGTTTCGGGCACTGGACCCGCAGGAAGCCGGCTCGATGCCCAAGATGTACGTGCTGGACATGTTTCCGTACCCCAGCGGCGCGGGGCTGCATGTCGGGCATCCCGAAGGATACACCGCCACCGACATCGTCTCGCGCTACCTGCGGATGCAGGGGTATAACGTGTTGCATCCGATGGGCTGGGATGCGTTTGGTCTGCCGGCCGAGCAATACGCGATCAAGACCAACACCCACCCGCGTATCACGACTGAACAGAACATCGCCAACTTCCGCCGGCAGATCCAGATGCTGGGTCTGAGCTACGACTGGGATCGGGAGATCAACACCACCGATCCCAACTACTACAAGTGGACGCAATGGATCTTCCTGAAGATCTTCAACAGCTATTTCGATCCGGTGGAGAAGAAGGCCAAGCCCATCACCCACCTGATGAACGAGCTGCTGAACGACAACTACGTGATCGCGCCGGATGGGCAGTTGAAGGTCAATCCCGTGCATGAGGGAATGGAAGCGCTGTCGGGAGAGGTGCGAGTCGAGCGGCTGTGGCGCGAGCTGTCGCCCGAGGAGCAACGAGAGGTCATCGACGCCCAACGGCTGGCCTACCTGGATGAGGTGCCGGTGAACTGGTGTCCGGCGCTGGGTACGGTGCTGGCCAACGAGGAAGTCATCGACGGCAAGAGCGAGATCGGCGGCTATCCGGTGGAAAGGCGTCCGATGCGGCAGTGGATGCTGCGGATCACCGCGTATGCCGACCGGCTGCTGGAAGACCTGTCATTGCTGGACTGGCCGGAATCGCTCAAGGAGATGCAGCGAAACTGGATCGGTCGCAGCGTGGGAGCCGAGATCGATTTCGAGATCGCGCATCCAACCCCGGATTCGTCCGCGGATACTGTCGAAGAAGGCACGGCTGAGGGTTCTGCATCGATCGAGAAAGACGAAGACGTCATCACGGTCTTCACCACGCGCCCGGACACGATTTACGGCGCCACGTACCTGGTGCTGGCTCCCGAGCACCCTCTGGTGGATCGGATCACCACGCCCGAGCACCGGGCCGAGGTGGACGCGTACCGGGCGCAGGTGGCGGCCAAGAGCGAGCGCGAGCGACTGGCCGAAACCAGGGACAAAACCGGCGTTTTCACCGGCGCGTATGCGATCAACCCGGTCAACGACGAGAAGATCCCCATCTATATCGCCGATTACGTGCTGATGAGCTACGGGACCGGTGCGATCATGGCCGTTCCAGCGCATGATCAGCGCGACTACGAGTTTGCCAAAAAGTTCAACCTGCCGATCCGTCAGGTGGTCAGACCGGTGCAGGGCGAGGCTCCCGCCGACCGCGCCTTCGAGGGCGAAGGCATCGCGATCAACAGCCCGATCATCGAGGGCATGCCCACCGCCCAGGCCAAGGAACACATCATCCAGACCCTGGAGCGTGAGGGCAACGGCGTGCGGGCGGTCAAGTACAAGCTGCGCGACTGGCTGTTCAGCCGGCAGCGCTACTGGGGCGAGCCGTTCCCCATCGTCTTCGACGAACAGGGCCATCCCTACGCAGTCGACGAATCGGAATTGCCCGTCACCCTGCCGGAACTGGACGACTTCAAGCCCACCGGCACGCCCGAACCCCCGCTCAGCAAGGCCAAAGACTGGCTGCGTTACGAGAAGGACGGCAAGGTTTACACGCGCGAGACCAACACCATGCCGCAGTGGGCCGGATCCTGCTGGTATTACCTGCGCTACATCGATCCGAAAAACGACCAGCGCTTCGTCGATCCGGCCAAGGAAAAGTACTGGATGCCGGTGGACCTGTACGTCGGCGGCGTCGAGCATGCGGTGCTGCACCTGCTGTACGCGCGATTCTGGCACAAGGTGTTGTACGACCTGGGCCATGTCAGCACCCCCGAGCCGTTCCAGCGGCTGGTCAACCAGGGGCTGATCCTGGGGGAGATGGAATATCACGTCTTCCGACGGCCGGATGGCACGTATGTCTCCGCCGATGAGCTGACGGATGTGAAGGAAGAGGTCGTCGGCGATCGCCCGGCCATGACCGCCATCCACAGGCAGACTGGCGAGAAGCTCATCGGCGAGCGGATCGACGAGGAACAGGTTCAGAAGGTCGGGCAGAAGTTCGTGCTGAAAAGCGACCCGTCGATCACGGTGGACGCCCGCGCGTTCAAGATGTCCAAGAGCCGCGGAAATGTGGTCAACCCCGACGAGATCGTCCGCGACTACGGCGCCGACTGTTTCCGCCTGTACGAAATGTACATGGGTCCGCTGGAAGCCAGCAAGCCATGGAATACCCGCGACATCATCGGGATGATGCGGTTCCTCAACAGCGTCTGGCGGAACCTGGTCGGTGATGAGCAGGGCACAGAGTCGGGCACGCATGCAGGCACGAAGGTGAACGACGGGCCGATCCCCGAAGCAATGGATCGCATGCTGCATCGGACCATCAAGAAGGTCGGCGAGGATATCGTCGCCTTGCGCTTCAACACCGCCATCGCCGAGTTGATCAAGCTCAACAACGAGATGACGGGGCTGAAGTCGATCCCGCGCGAGCTGGCCGAGACGTTCACGCTGCTGCTCTCGCCGTTCGCTCCGCACATCGCCGAGGAGATCTGGCAACGCCTGGGGCATCACAAGAGCCTGGCGCGTCGTCCCTGGCCGCAGTTTGACCCGAGCAAGCTGGTCGAATCGATGCTGGAACTGCCGGTGCAGGTCAATGGCAAGGTGCGGGATAAGATCACTGTGCCGGCTGACGCTGACGAGCAGACCGTCTTGCAGGCCGCCGAGAACGCCCAGCGCGTCCGCCCGTGGATCGAAGGCAAGACGATTCGCAAGCGCCTGTACGTGCCGAAGAAGCTGGTGAACCTGGTTGTGGGGTGAGAGCGGATAACAAGGTGACAACGTGACAAGCTGACCACATGACATGCGAGTCTGACCGTCATCGCCTTGTCACCGGCTCGCCTCGTCACGTCGTCATGATTCCCATGCCCATCGAAATTGAAGCCAAGATGAAGGTGCCCGAGCTCGAACCCGTGCGCAAGCGGCTTGAGCGCATTGGCGGCGAACGCCGCGGAGTGGTCCTGGAGACCAACACCTTCTTTGACACCGAGGACCGCTCGCTGCTGGCGCGCGATCAGGGCTTGCGCCTCAGACATACCACAGACCTGCACAGCGGCCAGGAACAGGCAACGATCACGTTCAAAGGCCCGCGGCAACACGGCACGCTCAAGAGCCGCGAGGAACGCGAACTGAGCGTCGGCAGCCCCAAGGATGCCATGGCATTGCTGGAGGCACTGGGATTCCGACGAGTGCTGACTTTTCAAAAACGCCGGGAGAGCTGGACGCTTGGCGACTGTCAGGTCGAGCTGGATGAACTGCCGTATCTGGGGGAATTCGTGGAGATCGAAGGTCCCAGCGAGCCGGCGGTGCTGGGTGTAAGGCAGGCGCTTCAGCTCGAGGACCGCCCGCTGATCCGCGCCAGCTATATCGCCCTGCTGATCACCCATCTCCAGGAACGTGGCATCAGCGAGCGGGTCGTGTTGTTTCACTCACAGCCTTGATCACAACCGCCCGGTTTTCGCCGCTTCCCGCCGCCGGACGCGCCGAAGCACGCAGAGCGGCAGACGATGAAATCTTCCCGAGCTTTCGCTACAATCTGCGCGCCCTGATCACGCTCCGGGAGGTTATGCATCCGTGGCCCAGGCCGAGATCATCATCGCCGACGAAAAGCTCCTGCCCCAGGCCGTGGAGCTGTACAACGCCATGTTCCGCCCCAAACGCGAGCTGGAACATTTCAAGCGTCGCTTTCTGGGGCGGTACAACACGCTGACGCTGATCGCCCGGATGGATGGCCGGCCCGTTGGATTCTGGATTGGCTTCGAGCTGAAGCCGGGAATGTTCTACCACTGGCTGGGCGCGGTCTTACCGGAGCTGCGGCGGCACGGCATCGGCAGGCAGCTCCAGGAAGCCCAGCAGGCCTGGGCCAAGGACCACGGCTACGAATACATCCGCTGCGAATGCCTCAATCACCAGCGCGAGTTCATCCACTTCGCCATTGCAATGGGCTATGACATCGTCGGTATCCGCTGGGATTCCACCCACGCGGATAACCTGATCGTCTTCGAGAAGAACCTGGTCGAGTGATAAGCCGGCTCATGCCCGATGAGACGGCGGCGCCCCTCGGCGTTCAGCCGGCGCCGGCGGCGGGCTGCGTCGCGGGGGACGGCGCGGGCATGATCCCTTCCTCGTGCACCAGCGCGCGGATCGTGTCCACGTTGTCCCGGTTGATCACCTCCACCGGAAGCGTGCGACGCTGAAACGTCGGCAAACCGGAACGATCCCCGCGCGCCGTCTCGGCCAGCAGACGCACCGTGTGATAACCGCAGCCGAACTGGTCCTGCATGATCGTGGCGAAGACGTGCCCGGCCTCGATCCCCTCGAGCGTCTGGTCGTTGACGTCGAAGCCGACGACTTTGATCTGTCCGAGCTTGCCGGTGGTCTGCAATGCCTTCAGGATCGCGGGCGTACTGTAGGAGAGCATCCCGACGAAGCACTTGAGGTTGGGGTGCTGGTTGATCGCCTCGATCGCCATCGCGGTTGCGGTGGCCGGATCGGAGTGATCGACGATGGTGGGCAGGATCGTGTACTTTTCGCCTCGGATAATCTGATCGGGCGGGTCCATCGCCTGATCGGGATTGAACGGGCGTTCCAGCAGTTCGTCGATGACGCCCTGGCGTCGTCGCTGGGTGTTTTCCTTGTCGAGGTTGCCGATGACGATGGCGACTTCACCGCCTTCGGGAATCGCGCGATGGACCTGCTCGCCGGCGATTCGACCGGCGGTGTAGTTATCGGTTCCGACAAAACAGAGCCTGCGCGAGACGGGACTGTCGGAATCAAACGTCACCAGCGTGGTTTCGTTGGCCAGTTCCGCGAGGATCCCGGCCTGTCCGATGGGGCTGATCGGGCTGACGCCCACGCCTTTGTATCCCTTGCCCAGCAGCGAGCGAATCGCCTGCGTCTGGGCTTCGACATCGGTTCGGGTCTTGATGACGGTCAGGTCCACGTCATAGACCCGCGCCGCTTCCTGAGCACCGCTGATGACCGTATCCCAATAGGGTCCTTCCCCGGAAGTCACGATCGCGATCTTCGGTCGAGGGCGGAAAGAGCCCAGGTTCCACATCAGCACGCCGTTGGCCAGCACCAGGATCGCGATGATCGTGTACAGCAGCCTGTGGCTGTGGTGGACCTTCGTTGAACCTGAGGCGGGCGGAGCAGCCGGATTGGGAGCCGGCACCGGGTGATCTGACTGGGTGGTCATGGCGAACCTCCCGCGCGGGTGGCGCTGAAAAAGAAGCGGTCGGCGCGCATCTCAGTGCAGACAGGAGCAGACATGATGTTGGCGGCAGTCACACACGTGCACCAACCGTAGCAACACAGCCTTGCCAACAGACAACATCCGCCAGCATACGCCATCTCGCGGTGTTTTCGCAACTTGATTGCGCATAACGCACAAGAGCAAGCGGACGCTGCGTGTCACAGGCGTCTTGTCATTGGGCCGATCGCCGGCGCCAGCGGGATGTTCGCGCCTCGCTAAAGTGCCAGGAACCGGGCACAATTGTTCTCGATAAGATGTTATTTTTATTTGACGTACCTGTGTTCTAAAGATAATCTACCAGAGTCACGTCGTCCGGTTTCGTGTCGCTTCTCTCTGCCCGCGCGCCGGTGCGCGGAAGGAGTCGCCAACCATGCTTGCCGTGCGTCGTCTTACCCTGTCTGGCCGCCGGCGGTCCTCCGACGGTTTTACCCTCATTGAGCTGCTCGTGGTGATCGGGATCATCGCGATCCTGATGGCGATCCTTTTCCCGGCGCTGCGCAAGGCGAGGATCGCCTCGCTGCGAGTCCAATGTGCCAGCAACCTGCGCACAATTGGACAGGCCATTCTCGGCTATGCCGTCCAGAGCAGAGGTTGGGCGCCGCGGATTCAGGATCCGCGGACGGATTCCTGGCCCTATCCGTACCAGTGGAATGACAAGACTCTGGTTCAGCCGCTGATGCGCCACGGGCTGACTTTAAGCGTCATGGGCTGCCCGGCCACCGACTTTCCTATGGAAGGAGGTCGTCCACGAGACAGTTGGCCCGGGCATATGCCTTCCGGCAACTATATTGTCAACTACTGCTACCTCATCGGATATGGAGACGAGGAGAGCATCAAGCGCAACAGCGGAACCAAGTGGTACGAGAATCCACCTACCGTGGCATCCTTCCGGCTGTCCAAGGGGCCGGTGAAGATCATGGTCACTGATCTGAATCTGTACTTTGCCGCGCCGGACAACGGCTTTAACTTCAACGGTTCGGTGCCCAGCGTGAAATGGTTCTACAGCAACCACGCGGTGCGGAACTGGTTCAATCCCGAACGCGTGGCGCTGCGCAGCTTCGTAACCGGCAGCAACCGCCTGTACACCGATGGGCACGTGAAGTGGGCTTTGCCCGATGAGATGGGACGGGGCGACCGGCCCATCACCACCGACGTGTCCTCCGCCCGCTATAGCCACAACGGCGACATCCGGCCGTACTACTGGTAGCCCGTTGGTTGCTGCGCCCGCGGGCGCGGCAACGCATCCTCAGCGCATCTCCGGCCAGTGTGAACTTGGCAGGAACATCCGATGTTGACCGGCAGACCTGAAAACCAGACGGTCGCTCGGGGGTTTACGCTGGTGGAGCTGCTGGTCGTGATCGCCATCGTCGCGGTGCTGATCGCGATTCTGCTGCCTGCCCTGCAAAAGGCTCGCGCCGGCGCCGTGCGCGTCGGCTGCATGAACAACCAGCGACAGCTTCTTCAAGGCGTGATCCAGTATCAGGCCAGCTATCGCAACAAGATGCCCTGCGGCGTGCATCGCGCCAGCGTCTCGGCCAGCTACGTCATCAGGATGGATGGCGGGGACATTCCGCGCGTCGATAACGAACCGGGCTATGGTCCCAACAACGGCCCGGGGCCAAGGCCGGCACACAAGGACGGCTACACGAACCTTGGCTGGCTGTGGGTCCGGGGGATCGTGAAAGACGGTCGAATCTTCTACTGCCCGGCCGCCAAAATCATCAGCTATGAAGAGCACTGGGTTCCGCGATACAACGGCGGCGTCGCCGGACCCAGCCTGCACACCAGCTACAACTATCGCTTCTGCATCGCGTACTGGCCGCCGGATCCGGGCATGTCGGGGATTCCTCGCTTCGACGGCCTGGTGGGCGCCGCGGCGCTGGCCGCGGATCGCGCCGATGAGGTTCGCATTCACATCGCAGCGCTGGCCGGCAGACTTCGCGGCACCAGGGCGATCATCGCCGATCGCTTCGGTTATCCCGATGGATGGAAGGCGCACTGGCCGCACACCAGGCCCTACGGCATCGTCGTCGGCTACAGCGACGGACACTGCGTCTACTGGCCTCTTCAGGAGAAGGACTGGGCAGTCATCCAGCCGAATACCTTCACACTCGGCGTGGCCGATCAGTACGTGACGCTCTATTTCCGCGCCTTCGACGATGGCAACGTCAACAAGGTGCGCAAGGCATTCGGGATCAATTGAACGGCGGCGAGATCATTCTTCGAGCAGAACGACACCAGTATCACCGTCGTCCCTCCGGGTGGGCGGCCATCGCACGGGCCAGACGCCCGTGACACGTCCGAGCCAACTGTGGCATGGCCGTCCCGGCCATGCAGAGTGCGCTCGAATTCGAGAGTCCGACATCCGAGCTGTTGGTCACTTCATGCCGCTGGGCACGGGTGCGACACCTGTGACACAGAACTGCCTGCGAGCTTTACCCCATCCCCGCTGTGCTCTACTCTTGAACGACGATGACCGTGGTCGCCGGACTTGAGCCAGTCGGACGCTCCGCACGAATCGGCGCGCGCGCGGGCGTGGCCGCGCTGTGGATACTGGCTGGCGTCGCGCTATTCGTGGCATTGGGCAACCCGCCCGTGACGCGCACGCAGGAAGCCCGCGTCTTGGAGACCGCCCGCCAGATGCTCGGCAGCGGCCCACAGGGGTGGTTGCTGCCACGGCTCAACGAGCAGCCACGACTCAAGAAGCCGCCGCTGTGCTACTGGATGAGCGCCGCGGCCTACAAGATCGCCGGGGTCAGCGCCGGCGTGGGGCGGGCGCCAGGTGCGATGGCCGGATGGTTGATGCTCGCAGTCACGTATCTGCTTGCGACCCGGTTGTTCGACCGGCGGATCGGACTGATGGCCTCGACCGCGCTACTGGGAAGCTACCTGTTTTTCCGTCACGTGCGGCTGGCCGAGACCGACGCCCCCGCGGCGCTGTTCGTGACGCTGGCGATCTGGGCGATGTGGCGCGCCGACCAGTCGGACCGGCCTCTGTGGCCTCACCTCGCCGCCGCCGCCATCGGCGGGGCGATCCTGGCCAAAGGCGCGCCGGCCATCTTCCCCCCCCTGTTCGTGCTGCTGTACTGCGCCATCGAACGTCGCTGGCATCTGTTGTGGCGATTCATCGCCAGCGGCGCCATCGCCACCCTCGCCATCGTCGCATTGCCCTGGTTCATCTACGTGGCCAACCGTCAGGGCTTGAGCGTGTTCGCTTCAGAACTGAGCAACACCATCAGCGGCGGGGATCACGGCGACTGGCCCACAGCCTATCTCGCGCGGCTGCTGGTCGCCACCGCGCCCTGGTCGGGGCTGCTGCCGCTGGCGATTGTCGATGCGATCCGACGATTCAAAACCGACGCTTCCATTCGCATGGTGCTGCTCTGGTGCGCGGCGATTCTGCTGCCGCTGAGCATCGCCGGCAACAAGCAGCCGCATTACCTGCTGCCGCTGATGCCGCCGGTGACGATTCTCATTGGGCGGCTGCTGGCGGCGGTATTCGACGACCCGGCACACTGGGCGCGTCGCTGGTGCATCGCGGTGCTGGTCGGCACGATACTGGTCGCGGCCGCCGGCATCGACGCCATCCTCTACCTGGCCGTGATGCAGCGAGGACGAATCGGGATGATCGATGCGGTGGCGGCAGCGGCGTTGGCGACAGCGGTGATCGCGGTGTGGCTGGCGTCGCGGCGCTCACTTGAAGGCGGCTTTGTTGCCCTGCTGGTCGTGACGCCGATTCTCATGCCCCTGATGCTGGGACTGTGGGCCGCCAGCCTGCACAATGACTCGCCGCGTCAGTTGGCCGGGCAGATCCGCCGCTCTTTCGGCCCGCGCGCCACCTTTGCCAGTTTTGGCCCCAACGAATCGCTACCCTTGTGTTTCGAGCTTCGGCAGTCGATCCCGGACCTGCCCACGCCACAGGCCGTTCTGGATCGCGCGGGGCGCGACCCGAACCTGGTGCTGATCTCGATCGACAAATCGCATCGTCGGGTCGAGCCATTGCCCGACGGTTTCGTCCGCGTGCTGACCCTTCAGCGCGACGATCAGGTCCTGCGGTTCTACCGGCTGGATCAGGGCGCGGTGATCAACCGCGGCGACGCCGCTCCGATCGCCAGATAAATCCGGAAGATGGTCTTAGTAGATGGGCAGGTCCGCCTGCACGAGTTTTCGCCCTTCATGCTCGCAAATACGCGCCGGATAGGTCTTGACCAGAACGCCGGGCGAATCGCGGAGCTGGCCGCTGTCCAGGCGAAAGGCCCAGTGATGCCACGGGCAGATGGCGCAGCCGTCCTCGACATGTCCGCCGCCCAGGTTTCCTCCAGCATGGGGGCAGTAGTTGTCCATGACATACACCTGCCCGTCGTGCAGAAAGACCGCCAGCTCAAACCCGCCGATCTCGACGTACCTTCCCTGGTCAGGCGTCAGCTCGTGAAGTTCGCACAAAGAGGTCCAGGACATGACGGGATGATAGCTGAACCGCTGAATCAGTGAACCGCCAGGCCGCGACCGGCGCGAGCAAGACGCCAAGGCCATCGGCGCGACGTTCTCAAACATGCGCCTTCGCGGCCGACATCGCGCATTTCGCATCTTCGCGCTTGTCGTTCCTACTTGATCTCCGCGATCTTCACCGGCCGGCGCTCTTGCGCGCTGATCAACGCGGCCTCGAGGACCTGCTGGGTCTTGTAGGCGTCCTCGAAGTCGGGCATGGGCACAACCGGATCCTTGCCGGCGATCATGTTCAGCATGTCCGCCAGTTGGTTGATGAACCCGTGCTCGTAGCCGAGGATGTGGGCATCAGGCCACCAGTTGCCCACGTAGGGATGATCTGGCGCGTGGGTGACCATGATTCGGGTCCAGCCCTGCTGGCGGCGTTCCAGCGTGGCGTCGTAGAAGCTCAGGTAATTCATGTCCTCGAAATTGAACATGAGCGAACCCTTGTCACCGTTGATCTCCAGGCCGTTCTTGTTCTGGTTTCCGGTGGCCAGTCGCGTAGCCTCGAAGGAGGCGACGGCGCCGTTCCTGAAACGGGCCAGGAAAAGTACCGTGTCATCGACGTCGCTCTTGCCCATCTTTTTGCCGCCGGCGGTGCCTCCGGCGATGCCGCCCTTGGGGCCTTCCTGAACGATGGGGCGTTCCTTGATGAAGGTTTCGGCGATGGCGCCGGCGACTTCGGTGATTTCGTCGCCGGTGATGAAGCGGGCCATGTCGATGATGTGGGCGTTGAGGTCGCCATGCGCGCCGGAGCCCGCCAGCTTCTTCTGGAACCGCCACAGCAGCGGCACATTCGGCCCGCCCCAGTCCTGGAGATAGTAAGCGCGAATATGGTAGATGCGACCGATCTTGCCGTCGCGGACGAGCTGATGAGCCAGTGCGACGGCCGGCACGCGGCGATAATTGTACCAGACGAAGGTTTTGCACTTGCGTGCCTTGCGGGCGGCGTCGCGCATCTGCCGCGCGTCCGCCAGCGTGCCCGCCAGAGGCTTCTCGCACGCCACGTGTTTTCCTGCCTCCAGCGCCGCGATCGACATCTCGGCGTGCAGGTGATTGGGCGTGCCGACATCCACCAGGCCGATCTCCGGGTTGTTCACCGCGCTTCGCCAGTCGGTGGTGGCGTTCATCCAGCCCCAGCGATCCTTGAATTCCTCAAGCTCCTGCTGATTTCGCCCGCAGATCGTGTGCATCACCGGCAGGATCGGAACATCGAAGAACTTGCCGACCTTCAGGTACGCGTTGCTGTGCGTGCGACCCATGAACTTCTGACCGATCAGACAGACATTGATCGTCTGCTTCGTCTTGCCGTTGGCCATTGGCGATCTCCCGTGAGTTGTAGGTGCGTCGCGATGGAGTTTAGCCCCCGGCTGGCGTGATGCAAGATATCGCAACAGCCCCGCCGACGTTGCGTGTGCCGGGATTTCCCCAGGCGCAGCGATACCGGCGGCGGGCTAATAGTGGTTTTCTGAAACCTGCGGATCGGTGATCCCACAACCCAGCAGCCCGTGGTTCATGCTGGCGATGACGCGGGCGACGTACTCGCTCTCGTGGGCGCGCTGCTGACGCGACAGCAGCGCGGCGCAGGGCGTGCCGAAGCGCGGCTGAGCGAAGGGCAGGTGCGTGTCCCCGCGGGCCAGAACGTGAGAGCCGTTGGTCATTTTCGTCACCGGGTCCATCGCCTGTGTGACGTGCGGATTGCCCGGCTCCATGTCGGCGCCCCACTGCGTGAAGCTGCGGGCATTGCAGTAGTGTCCGACAAACGCGCGTCTGAAGCGATCCGTGGTGAAGTTGGCCTTGCTGCGGTGCAGCACGTGCCCGCCAAAGAACACGACATCGCCGGCCCGGGCTGATACCAGCACCTGGTCGTAGCGGTCGGCGACCATGCTGAGCATGTTCCGCTGGTCGTCCGGTTCCGACACGCCCTTCACGTGCATGATGTCGGAGATCAGCTTATCGCCAAAGCCGTAGCCGGCATTGGGGCATGGCGGGTAGATCGGCTCGACCTGCGAGCCTTTGGCGAACCACATGGCGCCGTTCAGCTCATCGCAATCGTCGATGGCGATCCAGGCGCCGCAGAGCGTGTCGGGGTGCGTGGGGATGTAGTACGAGTCCTGATGCCATCCCTGCCCCGGCTTGCCCGGGGGCTTGAGAAACAGCATCGTCTGAAGCGCCAGCACGTCCGGCCCGATCAGCACTTCCAGCACATCCAGCACGCGCGGGTGCAGCAGGTAGCGCTCGTGAAGTTCGAGCTTGCGGTGCAGCATGTGGATCCGCAGGAAGTACTGCGCCTTTTCCGCCGGCGAGAGATGCGCCGGTGGAGCCTCCAGCCCCTGCACCGTCACCGCGCCGTCGCGGGCCACATCGCGATCGGGCATCGGCCGGCCACGCTGCTCTGGAAGCTCGCCCTGCATCAGCATCTCGGTGTGCCGGCGAAGCTCGGCGATGTCATGCTCGGGCACCAGCCCGCGCACCACCAGAAACCCGTCGCGATGAAACGCGCGATACTGCTCGACAGTCACCCGATAACGCTGCAAGACCTCATTGCTCGACTCCGAGGGCAATGGCTGCTCCGATGCGATCCGGTCTGCCGACATGCCCGCCATTGTGCCAAAGACCGGCCTGCTGTCACGCGCAAAGTCAGAATGGGCAGGCAATGCTCACTTCGCAGCCTGGCGGCGATTCTGTGATCACGATTTATGATGGCCAGTTTTGATGGCCGCGCGGATCCCCGCAGGAGGATATAGTCATAACGTGAGGTACCTGGTCCAAGCGATGCTGTATTTGTGGGCACTGCCCACGACGTGTGTGGGCCTTGTGTTCGTGCCACTGGTGCTGGTGTCGGGCGGGCGGGTGCGCGTGGTGCGCGGCGTGATCGAAGTCCATGGCGGGATCGCCAGGTTCCTGCTTCGCCGCTGCGTGCCGCTGGCCGGAGGAGCCTCGGCCATGACGCTGGGGCACGTGGTCATCGGGCAGGATCAGGCCTGTCTGGATGCCAGCCGCGATCACGAGCGCGTTCACGTCCGTCAGTGCCAGCGCTGGGGGCCGCTGTTCATCCCCGCCTACCTGATCGCCAGCGCCATCGCGAAGCTTCGCGGCGGCGACGCATACTTCGACAACCCTTTCGAGCGCGAGGCCTATGGCCGGTGAGGCTGCTCAGGTATGCGCCAACTGCGAGGGACGCACCCAGCCGTTGCCGGTCGTGGACATCTGCGCCAGACGCACCTGGATGGCGCGCATGACGTCCGTTTTGGTAATGATGCCGACCATGCGGTTGTCGTGATCGAGCACGATCACGCGGCCAAAGTCGTGGTCGGCCATCAGCTTCAGCACGTCGCGTGCCGGGGCAGATTCACGCGTGGTCAGAATCTGCTCGGACATGATCTGCGCCACGGGCGCATCGGGCGGCGCACCCTGGAGCTGGCGCAGATCCACCATGCCGATCAGTGCTCCATCATCGTCAACCACGGGAAAACCCTTGTGCCTCTCGCGGATCATCAGCTCGGTGAGCTCGGCGACGCTGGCGCTGGCCGGCACGGTGATCACCTCGGGGTTCATCAGGTCGCGCACGCGCACCCCCTCCAGCAGCCGCTCCACGATCAACTGCTGCGTCTCAGTGTTCACCGCCATGTAAATGAAGAACGCGATCAGCATCAGCATGAGCTGCCCGGTCAGAAAACCGAACAAGCCCAGTCCCACCGCCAGCACCTTGCTGATCGTCGCCGACACCTGAGTTGCGGCAAGATAGTCCCATCGCAGCGCCAGCAGCGAGCGCAGGACGCGTCCGCCGTCCAGCGGCAGCGCCGGCAGCAGGTTGAAAATCGCCAGCACCACGTTGGTCCAGGCCAGGTAAGTCACGACGAAGCGT
The DNA here is from genome assembly GCF_050410795.1 of Fontivita pretiosa. Taxonomy (GTDB): domain Bacteria; phylum Planctomycetota; class Phycisphaerae; order Tepidisphaerales; family Tepidisphaeraceae; genus Fontivita; species Fontivita pretiosa. Next base: position 4,443,988 of record NZ_CP191258.1, on the reverse strand, counting down.
GCGGCGGGCATCTGGGCCAGGGGGATGGTCTGACGAGTCAGGTAGAACAATCCCGCCAGCGCGAAGCTGACGATCGGTCCGACGATGGCGATGACGGCCTCGGCGCCGCGTCGGCGGGGCAGGTCGTCCAGTGCCGCCACACCCCCCAGCAGCCACAGCGTGATGCTTCGAGTCTTCACGCCATAGCCCCGTGCCGTCAGTGCATGCCCCAGCTCGTGGATCAGCACGCTTACAAACAACCCGATCACGATGATCAGTCCCAGCAGATAAGGCAGCAGGCCCTGCCGCAGGGTCTGGACTTCGCGGTCCAGGCCAATCAGTTCCTGCCCGGCCTTGATGCCGCTGCCGATGATCCAGGTAAAAAGCGGCAGCACGATCAGAAAGGTGATGTCGATAAAGACGGGAATGCCAAAGAGGCGAAATGGCAGCTTGTAGGCTTTTCCGAACATGGCGCAGAGTCTATGTCTTGATCGACGATGCGGCTACAGCCAATCCTCGCCGGCCGGTTCTTGTGTCATGCGCTTCAACGACGCGAGATGGCTCAACGCTTCAGCGGAAGCGGATACACGTAAATGCTGCCGCCCAGAATCGCCAGCGGTTGTCGGTTTTCCAGCAGATCACGGTAAAACTCGCGGATCGCCGGATCCTGCACGTAAATGCCCTGGAGGTTGGTGGCGCTGACCGCCAGGTAACTGCTGGAGTTGGGGTCGGGCATGTGTCTGCTGCTGGCGAAAGGCCAACCACCGGCTTCCATCGGTAGATGATAGGCCGTCACACCATAGGCTCTGGGATCGGCGGTTCCGAAGTAGGCCAGATACAGCGGTCGATCGCGGTGTTCAGCCTGCCACCGGCCCAGCAGCGGCAGATCCTGCCCCCAGTCCAGGTTTGAGTCGCCCAGCAGCCGGATTCCGTTGCGCATCCCCCCTGAAGGCGCGTTGAAGAACGGGATGAAGTTGGGATAGCTGGCCAGCGATTCGATTGCCAGCCCGAAAACGATCAGTCCCATCAGCGTCCACCCCGTCCGCCGCCACTGCCGCAGCACACCCGCCATCCCCACCGCCAGCCCGACAAAGATGAACGGATAAACGGGCAGGATGTGCCGCAGGCCGAGATTGAGGTTGCTGCTCATGGCGCTGGCGGCATAGACGGCAGCGGGCAGGCCAAGGCAGGTCGGCGACCACCAGTCCGCGCTGCCGAAGCGAAAGCGGGCATCATCCGGATCGCGCGGCGGAGCTTGCGCGGCGGCCGGGTTGTCCATCGCCTTCCGCCGGCGCGTCGCCGACGACAGCAGCACCGCCGTGATCACCGTCGGGATCGCCAGCAGGCTGGCCGTGGGCGTCTTGAACAGCATCGCGCACGGAAAGTAGTACCAGAACCCGACAATCCGCGTCTGTCCCAGCAGATAGGAGCTGCGGATCTTGGTCGTCGCGTAGGTGTACAAAAACCCGTGCAACCACGCCTGCGGCAGCAGACGTTTGGATTCAGCCCAGACGATCGCCCTGACCATCGTCGGCTCGGGCTCGGCCTGGACCATCTCGGATGTGACCGGGACGCTGCCACGGGTGCGGGCGATGATGGTGTTCAGCTTGGCGCGCTGGACCAGCCGGGGCGTGTTCAGCAGCACGTCGGGATTGGCGGTGGGAGAAAAGCGAAACCCATAGCATGCCCAAATCATGACATAGGTCGCGATCGCCGCGAGGACGCACACCACCGGCACGACCGCCAGTCGCTGCCGGCGCGTGCTGAGCATCGTGATCCTGCTTCCCAGCCCTCGCACCGGCCAGGCCAGCGGCAGCAGCGCCCGGATGAGCACAGCGGCGAAGATGATCGGGCCGCAGAGAATGCCGGAGAACTTGACATTGACGGCCGCGGCGCAGCACAGGCACATGGCCAGCAGCGACGGCCAGCTCGCACGCTGTCCGAATCGCCACAGCGCCGCCGCCAGCGACGCCATCAACAGCGACAGCATCACGTCATTCTTGACCAGCGCGCTGTGGGCCAGGAAGTTCGGATCCAGCGCCAGCAGCGCCGTGGCCAGAAAGCCGGCCGCCGCGCCGGCACCGGCATACGCCGCGCCATGCCTCTGCTGCGCGATCCGCCAGGCCCACCATCCGATCAGCCCCCCCAGGCCCATCCCCACCGGCACGAACATGAACCGCGACTTCTGGATGAACGCGTCGCCATTGTTGCCCCGCCATCCGTACAGCACGTGCACCGAGTAGTACCACTGGAACGTGGCAAAGTCCTCGATCATCTGATCCCAGTAGCGCAGGTCGGTGCTGATCGTCAACGCGTTGCGCCCATGCACCAGCGAACCCCAGTAGCCGAACAACGCCGGATCCTCCGGGTTGATCCGGAAGTCGCCGCGGATGCGATGCACGTAGCCGGCCACCGAGTGCAGCGTCTCGTCGTAGGTTGGGCTTTTTCCCAGAACGGCGGAGTATGACAGCACAGCGAACAGCAGCAGCAGCGCCGTGATCCCGCCAATCGCCGCCAGCGCCACGTTCCGCCGCGGCCGCTCACCACTGCCCGGATGATCGGTCGTCATGGTTCGGCGGTACAGTGACGCAGGCGACGCAAAAGATCAAGCCAGCAGCGGAGTTCGCAGGACGCGTTGCCCTGGCGGTGTGATACCCCGCTTTGGAGGTCGATGATCGCCGGCACCGGCGGGACGTCCGTGAGACAGACTGGCGCGTTTCTGCGCGAATTTCTGCGTAAGCCCCGCAGCGACCAATCCACGATCCCCGCGCGATCGTGGAAATCCGGGCACACAGAAGTACGCGGAGCAATCGCGGCGCGCTTGCATCCTGGCGTTCAAAGCGGCAGGATGCCCGCATGCTGCTGCGGCTGCTGGCACTGGAGCAGGCGGCGACGGGTGCCGCCAACCAGGTCAAACCTGAAGCCTGGGTGTTGCTTGGACTTGGGGCGGCGCTGCTGATCTACATGCTGGTGCTTCGCCCGATGATGCGGCGGCGGAAGGATCCGCTGGAGCGCCCGCCCGCCTTCGCCAGCCTCTCGCAGCAACGCGCCGTCGAGCGGCAGATGCAGAATCTGCTGGTGGAGCTGGCCGAGATGGCGCGACAGATCAGTGCCCAGCTCGACACCCGGGCGGCCAAGCTCGAGCAGCTCATCCAGGACGCCGACCGGCGACTGGAGGCGCTTGGGCAAGCGGTGCGTGCCGCGGGCAACGGCGCCGCCAGCGATGAGGCTGAACCTGCGCACTCCGCATCATCGCATGCCCCCAACAGCCAGAGTTCGCCGCCCGAGCAGCCCGACCCGCGCCATGCCCAGATCTACGCCCTTGCCGACGCCGGCCGGGACGCTCACCAGATCGCCGCCGCACTGGGCCGACCAGAGGGCGAAGTGGAGCTGATCCTGGCGCTGCGAGGCCGCGGCGGCGGCTAGCCGCAAACTGACCGCCGACTGCCGATTCGCTACAATCTGGGCGTGGATATCCTTTCGATCATCTGGAAGATCCTGGCCACGCTGGCGCTGGTGGCGGCGAACGGGTATTTCGTGGCGGCGGAATTCGCGGCGGTCGGAGCACGCACCTCGCGACTACAGGCTCTGGCGCCCACCAGCCTGCTGGCAAGAATCTGCCTGGACATCAAACGTCGGCTTGATCTGTACCTTTCGACCTGTCAGCTCGGCATTACGATGGCCAGCCTGGGGCTGGGCGCCGTGACCGAACCGGCGGTGGCGGCGCTGGTGGACCCGATCCTGTACTTCTTCGGCGTGCCGGACCCGGGGCCGGGCAAACACACCGCCTACGCCATCGCCATCGCCCTGGCCATCAGCACATCCCTGCACGTGGTGGTCGGCGAGGTGGCGCCGAAGAACTGGGCCATCTTCTATCCCGACAAGCTGCTGCCCGTGGTGGCCCTGCCGCTGGTCATCTTCACCTACATTTTCTATCCGGTGATCTGGGCACTGAACTCGGCCAGCAATCTGCTGCTGCGGCTCTCGGGGATCGAAATCCGTCATGACGTTCACGGCGGGATGCCTCACACCGAGGAAGAGCTCAAGGCGCTGCTGGCGCAGGCGGTGGCCAGCGGCACCATCGCCAAAGGCAACGAGCGCATCCTCACCAGCGCCTTTGAGTTTTCCGAGCTGAAGGTCCGTCAGATCATGACGCCCCGCACCGAGGTGGTGTACCTGCTGCTGGACCAGCCGCTGGGAGAGATCCTCAAGACGGTGCAATCCAACGCCTACACCCGGCTGCCACTGTGCGACAAAGACATCGACCATGTCGTGGGGCTGGTGCACATGAAGGATCTGTTCAACCACCTCAAGCTCGTGCCCGGCAAGCTTAAGTTTCTGGATGAGCGCGACCCGACCGGCGCGCTGATTGCCGTACCGACGGGGCTGCCCGGTTCAACCGTGCACGTCATCGGCTCCGGGGAGATCAATCTGCGTCAGATCAAGCGGGATATCCTGTTCGTGCCCGAGTTCACCGCCGTGCCGAAGCTGCTGCGGCTGTTCCAGTCCAGCCGGATCCACATGGCGGTGGTGGTGGACGAGTATGGGGCGACGCAGGGAATCGTGACGCTGGAAGACGTGCTGGAGGAGATCGTCGGGGAGATCGCCGACGAGTTCGACGTGGCCGGCCCTACGCCCGACTTCGTCCGCGAAGGCCAGACCATCCGCGTCAGCGGGCTGTACCCGCTGCACGAGCTGCGCGAGCGCGTGCCGGACATTGGCGAGCTGCACCTCAATGGGGTGGACACGGTCGGCGGGTATATCATTCAGCAACTGGGCCGCCTTCCCCGGCCGGGCGATACCGTGGAGCTGGGCAACTACCTTGCCCGGGTGATGTCGGTCCAGCAGAAACGTGCCAAACTGGTGGAGCTGACGCCCCGGCACCCCGCGGCCAACGCGGCAGTGAGCGGTTCCCAATCCAGCGCCGCCGGGCAGTGATCGGTTTACCCCCCTTTGCATTGGCGGACTGGCTCGCTAAGATTCGGGGCTCGCCAGCGTCGGGCACGGCTGCGCGCGTGCGGGTGGCGTGCAGGCGCGATGCAGGCTAACGTCGGTTTTTCAAAGAGGTTCCCGCAAGAGGTTCCGTCATGGCAGACAATCCAGGCGCCGTCGCCGAGCAGCAGCAACAGACCGAACAGGACGAATTCCTGTACCCGATCCGGATCGAGGATGCCGGCCCGGCGACCAAGAAGGTCACCGTCGAGATTCCGCGCCAGCGCATCGAGCAAAAGCTCGCCGAGCAGTTCCAGGAGCTGCGGCAACAGGTGGCGATCCCCGGCTTCCGCCCCGGCCACGCACCCCAGAAGCTCATCGAAAAACGCTTCAGCGCCGACGTGCGCGAGCAGGTCCGCCGGGCGCTGATCAGCGAAAGCTATCAGCAGGCGGTGGAGAAGAACCAGCTTCAGGTCATCGGCGAACCGGAATTTGAGAACCCCGACGCGATTCAGTTGCCCGAAAGCGGCGATCTGAGCTACTCCTTCCAGGTGGAAGTGCAGCCGCAGATCAATCTGCCGGACCTTACGGGCCTGAAAGTCAAGAAGCCCAAAATCGAAGTGACCGAGGAGAACGTCAACCAGGCGATGCAGAACCTGCGCGAGCAGCAGGGCACGCTGGTGCCTGTGGAGGATCGCGGCATCGAGCCGAAGGATTACGTCATCGCGGATATTCATGTGAAGCTGGAGGGCACGGAGCTGGGGCATCAGCACGATGCGCAGATCGTGGTGCGGCCGGGGCGAATCGCCGGGATCGATGTGCCCGATCTGGACCGCCAGCTCGCCGGCGCACGCAGCGGAGAGACCCGCACGTTCGAGGTGGCGGTGCCCGAGACTCACCCCAACGAGCAGGTCCGCGGCAGGAAGGTCGTGTTCGAGATCACGATCAAGGACATCAAGCGGCTGGAGCTGGCGGAGATCAACCAGGAATTCCTGGAGGATCTGGGCTTCAGCAGCGAGCAGGAGCTGCGCGAGGCGCTGCGGGAGCAGATGGTCGAGCGGATCAACATGGACGTGCGCAACGCGATGCGCGAGCAGGTCTACAAGTATCTGCTGGAGAACACGCCGATTGAGCTGCCGGCCCGGCTCAGCGAGCGGCAGGAGCAGCGGGTCATCCAGAGGCGCGCGGTGGATCTGATGTTGCGCGGCGTGCCGGAGGACCAGATCGTCGCCAACATCGAGCGACTGCGCAGCGGCGCCAGGGACGAAGCCATCCGCGAGCTCAAGCTCTTCTTCATCCTCGAGAAGATCGCCGCCGATCAGGGAACCGACGTCAGTGAGGCCGAATTGAACGGCGCGATCGCGATGCTGGCCGCCCAGCGCAATCAGCGACCGGAGAAGCTCAAGCAGCAGATGGCCAAGGATGGCACGCTGGCCAGCATGTACATCCAGATGCGCGAGCAGAAGGCGGTGGATAAGCTGCTGGAGACGGCGCAGATCGAGGAAGTGGATCTTCAGGCGTCTGAGGCCCCCAGGCAACAGTGAGGAGAGGCACCAGGCCACACAGGCACGAAGGCACGGAGCGAGCGGGGGCCGGCTCACTTCATCCCTTCGTGCCTTTGCGCCTTCGTGCCGGGCATGTGAATGTCCCGAATCACCGCCCCCAAGGGCACCGTTGACATCCTCCCGAGCGAAAGCTGGAAATGGCAGGTGATCGAGCGCATCGCCCGCCAGGTCGCTGAGCTGTATCACTTCCAGGAGATCCGCACGCCGATCTTCGAGCACAGCGAGCTGTTTCATCGCGGGGTCGGCGAGACATCGGACATCGTCCACAAGGAGACCTACACGTTCCAGGACCGCGGGGGACGGTCGATCACCCTTCGCCCCGAGCAGACCGCGGGCGTGGCGCGGGCGATGATCGAGTCGAGCCTGCTGGCCGACCCGGGCGCGAGGATCAAGGTCTACTACATCGGACCCAACTTCCGTTACGAGAACGTACAGAAAGGCCGGCTGCGGCAGCATCACCAGTTCGGCGTGGAAGCCTTCGGCGTGGCCGAACCCGAGCAGGATGTGGAGTGCATGCTTCTCCAGCTCGACTTTTACCGTCGCTGCGGCGTGAAGGATCTGACCCTGCGGATCAACAGCCTGGGGGATCGCCAGAGCAAGCAACGCTATCGGGACGTGCTGGTGGCGCATCTTCAGCCAATGGCATCGCAGCTCAGCGAGGACTCGCAGCGACGCCTGAGCACCAATCCGCTGCGCATCCTGGACAGCAAAGACCCCCGCGACATTCAGGCCTGCCACAGCGCCCCGCCGGCCATCGAATCGCTTTCCGATCGCAGCCGAGCGCACTTCCAGCGGGTGCAGACGCTGCTTGAACAGGCGGGCGTGAAGTTCGTGGTGGATGGCAAACTGGTTCGCGGCTTCGACTACTACACCGACACCCTCTGGGAGGTCACCGCCGAGGGGCTGGGTGCGCAGAATGCCCTGGGCGGTGGCGGACGTTACGACAATCTGATCGAGACGCTCGGCGGCAGGCCGACTCCGGGCGTGGGGTTCGGCTCCGGGCTGGAACGACTGCTGATCGCGCTGGAAGCCCAGGGCGTGTCGCTTCCCAATCCCCGTCAACCGCTGGTCTGGCTCATCTCTCAGGACCAGCGGGCACGCGAGCTGAATCTGCAACTGGCTCGCGAGCTGCGCGACAACAACATCGCCTGCGACATGGACCTCACCGGGCGTTCGATGAAGTCGCAGTTCAAGCTCGCCGACCGCGAGGGCGCCGCCTGGTGCGTGATCGTCGGCGAATCCGAGCTTGCATCGGGCACGGTGGCATTGAAGGATCTGAGGACCGCACAGCAGATGACGATTCCGCGCAGCGATCTGGTTCAGCAGTTGCAGGCGCGGATCCGCGCTGAAGCGATGCACGCCCAGACATAGTCATGCCGGCGCGCACTTGCGGTTGCCGCATCGACGACATTGGACCACAAGGGATTTCGGGCATGGAAGCATTGATGATCGGCGTTTCCGGCATGCGTGGCACGGTCGGTGGCACGCTCACCCCCGCGGTGGTGTCGCAGATGAGTGCCGCGTTCGCCGCGTGGATCAAACAGAACACAAAACCATCCGGCGGCGGACATCATCGCGTCGTGCTGGGGCGTGATTCGCGCCCCAGCGGCGTGTGGGTTCGCGACGCCGCCGTCAGCGCACTGGTCGCTTCCGGGCTCCAGGTCATCGACCTGGATATCGTCACCACGCCGGGCGTGGCGATGATGGTCCGGCATCTGGGCGCCGACGCGGGCGTCGTGTGCACCGCCTCGCATAATCCGATCGAGTGGAACGGGCTGAAGTTCCTCACCGCCGGGGGGATCGCTCCGCCGGCGACGATCGCAAACCAGATCAGGCAGTACTTTCACGAGCAGCGGACCAGTTACGTACGTGTCGAGCAGTTGGTTCCGCCGACGCACAACAGCGAGACCCATGCCCTGCACGTGAAGCGCGTGCTGGATCACGTGGACGTGCTGGGGATTTCCAGCAGGCGATACAAGGTGGTGCTGGACAGCGTCAACGGCGCCGGTTGCGTGGCCACCGCGACGCTGCTGAACAGGCTTGGCGCGCAGCTCGTGCATCTGAACTGCACTCCCGACGGGCGATTTCCGCACGATCCGGAGCCGACTGAGCAGAATCTGACCGCCCTGGCCGCCGAGGTCAAACGCCAGCGCGCCGCCGTCGGTTTTGCCCAGGATCCCGACGCCGATCGTCTGGCGATCATCGACGAAACCGGGCGATACATCGGCGAGGAGTATTCGCTGGCGCTGTGCGCGATGTGGCTGCTGAGCAAGCGCCCCGGCGTGGCGGTGACCAACCTCTCGACCAGCCGCATGATCGACGACATCGCCTCGATGTACGGCTCGCGCGTCGTTCGCACGCCCGTGGGCGAGGCCAATGTCGTCGAAGCGATCCTCCGGGAAAACGCGACGATCGGAGGCGAAGGCAATGGCGGCGTGATCGATCCGCGGATCGTCCCGGGACGGGATTCGCTGGTGGGGATGGCGTATGTGCTTCAGCTCATGGCCGCCACGGGCAAGACGATCTCGCAGCTTGTGTCGCAGATTCCGCGGTACGAGATTGTCAAGACGAAGTTTGCCTGCCGGCGCGAGGATGCCCAGCACGCAGTCGAAGCGCTCAAGCAGCACTTTGCATCGGAGAAAATCGACACTCAGGATGGGATCCGCATCGACTGGGAGCGACAGCGTGCCTGGGTACATGTCCGCGCCAGCAATACCGAGCCGATCATGCGGATCATCGCCGAGGCGCCCGACCGCGCCACCGCCGAGCGACTCATCGCCCAGGTGCAGCAGGTCGTGACCACGGTGCTGTGATGCTCCTGTTCCGGCGCGCGTTGCGCGACGGTGTCACGGGCGTCCCGCCCGTGCCTCGAGCGATACGGCCGCCGTAAGTCGCGATACGAGAGATTTCCCGAGGCCAATCGCAATCTGTACGGCCGAGACGGCCGTGAACGAAATCGGCTAATCTCCTCGACGATGGCACGCAAGTTCTTCAAGCGATACATGCCCCGCCGCGAACGAGCATTGCGCAGCCCGTTGCTGCGTGTGTTCGGGCGCGTCCTTCATCAACCCAGCCTCTGGCACCTCAACCGCCGGTCGGTTTCGCGTGCCGCGGTCGTCGGTCTGTTCTGGACGGTGATCCCGATGCCGTTCCAGATGATTCCGGGCGCCGCCTGTGCCGTCGCCGTACGCGCCAACCTCGGCATCAGCCTGTTGCTCATCTGGCTTACCAATCCCCTCACGCTTCCGCCGGTGCTGTGGGCCAACTATCACTTCGGGCGGCTGCTGCTGCGGCAACCACGCAGCGAGTTGGATTTCGAGTGGAGCTGGCAGAGCCTATCGGAACATCTGAGCGAGATCTGGCGGCCGATGTACGTGGGCGCGATCACCAGCGGGGTCCTGCTCGCGATGGCAGGCTACATTGGTGTCCAGGTCATCTGGCGATGGAGCGTCACAAGCCGCTGGCGCACCCGCCGCGGGGATTGAGAACAAGTTAAGATCCCCAACCTTTATGGCCGAACAGTGCGCCGCTGGCGCACTCGGCACCGCGCCCAATCGTCTATCCCCGTCCGATCTTCTTCAGGAACTGCTCTTCGCTCAGCACCGGGACGCCAAGCTGCCTGGCCTTCTCGAGCTTGCTGCCGGGGTTCTCCCCGGCAATGACGAAGCTGGTGTTTTTGCTGACGCTGCTGGCGGGCTTGCCTCCGAGCTGCTGGATCAGATCCTCGATCTGTTTGCGGTCGAAGTTTTTGAGTGTACCGGTAACGACAACCGTCTGCCCCGCCAGCGGCTGCTCGCCGCCCGCTGCCTCGGGCCTGGGCATCTTCGGATCGATCCCCACGGCCTTGAGCGCCTTGATCGCCTTGATTCCCGCCTCGTTGTGGAAGAAGTCGTAAACGGATTCGGCGATAACCGGGCCGATTTCGTGAACCGCGGCCAGTTGTTCCTTCGTCGCCGACGCGATGGCGTCCAGCGAGCCGAAGTGGCTGGCCAGAACATACGCCACCCGGTTGCCCACGTGTCGGATGCCCAGCCCCGCCAGCAATCGATCCAGCCCCAGTGAACGGGTCGATTCGATGTTCTTGATGATTTTGGCCGCATTCTTCTGGCCGACTTTGCGGATGATCGTTTTGCCGTCCTTCTCGGTTTTGCTGGTCAGGTTGGCGATGTCGGCCTCGGTCAGCTTGTACAGGTCGGCGAAGGTTTTGAGCTTGCCGGCGGCGATGAGCTGATCGATGATGTGCTCCCCAAGCCCTTCGACGTACATCTGTCCGCGCCCGACGAACCAGAGCAACCGCTCGCGAAGCTGCGCCGGACACGCCGGGTTGACACAGCGGATATACGGGGTGTCAGGCTCTTTCTCCACCTTCGCGCCGCAACTGGGGCACTTCGTCGGCGCCGTTACCTTCTTCGCGTTCTTCGGACGCTTCTCCGGAATCACCGCAACCACCTGTGGGATGATCTCTCCGGCCTTTTCGATCACCACCGTGTCGCCGATGTGGATGTCCTTGGCTTCGATCTGTTCGATATTGTGCAGGCTGGCGTTGGAGACGGTGGTGCCGCCGACGAACACCGGATCCATCCTGGCCACGGGAGTCAGCGTGCCGCCCTTGCCCACCTGCCAGTCAACAGCGCGGATGACGGTCTGGGCCTGCTCGGCCGGATACTTGAACGCGATCGCCCACCGCGGCGCCTTGCTGGTAGCCCCCAGCTTTTCGCGTTGCCGGAAGGAATCGACCTTGATCACCATGCCATCGGTCGGATAGGGCAGCTTTCCGCGGACCTTTGCGAACGATTCGACCTTCGCGATGACCTGATCGATGTTGTCGCAGCGGACAAAATCCTGTGGCAGCGGGAATCCAAGGTCGCGAAGAATATGCATGCAGTCCCAGTAACTGTCGCACCACAGCGGCTCGACCTGCCCAAACCCGTGCGCGACGAACCGCAGCTTCCTCGCCGCCACCACTTTCGGATCAAGCTGCTTGAGCGTGCCGGCGGCACAGTTGCGCGGATTGGCGAACGGCTCTTCGCCGGCCGCCAGCCGCTCGCGGTTGATCGCCTGGAAAACGTCGTTCTCCATGTACACCTCCCCGCGGACCTCCAGGATGCGGGGGATCTGAACTGCGGGCCGCTCCGCGCGGCCCTCTGCCCGCGGCCGGATCGCAGCCGACAGCCGCAGCGGCACGGAGCGGATGGTGCGGACGTTGGCGGTGATGTCATCGCCCCGCCGGCCGTCGCCTCGCGTTGCCCCCAGCACCAGCAGCCCATTCTCATATCTCAGGCTCACCGCCACTCCGTCGATCTTGGGCTCCACGACGTACTGGTACGGCTCGCCGCCCAGTCCCTTGCGGACGCGCTCGTCGAAAGCGCGCAGCTCCTGCTCGTTGTAGGTATTGTCGATGCTGAGCATCGGCACCGCGTGTTCGACGGTGCGGAAGCCCTCGATCGGCTGCCCCCCCACCCGTTGGGTTGGCGAGTCCGGCGTGATCAGCTCCGGGTGCTGCCGCTCCAACTCCTCCAGCTCCTTGAGCATCCGGTCGTATTCCTGATCGCTGATCTCCGGTTTGTTCAGGACGTAGTAAAGATAATTGTGTCGATTCAGCTCCGCGCGGAGCCATTCGATTCGCTGCTTCACCGATTCGCCCATAGCGACAATTTTAACCGGCGGCGGCCTGCGGCACGAACTCGACACTCTACCCAACAGCGCCCCCACGCCCCCGTGACACGCAAAAGCCCACTTTGGGGATTGCCGGACCGGTCCGAACAGGGATGCCCCCCCACCCGCAGGGGCGCGCTGTCGCCGGGCCGATCACAGATTCGATGCAAACTGGTATTTGCCGGCGGCGACGGCGTAGGTCGCAAACCCGCCGGCAGACCCGATGAACCGCACCCCCTCCGCCTGCGCCGCCGGCTGGCCACTTTCGGTCACCGAGTTGGCGTCGCGCGTCGGCAGGCGCACGGTGGCGGTGGTGTTCGGCGGAATCGTGACGTTCAGGTTGAACCGCTCGCCCTCGATCCGCCAGGCGCTTTCGATCAGCCCATGCACCGACTTGAGCGCCGCCCTTGCCCAGGTGATCTGCCCACCGGGCGTGGGGCGGATCAGGATGTGCTTGTATCCCGGTTTTTCCGGATCCAGGTCGATCCCGCCGATCGTGCTGTAGATCCACTCGCCCACGGCGCCAAAGGCGTAGTGATTGAACGAGTTCATCCCCGTGTCGCTGAATCCCTTGTCATGCGTCCAGGCATCCCATCGCTCCCACATCGTTGTGGCGCCCTGCGTGATCGGATACAGCCACGACGGGTAGGTCTTCTGCATCAGCAGCGCGTAGGCCACATCCGATCGCCCGAAACGCGTCAGCACGTGGTTGAGGTACGGCGTGCCGACGAAGCCGGTGGAAAGGTGCATCCCGCGGGACTCGATGTTCCGCACCAGCGCATCGACGATTTTGGGGCGAAGCTCCTCAGGAAGCAGGTCAAAGTGCAGCGCCAGCACATAAGCCGTCTGCGTCTGTCCGATGATCAGCCCGTCGGCGGTGACAAACCTCCTCTGCCACGCCCGACGCACGCGCTGGAATAGCTCTGCGTATTTCGCCTGCTCGCGCTCCTTGCCGAGAATCCCCGCCATCCTCGACATCAGCCTTGCACAGTGCGCGTAAAACGCCGTGCCAATCAGATCATGCGGCGTCTCGGCATTGATGCTCAGCCAGTCGCCATAGCCCCGCCACTTCCAGTGCTCGTCGGCGCGGATGTCATTCACGCAGTTGGCCTGGAGGAAATCCATGAACCGGCTCATCATCGGCCAGCAGTCTTCCAGGATGCGCTTGTCGCCGTAGCAGAGGTAAATGATCCAGGGACAGATGACCGCGGCGTCCGCCCAGGCCGGCCCCCCTTCGTCGTGAATGCTCCTGACATGCGGCACCACCGAGGGGATGCGCCCGTCCTCGCCCTGCGAGTCGGCCATGTCACGCAGCCACTTCGTGAAGAAGTTGGCCACGTCCATGTTGAACGCCGCCGTACGGATGAAGACCTGCGCATCGCCGGTCCATCCCAGTCGCTCGTCCCGTTGCGGACAGTCGGTGGGGATATCGATGAAGTTGCCCTTCTGACTCCAGACGATGTTGCTCTGGAGTTGATTGATCATCGGGTCGGAGCATTCGAACTGCCCGGTGGGCGTGGCGTCGGAATGCACGACCACGCCGACCAGATCGTCGGCGGTCGGGTTTCGACCCGGATAATCGCGCACCTCGACATAGCGGAAGCCGTGGAAGGTGAATCGCGGCTCGTAGATCTCCTCGGCCCCGCCTCGGGTCGTGTAGTGATCCGTCGCCCGCGCCGTGCGCAGCGCCGCGGTGTAGAGCTTGCCGTCCTTGTCGAGCATCTCGGCGTGTCGCAGCTCGATGGTCTGTCCAGGCCGCGCGTTGCGAACCCTCAGACGCACCCGCCCCACCATGTTCTGCCCCAGATCGAAGATGTGCCGCCTGCGGTTCGCCGACGCCTTCGGCGGGGCGATCGGCTTCAGGAGCTGAATCCGCCGCACCGGCGGTGCGCGGTGGGCCACCAGCTCGATCCCCGGATCGTCGAATACCACCGCCGCACGCCAGCCGTTCACCGCCTCTGTCCGCACTCCTGCCGAAGGCTGGACAGAAGCATCCGCAGGCGAGCTCCACCCTGCAATCTCCAGGCGCGCGTCGTAATCTTCGCCCATGAGCATGTCCGACGAGCGGATCGGCCCTTCGCCGGCGCTCCATGTCTCATCCGAGACGATGGTGCGGGTCGATCCGTCGGCCAAGCCAACCTCAAGCTGCGCCAGCAGGCGGGGTCGGTCGCCATACGTCTGCCGCGGATCGCTGTGCAGGTGTCCGCAGTACCAGCCGTCGCCCAGGATCGCGCCGCAGGCGTTTTCCCCGCTCCGCAGCATCCCGGTCACGTCGAACACCTGGTACGGCACGCGCTTGGTGTATTCGGTGCGCCCCGGCGCAAAGACGTAGTCCGCCACAGGCTGCCCGTTGATCTCGAACTCGTACAACCCCAGCGCCGTCACATAAAGCCGCGCCCAGCTCACCTGCCCGTCCAGCCTGAACTGCTTCCGCAGATACGCCGCCGGCGGGATCGAATACGGCCCGCCGACGATCGGGGCGCCGATCCACTTGGCCTTCCACTGGCTGCGCTGAAGCAATCCCATTTCCCACCACGCCGGCTCGCTCCAGCTCGACGGCTCGTTGCTCGCATCCCATGTGCGAACCTTCCAGTAGCACCGCTGGCGGGAAGCGAGTTCGGTGCCGGCGTATTCGATGTGGATCGATTGATCGGAGCTGACCACGCCGCTGTTCCACAGGTCCGGCTGATCGCTGCCCAGCCGGGCCAGCGAGCTGGCGACCACGATCTGGTAGGCGCTCTGCCGCGCCCCGCGACGCGGATCGGAAAGCTCCCACGACAGCCGCGGCCGCCGCGCATCGATCCCCAGGGGATTGACCAGGTATTCACAACGCAGAGAGATTGGCTGATGCATAGCTTTGTCGGCGGGCATTGTGCGCAGCGCCCGCCGCTTGTCCAGCGAAAAAGGGGTCGGGAGTCTTTTCCGCCCCGCCCGAAAAGACTCCCGACCCCTTTTTTTCATCAATCGTGAGCCTGCCACGGATCGGCACGGTGCCGGACATCGTTGGCGATAGTCATTTCAAACTGCGCGGCAGTCATCAAGCACAAGAGATTATCACATCGCCAGGAGTGACAGGCGATGGCAGCACTCAACCACCGCATACTACTCGTCACGCGTCAAGAGGATCCACTCGTGAAGCTCAGGAATCCGCACCATCCTGCGAAACTCCGGCAGGCGCGCCAGCACGTCCCGGACCCATTGCGCCTGGCGGGGTCGGAATGCCACCGCTCGCATCCGCGGCGGAAGCCAGGCGCGGAAGTTCGCCTCGCTCATCGCCAGTCCCGCGACGCGAAGATCGTCCAGTCCGGCCTGAAAGTGATACGCCTTACCTTCCGCCAGCAACGGCGAAAGCGGATGACATGGAAAGTAGATCTCGCCCGGGTGTTCCCTGGCGTAACGAAAGGCAGCTTCGTGATCGTTGTCGCTCAGCCGCTTCCATGTGCGCAGTCCATCAACGAGTTGGGAGAATCCGCTCACAGGAATCCAACAGGCCGCCAGAACCAGCCCCAACAGCGCAACGCGTGCGAGGCGACCCAGCGGAGGAAGACCGGGCCGGTTGGGTGCATCCCAGTGGCCACGTGATGCGGCGTTGCCCAGCGCTCCCACCGCCGCCAGCAGCGCCATGCTGGCCCCTGGCACCGCGTTATTCCATGCCCCGCCCCACTTCGCGCTGGCGATCGCCGATGTGGGCAGCACGCACACCGCGCCGAGCATCGGCAGGATCCATGGATTGCCATCGAGCCACTCGCGCCACCGGGCTGGGTCCGGCCGACTTACACCGATGGCGATGACCAGGCCCGCCAACAGGATCCATCCGACCGGGTTCGACCAGTACCACAACCACTGCACCGCGTGCCAAAGCGCCAGGGGCGCGGGCAACTCCGGAACCTGCCACGGTTGATTCAACGGGACCACGAGCATCTGGAACAGCATCGCAGGCCCGAACCACAAGAGCAGAATCGCGCTTACCGCTGCGCCGCTGATTGCCATGCCCAGCACGAACATCGCTGCACGGTGCCGTCCGACCAGCATCCAGACGTACAGCGCCATTGCCACGACCACGGGCCCAAGCGTCAGCTTCGTCCAGATTGACATCGCCGCAAACACGCCGCACCACAGGCCCAACCTCAAGAAGGCTCTGACGTGCAGCGACTGCCCGGCCCCGGCGAGCATCGCAAAGGCGCACAGCGAGAACCCGACAGCCGGCGCATCGATCGTCACCCGCGTGACGGCCTCGCTAAGAACAAACTGGCTGGAACTGATCAGAACGAACGCGACGATCGAGATGACGACAATGCTCAGGCCACGATCGCGCCTGCTCCACAAGAGGAACCACGCCGCCGGCAGCGCGTACGAGGCCAACCCTGTGAACACGCCGATGAGGATGGCGGGCGTCGGGCGCGATGCCAACGCCGCAGGCACGTACAGCATCGCCGACACCGGTCCGTACATCTGCACGAGCATCGGTCCCTGGTTGTGCGGATAATACAGCTCGTATCCCCTGATCCAAGCGGCTGCGGGCGCCAGCCGCGCGGCGCTCCAATCATGCTTCGTTGCCTGCGGAATCCCCGCCGCCACCATCACCATCGACGATGCCGCACCGATGATCCCGGAGACCCAAAATACGCATCGCCACTGGCGATCCCCGCGCAAACCCCGTGATGCCAGGTACATCAACGACAGCACGATCGCCGCGCCCGGTAGATAACGCAACGGATGAGTGTCCGGATCCAGGAGCATCGCCCGGTGAAAGTCAAATCGCATGCGAGCAACCGCCGATGCGGATTACTTTTGATCGCAGCTCGCAGACTGCAACACGTTCAATGCCTTCCGTGTCCGACCAGCGCGCGATCAATTCCCTTCTCATCGCGCCGCAAGCGTCGTGCGAACCTGCTCCAGCCACTGTTTTGGCGGCAGCGCGTACGGGCGGAACTTCTCCATCACGCCCTGCTCTTCGCTGTAGACCAGCGCCCGGTGAAAGCCCAGCTTATTGGCATTCGGCGAATCGATCAGGTTGCTCGAATCCGCCGCCGACATCTGGAACAGCACGCGGTGGTCGAACTCGCGCATCGAGCCGCGATCCAGCGTCCGATCCAGCGACGCCGCCGTGTCGCACCATGCAATCAGGTGAATCCCCAGCCCCGGACCCTCGCGAAGCAGGTCGGCGAAGATCTTGTCCGGCTGGGGCTTTTTCTCCGCCGCATCCGTATCCATCGAAAAGCTGAAACTCTCCTCGCTCTTTCGCAGCATCCGGTATCGCTGAAGTCCGTAAATGAACACGTAGATCGACGGCAGGTCCAGATGATGCTCGGCCGCCTGACGCTGTTGCATCTGCCCGCCAAGCTCGGCCATGGCATCGGCGACGGCGCGCCACTCGACGTGCCGCACGTCATGGGGAATCGCCGCCGTCACGCGCGGCAGCATCCCGGCCAGCGCAGAATCGGCCGGCGTGCCGTCGAGCAGGTAGAACCTGGCCGCATCCTTGGGGTGCTGCGCCGCCAGGCTCAGGATCATCGACGACATCAGCGCCATCGCGCCCTCTTCGTGTTGTCCGACGATCAGCACGTTTGCCCCAGCCTGACGGCGAAGCACGACGCTGGTCGGATCCTTGATCGCCACCGGCTCGCCCAGCCATGCCTGCGGCGCCGTGGGCACGCCCGGCGGCGGTGGCCGCTCGATCACTCTGGCCAGCCGCTTGTTTTTCGTGATGTCCGCCGGCGCGTTGCCCTCGAAGACGATCGGCTCGGGTTTGCCATTGCCATCCTGCTGCCCGGCAAGCTGACGAACCCGATCCAGATGCAGCTCGCGCTCGTCCTCGGAAAGCCAGGAGATCTGGAACGGGCTGTTGCCCTCGACCAGCCCGCCGGCGTCGTTGTAGATCGCCTCTCCCGGACGCGACAGCAGCCTCGCCGCGGAGTTGTTATCGCCCAGAATGAGCTGCGAGTCCGCCTCGCTGGTCTGAAGCGCGATCCGCACGGCCATCTGCCCGATGGTGCTGCGCGCCAGCCCCGACGTTCCGCCGATCGTCTGCGATCCCAGCAGCACATGGATACCAAACGCGCGCCCCTGCCGCACGAGCCGATCCAGCAGCAGCCCCGCCTCCTGCGCCAGCTTGTCATCCTCGCTGAAGAACTCCTGGAACTCGTCGATGATCAGCAGCGTCCGCGGCAGCCGCTGCCCGGACGCCTGGCGATAGGCCGCGATGTCCTGCACGCCAAGCCTGCGGAACATCTCCCCGCGGCGGGCCAGCTCCGCGTCGATGCGCTGAAGCACGCTCAGCCCGAACTCGCGATCCGACTCCACGGCAATCGCCCGTGCATGCGGCAGCGCGTGCGTCGCGTAGGTCTTGAACTCCACGCCCTTCTTGAAGTCCACAAGATAAAACTCGACCTCATCCGGGTGGTACCACAGCGCCAGGTTCGTCACCAGCACGTGCAGCAGCGTCGATTTGCCCGAGCCGGTCTTGCCCGCGATCAGCGCGTGCTGCGCCACGCCGCGCCCAAGCCTCAGGTACTGTAGCCGAGTCGCACCAAGCCGACCAATCGGCACCTGCAACTCATCACGGCTGCTGCCACTCCACAGCTTCTCCGGCGGCGGGGCGATCGCGCTGAACGGAACCTCGACACGCTTGGCCTCTTTGGCATGCCGTCCCACTTCGTCGAGAATGCGGGTCAGGAACTGCTCGCTGGGCGGCGGATCGAGCGTCAGTGGAAACTGCCTGAAGATCTCATCCTTCCAGACGAACCGATCGCCCTTTCGCACCAGGTTCACGCTGTGCGATTCGATTTCGTCCAGGTGCGCTCCGGCCGGCAGCGGCTTGCGCGTGTCGCGCAGGATCAGCGTGAACACACCGCAGCGGGCGCCGCTGGAGGCGATGCTGTTCAGCCGACGGAAAGCGTCACCTTCAAACCCCACCGGGAAATCCGCCACCACCAGATAGCGATAGGGCTCAGCCAGCTCCCCGGCCTGCGCGTTGTACTCGTCGATCGTCGCGAATTCGTTGCGCAGATATTTCTGGATGACCGTCTCCATGTGCTCGGTGAGATTGGCAAGCTGCTGCTCGATGTGCTCGGTCTCGGTCCAGATGCGGCTGGTGACCAGCGCCTCATCGTGGTCCGCCAGACGCATGAATCCCGCAAAGTTCTGCCCAAGCCCCACCGGATCGATGATGGTGAAGCGGACTCTGCCAGGCGGAAACTGCGTCAGCAGCCTGGCCATGAGCATCTGAAGCGTGCGGATCGCCTCGGCCCGCCCCGCGTGGTCGGTATGGATCACCATCGAGGCATTGTCCGGAACACTCAGCGCCGCCGGCACCGAAAACGAAGGCGGCAGCGACAGCTCCCTGGGCACCTGATCCGTAATCTGCTTCAGGTCCACATGAAGCTCGCCAAAACGCACGCGGCGGGGAAAGGTTCGCGGCGGCGACCATGCCTGCCATCGCGGATCCTCCCAGTCCAGCAGCACCTGCTGCTCGTCCACGGCGCCGGCCTGCTGTTCGATGGGGCGCTGGATCCGGATCAGTCCCTGCGTCCATCGCTGCTGAAGCTCAGCGCGGGCGCGATCATACTGCTGCCGGCTGTCGCCAAGTGCCTGCTCGTGGCGTTGCCGCGCCTCGGACAGCTCGAGTTGCCTCGACTGCGTGATCTGCTGCTGTCGCTGCGCCAGCCACGCCGATGCCTGCGACATCGCCTCATCGCGCTTCTGCTCGATCGCCGCCCGACGCCGCGCCGAATCGGCGTTGATCGACTGCATCGCCGCCGCCCGGTTTTTCGCCGCACGCGCCAGCAACGGGCCGAAGCGGTCCCTGGCGGCCTGGATCTCCATCTCGCGCTTTTTGGTAGCCCGCACGGTCTTGAGCTGTCGCTGGGCACGGGCGTCTTCAAGCTGGGCGTCGGCGGCGCGCCGGGCAGCATCCAGCGACTCGCGCAGCGGCAGGTACACTCGCCTCACCTGCGCGTTGCCGATCAGTCGCAAGACCAGTCCCGCCGACAGACACAACCCCACCGCCGTGCCGACCGCGTATCCGATCACGCCCGGCCGCCACTGCACCTGCCCGTAGCTCAGATACGGCAACCCGCCCGCGACGAGCTGCGAGAAAATCCCGCTGAGCAGCATCGCCCCCACCAGAATCAGGTATGGGCGCATCCCCACGAACAGCCGGGGAATCGCAAGCCCCCCTAGCTGGGCCAGCCCAAGCCTGACCGCATCGCGATGGGTCTCGAAGGTGCCGGGTGGCACCTGTGGCGAGGATTGCCCCGCTGGCTCGGCCTGCACCGGCGCGGTCGTCGCATCCGCAGCCTCAGCCGCGGCCGGCGGTGCCGCGCCGGCTTCCTCGGCCAGGTCGCGACGCCCGTACAATGCCAGCAACTCCAGCGAACGCTTCTCCATCGCGTCGGCTTCCTCGAGCTGGCTGGCGTGCGTCTCCTTGGCCTTGCGGTACTCCTTGGCGATCTGGTTCTGCGTGGCCTCGAAGACGCTTTCGGCCAGCCAGATCGCCTGCTGGAGCTTGTTTTTCAGGTCGTTTTCGATCGCGTCGTGCTCGTATTCGAAGCGGCTGCGTGAGGTGGTTTCGTAGTTCTGCTGGTCCGCCATCGCCGCGGCGTGCTGCGCCGTGATCTCCGCCACGCGCTGCTCGTACTGCTGCTGAGCCTCCTGCATGAGCTGATCATGCCGCTGCTGGATCTCCGCCAGCGCGGTCTCGAGCTGCCGGTTGGCCGCCTGCACCTGCGCGCGGTGCGTGCGTTCGATCTCGATCTCCGCCGCCGCGCAATCCGCCGACAGCTTCACCAGATCGCGCAGCGCCGCCCGCTGCGCGTCGTCCTCGCCGACGCCAGCAACTCGCCCCGTGACCACCGTCGTTTGTGTCGTTGTTGTCATCTCATCCCGGTGTGCTGTGTCGATGCCTGTTTCCGTGCCTCAGTGGCGGATGTCCCGGCGCCTGCTCAGTCCGGCCCGCACTCGCTGCGGATTCGCGTCAGCAGCACCGCCAACTGATCCATGGCCCCCACGGCATTGCGCAGGTCCTGCTGAAGCGGCACGAGGAACCGATCCTCGAACTCGCGGGCGCGAGAGTCGTCCCAGGACATCTTAGTCTCGGCCCACTTGTTCTCGAGCTGCTTGAGCGCCTTGCTCAGCGCGCCGCGACCTTCATATACGCCCATGGTTGCTTCCTCACTGCTGTTGCTGCGGCTTCGGTTCGGCCTGTGGGGCTGGCTGCGTCGGCTCCGATGAAGCAGCAGGCGTCGGTGCGGTCGTTTCGCTGGCGACGTCCGCCGCCAACTCCCCCGCCGGCGCCAGCGACACATACTGCTCCAGCGATTCGATCAGCGATCCCAGAGTCGCTACCGCCACCGGGATATCCGATTGCAGGGTCGTGGCGAAGCGCTGAATTGTCCCCTTGTACGTCTGAAGCTCGCGCTGAAGCACGCGCGTATACTTTTTCACACTGGCCAGCTTCTGTTCCGCCTCGGCCAGTTTCGCCTGCGCCAGCCGCAGCGCCTTTTCCTCCTCCACCGCCGAGGGCGTACGCCCCGAGGCATCCTTGAACAGCGTCTTCATCCGCACGGCTTCCTTGCAGCGCTCGACCATGTCGTGCCGCTTGCGGATCTGCGTCTGCCAGTGCGACAGCATCTCCCCCTCCAGCCAGCGCAGCGTCGCCTGAGCCTCGGACTCGGCGTCGCCCAGCGCCGTGTTGGCGGCCTCGGCGAACTTGATCAGCGCCACCCGGAAGTACTTCAGCGCATCGATCGATTCGACTCGTACACCTTCGCTCACGTCTTACCTTTGCTTGAGGTATTCCTCGATCAGCGCCGCCTTCTTGCCGAGGAACGACACGTGCTGCTGCGATGCCTCGAGGAAATTCGCCAGCGCCTTGACCGTCACCTCGAAGGCCTCGGCGAACTTGCGCTGCTCCTGATCACGCCAGGTCGTCTCCAGGTTTCGCATGCGCGCGTGCAGCCCGGCCACCAGGCTCTGAAGCTCGTTGTTGAACCGCGCCAGGTCCTGTGCAAAACGCCTCAGCTCCGCGGGATCTACATGTGCCTTGGACATACACCTTAGTGTACACCAGGCCGCGGGCGAAATCTGTCACACAAAAGGACCGAAGGCCGCCTATTGCCTTGCGGCAGCAAGCTGACGCAGTTCCTGCTCGACCCGCTGGATGACCGAAGTCCAGTCGCCGCGCCCGGGCTGGCGGAACAGGCGCATCGTCGGATACCAGGGACTGTCCTGGCGATCCAGCAGCCACCGCCAGTCAGCCGCCCACGGCAGCATCGTCCACGTTCTGCATCCGAGCGCCCCAGCCAGATGCGCCGCGGCGGTGTCGATCGTGAGGATCAGGTCCAGGTTGAGCATCGCCGCCGCCGTATCGGCGAAATCATTGAGCCGATCGCCGACATCCAGGACGCGCATCCCCCTGGGGAACTCGGGTTGCGCTTCGTCGCTGCCGCGCTTCTGAAGGCTCACGAAGCTGATGCCCGGCACTTGAGCCAGCGGCGCCAGGTGCTCGATCGGGCAGGTGCGGGCCGCATCGGGCTTGACGTTGCCCGACCAGACCAGCCCCACGCGCAGCCCCGGGCCGGCGGCGGCAAGCCGGCTCTGCCAGGCCTGTCGGCGCGACGGATCGACGCCCAGGTACGGCACCTGGTTCGGCACCGTCTCCAGCGTCGTGCGGAAAATGCGCGGCAGACTCAGCAGCGGCACGTGCAGGTCGAAGTCTGGCGGGCGCACGCCGGTAGGAACAACTCGGCTGACACCCCGCAGGCTGCCCATCAGCGCTCGCAGCGGCACGCTGCACTCCAGGATCACCTTGGCGCCGCGATCGGCCAGCATCGGCACATACCGCGCGAACTGGATCGTGTCGCCATAGCCCTGTTCGGTGTGAACGAAAATCGTTCTGCCGGTAGGATCCGAGCCATCCCAGAGCGGCCGGCCAAAGTCGCGCGCTGCGGTGGTGAAGTTATCGCAGCGCCATCGCCACTCGTATTCGGCGAAGCCGCGTTCGTAGTCGCCAAGGGTCAGCAGCGCCAGCCCGCGATTGCCATGTGCGGCGGGGTGACCCGGAGCCAGCGCCAACGCCCGCTCCGCCGCCTCCAGCGCGCCCGCCGCGTCGTTCATCCGCCGCCTCAGCGACGATAGATTGTTCCATCCTTCCACATCGTTGGGCACAAGGGTCAGCGCCCGCTCCAGCAGTGGGATCGCGCCGGCCACGTCGCCACGCGAGTCGCACATCGCTGCAAGGTTGCGGTACGCCGCGCTGCTGTTCGGATCGATCTGGATCGCGCGGCGATAGGCCAGCTCGGCTTCGCCAACGCGCCCGGCGCGCTCGTGAACGAACCCCAGGTTTACGTGCGCCTCGGGGCGCAGGGGCGCCAGGGCCACGCAGCGATTCGCCGCCTCCAGCGCCTCGGCGTGCTTTTTGGCCAGTGCCAGTGCCATCGCCAGCGCCGACCAGGCCTCGGCCCAGTCGGGGCGAAGCTCCACCGCGCGCCGCCCCGCCTGCACGGCGCCGTGCGGATCTCCCAGTTTCCTCCGGACCTCGCACAGCAGCAGTTGATAATCCGCCCGCTGCGGCGAAAGCTGTGCCGCGCGCGTCAGGCTCTTTTCCGCTTCGTCATTGCGGTTCATCTGCGCCAGCAGCTTGCCCAGATTCCCCCATGCATCCGCCGCCGCGGGATTCAATTGGATCGAACGACGGTAGCAGACAATCGCCTCATCCACTCGCCCCAGGTGCCGCAGCGCCTCGCCAAGGTTGTTCAGGTTCGCAAACGTCGGCGAAATCTGCACCGCCCGAGCGATCAGCTCGACCCCCTGCGCCGAACGCCCCGTCTGGTGCAACACCACCCCCAGCAGGTGCATCGCCTCCGGATGCTGCGGATCCGTTTGAAGGATCTGTCGATACAACGCCTCTGCCTGCGCCAGGCGGCCCGCCTGGTGATGTGTCAATGCCGTGGCAAGGACCTGTTGGACCGGCTCATTCATCTCATCCATGCGCCACGCGGAACAGCGACCAGAGGACCGTGTGCGCAATGCTCTTGCGTCTGGCTTGTGGGTCTGCTCAGCTCAAGCCCAGCACATCGGCGATGCGGTATCGGCCGGGCTTCTGCCCCGCCAGCCATCGCGCGGCGCGCAGCGCGCCGTGAACAAACGTATCCCGATTGGTGGCCACGTGGGTCAGTTCCAGTCGTTCGCCTAATGCAGCGAAGTAAGCGGTGTGCCGCCCGACCTCGTCGCCCATCCGCAGCGCGTGCATCCCGATCTGCCCGGGCTGTCGTGGACAATCCTGCCCATGACGTGCGAACACCAGCGATTCAGCGGACTTGCCCGTCGCGCGCAGGATCGCCTCGGCCAGACCCATCGCCGTGCCCGAGGGCGCATCCTTTTTGAAGCGGTGGTGGGCCTCGACGATCTCGATGTCGTACTCGTCGCCGAGCAGCTTCGCGACCTCCCCCGCCACACGAAACAGCACCGCCACGCCCAGGCTCATGTTCGGCGACTGAAGGATGGGGATGTATCTGGCCGCCTGGTCGATGCTGGCCTGATCCTCTTCGCCCAGCCCGGTGGTTCCGATGAGCATGGCGATTCCCCGGTCGCGGCAAACGCCCAGCCAGTGGCGAGTGGACTGCGGCACGGTGAAGTCGATGAACACGTCGGGCCTTTCGCCGATCAGCTCGGCGGTCAGGGCAATCCCCATCGGCCCGATCCCCGCAACCTCGCCGGCATCCCGTCCGATCATGGGATGTCCCGCCCGCTCGATAGCCGACACGATCGTGAAGACGTCGGCCTGCTGTCGCGCCACTGACAGCAGTCGCGTGCCCATCCGCCCGGCGGCTCCGGCGATTGCAATCCGCACCTTGTTGCTCATGCTGGCCTGAGAATATCGCACACCCCTGAAAAGAAAAGCCCGCCCGATCCGGGGGAACGCCTGGCTTTGCCCGTGGCGACGAAGTCACCCGACGGGAGGCTTTGGCCCGCCCCTTGTCCAGCGGCCCATGGCGCATATACTAAAGATGGTCGCGAGATCCCGGGCGGTTAGCTCAGTTGGCTAGAGTACCAGCATGACACGCTGGGGGTCACAGGTTCGAGCCCTGTACCGCCCATTGACAGCGTCAGGATGGAACACGGGACAGCCGTTGCGCCCCGCGGGGCCTTGCGGGGGTTGAATTGGCCAAGGCTCCGAATCCCCGCCCGCAGAACTGTGGGATTGACGTGAATGTCTGCCCGGTGGCGAACTGTCACCGTCGGGTTTTCTTCAGGTGGTCAACTGTCGGGAGTCAAACCGCGATGTCTTTGGATCGAAGCCTCAAGAGCGCCAATTCGCTGATCCGTCACCGCAATGTGCTGACACGCGCCGAGCGGCTGGCCAAGCTCAAGGAAGAGGAGCGGTGGGACGAGAGCAAGAGCGTATTCGGCCTGCCGAAAGTGGCTCATCGCAAGCTTGAGCTGGCCAAGGGAGGAAAGGAACAGGCGCCCGCTGGCGTGGAGGGCGCGGCTGCGCCCGGTGCTGCGCCGGCAACCGCCGCTGCTGGGGCGGCCCCCGCAGCCGCCAAGAGCGCTGCCGCTCCTGCTGCCGCCAGCGCCAAGGCTGCGGCTGCTCCGGCCGCCGCGGGCGCCGCGGCCAAGGCTCCTGCTGCTGCCGCCGCGAAGAAGAAGTAACGGGCAGATGGGGATTGGCCCCAGATTCTTTCGGCCAATCCCCATCGTCTCGTCTTTCTCTCTTCGACCTTTCAACAATGCGCCCAGCCTCCAGCTACATCTCCCGCCGAGCCAATGCCGTCGACGCCTCCGGTATACGCAAGGTCTTCGACCTGGCGGCGAAGTTGAAAGACCCGATCAACTTCTCTATCGGGTTGCCTGACTTCGATGTGCCCGACATCGTCAAGGATGCGGCGATTGAAGCGATCCGTCGCGGCGACAACCGCTACACGCAAACCCAGGGTATCGCGCCTTTGCGGCAACGCCTCCGCGAAAGCCTCTCGCGCGAGATCGGGCGAGATGTCGGCGAAGTGCTGATCACCAGCGGCGTCAGCGGCGGGCTGCTGCTGGCGATCCTCTCGGTCATCGACCCCGGCGACGAAGCCGTCTTTCTCGATCCTTACTTCGTCATGTACAAGCATCTGCTCACCTTGGCCGGCGGAAAGCCGGTCATCGTGGACAGCTACCCGGATTTCCGCTTCCACGCGGATCGGGTTGAGCGAGCCATCACGCCGCGGACGAAGATGCTCATGCTCAACTCGCCGTGCAATCCCACCGGCGCGGTGCTGAGCGAAGCCGAAATCCGCGCCGCCGTCGAAATCTGCCAGAAGCACGACCTGCTGCTGCTCAGCGACGAGATCTACCAGCCGTTTCTGTATGATGGCAAGGATCAGGGCTCGCTGTACTCACCGGCGGCGATCTACCAGAAGACAATCGTCCTGCGCGGGTTCTCAAAGAGCCACGCGATGACGGGCTGGCGAATCGGCTATGCAGCCGGGCCGGCGGAGGTCATCGCGCAGATGACCAAGCTCCAGCAGTACACGTTCGTATGTGCCCCTTCGCCGCTTCAATTCGCTGCCTTGCGGGCGCTGGACGTGCCCATGAATCATGCCGCCGACGCCTACCGCCGAAAACGCGACCTCGTCTTCGACATGCTCTCGAAGAAGTTCGAGATCATCCGCCCCGGCGGAGCGTTTTACATCTTCCCCAAGGCTCCGGCGGGCATCACCGCCACCGATTTCTGCACCAAGGCGATCGAGCACAACGTGTTGATCATCCCCGGCAACGTCTTCTCCGAGCGCGATACCCATTTCCGCATCAGCTACGCCACGACCGACGACAAGCTGGCCAGGGGCTGTCAGATCCTCTGCTCATTGGCGTAGGGCGGCGACCGCAGCGGCAGGGTGAGCCATCGCCGTGTTTGTGCGAAAGCAGACGCGTGCTGGAATAGGAGAATCCCCTGTCGGTTTATTCGCCGGCTTTTTTGCTTGAGTCGCAGCCCGCCTGGGCATTAAATGAATCTGGTTGCCAGACCGTTGCTCAACCCGTCACGTTGGGCAACGTTCACCCCGACATCTGTCTGGGCCGAAGTCGCGGCGGCCCGGACGACGTAATACAGATGCCCGGCAGGTTCGTATCGTCCCGTCTCTCCACTCAGTTCCACACAGGAGGTTGCCCATGCGTCGCATGCAGTGGATCGGATCATTGATGGCGATGTTTGTTGGTGCGGTCGCGCTGGTGTGCCCGGCGCAGCAGCCGACGCCAGCGCCCAGTTGGACGATGAACGCCACGATCATCGAGGCGTGCAGTTGCCCGATGTTCTGCCAGTGCTACTTCGACACCAAGCCCGCCTCGCACGCCGGCCACGGCGCCGCCGATGCCGAGCACTTCTGCCGCTTCAATAACGCCTTCAGGGTCAATAGCGGCTCGTACGGCGACACGAAGCTTGACGGCGCCAAGTTCTGGGTGGCCGGTGACCTTGGCGGAGACTTCTCCAAGGGACAGATGGACTGGGCCGTGCTGCATTTCGACCCCTCCGTCACGCCGGCGCAACGCCAGGGGATTCAGGCGATTCTGGCGCATCTGTATCCGGTCAAGTGGAACAGTTTCACCATCGGCGCCGACGCCCCGATCGACTGGAAGGCTGACAAGGATCGCGCCGTGGCCCGGCTGGATGACGGGCGTATCGCCGAAGTCGTGCTCAAGCGATTTCCCGGAAACACGGACGATCCGATCGTGATTCACAATCTCAGGTACTGGGGCGCGCCGCGCAACGACGGCTTTGTCCTGATGCCCAACGAGGTCCAGGCGCTGCGCGAGGTCCCCGCCGGACGCAAGCCCTACGAATTCCGCGGAACCAATGGTTTCATGATCACCTTCGAGATCAAGTCTGAAGATGTGCAAAAGGCCCAGGGATAAGCGAGCGGCGCGCAAACCCGGGCGATCCCGCCGCGGCACAAGGCCGGCACTACAGATCAAATGCCTGTCGCCTATTCGATGAACATCGCATCGCCATAGCTGAAGAAGCGATAGCGATGCTGGATGGCGATCTGGTAGAGGCGGCGCTGCTCTTCCAGCCCGACCATCGCCGCGACCAGCGCGATCAGCGTGCTGCGGGGCAGGTGGAAATTCGTGATCAGGGCCGAGACGTGCTTCCAGCGGTATGGCGGATAGATGAAGATCGACGTTTCCGAGGTGATCGGCTCAAACGGACGATCCTCCGGCTGACTCTCCAGCACCCGGGCGCAGGTTGTGCCGACGGCGATGATCCGCCGTTGCTGCTGTTTGGCCCGGTTCAGCGCCTCCGCCGCCGCCGCATCGATCGTGTAGGCCTCGCTGTGCATCACGTGATCTTCAAGCGTTTCGGTCGTAACTGGCTTGAAGGTTCCCAGCCCCACGTGCAGCGTGATGAACACGCGTTGCACACCCATCTGCTCGAGCTGCTCAAGCAGCGGCTCGGTGAAGTGCAGCCCGGCCGTCGGCGCCGCCACTGACCCGACACTACGCGCATAGACGGTCTGATAACGTTCGCGGTCAAATTCATCCAGCGGATCATGCTCGTGGCGGCGGCGGATGTAAGGCGGCAGCGGCATCCTCCCGACACGCCCCAGCAGTTCCAGCGCGCTGTGCGGCGACTCCACCCGCAGGCGGTATTGCCCTTCAGCGCCCTTGTCAATAACCCTGGCCACAACCTCCGGGGCATCGACGAATCGCAGCTCCATTTCCGGCCTGGCCGGGCCAAGGTTCTTGAGCATCACGTTCCACACGCCCGGCTCGGTCTGCGACAGAAACAGGCCTTCCACTCGCCCGCCGGTGGGCTTGCGCAGGGCAAAGCGGGCGGGAATCACCTTCGCGTCATTGAACACCAGCAGATCCCCGCTGCGCAGCAACTGTGGCAGATCGCTGAACTGCCGGTGGGCCACGGAGCGATCCTGCCGGCGGTAGTGCAGCAGCCGGGATGCAGCGCGATCCGGCAGCGGAGTCTGCGCGATCAGCTCCGCCGGCAGCTCAAAGTCCAACTCATCGGTTCGCATATTCAGTCAGCCGCGGCGGGCGGAGCGCGCCGCCACGGGAAGACATTCGCCTGTCCTGATGTTGCCCGAAAACAACATCCCGCACAAACGGACTGGTTTCACGACGGCCCGGTTCAATCGCCCGGCTGAGTCGCACCTGCGGATTTCCATTTGAAATCCGCGTCTTCAGCGGGCGCGCGGCCACTTGCGGCACGGGCGGCGCACCGCGCTTGCTGCCGTCGGGCGTGAGCCTCGATGTCGGCGGCCAAGCTCGCGCGGACCTGCTGGTGGCGGCGCTGGACCTGAAGCTGGTCCGGCTGCTCCGGGCCGCGATGCGCCCCGCTGGCGAAGGCGGACCCGCCAGCCCGCTGGGTCCGGCGCCATCGACCATCCAGCCTCGACATCGTATCCACCCCGCTCCGCGCTTCGAGCCTCGACCCGTGGTGCATCCCGCGCCCCGATTCGAGCCAAGACCGGTGATTCACCCCCAGCCGATCGTGGCCCCGCCCGCCACCGCCCAGCCGCCTGAGCCGCAGCCGCCGCGACGGCTGGAATGCCCAATCCAGCCGCCCTGGCGGGTGCTGGCCTGGGAAACGCCTCTGCCCCCGCCGCCCAAAATAAAGCTGATCATCTACCGACCCGATACGATCAGTAAGGGTTCACTGATCGATTTGTTCATCTGATTGGGTGGATGCGATGCTTCAGTCTCAGCAGATCGAAGAGCTGATCGGCCTGATTTCCACACTGGATCGTGCGACGCTGATCGAGCAGTTCCAGCACTATCGGGCCAGCTTTCCGGTCGATTTCACCCGCGATTTCCTGGAGCAGCAGCCACTGGAGCGTCTGCGCCACCTGTTCCTGGCCCTGTGCCTCCAGCAGCAGCGGATGCCCCGGTTCACCACCCCCGCCGACGCGGCCTGAGCAATCCAACTGGCTGCACGCAGCCGTTGACGCCTCATCGGCTGCCTGCCCGATCCTGCCGCTCATCCTCGATGACGACTTGCAGCTCTCCGGTTTGCGGATGAATCAGCAGACCATGTACCAGCACGTCCGGCGGCACAAGGGGATGATGGCGGATCATCTCGACACTGCGTCGCACGCCCTGCTCCACCCGGTCGAAGCCCACCAGCCATCGCTCCAGGTCAATGCCCGCGTGGCTGAGCGTGTTGAGCACGTCGTCGCCGATCCCCCGCTGCCGGGCCTTTTCCAGAATCCGCGCGCAGCTCAGCCCGGCCATGCCGCAGTCGTGATGCCCCACGACCAGAATCTGCCCGGCGCCCAGCTCATACACGGCCACGATGATGCTGCGCATGATGCTGCCGAACGGGTGTGAAACGATCGCGCCGGCGGTCTTGATGATCTTCACGTCGCCATTGCGCAGGTTCATCGCCCGCGGCAGCAGCTCGATCAGCCGCGTGTCCATGCACGTAAGGATGACCATCTTCTTGTCGGGGAAACGGTCCGTAAGGTACCGCTCGTATTCCCGGCGCTGCACAAAACCACGATTGAATTCGAGAATCTCGCTTAAGCTCGACATGTTCCTCACCAACTGAACCGTTCCTCACGCCACGGGTCGCCGTGCATGTGATAGCCGTTCTGCTCCCAGAATCCCGGGGCGTCGGTGGCGCGAAGCTCGATGCCACGGATCCATTTAGCGCTTTTCCACAGGTACAGGCGCGGCACCAGCCCGCGCAGCGGCCAGCCGTGCTCGGGGGTAAGCTCCTGGCCTTCCCACTGATAGGCGAGGATGCAGTCGTCGGCGAGAAACTCGCTCAGCGGCAGGTTGGTCGTGAAGCCGTGTTCGCAGTGGCACATCACGAACTTCGCCTGTGGCAGGGGCCGCGCCGGCTCGATGATGGCGCGTGTGGGCACGCCGCTGAAGGTGTTGTCCAGCCGGCTCCAGTGGGTCACGCAGTGGATATCGCAGAAGACATCGACCGCCGGGATCTGGCGGATCTGCTCGTAGCTCAGCTCGTACTCATTCTCGACCAGCCCGAATACCCGCAGCCGCCAGTCCGGCGCATAGGGATCCACCTTCGGCACCGGCCCGTAGTGCAGCACCGGCCACTTGCTGGTCAGGGTCTGCCCCGGCGGGGTGCGATCCCGTGGCGAGCCGCGCAGGGTGTCGGGGCTGATGATTCGCCGCCTTGCTCCGTTCAGCATCATGAGCCGTTACCCGTTGCCCCCCAAGCACCCGAATCGGAACAAGGGTCCATGTCGTTCTACGTGATAGGGATGCTGCCCCGCAGCTTCGCCAGCGCGGCCTGCTCGATTTGCCTGACCCGCTGTTTGGAGATGCCCAGCCGAACGCCCAGCTCCTCGTAGCTGGCGGCGGCGGTCGAGTCATTCAGGCCGTAATGGGCCCGCAGGATGATTCTCTCGCGCTCGTCCAGCCGGGCCAACAGCGCCTGCACCTGATCGCGATGCGCCAGCCGCTCGATGGCCGGCTGCTGGCGGGTATCCGGCAGGTCGCCGACCAGCGGTTGGCCGCGGACGTGCGATGCCGCAGCCTGCATCAGCGGCACGCTGCGGGCAAAACCCTTCATCAGCGCCAGCGTCGCATAGGTGCTGAAGCGATTGCCCCGGTGAATATCGAACGATTCCACCGCCCGCATCAGCGTCAGGTTCCCTTCGCTGATCAGCTCCATCAGGTTCAGCCCCGGGCGAAGATGCTTCCGCGCGACGCTGACAACCAGCCGCAGGTTGGCCCGGACGATCGCGTTCTTGGTCTCGATGGCCTGGCGAAGATAGCCTTCCAGCACGTCCAGCTCGCGTGCCCTGGCGAACTGCGGCTCCAGCCGCCGCCGGGCCTGCACGAACTGCCACTTGTGAAAATTGAACTTCAGGAACAGTGCCCTCTCCTGCTCGACGGTCAGCAGCGGTGTGCGATACAGCTCCTGAAGGTACGGCGGCAGGTCCTTGGGGATGCGCAGCTCCTCGCCCGCCGGTGACTGCGCCGGAATCTGCTGCTGCGCCGCTTCGACGATGCGCTGGATGGTCGCGGCCGCGTCGGGCTGGTGATACAGCGGATCGTCGATGAAGTTGACCTTGCGGCGGTTGAGGCGCGCGATCCGCTCGTCGATGATCACGCGATAGATCGCGGCGCGGTTGCGATGATACTTGCGCGCCAACTGCTTCAGCGACACGCCACGACGATACGCCCGCAGGATTCGGGCACAATCCTCCTGGCTGAGCGGCGTCTGGGCCGATGGGAAAATCGCCGCCTGCGGGTTCTCCTGGTCGTGCTTGCGGATGGTGTGCAGGATGGTCAGCGGCGAGCGGTTGAGCTTGCGGGCGATCCGCCGCGCAATCTCCGCCGGGCAGCAGCCGCATTGCCCGGCCAGTCGTCGCGCCTGGCGGAGGATCCGCTGTCGCTCAAGCTGGTCCACCTGCGAGAAGTTCATCCCGCGCACGACCTGCTCGCGTCGGACAGTAAAGAACCGCTCGACGCTGCTGAGCAGAAAACCCACGCGACGCTTGCCATCGGGGAACGTGAATCGCCTGGCCGCCAGACCACGCCGACGCCAGCGCTGAATCGTCTTGCTGGTCACGTTGAAGCGTTCGGCCACATCCTCGATGCTCAGCACCGGCTCAGTGACCTGCCGGGTATCCAGTTCCAGCCGATCGCTCAGCCGCTCGATCAGCAAGCCCAGGTCATGCTGAAGCGCCAAGCCCGTCAAAAGCTCCGACGTGCCATTCTGTCGCGGCCGATATCCCGTGATGCGAAAAACCACCAGCTCCCAGGGATAGGCCTTGGCTGGGTCAATGTCGTGCAGGAGGTGTTCGGCGGCTGTAAGCTCCGCGGCCAGAGTCTGCCGCGGTGCGAAGCTCATTTGCCGCGCCAGCTCCGCCATGTTGTGCAGCCGAAACTTCGCCATCGCACTTGGATTATCCGTCGCGCCGGCGAAACGGTCAATGTAAATCCTTTTCAAACCGAAAGGTCCGAGCGTAAGGCACGTAACGGCACCCATGGAACAGCGGGCTTGCTCCATGGATCGTCGGCGATACTGTTAAGCCGCCAGTGACACGAACCTGGGACTACGAATCGATGCCAGCCGCGAGCAAAACCCAGCCCGGAAAACCGCACAGGCCAGCTCGCCCATCGCTCAGCATGAGACTCGCCCTGTGAATATCGCCTTAGTCATTCTTCATGCGGATCCGATGCGTGGCGGGGCCGAACGCTACACGATCGATCTGGCCGCGGCGCTGGCCAGACGGGAACATCACGTTTCGCTGGTGGCGACGCATTTTGCCGATCCTCCGGCGGGCGTGAAACTCGTCGAGCTGCCGGCCCGCGGGTTCACCAGAGCCGCGCGCTACCGCCGCATGCTCGATTCCCTGGATCTGCATCTGCGCCAGACCCCCTACCACATCGTGCACGCCATGTTCCCGGTGCGGCAGTGCCACGTATATCATCCGCACGCGGGCATGGCGGCAGCGGCAGTCGCCGGCAGGCCCCTCCAGACGCTTCTGAACCCCCGCCGCAGGGCCATGGCCCGCATCGAGCATCGCCTGCTCAACAGCCCCCATCCACCCGTGGTCCTGTGTCTTTCCGACTACGTGAAGCAGTCGGTTCTGCAACATTACCCCAGCCTCCCGCCGAGTCGGCTGGCTACTCTTTTCAACGCCGTCGATCTGGATCTGTTCGATCCGGACGTGCAGCATGGCGGGCAGAAGCTGCGCGCCGCGCGAGGCATCGGACCCAACGATGTCCTCGCCCTGATCGTCGCTCAGGACTTTGTACGCAAAGGGGTGCCCCAGGCAATCGCGGCCACGCGGCAGCTCAACGCCCGCCGAGCGCCCGGACAACCGCCGCTGAAGCTGCTGGTCGTCGGCTCCGGCAGGCACCACCCCGACGCCGACGACCCCAACATCATCTTCGTCGGCGCCGATCGCAAAATCGCCCGCTACTACGGCGCCGCCGACTTCTTCGTGCTGCCCACACGCCACGATCCATGCAGCCTGGTCGTTCTGGAGGCACTGGCCATGGGCCTGCCGGTCATCAGCACACGCTTCAACGGCGCCTGCGAGATCATGACCGACGGAATCCATGGCTTTGTATTGTCCGACCCCGACGACCTGGCCGCGTTGTCCCAGGCCATGTACAAGCTGCTGGACCCCCACCTGCGGGCGCGCATGTCCGACGCCTGCCGGCAGCTTCGTCCCAAGCTGTCCTTTGAGCATCATGTGGATCGCCTGCTACAGATTTATCAGAGCTGTCGTGTAGAATCCGACAATCGAGGCTAGACGATCACCGGGCCTGCGGCAGCGCCGGCAGGCCACTGACAGGAATACCAACGGATGTTCGACCGATTCACCGACCGCGCACGACGGGTGCTGACGCTGGCCAGACAGGAGGCGATGCGTCTGGGCCACGATCACGTCGGCACCGAGCACCTGCTGCTGGGGATCGTGAAGGAAGGCAGCGGGCTGGCGGCCGTCGTGCTGGAGAAGTTCAACGTCAGTCTGCCCACCGTGCGACAGAAGGTCGAGGAGCTGTGCCACGGCCCCAGTGCAACTCCACCAACCTCCAGCGGCTCGCTGCCCCAGACCGATCGGTACTCGCGCGTGCTGGCCTGGGCGATCGACGAAGCCAACGCGCTGGCCAACAACTACGTCGGCACGGAGCACCTGCTGCTGGGCCTGCTGCGTGAGCCGGAAGGAACCTCGGCACGCGTGCTGGCGAGCCTGAACCTCAAACTTGACCAGGTACGCGCCGCGACGCTGAACCTGCTGGGCCGAAGTCCGCAGGCCAAACCCTCGCTGCTGGAACGCGCCATGCGCGATCTGGAACACCGTCTGGACGATGAACTGCTCGATGAGCATCAGGTCAAGGCGGTGGTGGAGGCGTTGATCCATGCCGGCTGGCGGCCACAACAATGACCGCGGACAGCGAGGTTTGAAGATGCAGCAGCAGGTCGTGGCGGAACGGTCAAGCGAGGATCACTGCTTCGACCAGCGGATCCGTCGTCCGCTGGTGTGGTTGGCGGTGGCGACGCTGCTGGCGGCGGGCGTGTTCGCCGCCGTGGCGCCGACGCTGCGCTGGCTGGAGTTCTCCAATGGCGCCGAGGGCCTGAACGTCGGCACCGCCATGGAAATCCGCCGCGAGGGAAACTGGCTGGTGCCCACCCTTCAGGGCCAGACGCGCCTGGCCAAGCCACCGCTGACCGCCTGGATCACCGCGCTGGCGATCACGGACCAGACGATGCGCCAGATTTCCAGCCGCGATGCGAGCCAGCGCGAGCGGGGGTTTGTGCGTCTGGCCTGGCAGACGCGCTGGCCGGCGCTGTTGGCCGGGTGCGGGATGCTGCTGGCGACGGGCATGCTGGGACGACTGCTCGCCGGTCCCGACTGCGGCCTGTTGGCAATACTCGCCGCCGCCACCAGCCTGCTGTTCCTCCGCTACTGCCGCTACGCCACCACCGACATCCAGCTCGCCTGCTGGGTAGCACTGACCAATGCCATGTTCGTCCTGGCCATGCTCAGCACCCGCCCCGGGCATCGCTGGCTGGGCTGCATCGCCGGTGGCGCGGCGCTGGGGCTTGCCATGCTCAGCAAAGGCCCGGTGTCACTGATTCAGTCGATCGTCCCGCTGTGGCTGTGGCTGCTCCTGGCGCGGTTTGTGCCGCTGATGGCCAGGCCGGGCGACGAAACGGATGCCTCTGAACTGCATCACCGTCCGGCGCCCGCGTTCCCCGGCGTGGGGGCGACGTTCGCATCGATCGCGACCTGCCTGCTCATCGCCCTGCCCTGGTTCATCCTCATTCTCATCCGTGAACCGGACGCTTTGGAGCTTTGGTACCGCGAGGTCACCCGCAAAGGCGCCACCGACGCCAGACCCGACCCCTGGTACAGCTATGTATTCATGCTGGCCTACGTCCTGCCCTGGACGATCTTGTTCGTCGTCGGCGCGGTTGTGTCGCTTCAGAGACGCACGTGGCGGCTGCTGTTGCCCCTGCTTCTGCTGATCGTGCCAATCCTGATCATGAGCCTGGCAAAGGACCGCACCGAGCGATACCTGCTGCCGATGCTTCCCGCCGCCGCCGTGACCATCGGCATCGGCGCCGAACACATGCTGCGTGCCTGGAAACAGCCGACGTTCGTTGATCGCCTGGTGGGATTCGGGCATTGGGTGCTTGTCGGGGCGATGGCGATCGGCTTCCCCATCGCCGCCGCGACGCTGTTGGACCCGCCGTGGTACTCGCTGGCGGTTGCCCTCGGCGCCGCAGTAATCGGCGCGGGCGTTGTCGGCATGGGGGCGATGCTGCAACGCCGTGTGCCGGCCTGGGTGCTCCTGAGCACCTGCTGCGTGATGCTCGGCCTTCAGGCGTTGTACATCCACGGCTACCGCAACACGCGCTCCGGGCGGGCCGAAGTCCGCCCGCTGGCGCAGGCCATCCTCGAGCATTGTCCCGATGCCGTGGTCTACAACGCGCACCCTCAGGGCAAACGCCCACCACCAGAGATCGGTATCTACCTCAACCGCACCATCCGGTTGATCCAGAACGTCGCGGCGATCGAGCCTGGCGGTTCGAGGCCTGTCGTCGTTCTCACCCGCCAGAACCCTGACGAACCCGAACCCGTCCTGCCGCCGCCCTGGCAGCCCCTGGCCCGATCGCGCCGCGACAAGGCCTGGTGGTGGGCGTTCGTGATGCAGGCTCCCGATGCAGAACAAGCAGTGCCACAAGCCGCAGGCGGAGGCAATCCGTGAACCGACAACCGCCAATGTTCAGGCAGACGATTCGCGACCGCTTTACGATCATCGCGCGGTACGTGCAGCCGGGCCGGACCGTCATGGACCTGGGTTGCGTCGATTCCCGTCCCGCGCGGCACGACGCCGCCGCACGCCTGCATTACAAGGTCAATCTCCTGCATAAACGCATTGCCGAGATCAACCCCGACGTGCTGGGCGTTGACATCGACCCCCAGGGCGTAAGCATCCTGAATGCTCAAGGCTACAACGTGATCGTCGGCGACGTCGAGACCATGGATCTGGGGCGAACCTTCGATACCATCGTCGCCGGCGAAATCATCGAGCATCTGGAAAATCCCGGCCGGTTCCTCCGCAACATGCGAAGGCATCTCAAGCCTGACGGCGTGATCATCATTTCAACGCCGAACCCGTTTTACGCAGGATCGGCCTGGAAAATCTGGCGCTACGGTAAGCCCGCCGTGCACGAGGATCACATGGGCTGGCAGGATCCGATCACGCTCGGCCAGCTCTTGGTTCGCACGGGCTTTGAGCCGTTCGAGGGTTATTGGGTCCAGCCGAGGTCGAACCCGCTGAAGACCTGGAAACGTCTGTTGCGTCCTTATTTTTCGCACACATTGATGATGCTGGCCCGCGTGCGGGCCGGGGGCGATTGAACCGGATCGGCAACGCTCGGCCGCGCGCCTGCTCAAGTCCGCGGGCGTGCGTGGTCGATAAGATCCCTAGCCTGCGACCTGCTTAACACTCAACACCCCAGGCCCAATGTGCTGGCCTCTGTGGATAAAGAAGGCATTGGTCGCGGGCTTTTTTTGTGCGCCGCGCGGGGCGCCGGGAGGTTGACGGTGATGGTCAGCGGCTGAACAACGTCCGCCAGACCACGAAGGACAGGTACGCCGCCAGCAACAGCCCGCCTTCGGCGCGGGTGACCATTCGCGGCCCGCGGATGGTCACTGGAAGCAGCGCCGCACTCAGTCCTGCCATCAGCAGCAGATCGACATGCCCGCCATCAGGGATCGGTATCGGGCGAATCATGGATACCACTCCGCCGATGAACAGCAGGTTGAAGATGTTGGATCCGACGACGTTCCCGATGGCAATGTCGCTTTGTCCGCGGCGGGCGGCGACGACGCACGTCGCCAGCTCCGGCAGCGTGGTGCCGAAGCTGACCAGGGTCAGCCCGACGATGTTTTGCGGAACACGAAGAGCCTCGGCGATGCTGACCGCGGCGGCGACCGCCAGCCTGCCCCCCGCCGCCACCCCCACCAGCCCGCCCAGCGACATCAGCCCGCTGAGCCACAGTGGCCTGTCCCGGCCCGCCGCCGCCACCAGCCCGCGCCCCGTCTCAATGTTCCGCTCGACCTCCTCGACCAGGGCGTCGTGCTGAAGCTTCGGCTCATCGCGGCGAGTCAGGGCATCCTTGATCACGTAGTACAGGAACACGCAGAACAGCAGCAGCAGGATGGCCCCATCCCCGCGAACCAGCGCGTTGTGGTCCACGTGATTCAGCAACCGGTCGCCGCTGAGCACCAGCATCCCCGCCACCGCCAGCAGCATCATCGGGATCTCACGCACGATCACCGATGCTTCGACCTGAAGCGGACGGATCATGGCCGTCAAAGCCAGCACGAAGCCGATGTTGACCGCGCACGAACCGATGACGTTGCCGAAGGCAAGTCCTGTGCTGCCTTTCCAGGCGGACAGACAGTTGATCACGACTTCGGGCAGACTGGTACCGAAGGCCACCAGAGTAAGCCCGATGATCAGCGGCGGCACACCCGCCGCACGCGCCAGCGCCGACACCCCGCGCACCAGCAGGTCCGCGCCGCCAATCAGCAGCGCAAGACCCGCCACGAGGATGAGGATCTGCAAGAGCATCAACCCCGCCGCTCAGACCAGATCGCACGCCTCCGGCGGCATCCACTTGTCGGGCTTGCCCTTCCACTTGATGTTGCAGCCGATGGGATTGGTGACGGCCACCGGCGGCTGCTTGCCCGCCAGCAGCGCCTCGACCGCATCGCGCAGCTCGTGGGTTCGTTCCAGGCCGGGGTTCCGCGGGTTGTCGTCCATGCGTCCGGTGTAGCGGAGCTTGCGCTGCTCGTCGAAGACGTAAAAGTGCGGCGTGCGCAACGCCCCGTATGCCCGCGCCACTTCCTGGGTCTCATCTCGAAGGTATGGGAACGGATACTTCAGCTCCCGGGCACGTTGCTTCATGTGCTCGAAGGAATCGGTGGGATGGTTCTCCGTCTCGTTGGAGTTGATCAGCACCATCGCCACCCCCCGAGGCGCGTAGTCGGCATAAAACTTTTTCATTCGCTTCTCGCTGCCATGCACGTACGGGCAGTGATTGCACGAGAAGACCACGACCAGAATCCTGGCCTGCTTGAAATCCTCAAGCGAGTAGACCTTGTCGTCCACGCCCGGCAGCTTGAAGTCTGGTGCCGGTTGACCGATCTGGAGTGTAAATGCCATGAGAATCGCTCCTTGGGGCTGTATCGATCATACGCAGCTTACGACATCCGGGCGGGAGTTTGAAGTCCGCCGCAGTTTGACCGTTGCCACAACCGTGCTACCGTCGTAGGTGTCTAATGCACGGGAGATCCCTTTCATGAACAAGCTCACGGGCGCGCTGCTGATATCGGCAATGGCGTTGGCAGGTTCGGTTGGCGTCGCGTCGACGTCGCACGCGGCCGACGCCGCGGTCAACCTTCGCCGCACCGTCACCGTTGACGTCGTCGAAAAAACAAAGGACGCCGTCGTCTACATCTCCTCGACCAAGATCGTCGCGCAGCGGTTCAGTCCGTTCGGCAACGATCCGTTCTGGCAGCAGTTCGACTTCGGGGATATCCGATATGTGCCCGTCGGCTCGCTGGGCAGCGGTTTTATCGTGCACCCCGAGGGATACATCGTCACCAACAGCCACGTCATCGACCGCGCCCGCCAGATTGACGTGGAACTGCTGGATGGCAGAAAGTTCCCCGCCGAGCTGATCAGCGCCGATGCCGAAGCCGACCTGGCCATTCTCAAGATCAGTGCCGATCGGCCGCTGCCAACTCTGGAACTGGGCGACAGCGCGGATCTGATGATTGGCGAGCCGGTCATCGCGGTGGGCAATCCACTGGGCTACAGCCACTCGGTCAGCACGGGCATCGTCTCGGCCATTCATCGCGACTTGAAAGCCCCGGACAATTCCGTGGTGCTCACTGACCTGATCCAGACCGACGCGGCGATCAATCCGGGCAATTCCGGCGGGCCGCTGCTCAACGCCTACGGACAGGTGATCGGCATCAACACCGCGATTCGCGGCGACGCGCAGAACATCGGGTTTGCGATCCAGGTCAACCGCCTGCGCGACCTGATCCCTGAATTGATGAATCCCGCCCAGGTCCGCAAGCTGGAGATCCCCCTGAAGCTGCGGGAGCGACGCACGCTCACCCCGCCGGCCAACATCCAGGTGGTCATCGAGCGTGTCGACGGCGGCCATGGCAAGTCCGCCGCGACGCAAATCGTCCGCAGCATCGCCGGCAAACAGCCCCGCAACATCGTCGATGCCTACGCGATTCTGCTCAAGCAACAGGCCAATCGCCCCTTCGAGGTCGAATTAGAGGGACAAAAGCCGCTGAAGATCGAGCCGCGTCCGGCGCCGCTGCCTGACGCGATCGTCAAGGCCCGCCAGCGGCTGGGGATTACCGTCGAGCCGGTCACGCCGATGCTGGCCGAAAAGTACGGCTTAAACACCGAGCAGGGGATGTTCGTGACCGAAGTGATCAAGGACAGCGTCGCCGACCGCGCCGGCATTCAGCCGGGAGACGTGATCCTCCAGATCGGACGATATCCGGTGCTGAATCTGGAGCGATTCTCGGTGGTGATGCAACATCTTCCCGAGCGTGGCCGGGTGCGGGTGCGCATCATGCGCGGCCCGCAGATCGGTGATGGATTCCTCCAGCTTTAGCAGCCCTGCCAGGCCGCCTGGCTCAACTGGTCTCACCGGATGATCCGCCGACAGGTTGGCAACGAGTACTGGCTGATCACGCAGGATGATCACGCCCGGCTGGCCGGGGAGCTGGCCAGGCATCTGGGCAACGATCGCTTTTCGCCGCCAAGTTCGCAGTCGGCGATCCTCGGGATCGCGATGCATGACAGCGGCTGGCCGCTGCATGACCAGGCGCCGAGCCTCAACGCCCGGGGCCAGCCCCTGGACGTGTTCGAATCCCCGCGGGAACTTGCGCTGAAAGTGTGGGAGGAATCAGCGCGGCGGGCGGCGGCGCAGGATGACTACGCCGGGCTGCTGGTCAGCCTTCACAGCCTGGCCCTGTCCATCTTCGCCGCGTCGCATCCGTCGGCTTCGGGTCCCAGCAGCCGCTGGAATCTGTCCGATCCCCGCGCACGATTCGAAATCAATCGTTTCCAGCACAACATGATCGAGCTTCAGGAGTCGTTGCGCAAGCGACTGGGCATGCGCACCGATCGACCGCTGACCAACGGCCTGGCCGATCCTTCAACCACCGACCCGAAAGAGCAGCGATTGACGTTCGACTTTCGTCTGCTTCAGGCGATGGACACGATCAGCCTTGGCGTCTGTTGCACAACCCCGCCATTCTCGCAGGTGCAACAGATGCTGCCTCGTCCCGGCGCCACGACGCCGGTCACACTCCAGCTCCGCCGCGCCGACGATGTGTTGGCGGTGGATCCCTGGCCATTCAGCGGCGACGAAATACGCGTGCGGGTTCCCATTCGCCGGCTGCGGGCGCAGCGATGGGATGATGAATCCAGCTTCCGCCGGGCATACGCCGCAGCGCCGGTGGAGTACTTTTCCTCGCTCATCCGTCGCGGGTGAATGGATGCAGTATCACGGCGTTCGGCCCGTGCGGATGCTCCACCTGCCGCCAGCCCGCACACCCGGACAGACAAAAATCATTTACTGCCCGGAAGCAAACCCGTACATTGCGTGGCATGAGAACCGCCGCTTTGTTGTTCGGCTGCCGGAGCCTGCTCGCGTGTATGCTGCTGATCGGCTGCGGCCCGAAGGTTCAGAAGCGAACCTACGACGTGACCGTCGAGAACCGCTCGGCCAGAACGGTTACCGTCTGGCTGACCAAGAACGGCCCGGCGTGGGAGCAGGGCTGGAAGTCGCCGGAGGATCTGGCCATCGAGTCGCCCCGCGCCGACGAGCCCATCGGCGGCGTGGTGGTGCCCCCGGGCAAAACCGCATCCACCGGACGACGCACCGGGCGATTCGTCGGCAACACCGACGCCATCCTGCGCGTCTACCTCGGGCAGCATACGTTCAGCGACCTGCTGGCCATCAGCCGCGACAGCCCCAGTCGCATCGACGTGACGCTCAAGCCCGGAGCCAACACGATCATCGTCACCGACGCCGATGGCGGAGTGAGCGTGGTTCGGGAGGAGCAGATGCCAACCGAAGTGCCCCACTCGCCCGCGCCACAGACGGCAGAACCGCCGACGACGCAGCCGGCGATCCCCTCGTGAATCCGCGTCATGGCCCACGAACAGCACCGCAGCTCGTCGCAGCTTCTGGTCGCGCGATGCGCGATCATCACCCTCAGCGACACGCGGACTGAAGCGACCGACGCCAGCGGCCGGCGGATCCGGGAACTGCTCGAATCCGACGGACACCAGGTCGCTTTCTACCAGATCATCCGTGACGAGCCGGCGGAGCTGGAAATGCTCCTGCTGGACCTTCTGGCTCGCGAAACGATTGATGTCGTGCTGACCAACGGCGGCACCGGCATCAGCCGGCGCGATCAGACCATCCCCCTGATCCAGAAGCACCTGACGCACTTGCTGCCCGGCTTCGGCGAGTTGTTCCGCATGCTGAGCTGGCAGCAGATCGGCAGCGCAGCGATGCTTAGCCGCGCCATCGCCGGAATCGCCGGCGGCAAGCCCCTCTTCGCCATGCCCGGATCTACCAAAGCCGTGGAGCTGGCGATGACCCAACTCATCCTGCCGGAGCTGCGGCACCTGCTGTATGAGCTGCGAAAGTGAGCCGGTCTTCAGCTTCAGCCGCGCCAGACCGCATCCGGCCAGGGATAACTGCCCGGCTTGACGACGATGCCGGGAGCCTGCGGCCGCTGCGGCTGCATCGCGACCACGCCAGTGGCAAGCTCGCCGACGATAGCGAACGTATCCCAGCCCAATCGACGGCAGACCGCCGACGCCGTTGCTCCGCCCTCCAGAAAAATCAGGTCGATCCGAGAGCGTTGCAGCACCGCCTCCACCACCTCCGCCAGCGCCTCCTGATACCGCAGGCTGGCGCCGGGGGAGCGGTCGATCGGCCGGGCGATGTTGATCATCGCTCGCTCGGTGCGTTCCAGCGCAGCTCGCACCTGTCCGATCCACACTCCAGTGTCGTCCGGCATCGGCAGAACCTGCACCGAATGGCGCTCAGCGATGTGGGCAAGTTGCCGGCTGTATGCCGACGCGCTACCGCAGACGAACAGTCGCGTGTCGCCTTGCATCCTGTCCAGAAATGGCCTGACCGGGCCAAGACCGCGCTGACGCAGAATCGCCTGGAAAAAATCAGCACCTCCGCACGGCAGCACCTGCTGATCGAGCAGGCTGGCCCAGCGATCCACATCTTCGGCGCTGCCGGCATCACCCAGCGTGATTCCAGGCTCCAGCGTCGCGCAGGCGTTGGGATCGGCGATGTGCAGCCGCTGCGTGCCGTGCTTCGCCAGCAGCTCCAGCACATGCGATGATCGGGCCGGATGATCAGGGTCATCGGCAAAGGGCGTCTGATCCAGCGGAACTCCGTCGATCCGGTAGACGCCCTGGCGGATGGTTCGCCCGCGGGACGGGTTGGCCGCCACCAGCAACGCCGCGCGTCGATTGAAGACCTCCATCACCGCTTCGATTTCCGCGCGAACGGGACCGCGGAGCACCGAATCGGTCTTTTTGTAGATCAGGTCAAACGGCTCATCGGCAAGATGCCTGAGCAACGACCGCACGCACTGCGCCGCCGACTCGGCTGGCAACGCGCGCGAATCCGTGTCGAACACGCTCAGCCCCGGCGACGCCGGTGCACCGCCCGGCGCGCGAGCCAGTCGCGCGCTCAGCCCATACCGATGCCCCAGCCCCGCAATCTCCGCGGCGCCGCTCAGATCGTCGGCAATCACCAGTGCACGCTGCATCGATTGGACCTGCTACCGCGCCGCGCCCTGCCCCGCTGTCCGCTCTCCCGTCGTCCCCTGCCCCGCCGCCGACATCTTCGCCGCATACTCGATCGCATCCAGCAGGCTGGCGTCGCTGGCGGTGCCGTGGCCCGCCTGGTCGAAAGCCGTGCCGTGATCCACCGACGCGCGGATGATCGGCATGCCCAATGAAACGTTGATTCCTCTCACGCTCACCCACGCCCGGCGCCCGGCATCGTACTTGAACCCCTGGAGCTTGACGGGAATGTGCCCCTGGTCGTGGTACATCGCCACCGCGATGTCGTAGGCGCCGGCCACCACCTTGGGAAAGAATGTGTCCGCCGGCTGCGGACCTTCAACGTCCATGCCCATGGCGCGCGCCTGCTGGATGGCGGGGATGATGTGCTGCTGTTCCTCGGTGCCGAACAGTCCACCGTCGCTGGCGTGAGGGTTCAGCCCCGCCACGCCGATCTTCGGACGGTCGATGCCGAGCTTTCGGCAGGCATCGTGGGCAAGCTGGATCACCTTCAGCACGCGGTCCTGCCTGACCGCATCGCACGCCTGCCGCAGCGAAACATGCGTCGAGACGTGCACGACGCGCACGTTCCCCGCCGCCAGCATCATCGTGAAATCGCTGGTGCCGGTGAAGTGCGCGAAGATCT
The DNA here is from genome assembly GCF_050410795.1 of Fontivita pretiosa. GTDB lineage: Bacteria > Planctomycetota > Phycisphaerae > Tepidisphaerales > Tepidisphaeraceae > Fontivita > Fontivita pretiosa. The sequence continues at coordinate 4,399,351 of NZ_CP191258.1, read as the reverse complement.
CGGTATGGCCGGGGAAATGATGTCCCGCCGCGACCAGGGCCTCCTTGTGGATCGGCGCGGTGACGGTGGCGTGGACCTTGCCGGCCATCGCCAGCTCGATCAGCACTCGGACGGCCTCGAACGCCGCGTGTCCCGCCATCGCCGAGACCTTGCCGATCTCGAGCTTCTGCACATCGACGTTGCCCAGGTCGTAGACGTCGATCGCATCGCGCGAAAAATGAGCATCCTCGACGTTCCTGACGGCATGAATCTGCTGGAACGTTCGCGCGTAACTCGTCGCCCGGCGCATTACCGATGCATCGCCGATGACGATCGGCCGGCAAAGCTCATGCACAACATCCTTCGCCAGCGCCGAGGCAATGATCTCCGGCCCGACCCCGGCCGGATCACCCATGCTGATGCCGATGATCGGTTTCACTTTGTGCTATCCCTGGTAATCTCGAATCGGCGGGAGCATGGTGCGGCGGCAGATACCGCGCTGCTCGAGCATCCACTTCAATACCGCCAGCCCCTCGCCGAGGCTCCGGCCTTTCAGGTACTGGGCACACACCGCGTCGGTCTCGCGCTGGAGGCGTTCGACCTCGTCCCATCGCTGGGCCATGGCGGCCTCGTACATGGCGGTGTACTCCGCTGCAACCAGGTGTGCTCCGCTGGGGACCAGCCCGACTCCGCCGTGTTTCAGCCCGTGCGTGAACAGCGAACTGGAACCCAGAAGCACCGGGAATCCGCCCCGCCCGCCGCATCGCCGCAGCAGCTCCGTCAGCCGATGCGCGTCATTGGCCGAGTCCTTGATCGCCACGATGTTCGGATGCCGGCGAAGGCGGTCAACCACGTCCAGCGAAATGTGATGATGCGTGGTAATGGGGATGTTGTACAGCACCAGCGGCAGCGGAACGCTGTCGGCCAGGCGAAGGAAATACGCCTCGATCTCCGCATCGTTCAACGGATAGTAGCAGGGCATGTGCGCCACGACGGCATCGACGCCGAAACTGCTGTAATCCCTGGCGGCCTCGACCGACTCGCGGAAGCAGTTGCTGGAGATTCCGGCGTAGACCATGGCGCGGCCGTTGACGGCGGCGACGGTGTATTCCACGAGCTTGCGACGTTCCATCGGGTGGATGGACGCCGCCTCGCCGGTCGTGCCCAGCGGGAAGATTCCGGCAACCCTTCCGGCCAGCAGAAGCTCGACCACGCGTGGCACGGCCTGCTGATCGATGTCGCCGGCGGGCGTGAACGGGGAGACCATCGGGACAACCACGCCACAATACCTGTTGGTGCCTGCGGCGGCGCCCCCTGGCGTCTGTGGGTTTGTCTTCAGGTTCGTGTTTGCGTTCGTGTCGTTCACGGTCAGAATGCGCTCCTGTAGATTTCGATCGCATCGTCCAGGGTCAGCGGCCTGACATTCCGCTCCAGCAGACGCGTGACGGTCATGGCCGCGCGAGCCATTCGCTCGATGGCATCGCGGGGAATGTTCAGCTCCGACAACCGCGAGGGTATCGCACATCGGCGTGACAGATCCTTGATGATCTCAAGCCCCCGCCGCGCGGTCTCCAGATCGTCGCCGCCGCGTTGCGCGCCCAGCGCGATGGCGATGTCGGCATAACGATCCGGCGCAGCCGGGAGGTTGAACTCCAGCACGTGCGGCAGCAGGACCGCATTGGACACGCCATGCGCCACGTGAAATTCCCCGCCCAGCGGATACGCCAGCGCGTGCACCGCCCCGGTGTTCACCGGACCCAGCACAATCCCGCCGTACAGGCTGCCCAGCGCCAGGTTCGTCCGCGCCTCAAGGTCATTTCCATGCTCGACGGCGCGCGCCAGGTTCTGCGCGATCAGCCTCACCCCCTGAAGCGCATACAGATCGATCATCGGGTGCGCCAGTCTGTTCGCGTACGCCTCGATGCAGTGCGTCAGCGCATCCATTCCCGTGGAGGCGGTGACCGCGGGCGGAACGCTCAGCGTCAGGGCCGGATCGACGTAGGCGGCGTCGGGCATCAGGTGCGGGCTGATCACGCCCTTTTTGAGTTGATCCGTTTCATCGAGCAGGATCGCGTTGGGCGAAACTTCGCTTCCGGTGCCGGAGGTCGTCGGCAGGCACACCAGGCCGGTGGATCGTCCGGCGAGCTTTCCGATTCCGAAGGCATCGCGGATGTCCTGCTGGCTGTCAACGAACGCGGCGACGAGCTTGGCCACGTCCATCGCACTTCCCCCGCCCAGGCCGATGACGACGTCCGCCCGCGCCTGTCGCGCCGCCGCCAGCGCGTCCAAAAAAGTCTGGATCGTCGGCTCCTGGGACACGCCGTCCCAGATCACCGTGCCATCCGATTGCAGTGGACGGCACAACGATCGCGTCGGCGGCGAGGTGACGATGAAGCGTCGCCCGAACCGCCGCGCGGCCAGGTCCTGGGCGCACTGTTCGATCGCGCCCGCGCCGAAGACGAGCGTGCGTGGCTGGTGCAGCGTGATGAGTCGTTGCGTGATGCTGTTCATGCGTGTGCCAGGCCGCGTTGCGGCTGCCGCGCACGCCTGGCCTGCGGCAGATGCTAAGCGACCGCCCGGCGCGCGACAATGCCGCCCGAATGCGCCTGCGGCTGCCGCGCATCAGCGACGGCTCAATTTGGCCGGAAAACTCACGGGCGGCGTCCCGGCCCCTGCGCCAAATCGTAAAACAATTACGCTGGATCGCACTGCCGCATCGAGCGACACCCGATACCTTGGGCTGCAAGACTTGCCGTTGCCGGCGGCGCTGATGCCGCACCGATTCAGCCTGAGGGACACTGCATGGCACCAACCTGTGCGAGGCGGAGGACGCGATTCATCCGTTCGGCTCCATTTGGCGCTTGGTCAGTGCTGGGCATGACCGCCACGCTGGCAGCGCAGACCATCCCCGCCTTTCCCGGAGCCGACGGCGCCGCGGGGACAGTCAGCGGCGGACGCGGCGGAGTCGTCTATCATGTCACCCGGCTCGATGCCAGCTTCGCGGACAACGCCCCGGGCACGCTTCGCTACGGCCTGAACGATGCCAACTTCCCCGCCGGGCCACGCACGATCGTCTTCGACGTCGCGGGCGTGATCAATCTTGGTCGCTCGGTCGCGGGCTGGGACGGCAACGGCAACGGCTGGGACACGCAATCGCGGTTCACGATCCCCTCGAACATCACGCTGGCCGGGCAGACCGCGCCGGGGCGGGTGATCATCATGGGCGGGGTAACCAAGCCGGGCAGCAACAACATCATCCGCAACATCACCTTTGCCCCGGGCTACGGCAATCGCAACTTCAATGAACCTGGCAAGCCCCCCACGCCCGGAGATTTCCCCGACTCCTACGTTTATGATGCCCTGGACATCAGTGCCACCAACGTGATGATCGATCACGTCACCACCGTTTATGCCACCGACGAGACGATTTCCGCCAACGAGCTGGCGGGCAATGTGACCATCCAGTACTCGAACATCGCGCAGGGGCAAAACTATCCGCAGGCCGACGCCGAGGCCGGCACCCTCACCTACACCGGTCACGCGCTGGGCTCGCTTCTTCAGGGAGGCTCGAACGCCAAGTTCAGCGTACACCACAACCTCTACGCGCATCTGAAGGGCCGGCTTCCACGCGTCGGCAGCGAGGTCGGCACCGGCGCCCACAATGACTTCCGAAACAACGTCTTTTACAACTGGCTGGGCACCGCCGGCACCGGCGGCGCCGGACAGCCAAGCTTCAACAAGTTCGTAGGCAACTTCTACCTCGCCGGCCCGGGCGGAGAAGACCCGGTGGGCGGAACCAGCACGTTGACCACCAGCCGATCCGGAGGGACCGGCATCTTCAGCGGCAACAACTCCACCGGCACACGCGTGTTTCACCTGGGGAATCTGAAGGACATCAACAAGGACGGCGACGCGCTGGACGGTGTGGCGCTGAGCAACAGCGACTTCGGATCCTCCACGTTCGTTACCGACTCGGCTTTCTCGGTGCCCTACTTCGGCGTGACCGACAGCGCCACTGTCGCGTTCAACCGCGTGCTCAGCTATGCCGGCGCCAACTGGTGGATGCGCGACGCCGTCATCGACACCATCGATGAGCGGATCGCGCACGAAGCCCGCACGGGCACCGGGCGAATCGTCGCCTGGGCGGATGATCCGTTCAACCCCGACCCCAACGAGGGCGTCGAGTGGCGCGCGATGCTGAACACGCCCGTGGTCAGCCGTCCGGCGGGCTTCGACACCGACGGCGACGGCATCCCCAACGCCTGGGAAATCGCGCATGGGCTGAACCCCAACGCCCCAAGCAACAACGGCGATTTCGACTCCGACGGCTACACCAACCTCGAGGAGTACATCAACGAGCTTGCCGAGTGGCCGGCGCCGACCCCGATCACCTTCAGCGGCGCGACGAGCAACCGTTACGCGCAGATCACCAACTGGGACATTGTCTGGCAGCCGAGCAAGTACGATACGGCGCGGATCACGACGGGCACGGTGCTGGTCGACGCAGTCGGACAGCACGCGGGCACGTTGCTGGTGGGCGGCGGCGGAGCAAGCGCCACGCTGTCACTGAACGCCGGATGGATCCGCGCGCACAAGCTCGTGCGCGTCGGCGAAACCAGCAGCATCCGCTTCAACGGCGGCGCGCTGGACCTGGGCGGCGCCGGGATCTTCGACTATGCCGACCCCGCCAGCAGTCCGCTGGCTTCGTTGCTGGCGCAGATCATCAGCGGCTACGACAACGGCCAGTGGGACGGCGCGGGGATCAACAGCGCACTGGTGCGGGCGCTGCCGGGAACGGGCATCGGCATCGCCGAGGCGGGCGAGCTGGGCATCGCCACGTTCGCCGGCCAGGCGGTGGACAGCACCACGGTTGTGATGGGCGTGACTTTCTTGGGCGATGCGACGCTCGACGGGCGGGTGGACATCCGAGACGTGTACAAGCTGGCGATGAACTGGCAGTCCTCGGGCTACTGGGCATCCGGCGACTTCAACTACGACGGGCTGATCGATGCAAACGACCTGGAGCTGCTGGCGATGAACTGGCAGGCGGGCATCGCCAATCCCCAGGGGCTGTCCACACTGCTGGACGCGCTTGCGGAGCTGGGGCTTCCCATTGCCAGCGTGCCCGATCCGGCCGGCTGCGGTTTGGCGGGCCTTGGCATCGTGCTGTGCGCTGCGCGCGGCCGCCGTCGTCGCGTATGATGCTCCCCGGCATGCGGATCACTCGACACGAACGACAGGAAGATGCCCTGATCCTTCACGGCGACGGCGGGTTGCTGCGGCTGCGGATCATCGATGAGCGGATCATCCGTGTCACCCACACCCTGCGCAATACGTTTGCCGATGCACCCGGTTACATGATTCTGCCGCAGCCACGGCAGAACGCGCCGTGGGAACTGCGCGAAGATGATGTGTCGATCACTCTATCTACCGCATCGCTGCGGCTCAGCATCCTCAAGTCCACCGGGGCTTTCACCTGGACCGACGCGGCGGGCAGCGTGCTGGTTCGCGAGCCGGCGCGCGGCGGCAAGACACTCGACGAGGTGCCGGTCTATCGCAACATCTTCGACAAGTCGGCGCGCGTTCAGGAGACGCGCACCGTCGATGGCGTGCGAACCTCGGCGCAGAACTACACGACCGTTTTGGATCGCACCGCCTGCTCCACCAGGCTCGAATTCGAGTTCGCCGATGGAGAGGCGATCTATGGCCTGGGGCAGCATGAAGAAGGCATCCTCAACTACCGAGGGCACAGTCAGTACCTGTATCAGCAGAACATGAAGGTAGCCGTGCCGATGATCGTCTCGTCGCGCGGCTGGGGGATCCTGTGGGACAGCTACTCGCTGGCGAGCTTTCACGACGACCAGTACGGCTCGTACTTCTGGACGGACGTGGATGACGAGATGGACTTCTATTTCATCTACGGGCCGGAGCTCGACCAGATCGTCGCGGGCTATCGCAAGCTCACTGGCGGGGTGCCGATGTTTCCGCGCTGGGCGTACGGGTACATCCAGTCGAAGGAACACTACCGGAGCCAGCAAGAACTGCTGGAGATCGCCAGGGAGTATCGCCGCAGGAACCTGCCGCTGGACTGCATCGTGCAGGACTGGCAGAGCTGGCCGAAGGGGCAGTGGGGACAAAAGAGCTTCGATCCGGCGCGGTATCCGGATGTGAAGCAGCTCTGCGACGATCTGCATGCAATGAACGTGAAGTTCATGGTGTCGATCTGGCCGTCGATGCGCGGGGAGTGCCCGAATCAGGTCCAGATGCGTCAGGCCGGTCTGCTGCTGGGCAACGACGCGAACTACGACGCCTTTTCCGCCGCGGGACGGGCACTGTACTGGAAGCAATGCAACGAGGGGATCTTCCAATACGGCACCGATGCATGGTGGTGTGACTGCACGGAGCCGTTCGAGGGCGACTGGCGGGGCAAGGTCAAGCCCGAGCCTTGGAAGAGGCTGGTGATGAACGTCGAGCAGTTCAAGAAGTACCTCGATCCGGAGTTCATCAACGCCTACTCGCTGCTTCACTCTCAGGGCATCTATGAAGGGCAGCGATCCGTCAGCAGCGACAAGCGCGTCGTGAATCTGACGCGCAGCAGCTACTCCGGCCAGCAGCGATACGGCACGATTACATGGTCGGGGGATATTTCAGCGCGATGGGAGGTGTTGCGGAAGCAGATCGCTGATGGGCTCAACTTCTGCATCACGGGCAACCCGCGCTGGACGCTGGATGTCGGTGGATTCTTCGTCGCGAAGAAGGAGCAGTGGTTCTGGAACGGTGACTATCCGCGCGGCTGCGAGGACGAAGCCTACCGCGAGCTGTATGTCCGCTGGTTCCAGCTCGGCTGCTTCCTGCCGATGCTCCGCGCGCATGGCACCGATACGCCCAGGGAGATCTGGCGCTTCGGCGAGCCGGGATCGGTCTGGTACGACACGCTGGTCAAGTTCCTTCACCTGCGTTATCGACTGCTGCCGTACATCTATTCATTGGCCGCGTGGGAGACGCATCGCGACTACACGATGATGCGCGCGCTGGCGTTTGATTTCCGGCATGATGCAAAGGCGCTGAGTATCGATGATCAGTTCATGTTCGGCCCGGCGATGCTGGTCTGCCCGGTAACCCAGCCCGCCGCTACGTCCCGACGCGTCTACCTGCCCGCGGGATGCGATTGGATCGACTTCTGGACGAACCAGCGATACGCCGGCAGCCAGACGATCGACGCGCCGGCGCCGCTGTCGAGTCTGCCGCTGTTCGTCCGTGGCGGGTCGATCATTCCGATGGGCCCGCTGATGCAGCACGCCAACGAACAACCGCATGGCCCGATCGAGCTTCGCGTGTATGGCGGGGCCGACGCGAGCTGCGACCTGTACGACGACGAAGGCGACGGCTACGGGTACGAATCGGGCGAGTTCACCTGGACTCCCATCCGTTGGAGCGACCGCGCCGGCCTGCTCACATTGGGGCGGCGGATCGGCGGATTTGCCGGCATGCCGCGGCAGCGGAGATTCAATGTCGTCATCGACGCAGCGCACGCAGCCTCGGTAGACTACAGCGGCCAGGAGCAGTCCCTGCCGGCCCGCGCGAAGGACGGATGATCACAGGATCCGGGCGCAACCGGCGAATGCATCGACACGCCAGCCGGCTTTCAGATTGTGTGATCCGGGCATGTGGGCGGCGCGGCAGGATCGGCGGCGGCGTCGCGGCGGTCGGCCAGGATCGAGAACACCACCCCGCCCGCCAGGATCATCAGCACCAGCCCCAGCAGATAGAAGTTGAAGCTCTCACCCAATACCTGCTTGAGCCACGTGTGCATGAGCATCTTGGCGCCCACGACCGCCAGGATGATCGCCAACGCCACTTTCAGATAGCGGAACTTGTCCATCATTCCGGCCAGCGCGAAGTACAGGCTGCGAAGCCCGAGGATGGCAAAGACGTTGCTGGTGAAGACCAGGAACGGATCGGCGGTGATGGCGAAGATGGCGGGAATGGAATCGACGGCGAAGATCAGGTCGGTGGTTTCGACCATGATCAGGGCCAGCGCCAGGGGGGTGAGCATGATTTTCCCGCGTGCGGTTTTTTCGAGGACGGCGACGGCGGCATCGTGCGGACGCACGCCCGCGTCGGCGACGGGCGCGCCCGCCGGGGCGATCGGCTCGTGCGACTGGCTGGATCCGGCGCGAACGAAGAAGTGCTGCCCGTGAAACGTGTCGGTCACGGGGAACAGGCGACGTGTCAGGCGTATGACGATGTTGGCGCCCGGATCGGTGTGGTCGGTCTTCATCACCAGCATCTTGATCGCCGTCAGAATCAAAAACCCCCCGAAGATGTACAGGATCCAGTGGAAACGGGCGATCAGGGCGGCGCCCAGGCCAATCATCAGCCCGCGCATCACCAGCGCGCCCAGAATGCCCCAGAACAACACGCGATGCTGGTAGATCGCCGGCACCGCGAAAAACCCGAACAGCATCGCGATCACGAAGATATTGTCCACGCTCAGGGACTTTTCGACGATGTAGCCGGTGATGTACTTGACGGTTGCGCGGCTGCCGTCGTTGATCAGTCCATCGACGGCGTCGGGACGCGTGCCCAGGCCCATCCAGTGGTTCTCGTATCCGAAGTAGACGAACACGCTGAACAGCAGCCCCAGGGTGATCCAGACCGCCGACCAGCCCAGCGCCTCGGGCATCGTCACGACGTGGGCCTTGCGGTGAAACACTCCCAGGTCCAAGGCCAGAAGGAACAGCACCAGGGCGATGAAACCGATCCAGATCCAGAGCATTCGGGTTAATCCTCCTTTGCCAGGGTCACTTGGGGCGGCGGAGGCACGTGCCAACGAAGCACCGGCCGGCCGCGCGCAATCACCCGCGCGCTGCCGACCGGTCTTGCCAGACGCGAAGCATGGGGCAATCGCATGGGCGGTCGCCGGGAGGGCATCCGTGATGACGACGACCGCCGCCGCTACTCGTCAGCACGCGACGAATGCGGGTGGCTACTCCCCGGTCGGGAGCGTCTACTGCCGTATTATACGAACGAATCTAGGCCCGCTGGTGGTACAACAGCAAGCGTTATAATTGGGGCATGGTTTTTGAATCGCTCGGGGGCCTGCTGGAGCTGCGCCACAGCATCCACCACCGCAGCCCGCACCAGCCCGCCAACAGCATGACCGCCCAATGGAAAAGCAGCGGGCGGTAGAACGGGCGGCCGGTCGCAAATACACCGGTCACCGACAGCAGGCTGAACAGAGTCAGCGCAACGGCAAAAACGCAGACCAGAAGCTCGGGAATGTTGCGCCGACCGCACCAGGCCCGGCTGGACGGGCGCGCAGGCCGCGACATCAGCAGCACTTGCTCGACGAGCATCCCCGTTGCGGACAGATAGACCACCCATCCACCCATCAGTGCCTGGAGGACGGCAACCCAGCGTTCGGCCTCTTCGGCGGTGCCGCCCAGCCGGTTGCCAACCCACTGAAGCCCCAGAACCGGCAGGCCGAAAATCATCGCCTGGGCGAATCGGTATTTGTATTCCCGGACTCGCTGCTCGATGGGTCGATCAAGCAACAGCCGCAGGCGGTGGAGCCGGCGATCGGATTCATCGGCGCCGATGGGCACATCAGTCATTGCTGGGGCAGGGAACTGGCCGAAGGGCTGTTGCCGGTGTTTTGGCGGCCGCTTGCGCCCCGTCGGCTGGCGGCGCGGTTCTGGGTAAAGCCGGTGGCGCGGTAGCCCGCCTGCGTTACCGTCTCCATCAATTCCCTGACGGTGATTCGATTTCGATCATACAGGACTGAGGCCTGCCCGCTGGCGAAATCCACCTCGACCTCCCGCACCCCGGGGCGCGACGCCAGCGCCTTCTGAATCGTCTGCTCGCATCGATGGCAATGCATGCCTTCCACTTTGATGACGGCAAGATCATCGTGGGCAACATCTTCAGGCATAAGGCTCCTCCACAGCCGGCGAGGCGGCAAGCGGCTAAGGAACACGCGCCGCGCCAGCGATCGATAATAGGTTAGGTACTCCGGGCGACACAGACAATCAAAAAGTTGAGCGGAGTTGGACGAGAGGGGGCGAGTGGGCGTACGGTGGTTCCACGTCATTTTGGCCCGCGCGTCGTAGTTGGCCGCGACGTTTCGATCGCTGTCAACGCCGCGCCGCCGCTTTGAAGCGGCGACAAACGCCCCGCCGACCCCGGCAAACGCCCTGGCGCCGCCCCGCCGCCGAATTGGCCGCGCGGCACGCGCTTCGCTCATTGTGTCTTCGTCAGGCCGGACCGTATGAGACGATTCGGTCGATGCAGATACAACACGTGAGGAGTTGTTTCATCGGTCCGGTCTGACTCCATTACATAGCCCGCGCATTCCGACCCATCACACCCGTGAAACCCCGGGTCGGAACCCCATAGCCCGCAGCAGACGCCCTTTCGAGGGCGTTTGCTGTTTTATGCGCGCGACCTATGATTGGCTGGCGATGCTGGTGCTCATCGACAACTACGACAGCTTCACGTACAACCTGGTGCAGCGATTCGGAGAGGTGGCGCCGGGCCTTGTGATCAGGGTCTTTCGCAATGACAAGGTCAGCGTCGAGCAGGTCGAGGAACTGAAGCCGACGCATATCGTGATCAGCCCCGGCCCATGCACGCCTCGCGAGGGCGGCATCTCCAATGACATCATCCGTCACTTCGGTCCGAAGATTCCGTTGCTGGGGGTGTGCCTGGGGCATCAGTGCATCGGTTTCGTCAGCGGCGCGCAGGTGGTGCGGGCAGAGCGGCTGATGCACGGAAAGACCGATCGCATTTATCACGACGGGCGGAGCATCTACCAGGGCATGCCCAATCCCTTCACTGCCACGCGGTATCACAGCCTGATCATCAAGAACGGCACGCTGCCAGCGGACTTTGAGATCTCCGCCTGGACCGACCACGACGAGATCATGGGCATTCGCCACAAGACCTGGCCGCTGGAGGGCGTGCAGTATCACCCCGAGAGTTTCCTGACCGAGCAGGGCGAAAGGCTGCTGGCCAACTTCCTGAAGAAGTAGCCCTGGAAACGTCGCGAGCGTTCGTGCGACTGGCAATTGCGCATCGCCCGGATCGCGGATGCCTGCGAGCGCCTGGGCAGCACATCAGCGCAGCCCGCAAATCAACGCGTCCACTTGTGCGGTCATTGGCACCGCGCGCATTTGACAACCCGCTGGGCGCGGATGACAACATCTGCAACGAGCTACACCAAGGAGCATCAAGTGAATCCATCACCTGGCGTGACACGCACCGGCAGTTTCCCCATCGGCTTTCGTCGCGGCTGGAGCGACTGGCAGAAGAAATCGATCAGGGAACTGGCGCAATGGGCCAGGTCCAGCGGCTTTGCGCTGCTGGATCTGATGAACGTTTCGATCGAGGACCTCAAGACCGTGCGCGACGCCGGCCTGGACGTGGGATCGATCGACCTGCTGGATTTTGGCCGGATCATGGCCGATGACTCCGGCGCGCGCAAAGAGCTGATCGCCCGCAACATCGAGTACATCCAACGTCTGGCGCCTGCGGGCGCAAAGGTGTTTTTCACCTGCATCATCCCTGCCGATCCAACCAGACCTCGGGCACAAAACTACGACCTGGCCGTGGAGTGCTTCGCCCCGATCGCGCACGCATGCGCCGAGCATGGAGCCTGGCTGGTGGTGGAGGGCTGGCCCGGGGGCGCGCCGTACCTGGCCAACCTCGGCTGCACGCCGGAGACCGTGCGCGCGTTTCTGAAGGACGTTGGCCGCGGCGCGGGGATCAACTACGATCCATCGCACCTGATTCGCCTGGGCGTGGATCACATTCGTTTTCTCCGCGAGTTCGCGCCGCACGTGAAGCACGTCCACGCCAAGGATACCGACCTCGATGCCGACGCTCTGTACGAATACGGCACGCAAGGCGCGGCCTTCGCCAAGCCTCACGGTTTCGGCGAGTGGACGTGGCGCTACACGATTCCCGGTCACGGTGTGGCGCGCTGGGGCGAGATCTTCCGCATCCTTCAGTCCGCGGGCTACAAAGGTGGTGTGTGCGTCGAGCTGGAGGACGAGAACTTCAACGGCAGCGAGGCCGGCGAGAAGGCGGCCCTGCTGCACTCGCTTGATTTCCTCCGCGGCGTATAGTCGGGCATGAGCCAAAGACCTTGAATCACGCGTCCAAGTCGGGTCTGGCAGGTCCACCTTCCCGCGACAGTTTGCCGTCCCGAATCCCTGCGCCGTGGCCCAGGGGCGATGGAACGTTTCTTGCTTCCCTGTCCACTGCGACACGTTCGCTGAACAGCTCGTAACAGAACAACAAATGACGAGAGCCAAACTATGAAAACGTTCTTCGTTCACGACAAACAGGGCCGGTTGCGGGGATGGGTTGAGGCGTCTGATGAAGCGGATGCCAAGCTGATGGTAGAAGCGCTGTATGGCCCCGAGGCCAGGGTGAGCGACCGGCCAGACCAGGAGTGGTACGCACGCCGCTATTGCCCGCCCGACGAATCCAGGGATATCGCGTTCGCGGCTTAGCGCCAGCTCAATGGCAAGCGGGAGAATCGGCGCGACGCGCAGACGTCGGACCGTTCGGCAGCATCGACGACGACACCGGCGGCGCTGGCGGGTGGGACCGCTTCTTAACCACCACGCGAATCGCGCTCTCCAGCCGGGCCAGATCCACTGGCTTGGCAACGTGCTCAATGAATCCAGCCTCGGCGCAGGCGCGGATGTCCGACTCCATCGCATATCCGGTCAACGCAATACCCGGCAGCCCGTACGTGCGTCGCAGCTCGCGCATGAGATCGATGCCGCTGCCGTCGGGCAATCCAATGTCGCTGATGACCAGGTCGAACTTGCGATTGTCTGTCGCTTCCCGGGCCATGCTTAATGCCTCTTTGATTGAACTGGCAGGACAGACGCGATGTGCGGATCGTTCCAGCAGCCGCGCCAGCAGGCGCGCGGTATCGGCATGATCCTCCACCAGCAGGATGTGCAGTCCGTCCGCCGCGTTGCCTTCGGCTGCGCGCCCGTTGGCCTTATCCGGTGCAACCGGCGGCGCCGCAGTCGTCTGGGCTGCTGGTGTGCGCGCCGGCAGGCAAACCGTGAAACGAGCGCCTCGCCCCGGCCCGTCGCTGTGGGCAGCAATACTTCCCCGGTGCGCCACCACCAGCGCCCGCGCAATGGCCAGCCCCAGCCCAAGACCTCCAAAATGACGCGCGATCGATTCCTGGCCCTGTTCGAAGGCGTCGAAGATCCTGCCCAAAGCCTGCGGCGCTATCCCTATGCCTGTGTCGGCAACTTCAACTTCAACGGCGCCGCCGGTCTGCCCGGGCAGCTCGCAGCTCACAGCATCTCGGATCGCCACCGTAATGACCCCGCCACAGTCTGTGAACTTGATCGCGTTCTTCAGCAGATTCCAGAAGACCTGCCGCAGCCGCACGGGGTCGGCGTGTACCTCTCGCCGCGTGGCCGTGTCGTGCATCACCAGCCTGAGATCCTTGCTGTTCAGCTCCGGCATGCAGATGGCGACGGCGTCGCGAACTGTGGCGCCAATATCGATCGTCTGGCGAGCCAGCGCCAGCTTGCCCCGGGCCAGGCGATTCAAATCGAGCAGGTCGTCGATCAGCCTGGCTTCCAGCTCGATGTTGCGACGGATCATGCGGAAATCCTCGCGAATGGCCGAATCGAGCTGCGCGTCGTCGCTGCGCAGCGTCGCCGCCGCCAGCACTGGCGTCAGCGGGTTCCGCAGCTCGTGGCTGAGAACCGCCAGAAAACGGTCCTTGGCGCTGTTGGCGGCATTGGCCTGCTCCATCGCCTGGCGATAGCGAAGCTCCGATCGACGCGTCGAGGTGTGCAGTGAACTGATCAACACCGAGACCGCGACGAACATGATCTCGCGGATCAGGTCGTCGGTCCCAATGGCAAAGGAATGGATCGGCTCGATGATGAAGAAGGTGGTCGCCAGCCCGGCCAGCGCGCAGGCGAGCAGTCCCGGCCCCAGGCCGCCGTACCAGGAGCTGATCATCACCGCGGCGAAAAAGAGCGGCGCCACGCCTGTGGCGGCGGGTCCGATGCCGCGCACCGCCCCCAACGCCACGGCCACCGACACCACCGCACAGCCATAATGGAGAATCGCCGCTCGATGCTTCATGGCCGCTCCTCAGAAGCCCTCCTTTGCTCTGCTGCGTCGGTCCCCGCCTGGCCGGGTGCATCCAGTGTAGCGTCTCACAGTCCCGCAACCCACGCCCGCGATCGCGCCGAAAGATAAATCTTCTCCATCACCGCGCTGCGGTACGCCGCCTCTTGCGCCCCCACGAGCAGTGCCGACGACCCGGGCGGCGTCTGACCGGCCCCACCCTCCACCGCATCAAGGAACAAGTCCAGCGGGTGCGGCCAACCTTTGGGACAATCCGCAGCCTTGATCGGCGTCTTGCCGTCCAGTCCGAGCTTGTGGCTCACGACGTAGAGCTCATCCTGGATGATCGCCGCATGTGCCTCCGTGCCGCTGATCAGGTACTGCACCGGATTGGCCAGGTCATCCCAGGCGGCGGCAAGGGTCGCGATGGTCCCATTCTTGAAACGCAGCAACGCCTCGCCGGTTTCATCGCAATTCGGATATCGCCCCGTCCCGGGATCCAGTGCCGCCGTCACCGACTCGACTTCCCCCAGCAGCCAGATCAGGATGTCCAGGCCATGAGTTCCCAGATCGCCGAACGCGCCCACGCCCGCCTGCTCCAGATCGGCCATCCAGCGCCACTCGGAGTCGAACCATCCGCCCAGCGCGCCGGAGTGACAAATGCTGGCGCGGGCGCGGGTGATCTTGCCGAAAGTCCCCTGCTGCACGTGCTGTCGCAGCCACAGGATTGGCGGCCATCCGCGCGATACGTAGCCCGTCTGGAAGATCGCACCGGCGCGTTCGATCGCATTGGCCATGCGATGCGCGTCGGCGGCGCCGATGCCCAGTGGCTTTTCGACGAACAGGTGCTTGCCCGCCTGAGCGGCGGCGCAGACGAGCGACTCATGACGATTGGTTTCCGAGCAGATGATCACAGCCCGAATCTGCGGATCGCGCCAGATCTCAGCGACATCATCCACCACCTGCGCCCCGCCCGCCTCCGCGGCGCGGCGTTGCGCCCGGGCCGCGTCGTGGTCCCAGACCGCCGCCAACTTCACGCTTGCGCGCTTTTGGAGGATCTTCAGGAACCCGGGCGTGTGGATGTGAGCCCCGCCGACCAGCGCCAATGAAAGCATGTAGGTCTCCTTGTCGTCTCTAAGGCACGCCGGGAGTTCGGGAGAGCCGCTGCGAGCCGACTTTTGACACTTTGCCGCCGTGCCGCTATTCATCCCGATACTGAAAAACCGGAACGGGCATCATCACGAAACGCCCGGTTATTCTGTTTGAGCCATTGGACCCTTGGAGGAACCGCCGTGCGCATTCCGCTGCTGGATCGTGTGATTCGCTCGCTGAAGGTCATTGGCCGCGCCCGCTCGGTCGCGTCTGCCTCGCCCGCCGGGTTCGTCGAGCCGCTGGAGCAGCGCCGACACCTGCACGCCAACGTGACCGGCATGTTCGCCGATCATCGTGGCGAGGTGACCATCGCCGTCAGCGCGCCGCTGGATCCGACGACCGTCCACAAGAAATCGGTCTACATGTACACCGCCGGCGCCGACGGCGCGCTCGGTACCGCTGATGATACCCGCGTGGTTGCGTCGGTTCGCTATTCCAATCAGCGCATCACCATTCGCGGCACCGTTCGGCCCACTGAGCAGTACCGCGTGCGGTTGATCTCTTCGACCATCAAGGCATCCGACGGGGATTTTCTTGACGGCGAGTTCACCGGCCGATTCCCCAGCGGCAACGGCGTTCCCGGCGGCATCTTCGATGTCCGCACAAAGTTCGTCCGCACCGGCCGACCCCTGGCACGCTGGTCCACCAGCGCCGGGGCGTTCAATGTCTCGCTGTTCACCGATCTGACGCCCAAGAACGTGGCCAACTTCCTCCGCTATGTCAACGCCGGGCTGTATGACAACATGATCTTCACCCGCGCTGAAACCGGCTTCGTCATTCAGGGCGGCGGGATCAAAATCGACAGCCGCAACGAGCTGGAAGACGTCGAAGCATTCTCACCCGTGCAGGGCGAACCGGGCGTGAGCAACACGCGTGGCCGGCTGTCTCTGGCACTGACCGGATCCCCCAACTCGGGCACCAACGAGTTCTTCTTCAACCTCGGCAACAACACGTTCCTGGACGATACGAGCACCGGATCCGGGCCTTTCACCGCATTCGGCGAAGTGGTCGGCGCCGCGGGGCTGGCCGTGCTGGATGCCATCGCCGCCAAGCCCAGGATCAATTTCGCCAATCTCAACCCGCCGCTGTCGTTCCCGGGCACGTTGACCAATTCAGTACCGGTTAACGACGCGACCCAGGCGCAGGCCGGACTCAACCCGCTGCGCGACCTGATCGTCGTTCGCCGAATCTCACTGAGGATGAAGGTTGTCCCACTGGCGTAGGAGGATCAGCCTGTGCCCTTGTCGAAGTTCTTTGAAACGCTGGAATGCCGCACCCTGATGCACCTGCCTGCGGTGGCGGGGGTCATCGCCGACAATCGCGGCGAAGCCACCATCACCCTTAACGCCGCGGTGGATCCGTCCACGGTCAGCAAGACCTCGGTCTACATGTATCTGCACGGCCCGGACCGCAAACTCGGAACCGCCGACGACGCCCGTGTGCCGGCCTCCGTGCGACTGTCCGGCAACCGCATCACCGTCCGCGGCTCGATCCCAGCCGGCACCAGCTATCGCGTGCGACTGATCGCCTCGCGAATCAAGGCCACCGACGGACACAACCTCGACGGTGAGTTCAAAGGCAGATTTCCCAGCGGCAACGGGGTAGCGGGCGGGGATTTCAACTTCCTGGCGGTCAACGACAAGAGCGACACGCCCCTGGCCAGAATCTCTACCACCATGGGCGCGATCGCAATTCGCCTGCGCAAGGACGCGGCCCCGCAGACGGTCATCAACTTCATCCGCTACATCAACACGGGTCGCTACGACGGAACCATCATTCACCGCAACAGCCGTGTCGAGCAGAACTCGATGATCTCGGTGCTTCAGGGCGGGGCGTTTACCAGCCTGGACCTGGCCAATAGCGCCATCGACACCCTGCCGCCGATCCCGCTGGAAGCCGGACTGCCCAACATCCGCGGGTCGATTGCGATGGCCCGCGCCTCCGACGATCAGGGCACCGCCACCGCTACCAGCTCGTTTTTCCTCAATGTCACCGACAATCCGGAGTTGAACCCGAACAACGGCATTCCCGGATGGAGTCCGTTCGGCTACGCGGTCTTCGGGCAGGTCGTCTCGGGCCTCTCGACGCTGGACGCGATCGACCAGCTTCCGACCACGCCCGTGAGCGGCAGCTTCTTCCAGGCGCCGGTGCAGAACGGCCAGCCCGTCGCGATCCGCCGCGCGGCTATCCAGATGCGCATCTCCCGAATGGGCTGACGGAATTGGGCGCGGCCGTCATCGGCGCCGGAAGGCTCCGCTCGCGCCGCGGAATCCCGCGCCGTGACACGCGGCCCTGCGAACCCGGGGCGTTAATCCCTCAAAATCAGAGCAAACC
Source organism: Fontivita pretiosa (assembly GCF_050410795.1). Taxonomy (GTDB): domain Bacteria; phylum Planctomycetota; class Phycisphaerae; order Tepidisphaerales; family Tepidisphaeraceae; genus Fontivita; species Fontivita pretiosa. The sequence continues at coordinate 4,381,765 of NZ_CP191258.1, read as the reverse complement.
CAGCTCCAGCAGAGCGGCCTGCGACATGCGGTCCTTGGTCCAGGGCGGATCCCACACCAGCTCGACAACCGCCTGCGAGACTTCGGGAATCGATTCGATCCTGCGCTGCACCTCTGCGGGCAGCGAGCCCGCGACGGGACAGCCGGGCGCGGTGAGCGTCATCTTCACATAGACCGCCGACGTCTCCGGATCGACATCGATGTCGTAAATCAATCCCAGCTCGTAAATGTTCACCGGGATTTCCGGATCGTAGATGCTCTTGAGCTTCTCGATGACCTTCTCTTCGATGGCCTTCTGTTTCGGGGTCTTGGTCTGATCGACGACGCGATCGACCAGAGTGGTCTCGTTCAGCTTCTTCTGCTGCGTCGGCGGGCTGGAGGCCAGCTCCCTGCGGAGCTGCTCGAGCTTGTCCGAGCTCGGCAGCACAGGCAGGCTCACGATCGGCTGCGGCGGTTTCTGATCGCTCTGCTCGCTCATGACTTGCCTTCGGCAATCGCCGCCGCGTCGGCGCGGATCCGGCGGACCATGCTGGCCAGTCCGGTGCGGCGCTGCGCCGTCAGAAAGTGCTCCAGACCGATGCGATTGAAGAAACTCTCGATGTCGAAATCGACCACATCGCGGGCGCGCTGCCCGGAATAGATCTTCTGAAGAATGGCGATTTCCCCGCGGACGATGTCGGCGTCGGCGTCGGCGACGAACTCGAAGCGGTCGGTGGTGCCCGGAACCCGCCGCGAGATCATGTACACCTGCGACATGCAACCCGGGATCCGCTGCGTCAGGTTCTTGAGAATGTCGAAGTAGTGCGGCAACTGCTTGCCGTAATCCAGCACCTGCTCGGTCTTGGCGTTGCGGTCGGGCAGAAGCTCAAAAACCTGCGCGATCTCGTCGGCGACGGCCTGCGGAGATGGACCGCTGGCCGGCGGGAAAACGATCTCCGTGGCGGCCGGCAGCTTTGCTTCGGTGGCGGCCTGCCGCCGCGCCGCGTCGATGATCTTCCGCAGCGCCGTGACCAGGGCATCGATCTCCTGATGCGTGTTGTACATCGCCAGCGAGGCCCGGATCGTCCCCGGAACACCCATCCGCTGCATCAGCGGCATGCCGCAGTGATGCCCGGTTCGCACGGCAATGCCCTCTGCATCCAGCTTCATTCCCACGTCCAGCGACGCAATGGGCGGGTCATCAATGACAAACGAGATCACGCCCCCCTTGTTCGCCGCCGTGCCGATGATCCGCAGCCCGGGCAGCTCAGTCAGGCGTCGCGTGGCGTATTCCAGAAGCTCATGCTCATAGGGCGCAAGCGACTCAAAACCGATCGAGTTGAGGTAATCGATCGCCGCTCCCAGCCCGATCGCGCCGGCGATGTCCGGCGTGCCGGCCTCGAACTTGTTCGGCAGAGGCGCGTAGGTGGTCTTCTCCCAGGTAACCGTCTCGATCATGTCCCCCCCGCCGTGAAACGGCGGCATCGCCTCCAGAAGCTCCCGGCGGCCCCACAGTACGCCGATTCCCGTCGGGCCGTAGAGCTTGTGCCCGCTGAAAGCGTAAAAGTCGCAGCCGATGTCCTGAACGTCGGTTGGGAAATGCGCCACCCACTGTGCGCCGTCGATCAGAACCCTGGCCCCCGCCTCGTGGGCCATCTTCGTCACACGCTTGACGTCATTGATCGTCCCCAGCGCGTTAGACAGGTGCGTGATGGCGACCAGCTTCACCCGCCCGGATCGAAGGATCGAGGCGTATTCCTCGAAGATCAGCTCGCCGGCATCGGTGATGGGTATGACCCGCAGCTTGGCGCCGCGCGCCTCGCAGACGAACTGCCAGGGAACGATATTGGAGTGATGCTCCATCGCCGACACGACGATCTCGTCGCCGGCGTTGATGAACTTTCTGCCCCAGCTTGCAGCCACCAGGTTGATGGCTTCGGTCACGCCGCGAACGAAGATGACTTCTCTGGGGTCCGGGGCGTTGATGAAGCGGGCCAGCTTCTGCCGGGCCTGCTCGTAGGCCTCGGTGGCGCGCTGCGAGAGGGCGTAGACGCCGCGGTGAATGTTGGCGTTTTCAGTTTCGTAGTAGCGGACCAGGCGATCGATGACCTGTCGCGGCTTCTGGGTGGTGGCCCCGTTGTCCAGATAGACCAGGGGCCGACCGTTCATCAGCGTCTGAAGAATAGGGAAGTCTTTCCGCACCGCATGCACATCAAACCGCCACCCGGCCGCAGCCTCAAGCCCGGGTCTGTCGGAAGCGGCCCGGAAGCGAGCGTCCGGTCCGGCGGTCTGAGCCAGCTCAGCGGTGTTCTTCATCGTGACGTCCCAAATCGGTGATCCGCAGGTCCTGCGGCAGCCCATGCTGCGCGGCCATGTAGTTCTCCACATACCGCCTGACCGGCTCGACGGCAATCCGGCGGGTGATGTCCGCCGCAAATGCGTAGGTGAGCAGGTGTCGGGCGGCCTCCTGGGCCACGCCCCGGCTGCGAATGTAGAACAGCATCTCTTCGTCCACCGGGCCGGTGGTCGAGCCGTGGGTACACTTCACGTCGTCGGCATAGATTTCCAGTGCCGGCTGGCTGTTCATCTCCGCGTCGTCGCTGAGCAGCAGCGAGCGGCTGGTCTGCTTGGAGTCGGTCTTCTGCGCCCCCGGACGCACCAGGATCTTGCCGCGGAACACCCCGGTCGAGCTGCCGTCCAGAACGTGCTTGTACAGCTCATGGCTGGGGCAGTTCGGGCTGGCATGGTCCAGCAGCGTGTGGTTGTCGCAATGCTGCGTGCCATTGAGGATGACCAGGCCATTCATGGTGGCCTCGGCGGCCTCGCCACTCAGCACGATGTTCACATCGTTGCGGGTGAGCTGCGCGCCCAGCGTCGCCGACTGCGTGATAAACGTGCTGGAGCGTCCGACCTGCACCTGAGTGGTGGAGACGTGGAACGCCTCCAGCGTCTCGTGCTGAAGCCGGCAGTGATCGAGGCGGCTGTGCTCGCCAAGCACAACCTCGCTGACCGCGTTGGTGAAATAGACGCCCGTGCCCACGCCGACATAGGTCTCGACGATTTTGGCATCGACGTTCTGTCCGACAACAACGAGCACGCGGGGATGCGTGACGATCGGCTCGCCGCCGGGCGTGGTCAGAAACAGCAGGTGAATCGGGCGGTCGATCGTCGTGTTGTTCTCCAGATAGACCACGGCGCCATCGCGGATGAAGCCGGTGTTCAGCGCCACGAACGGGTTGGCCTGGATGTCGGCATATCGCCCCAGATGCGATTCCAGTCGCCTGCTGCCTGTTTGCAGCAGTGAAGCCAGGCTCGCCACCCGCAGCCCTTTCGGCAGCGCGCGCAGACTGGACAGGCCCGGCGAGTAGACGCCATTGACGAAGACCACCTGGCAAACCGCATCATGCCCGAAACTGTACGGATAGATCAGGGCGATCGAGGCCTGCTCGTTGGGCGGCGCGGGCTTGAAGGGGATCCTGGCGATCGGGGCCACATTGGTGTGGCGCCAGTCCTCCAGCCGGGTCGAAGGGAAGCCGACCTCGCTGAAGCGGTCGATCCCCCGCTGCCGAAGCTGCTCAAACCACGCGGGCAGCGCCTTGCCGTCGCCGCCGGTGCCCACATCCCTGGCGACGCGCGAGAAGGTGGAGACGTAATGTTCTTGAGTCAGCATTGCGTTCTCTGTCGCGTTTGCGATGTCCTGCCCGTACGCTCAGACCAGTGCCGCCTGCCGGGCTTCCTGTTCGACCCAGTCGTACCCCCGGGCTTCCAGCTCAACCGCCAGGCTCTTGTCACCGCTCTTGACAATCCGCCCGTCGAGCATCACGTGCACGCGGTCCGGCTCGATGTAGTTCAGCAGCCGCTGGTAGTGGGTGACGATGATGATGGCGCGGTCGGGTCGGCGCAATGTGTTTGCGCCGTTGGCCACGATCTTCAGCGCGTCAATGTCCAGTCCGCTGTCGGTCTCATCCATCAGGCACAGCGTCGGATCCATCACCGCCATCTGGAACACTTCATTGCGCTTTTTCTCGCCGCCGGAGAACCCTTCGTTGACCGCGCGGTTCATGAAGCTCTGGTCCATCTTCAACAGCCGCATTTTCTCCTGCACCAGCTTGATGAACTGGGCGGCGTCCAGTTCCGGAAGCCCGCGGTGCTTGCGGACGGCGTTGACCGCGGCCTTGAGGAAGTAGCTCGTGCTGACGCCGGGGATCTCCACCGGATACTGGAACGCCAGGAACACGCCCTCGCGTGCCCGCTCCTCCGGCGAAAGCTCCAGCAGGTTCATTCCCTTGTAGGTGACGGTTCCTTCGGTGACCTCGTAGGTCTCGCGGCCCATCAGCACCTGCGCCAGGGTCGATTTGCCCGATCCGTTCTTGCCCATGATCGCGTGGACTTCCCCGGCCTCGACCGTCAGATCCACGCCCTTGAGGATCTCGCGATCCTTCACGCCTGCATGTAGGTTTCTGATTTCAAGCAATGCCATTGTTCTGTCCCTGTTTCACCGGCCGCCAATCAACCAACGCTTCCTTCCAGACTCACGCCCAACAGCTTTTGTGCTTCGACGGCGAATTCCATCGGCAGCTCGCGGAACACGTCCTTGCAGAAGCCGTTGACGATCATGTTCACGGCGTCTTCCAGGCTGATGCCCCGTGACCTGCAATAAAAGAGCTGGTCCTCGCCGATCTTGCTGGTGCTGGCCTCATGCTCGACGCGGCTGGTCTTGTTGTGCACGACGATGTACGGAGTCGTGTGCGCGCCGCACTTGTCGCCCAGCAGAAGCGAGTCGCACTGGGTGTAGTTGCGGCTGTTGGCCGCGCCCTTGAGGATCTTGACCAGCCCGCGATAGGTGTTCTGCCCGAAACCGGCGGAGATACCCTTGGACACGATCGTCGATCGGGTGTTTCTGCCGATGTGGATCATCTTGGTGCCGGTGTCGGCCTGCTGATAATGGTTCGTCAGCGCAACGCTGTAGAACTCCCCGACGCTGTTGTCGCCCTGAAGGATGCAGCTCGGATATTTCCAGGTGATGGCCGATCCGGTCTCCACCTGCGTCCAGGTGATCTTGCTGTTGACGCCGCGACAGGCGCCGCGTTTGGTCACGAAGTTGTAGATGCCGCCCTTGCCGGTCTTCGGGTCGCCGGGGTACCAGTTCTGCACGGTGCTGTACTTGATGGTCGCGTTGTCGTGCGCGATCAGCTCGACTACCGCCGCGTGAAGCTGATGCTCGTCCCGCTGCGGGGCGGTGCAGCCCTCCAGGTAGCTGACATAAGCGCCTTCGTCGGCGATGATCAGCGTTCGCTCGAACTGCCCGGTGCTGCGGGCGTTGATTCGGAAGTAGGTGCTTAGCTCCATCGGGCAGCGCACGCCCTTGGGCACATACACGAAGCTGCCATCGCTGAACACCGCGCTGTTCAACGTGGCGAAGAAATTGTCGCTGTAGGGAACCACTGAACCCAGGTACTTGCGGACCAGTTCCGGATGGTTCCTCACTGCCTCGGACATCGAGCAGAAGATGATGCCCTTCTCCGCCAGCGTCTTCTGGAACGTGGTGGCGACCGAGACGGAATCAAAGACGGCATCGACGGCGACGGGCGTGTGTCCTTCCTGCTCGATGCCCAGCAGGGCCGCGCGCTCGTTGAGCGGGATGCCCAGCTTGTCGTAGGTCTCAAGGATCTCCCTGGGCACCTCGTCCAGGCTCTTGTACTTTCCGCCCCGCTTGGGAGCCGAGTAGTAAATGATCGACTGGTAGTCGATCGGCGGGTACTTGATCATCGGCCAGGAGTGCGGCTCCTCCATCGTCAGCCAGTGCCGATACGCCTTCAGCCGCCACTCCAGCAGCCAATCCGGTTCTTCCTTCTTGCGGCTGATGAAGCGGATGATGTCTTCATTGAGTCCCGGCGGGGCCGACTCGGCCTCGATGTCGGTGACGAAGCCCCACTTGTACTCGCGGTTGGCCAGTGATTCGATTTCGACTTCTGCGGTTGGCATTGCGCACCTTCACGTTCCTGTTGACCGGGGCATGCGACCTTGCTGGCCAGATCCGGCTTAGGCGGTAAACGAGGATCCGCAGCCGCAGGTGCTGGTGGCGTTGGGGTTCTTGAAGACGAACCCTCGCCCCATGACCTCGTCCCTGAAATCAATCTCCGTGCCGTCCAGGTACAGGGCGGACATCATGTCCACCAGGATTTTCACGCCGTGGCAATCCATCTCCTCGTCGTTGTCGGTCTTGGGCTCCTCGGTCAGGTCCAGCATGTAGGTGAAGCCGCTACACCCGCCACCCTTGACCCCGACGCGCAGGCGGGTCTGCTCGGCCGGGAGGTTCTGCTCCTGGATGATCCGCTTGATCTCACGGGCGGCGGTTTCGGTCAGCTTGATCGCCATAAGTGTATCTCCATCAATCACTTAAGTTAATTACATCCCTTGCCCCGCTCCGGTCTGGCAACGCGGGTAGCAACAGTGCGTAATCGACCTTCGTGCTCCGCGACAGCATGGATTCGTAGCACAAGGGAATATAGGAACTGGCGGCGGTCAATTCCAGCGTCCAAAGCGATTTTTGCGACTGAGTCTCAGATGCTGCCAATGTCGTCAGCCTGCCCCTGTGGAGTCATCGCCGCACATCCGATCCTCACCCGCCGCTCTGCCATCGCCGGATCGCATCGATTGGCCAAAGCAGCATCAGCACATTCAGCGTCAGGTTGTCCCGCATCAGCCACAACATCACCAGCTCAATTCCCAGAATCAGCCCCAGCGACCACCACAGCCCCAGCTTGCGCGCCACGTAAAAGCCCAGCACGAAACTGGCCACATCGCCCAGGGAATTGACGATCGAGTCGCCGCTGTATCCCAGCGAGATCGTCGCCGCCCGATAGCGGTTGATGATGATCGGGGAGTTCTCCAGCACTTCCCAGCCGATTTCGATGCCGGCGGCCAGGGCGGCGCGGATGTTCAGGCTCAGCCACCGCCGCAGCAGCCACAACCCCCCGAAGAAAATGACGCCGTGCAGGACGTGCGATAGGCTGTAGGCATCGAGCAGATGCTGCGAGTTGTGCGGCGACCATACGGTGATCGAGACAGGGCTGAGCCCACCGCAGGCACACCACCACACCCGCCCCTGCCAGCGAAGGTAGACCACCGCCAGCAGCAGCGAGCCTACCACGATCGCGACTGGTCGCGAGCGCAGCGGCGTGGGAGCAGCGGCGTCGGGGCATTGGGCAGTCATTGTCCAACGCCCAGCTTAGCGTGAGGTGCGGGCGGGATCGAATCCGCCCGAAGGCGGTATACAGCTCACAGCGTCCGCTTCGACACGTCCGATAATTCCTCACGCCCAGCCATCACATCATCCGATAATCAAGAACATGTCCTGTGACTGGCGGGAACTGCGCAACTGGCAAGATCGATGGGAGGCGAACCTGGAGGCGCTGGCAGGGCGAGATCAGGTTCTGACCCAGCGGCTGTATGCCTACGTCCCAGACCACCAATGGGTTTGCGCGACGGCCACGGATGGCCTGCGCCTGGGCCGCGCGCTGGATGGTCAAATCGAGCCAGTTCCCACCGCGCTCACCCCCGGTGCAGCGACGCAAATCATCCGCAAGCTGTTTCCCGCTGGCAGGTGTACGGAGCCGGTCATGGTCGCCGGGCTGGATCAGGGTTGGCTGTGGCAGGCGCTGTATGATCTGCCCTGCCACACGCCCCGCACGCCCGGACATCGCCCGCCTCTTTACCTGCTCACACGCAGTCTGGAGCGACTGTGGGTGGTGCTTCATCTGCACGACTGGAGGAATCTGCTGGCCGACGCGCGGGCGCGGCTGTTCGCCGGCAAGGATGTCATCCACCAGCTTCGCAACGCCATGCTGCGCGACATGCACATCCCCTGGGCCAAGCTGTGCGTGACGATCGATCCGACGATCTGGCCGGCCGGAACCAGCGTCGATTCGCTCTGGCAAGCGGCACATCAGCACGCCAACGCCCGGATGCAGCAGCTTACGCGGCAGATCGAAGCGATCTACGCCGGGTTGGATGTCAAAACCATTGTCCGCAGGCTCCGTGGCGAACCGATGCGGATCATGGGCATCACCAGCCTGTATACCACCTTCCTCCAGCACTCGATGAACGACTGGCTCCAGGCCATGCACGAGCTGGGGCATGACACGCGACTGATCATCGAACAGGCCGACCACGAAATCGCCAATCCCCTCTGCTTCGCGCAGGCGGTGGTGGACTATCGCCCGGATCTGATCCTGCTGATCGACCACTACCGCGCGGAGATGCCCGGACTGCCCCGGGCCATTCCCTGCGTGATGTGGGTTCAGGACAAGCTGCCGACGATCTTCAGCTCGCAGGCCGGCGCGGCGCAGGGGCCGCGGGATTACTGTCTGGGCTTCGGCCGGGCGGCACTGGGGCAACAGTACGGCTATCCGCAGTCGCGATTCATGCCGGCGCAGGTTGGCGTGAACCACCGCCGCTTTGCGCCCCGCCAGCTCGGGCCGGCTGAGATCGAGAAATACGGCTGCGACATCAGCTTCGTCTCCCATGCCTCCACCCCCGCCACCGCCCTGCTTAGCGAACAGCTTCAGCGCGCCGATCCGGATGCCCGCAAGCTGCTCATCGACGTCTTCGAGCAGATGCGCGGCGTGTACGACGGCGGGCAGGCCATCCCGCACGCCAGCCACATCCAGACCTTTATCGACAGTTCCCTGGCACGGCTGCGTCTGCGGCTGGACGAAACCTCCAAACAGTCGCTGTTCGACTTTTTCAACCACCGCATCAACAACGCCATGTTCCGGCATCAGGCGCTACAGTGGGCAGCGGATCTCGGGTTGAAGCTGCACCTGTATGGCCGGGGATGGGAACAGCATCCGCGCTTCGCCAGATTCGCACGCGGCGTCGCCTGCCATCAGACCGAACTGGCCGCGATCTATCAGGCCAGCAGGATCAATCTCCAGATCACGCCTTTCGGCGCCGTCCACCAGCGGCTGTTCGAGGGTTTGTCGGCGGGTGGTTTCTTCCTGATCCGTTACTGTCCGGGAGACATTATCGAGCGGATCTACCAGCAGATCTACGAGTGGTGTGTAGACAACGACGTGACGGATGATGCGACGTTGCGCGCCAAGGCTCCGCCGACGGTCCAGGCGCTGCTCGATCAGGTCCGCACCGTGCTGGGGGTCGATCCGTTCGCCATCCACAGCAGCTTCCTGGACCTGCTGCGACTGTCCGACGACGGCGGCTACATCCGCTCGGCGGGTTCGATCTGGCCCGAATACGACCAGGTCTGTTTCCGCTCCGCCGCCGAGCTCCGGCAGCGCGTCGAACAATTCCTGAATGATCCGCACCGCCGGGCTACCATCGCCCACAGCATGCGCGCCGCCGTCATCGAACGCTTCAGCTACACGCAGATCAGCCGGCGACTGCTCGACTTCATCGCCGATGATCTGGATCGCAATGCCGTTGTGCAGGAGGTGGCGGCATGAGTCGCGCGCTGCCCAGGTTCAGCTTCGGCATGATCGTGTTCAACGGGGAGTATTTCCTCAGACAGGTGCTCGACGGCGTTTATGACTTCGCCCACGAGATCGTCGTCGTCGAAGGCGCCGATCAGTTCGCGATGCCCCTGGCCAATCCCGACGGCTCCAGCACCGATCGCACCTGGGAAATCCTGTGCAACTACCCGGATCCCAAAGGCAAGATTCAGCTTCTGCGCGGCAGATGGGCCGACAAGGACCAGCAGTCCAACGCCTTCATGCCATATCTCAGCGGCGACTTCGTGTGGCTGCTGGACAGCGATGAGATGTACCAGCCGCAGGACATGGAACGGATCGCGCGCGCCCTGCATGACGACCCGGAGCTGATGGCGGTGCAGATGCGGCATCGGGTTTTCTTCGGCGGGTTGGACCGCGTCGCGCACGGACGGCACTGGGAAAACACCTTCTGGCGGATTCATCGCCTGTATCCAGGCGCTCGCTACATCTCCCATCGCCCCGTGAACATCATGCACCCCACCAGCGGCCGGACGATGAATGAAATGAAGCACCTCTCGGCTGACATGCTGGATCAGTGGGGAATCCGCATGTACCACTATTCCTACGTGCTGGACAAGCAGGTCGAAGAAAAAATCCGTTATCACTGCTACTGGCGGCCAACCCGCTATCCACGGGAGCGGGATGTCCACTACTTCCACTATGACTACATCCAGAAGATCTGGCGGCCGTGGAAGCTGGATCGCCGCCGAATCGAAGCCGAATACGGCATCTCCCCAAACATTTATCGCGACGCCGAAGGCCAGCCGATCAAGGATAAGACGCTGCCGTTCGTGGGCGAGCATCCCCCGGCCATGCGGACTCATCCGCTGTATCGCCAGACCTATGGCCAGTCGGACCAGCGCCGGGCGGCATGATCGAGCCTGAGACGGCGACAAAGCGCCAGGGGGTTCAACCAGAAACAACCAGCAGAGGCCAAGTGATGTCCACTGCAACGATCACGCCAAGCATTGAGGAGCTGAACCAGAAGCTCGAGAACTTCAAGGACGAGCGTTTCGCCGCCGCCCAGGCGGCCAACGTGCAGCGCGAGCTGGAACGCTTCGACGGACAGAACATCGAGAGCTTTCGCCGCGGCATCGATCTGGTGCGAAGCCTGCCCATCGACGATTTCACGCTGCTGGACATCGGCTGCGGCGTCGGGCTGTACGGCGTGCTGCTGCGTCGATACTCCGGCAAGCGGTTTGATTACGCCGGCTGCGACTTCTCCCCGGCGATGGTGGCCGAGGCCAAACGCCTGAACCCCGGCTGCCCCATCAGCCAGGCCGACGCCCGGCACCTGTACCACATGAACAAGAGTTTTGACGTGGTCTGGATCAGCGCCCTGCTGGAACATGTGCCGGAATACGAGCAGGTGCTGGCCGAGGCGGCGCGCGTCGGGCGGCAGTACATGCTGCTGCACCGCCTGTTCCTGCACGGCGGCAAGACCCAGCGGCAGATCCTCACCACGCGCGCCGATGAATACCCCTTCGAAGGCTTCACCTACCCGCGCACCATCCGCAATATCAATGAGTTCGACGCCGAGGTCGAAAAGCACGGGCGCATCATCTCCCGCCAGGCCTGGAGCTTCGACCCCGCCAAAGGGCTGAATCTGCGACTGCACAGCTACACCGTCAGGCTCAAGCAGGAATGGTGAGCAAACCATGAGCACCGCCACACTCCGAGGATATCGCATCGCCGGACGAATGAGCGACAGGGACCTGACGCTCATCGACACGCAGTCGGCGTTCGCCGGCGCGATCCGCACGCTGTTTGCGCAGATCCGTCCCCGCCGCATCATCGAGACTGGAACGTATCTGGGCACCGGCACGACGACCATCATCGCCTCGGCCCTTCGAGAGCTGGGCATCGACGACGCCGAGTTCCTGTCGATCGAAGTCAATCCCAGACACCTGAACAAGGCCCGGGCGAATCTGGCCAGAGCAGGCCTGTCGGTGCAGTTGCTTCACGGCCTGTCGGTGCCGCGCCGTTTGCTGCCTTCGATCCAGCAGATCGAACGCGAGCTGGTCAAGACGGTGCTGGCCGACGGGTTGATCGTCGATCACGAAGAAGCCGACCGCGCCCGCCTCTACTACAACGAGACCAACTTCGAGGATTTGCCTGACGACCTGCTGGGCCAGGCGATCCGCCGCTTCGACGGCCGGCCGGATTTCGTGCTCCTGGACAGCGCCGGGCACATGGGCTTCATCGAATTCAGTTACCTGATCGAGCAGCTTCGCGGGCCGTGCCATGTCGCGCTGGACGATGTCCATCACGTCAAGCACTACCGCAGCTTCGAGATGATCAGGCGTGATCGGCGATTTGAAATCGTGGCCGCCCAGCAGGAGAAGTTCGGTTTCTGTATCGCGCGATTCGATCCGGCGCGGGAATCGAGGACCGATGCAGAGCCGTGTCCGGGCAGAACAGCTCAAGGAGCACAGCTCGAGGGATGTGAATCGCATGGCGAAGTGGTTTGATTGGCCCCGCAGCGAACCGGATTACCGCTGGCCGGCGAGGCTGGTCTCGCCGGGAATGGCGCCGCTGCGATGGCTTCTGGCGGCGGTATTTCACGTATCGCACGCGATCGGGCGGCTGGCGAGCCTCATCCTGCCCGCTCGCCACCACCAGCGCGTGCTGGTCATTCGCACCGATGGCCTGGGCGATGCCCTGCTTTTCGAGCCGGCACTGGAGAGCCTGGCGCGCACCGTCTCGCCTCGCGTGGTGCATCTGTGGGCGCCCAAGCTCACGTGCGAGCTGCTGGCCCGCTGCCCCACCATCGCCCGGCTCATGGTCATCCCGAGGGGATTCAAGCAGGGAAATCTGCTCTACTTCAAATCGATCTACTGGCGAGTGAAACTCGGCTTTCAGCTCGGACGCTGGACCTTCGAGCGGGTGATCTATCCGGCGGAAAGCCCCGAGCCGCTGGGCAACTGGCTTTTCGCCTCGGCGCGGACCTCGCAGCGCTGGCTGAACTATGGGGACACGATCAACCAGTTTGAGCATCAGCGGCAGCGGATGCACGAGATCGCCACGCGAATCATCGAGAACCGCCCGGGCAATGCGCATGAACTGCTGCGCAACGAGTATCTGGCGGCGCAATGGACCGGCCAGGCGCGGCTGCGGCTGCGAAAGCCCAAGCTGTACCTGAGCGAGCAGATCCTGGCGCGTGCCGAAGCGCGGATGGAAGCCTGGCAGGCCGCCGCGCGCAAGGCCCGCGCCGAAGAGATCGTCGGCGTGGTTCCATGCGGATCGATGCCGGTGAACACCTACCCGATCGATCGGTGGATCGTGGCGCTGAAGCGACTGTGGCGCGAGCATCGCGCCATGCCGCTGCTGCTCGGCGGGCCAGCAGATCTCATGCCCATCCACCAGCTCGAAAAAGCCCTTCTGGCCAGCGACGTGCCGTCGCTGCGGCTGGACCGCCCACTGCCCATCCTGGAGATCGCCGCCGTGATCGGCCAACTGGAGGCTTTGCTCAGTGTTGATACCGGCCTGGCGCACCTGGCGGTGGCGCAGCATGTGCCGACGGTGGTTCTGGTGGGTGGAGGCAATCCCCGGCGATTCTTCCCCTGGCCCGAGACGCCGCATCACCAGGTCCTGAATGTCCCCATGCCCTGCGAAGGGTGCAACAATCGCTGCACCCTGCCCCAGCCGCAGTGCATCACCGACATCGATCCCGTACAGATCGTTCTCGCCTGGGCCAGGCTCAGGAACCGACCCGTGCCTGTGGAGGTCTATGTCGCCCCTGCGCGACCCGGCAAGCTCCAGGCGACGGGCTGATGGTGGTACTGTCGGCCGCCCGACGTCATTCCTGTCTTGTGCGGATTTCCTGCTCACCAACCCCAGGCCGCTGCGGTTACAATCGCGCCGGCGCCTGCGCGCCAGCACGCGAGGAACGGCATGGCATCCGAAACGTTCAATTTCCAGGTCAACGGCAAGGCGGTGACGGTCACGACCGAACGCGACCGCTCGCTGCTGGAGGTGCTTCGCGAGGACCTGAAGCTCACCGGCACCAAGTACGGCTGCGGCGAGGGCGCCTGCGGCGCCTGCACCGTCCTGATCGACGGCGCCAAAACGCTCAGTTGCTCCACTATCGTCGCCGAAGCAGACGGGAAATCGATCACCACGATCGAAGGCCTGGCCAAAGGCCAGGTGCTGCACCCCGTGCAGCAGGCGTTTTTGGAGTGCGAAGGCTTCCAGTGCGGCTACTGCACGGCCGGCATGATCATGGGCACGGTCGCGCTGCTTGAGAAAACGCCCAATCCCACCGGCAGCGAAATCGAGCAGGCGATGAACGGGCACCTGTGCCGCTGCTGTTCGTATCCCAACATCCTCCGCTCGATTCGCCGCGCCATCGAGCTGACCGCGGGCAGGAGGGAGTGAACGCGATGACCGAAACAAGCTTGACTGCGACGGTGAACCAGTACGACGAGCCCGTCGAGACGGTCTGGTACAGCTTCGAGGTCGATGGCGTGACTCGCCGATGCTTCGTGCAGGCGCTGGCGGCGGGGCTGCTCATCACGACCGTAGCCTCCAGGATCCAGGCTCAGGAGCGTGCGCGAGAGGAATCGGGCGGGCGACGGCAGGGCGGCGGGCGCGAGGCGCCACAGCTCATCCTTGGCGCGCGGGTCCACATTGCCAAAGACGGGGCCATCACCGTCATGACCGGCAAGGTGGAAGGTGGACAGGGCGCGCGGGCGCAGCTCACGCAGGCAGCGGCGGAGGAACTGCGCATCCCGCCCCAGCGCGTGGCGCTGCTGATGGCCGACACGAGCCTGGTACCCGACGACGGCCCGACGGTCGGCAGCCGCACCACGCCCTCGACGCTGCCGGCGGTTCGCGCGGGCTGCGCGGCGGCGAGGAAGCTGCTGCTCGAGACGGCGGCCAAGCTGTGGAACGTCGCTCCCGACAACATCGCAGTGCGCGACGGCGCCGCCATCCACGAAGCGACGAACCGCTCGTTTACCTATGCGGATCTGGCCTCCTCCGAACAAGCCGTCGAGGCAATGAAGCAGCCCGTGCCCCGCGATATCGAGCTGACGGCGGTGCAGCAGTGGCAGGTGCTGGGCCAGTCGCTGCCCCGGCCAAATGGGCGCGACATCGTTACCGGCGCACATCGCTACCCGTCGGATCTGGTGCTCGACGGGATGCTGTATGGCAAGATCCTCCGCCCGCCCGGTTTCGGCGCCACGCTCAAGTCGATCGACCCTGGTCCGGCCAAGGCGATGCAGGGCGTTGTTGTCGTGCAGGACGGCTCGCTGGTGGGCGTGGCGGCGCCCACGACATATCAGGCGAAAAAGGCGCTGCGGGCAATGGCGGCGACAGCGCAGTGGCAGACCAGTGCGCATCCATCAAGCAGGGAAATCTACGCCTACCTGCGGGAAAAGGCCGCAGCCGCGCCGCCCAAGAATCCCTTCGATCAGGAGATCCGGTCCGCGGCCAGGGCGCTGCGGGCGACGTATCACGTGGCGTACATCCAGCACGTGCCGCTGGAGCCGCGGGCGGCGGTGGCGCAGTGGGACACCGACGGCGGACTGACGGTCTGGACGGCCAGCCAGCGACCGTTCGGCGTGCGCGATGAGTTGGCGCGGGCGTTTGGCATGTCGGCGGAGAAAGTGCGGGTGATCGTGCCGGATTTCGGCGGCGGCTTCGGAGGCAAACACACCGGCGAAGCCGCGGTCGAAGCGGCGCGGCTGGCCAGGGCCGCCGGCAAGCCCGTCGCCGTCCGCTGGACGCGCGAAGAGGAGTTCACCTGGGCGTATTTCCGTCCGGCGGCGGTGATCGACATCGAGGCGTCGCTGGACGCCTCGGGCAGGCTCACGAGCTGGTATTTCGTGAACCTCAACAGCGGGCCGGCGGCGATCGATACGCCCTACAACACCGGCCGCAAACGCACCGAGTTCGTGCGCTGCGATGCGCCGCTGCGGCATGGGTCGTACCGGGCGCTGGCGGCGACGGCGAACAACTTCGCGCGGGAGTGCTTCATGGATGAGCTTGCCGAAGCCGCCGGAAAGGATCCGCTGGAGTTTCGACTGGCGCACCTGGACAACGCGCGATTGCGAGCGGTGCTGGAAGAAGCCGCCAAACGATTCGACTGGGCGACGCAGCACGCGAAGCAGGAGCGCGACCAGGGACAAGGCGTGGTCAGTGGCGTGGGGCTGGCGTGCGGGATGGAGAAAGGATCGTACGTCGCAACCTGCGCGCAGGTCATGGTGGATCGGAGCCAGCAGACGATCCGCGTGAGCAGGGTCTGCACCGCCTTCGAGTGTGGCGCGATCACCAGCCCTGAGAATCTGCGCGCCCAGGTTCATGGCGCGATCATCCAGGGTCTGGGGCCTGCGCTGAGCGAAGCGATGGAATTCGAGGACGGGCGGGTCTTGAACGCGTCGCTGTGGAAGTACCAGGTGCCGCGGATCAAGGACCTGCCGGAGATGGAGATTCACCTGCTGAACCGCCCGGACCTGAACAGCGTCGGCGCCGGCGAGACCCCGCTGATCGGGCTGGCCCCGGCGATCGCCAACGCCGTGTACGATGCCACCAGCCAGCGCATCAGGCAGATGCCGATTCGGCTGGCGGGTTCTTCGGTCACGCCGTTCGGGGATGCCCCAAGTCACTGACTTCCGACTTTTCCGATTCCACCGCTGTTGCGGTTTAAGCCGGATTTAACGGGGGCAAATGCATCACCGTTGCACGCGATGTTGCCTCCTGGCCGATGAAGCTGTGGTATCTTGAAGGATGCCACGGGCTGGCAGGAGGGAACTGGAAGAATGGGCGAAGTTGCACCGCGGGTGAGCATCGGCATGCCGGTGCGCAACGGGCAGAAGTACATTCGTGAGGCGATCGAATCGATCCTGTCGCAGACATTCAGCGACTTTGAGCTGATCATCTGCGACAACGCCTCGACGGACTCGACCGAGCAGATCTGCCGCGAGTACGCTGCCCGAGACGCGCGCATCCGCTACTTTCGCAATCCAACGAATATCGGCCCGGCGGAAAACTACAATCGTTGTTTCAGGCTTTCCCGCGGACAGTATTTCCGCTGGCACGCCCATGACGACATGATCGCGCCGCAGTACCTCCAGAAGTGCATCCAGGTGCTGGACGCCGATCCCAGCGTTGTGCTCGTGCATACGCGGACGCTGATCGTCGATGAGCACGGCGCGCCGCTGGATGAATACCGCTTCCACATCGAGACGGACGATGCTCGCGCGACCCGGCGTTTCTCGCAGCTCGTGCACGTCAACCACCGCAAACACCGGGCGGTGGAGATTTTCGGCCTGATGCGCAGCGACGCGCTGCGGCGGACCCCGCTCCAGGGCGCCTACGCCCGGGGCGACAGCGTGCTGCTGGTCCGACTGGCGCTGCTGGGGCGATTCGTCGAGCTGCCGGATTGTCTGTTCCTGTCGCGCAGCCACCCGACCCAGTCGATGCAGACGCTGCCGAGCAACATTCGCGCCGGGCGAAGCCGGCTGTCGCGCTGGCTGGGCACCGGACCGCTGCCCCCCCCGGAGTGGTGGGACGCATCGCGGAAGGGCAAGGCCAATTTCCCGGAATGGAACCTGCTGCGACAGTACTGGGTGTCGATCGGGCGTTCGCCACTGCACGCTTCGCAGAAGGCTTCATGCTACGCTTCGATGCTCAAGTGGCTGGCGTGCAACAGTCCGAAGCTGGCGCGGGACGTGGTGTTCGCGACGGAAAACCTTTCCACGCGGGCGATGGACCGGGTGATCTCGCTGTTGCCGGCGGCGCGATCGACCGCCTCGTCGCCGGCCGCTGGCGACGGCGGCGGCCCGGACTCGCCGGCCAGTCCTGAGCTGACCCCACCCAAACGCCACGCCGCGTAGGACACCGTAAGGGTTGATTGAGCCGCTCTTGCTTGCCTGTTGCCGCACGGGCAGTTCCGATACGCGGCCCCGCAGGCGGTCCTCCACGCCCGCTTCGACCACAGCCGAGACTCGATCTCATTTGCGCTTTGCGCTTGAAACCGGGGGAAGAACCGTGAACACTATAAGAAGACCAAGGCGTCCTCTGTAGTGATGCAGGGGGATCCGATGCCTGGTTCATTGACAACAGGCCCAAGGCTCGAGTGAGGCCGCGGCCGGCGTCGGCTGCGCTCCGGCGGGCGCAGCGGATCCGGGGCTCTGCCCGGGGCAGCCGGGTCATCGGTCTGGACATGAGGGAAGGTCTCATGCGACGGACAAGCACGAACAAGGCTGACCAGAGCGAATCGGCGGCGGCTGATGGCAGTGCCGAGGGCGCTGCGGGCGACTGCCGGCCTGAGCACGCGTCGTCGAGCGGGGGTTTTATTAATCCATCCATTTGTGATTATTTTCACAAGTCGCCGGAGACCTCCCCTTCCTCGGCACGGCCCGACCCACCGACCCAGCCGACACTCCCGACCACAACCACTGCCCCCCTGCCGGCGCGACGCGATGTGCTCAAGTTCGTCGGGCTGCTCACCGCCGGAAGCGCGGCGCTGGCCAGCCGCTCGGCGCTCGCGGAGGCGTCGGGGCATGGCCACAGCAGCGGACCCGCCGATCCGATGGGCGTGCTGGTCGATCTGTCCAACTGCGTCGGCTGCCGCCTGTGCGAACACGCCTGCAAAAAAGCCAATGGCATCGATCCGGGGCCGCTGGAATCTTACGACGATCCATCCGTGTTCCGCAGCATGCGCCGACCGTCGCCCAACGAGCTGACGGTCGTCAACGCCTGGCCGCTGAACAGCACAAATCCGGCGTCACCCGTCGAGCATCAGCTTGACCGCGCGTCGGATTCTGCCCGGCAGCCTGCTCGTTCTGCACTGGGGTTTGTCTACGCCAAGATCAACTGCATGCACTGCAATCACGCGGCGTGCGTGTCGGCGTGCATCGTCGGGGCGTTGCGAAAGCAGCCGGATGGCGCCGTCACCTATGATGCGTGGAAGTGCATCGGCTGCCGGTACTGCATGATCGCCTGCCCGTTTCAGTTGCCGGCCTACAGCTATGAAGAAGTGCTGACTCCGGAGGTGCGCAAGTGCCAGTTCTGCCATCACCGCACAACGCAGGGCAAGCTGCCGGCGTGTGTGGAGGCCTGCCCGCGCAATGCCCTGCTGTATGGCAGGCGACGCGAGCTGATCGCCCTGGCACACCAGCGGATCGAAAAAACTCCCGGTCGATACGTCGATCACGTGTATGGCGAACATGAAGTCGGGGGAACGTCGTGGATGTACCTTTCGCCGGTGCCCTTCGAGCAGGCCGGTTTCCTGAAACTGGGCCCCGCGGCGCCGCCGGCGTTGACGGAGGCGATCCAGCATGGGGTGTTCAAGTACTGGATCGCGCCTATCGGCTGGTACAGCTTCCTGTCGGGGATGATGTGGTGGACGGGGCGCAGGGCACGATGCGCCAAGTCTGCGGCCGAAGCTCACAAGCCTCCAGCCCGCGATCAGGCGAATGACCGCAGAGAAGGTGATGCAACAACAGCGGGGCTGAGAAGCCTGCGGCACAGAAATCGCAGCTCTGCGTTCGCGCGCGATTCCGGTAAAGGAAGCAACCCCGATGGCAGCGACGATGGACCAGCAGTTGCCGTGCTCGACGTGCCGGAATCGGAGTTGTCGTCAGACGATGTTGGCGGGCATGAAGAGCGCCCTGGAGGACACTGCACCCACCACGACCATGCGGCTCCGATCAACCATCCGCTGAATACGCCGGGGGTCTGGGTGCTGGCGATCCTCGTGCTTACAGGTGTCGGCTTCGGGCTGTATCGCTTCTTTGTCGGCCTGGGCGCTTCGACCAACCTGGATCAACAGCACCCCTGGGGGCTGTGGATTGCGATGGACGTCGGAAGCGGCATTGCGCTTGCGGGCGGGGGATTCGTCACCGCGGCGCTGGTCCACATCTTCCATCGCGAGCATTACCACTCGATTGCGCGATCCGCGCTGCTTACCGCGCTGCTCGGCTACACCTTCTACGTCCCGGGCCTGCTGGCGGATCTGGGTCGGTGGTACAACATCTGGCATCCCATTCTGCCCAGCATGTGGCAGGGCAACTCGGTGCTGTTCGAGGTCGGCATCTGCGTGATGCTCTATCTGAATGTGCAGTATGCCGAATTAACTCCGATCATTTGCCAGCGCCTGCTCGCCGAAGCCTGGGTCCAGCGTCGTCCGTGGCTGCATCGGCTGATCAAGTTCATCCACGACCAGCTTGAGCTGGTGATGCCGGCGTTGCTGGTGCTCGGCGTGACGCTCTCGACATTTCATCAGTCGTCGCTGGGCAATCTGATGGTCATCGCCCCCTACAAGCTGCATGAGCTGTGGTGGACGCCCATCTCGCCGATCCTGTTCCTCTGGTCGGCGATGATGGTCGGTTTCCCGATGGTCATCTTCACGATTCTGTTCGCGTCCTGGTCACTGAACCGGCGGCCCGAGATGCACGTGCTGTCACCGCTGGCCATGTACGTGCCGTTCTTCCTGGCCATATACCTGGTGATGAAGGTCGCCGACGTAATCTGGCGCGGCGCCTGGGCCGATCTGGTTCATCTGAACACACAGGGCGCGCTGTGGCTGACGGAAATGACGCTCGGAGTGGCGATCCCGCTGGTTCTGTTGCTGATCCCGAAAGTGCGGCGAACTCCCGGACTGCTCGCCGCGGCGGTCTTCTGCGTGATTGTGGGCGTGGTGTTGAACCGCCTGAACGTGTTCGTGCTGGGCTACCAGCCGCCATTCGCGAGCAAGACCTACATTCCGTCCATTACCGAGTTTGCCGTTTCCACCGGTCTGGTCGCCGCGCTGTTGCTGACCTACCGCGTGGGCGTAACTTACCTGCCGATCCTTGAGCCGCGGCCTGCCGAGGTGCGTCCATGAACCAGGCCTTGGTGAGCTGCCTGCTGATCCTGTGCCTGGGCGCCGCGCCGGCGACGATGCCCTGCGCCACCCAGATCGGCGCCACAACCCGCGACGACACGCTGCACGGCCCGGATGTGGTCATCCTGCGCGAACTGGTGGCGCTGTATCAACCCGTGCCCTTTGACCACAAGACGCATGCTCAGATGGCCGAGATGTGGGATGGCTGCGTAACCTGCCATCACCGCACGCCCGAGCCGCCCGGCACTCAGCCCGCGGGCGGGGAAGCGCAACCGGCCCTGAAGACCCAGGAGCAGGCGGCCAGATTCCCGGCGTGCAAGTCATGCCACGAGATCAATCTGCAATCCGCCGACATCCATATGCCCTCGCTCAAGGGCGCCTACCACCGCCAGTGCCTCAACTGCCATCGCGAGTGGGCCAATGAGAACAGTTGCACGGTCTGCCACGAGCCAATCGAGGGCGTGGCCGTCTACGCCAGCACAGCCCCCGCGCCCAGGCCGGACGATATCGTCGGTCGCATGCACCCGCCGATCCCGGAGCCGGACGTGAAGAACTATCGCGCCCGCTTCACGCCCGCCGTCGGCGCCAATGTCATCTTCCGGCACAAGGAACATTCAACCCGATACGGGCTGAAGTGCGTCAACTGCCATCGCCGTGACAACTGCGCGAGCTGTCACAGCGCCGCGCCGCAGGCCAGCGGACCGGTCCTGCTTCATCCGGGTCGCACCTGGGCACAAACCCACGAACCGTGCGTCTCGTGCCATCGGCAGGATCGTTGCAGAACCTGTCATTACGGCGAGGGCCAATCGCCTCCCCCGCCATTTGAACACCGACTCACCGGGCAGTTGCTTGATGAGAACCACGCAACCCTCTCGTGTGCACAATGTCACATACGGGTCAAGGCGGAGACGGTGTTGACTTGCGGCGGCAGCGAGTGCCACGACCCGGCCCGGCAGATCGCCTTTCCCAAAGACCGTCCCGGCCCGCTGCTGCCCAAGGCTGCGCCTTCGACGGCGCCGTCCACCCGCCCGACCGTCGTTGTCGCCGAGGAAGCGCCAGGAGTCCTGGTCAAGCGAGTTCGCCGCAGCACGGCTCCATCGCCTGAGAATCAGCACGCGCCATGAAGCAGCCGGCCGCAGCCATCCTCATCGTCTGGAGCCTCCTGAGCCTGGAGGTCTGTGTTGGCGCCACGACGCGTCCGAGCGGCGTCATCGAGCCTAAAGACTGCGTCAGCAGCCAGTGTCACGCGAACATCAAGGCCTCGAAGCTGCTGCACGGACCTGTCGCCGCCGACGCCTGCGACGCCTGCCACCAGCTTGTGGATCCGGCGACACACAAGTTCGGGCTGTGGCGTGAGCAGGCCGAGCTGTGCACCTATTGTCACGAATTCGATGTGGCGGACATGCCGGTGGTTCACAAGCCGGTCCGCGGCGGGCAGTGTCTGGGCTGTCACGATCCTCACGGCAGCGCCCGGCGGAGCATGACGCGCGAGGATTCGATGCAGGCGTTGTGTTACCGCTGTCACGAGCGAATCGCTGAGGATCGCAAGTTTCTCCACCGCCCGGTGAGCCTGGGGCAGTGCGATTCCTGTCATCCGCCACACGCGGCGCGGTTCCCCAAGCTCCTGGACGCAGTCAGCACCGACCTGTGCCTGGCCTGCCACAGCGACTTTGAAACCGACCTTTCGCGTGTTCGGTTCGGGCACAAGGCTCTGGAGCAGGGCTGCGAAAAGTGCCACGATCCCCACGGCTCGGACTTTCCCGCCCAGACGCTGCAACCATCGCCCCAGCTCTGTCAGCAATGTCACGAGAAGGTGCGGAATCAGATCGAGCGGGCGACGGTGAAACACTCGGTGGTCAGCAAGGACCGGGCATGCCTGACCTGCCACACGCCGCACGGAGCCGATGTGCCGCGGCTGATGGTCGATCAACCCATCGTGGTGTGCATGAACTGTCACAAGCAGGACATCCGCATCGACCGCAAGACGGTGATTCCAGCGGTCCGGGAACTGACCGACCCGGGAATGCACCGACACGGAGCGATCAAGGACGGCCAGTGCAGCGGATGCCACGCCGCGCACGGCTCGGATCAGCCGGCGCTTCTGACTCGAGTCTATCGCACGACGTTCTATCAGCCATTTTCCGTGGCCAACTACGAGCTGTGCTTCGCCTGCCATGATCAGCGGCTGGTACAACAGGAGAATGCCGGAACCATCACAGGTTTTCGAAACGGCGATCGGAACCTGCACTGGGTGCATGTGAAGGAAGGGCAGCGCGGACGAGCCTGCGCAGTCTGCCACACCACCCATGCCAGCCCCAACGAACGTAACATCCGTCAAACGACCCCGTTGAAGATCTGGAACATGCCGCTGCGGTTCCGCAAGACCGAAACCGGCGGAAGCTGCGCGCCGGGATGCCACGGGCCGTG
Organism: Fontivita pretiosa; assembly: GCF_050410795.1. Taxonomy (GTDB): domain Bacteria; phylum Planctomycetota; class Phycisphaerae; order Tepidisphaerales; family Tepidisphaeraceae; genus Fontivita; species Fontivita pretiosa. The sequence continues at coordinate 4,359,020 of NZ_CP191258.1, read as the reverse complement.
GGGATACGATCGGGTCAATCCCCTGCCCTCGCCGACGTCCAGACCCGCCACCCAGCCGGCGCCCCGCGCCATTGCCCGCGCCGCGGCCGAGGGACCGGCCATCGTCTCGCTCAAGGCCACCAGTCTGGATGGATCGACGGTGCAGGTGCCGGATTCGTCTGGACCGACGGTTCTGCTGTTCGTCGGCAGCGATGTCGCCGAGCACCGCCGACTCGTCGCCGCCGTCGAGCGTGCCCTGACCGACGAACCCCATCGCGCCCAGGTGGTGTTGATCGTCTGTGGACCTGATGCGCAGGCGGCGGCGAATCAACTGGCGCAGGCCACGCCCCGGCACTGGCCGATCATCGCGGATTCGGCGGCAAAGATCTGCGGCGAATTGCAGATCCACGGCTGGCCGATGGGATTGGTGCTCCAGAGCGACGGCACGGAGATCGCGCGGATTGGCGGTGCGCCCGAATCGTTCGTGCTCAAACTCCGACCCTACCTGGACCTGGCCAGCGGCAGGATCGATGCGACTGCGCTGGCCAAACAACTGGCCAGCACCCGCACCGTCGGGAGCACGCGATCCAGGGCGTCGCGCGAGCTGCGCCTGGCCGAGCAACTGCTGGACGCCGGCCGCGCCGCCGAAGCCCTGCCCCTGCTGACCGAGTCGCTCAAATCCGACCCGGATTCCGTGCCGCTGCGGGTGATGCTGATTCGTGCCTTGGCGCGAGCCGGACGCGGTGCCGATGCCATCGCCCAGCTCAGCAGGCTGCCCGCCGACGCCTTGCCGCCCGGACAGGCGGAGCTGCTCCGCGCCGAAGCCTACATCGCCATGGACCGCTGGGCCGACGCCAAGGCCGCCGCCACGCGGGCTTCGGAGCTGGCGCCCGATTCGCCCCAGGCGCATTTGCTGCTCGGACGGATTTACGAAAACGAGCGCGACTGGCAGAACGCGGCGATCCACTACCGTGCCGCCGCGATCAAGGCCAATCGATAAGGCACGCAGCCCGTCCTCTATGTTGGAGCTGTCCTGCAGGGTGGAGCGGTCCTGAAGTCAATTTTAACGATAAAGCAGAAATGCTGTTGACTAAACCGTTCTTCTCACGATAAATTTGAGCTTAGTCATTTCATGTTCGGCACGTTGCTCCAAGCCGCAGATCCACCCTTTGCGGAGGCTTTATGTGTAAACGCGCCCGCCGCCGATTGTCGGCGTTTACCCTGGTCGAGTTGCTCGTGGTCATTGGCGTGGTGGCCGTGCTGATCGGCATGATCCTGCCGGCGCTGAACAAAGCGCGCGCCGCGGCGGCGAAGGCGGCGTGCCTCAGCAATCAGCGGCAACTCATGGGCGCGATCCACATCTACGCCAATCAGTACAGGGGTGGCATCCCGCAGCCGGTCACTGGCGCCAACGCCTCCGGCAGCCACATCGTCTTCGCCCGGCACGTGATCGGAGCGCGGCGTGGCGATGACAACGGCTGGTTCAACCTCGGATTGCTCTTCTCCCGCAACTTCTTCAAGGACCCCCGTGGGTTCTACTGCCCGGCCCAGACCGACGAGAACTTCATGTACCCCAAGGGCTGGGAACGGCCGTACAACGATCCGAACTTCAAGTACATCGGCTACTCGTATCGACTGTCCAACGACCCCAAACCCGGATGGATCACCACTCAGGAGGTACAGGAACTGCTGAAGCTGAAAGTCGGGCGATTCAAGGGAATCAAGGCACTTTCCAGTGATATCATCGGCCCGCGCGGCACCAGAAGCCATTGGCCGCACACGCAACCCTACGGAGTGTGCGTGGGCTACTCCGACGGCCACGCCGAGTTCGTCTACACCTCCAAGCGCGAATACGACATCGCGTTGAAACTGCCGCCGTTGAGCAATTCGGCGGCGGTGGATGGGTTCCAGTTCCACATGTTCAAGGCGTTCGACACCAAGGATTTCACTAAGGTCCGCGAGTTGTTCTCGCAGTACTACTGATGAGTCAGCCGGGCGCAGCCACGGGGCAGGACAAGCACGGCTCGCTTCGGCGATCACAACAACAGCACAGAGATGACACCATGGGAATACGCGACTCGATGAATCAGCATCCGAAAGTGACGGCCGCAGTGGTGGGGATAATCCTCCTGGCGGCGCTGGGAGTATTGATCGCGCAGCTACTCTCGTCCGACACGGGGATGGCGGCGCCTGAGGGGGGTTCAGAGCCCAAAGCGTGGTACACGGTCGATGACGGCAAGACATTCTTTGCCGACAGCGCGCTCAAGATCCCGCCGTTTGAACACGAAGGCAAGATCGCCTACCGCTGCCAGGTCTGGACGTACGACGGAGGCAAGACGAAGTTTGTTTCACACCTGGAGCGGTATCCCGAAGCGGTCAAGAAGAAGCTGGAGTCGATGGATCGGAAGGATCCGGGGGCGGTGTTCGAATTGCGGATGATCGAGGTGAAGCGGCCGGGGACCGGGGACAATGGATGGGTGAGCATTGATTCGCCCGCCGCCGCGCAAATCATGACGCCGCAGGTGCCGCCGGGCAAGGAAGCCGACTTGCAGCTTGTTCCGGCGGGTTGATTTTGCCTCGGCATTTTAAAGATAATCCGCGAATTTCTATTGACACCGGATTTGTTTTTAAGATAAAATCGTCCTAGAGCAGTTCTCAAAGAATCTACAACTTCAGTGCCCCACGGGAGCGTCCATGCGCAGGCGAACCGGTTTCACGTTGGTTGAGTTGCTCGTCGTCATCGGGGTTATTGCGGTGCTCATCAGCATTCTGCTACCCAGCCTCAACAAGGCTCGCGCCGCAGCCATCCGCACCCAGTGCATGAGCAATCAGCGTCAACTGCTCCAGGGGCTGGAGATGTACAGGGCCAACTCCCGGGGCAAGATGCCGGTCTACATTCCAGGTGGCAACCTGGCGGGCAGCTCGATCGTCCGCTTTGACAAGAGCGATCATGACAACTTCAGCCGGCAGACGCCATTTCCCAACGGCCGTGGCGGTACGACCGGCGACGGATGGGCCAACCTCGGATGGCTGGTGTACGGCAAATACGTCAAGGACGGCCGAATCTTCTACTGCCCAAGCAGCACCTACTTCGTCTACGAGAATTGGGAAGGCGAGTGGAAGTCGGCTTGGAACTCCAGCTCATATGGGCGGATCTGGAGTGGATACCTCTATCGCATCGGCGGACACGGGTCGGTTGGCAGTCTGGGATCGCAATACTCAAAGGATCAAGCCGACGAGCGCGAGTTCATCGAGAAGGCCGTCGCCGGGAAGATCAAAAAGGGCGTGAGGTCTTTGACGACCGAGATGTTTGGTTACAACCCCTACGTTCCAGCCAACTGGCCACATCAGCGGCCCTACGGGATGGTCGTCGGCTGGACCGATGGCCACGTAACCTACTGTGTGATGGATCGAAAAGACTGGTTCATCATCGGGGGATACAAGCAGCTCGGAGATCCTGACAAGCACATGCTGATGCTCTTCCGGTGGGCATTCGATGAGGACAACCTCCAGAAGGTGCGGAACGCGCTGGGGATTAAGTAGACTTCAGCGACCACGTCCGGCACCGCGCGGGGCGTGCTGGCCATATGGCGAAAACACAAGGGCTTTGGGCGTTGTGGTCGGGTTCAGCGGCGGTCACATGGATCACCTGCCTCTGATCGATAGAGCAATGTGCAGTGAAGGTGCGCGCCGGCGGGCCTTGGCGAATCTTCCCGAGGGCGATCAAGGGGTTCTGAGCACGGAAGGACATCTGCGATGCTGCTGATCGCGCAGACGAATTTCACCTGGTTCGATGCGGTGGTGGTGTTGGCGTATCTGGCGATGCTGGTCGGCATCGGGGCGCACTTCTCGCGGAAACAAAAAGGGCTGGAATCGTTCTTCCTGGCCGGGCGGGGCATGAGCTGGCTGCCCATCGGGCTGTCGCTGATGGCGGCGCTGAACAGCGGCATCGACTACATCGGCGGCCCGTCGAGCGTGCTCAAGTACAGCCTGATCTTCACCGTCGGCGTGTTCTCGTGGCTGTTTTTGTATCCGTGGGTGGCCTACGTGTCGCTGCCGTTCTACCGAAGGCTACAGACCGTCAGCGCGTACGAATACCTGGAGCGGCGGTTCAACGTGGCGGTGCGAACTCTGGCGGCGTGCATCTTCCTGCTGTGGCGCGTCGGGTGGATGGGCACGGCCCTGTACGTGCCGTGTCTGGCGATCGAAACAATCACCGGCGGCGCGCTCAAGGCCATCCCCCTGATCATCACCCTGGGCGCTGTGGTAACCCTGTACACGATGCTCGGCGGCATCCAGGCGGTCATCTGGACCGACATCATCCAGTTCTGCATCATGCTCACGGGCGTGGCGGTGGCGTGCGGCGTGATCCTCTGGAACGTGGACGGTGGGCTGGCGGCGGTCTGGCGCCTGGGCATGGACGCCGGAAAAATCGACTTCTACTACGAACTGCCCATCCCTGAAGGTGCTTCGCTGTGGGATAAGTTCCTGCTGTACATGGGCGAGCCCAAGGCCATGTCCGCCATTCTGATCACCACCATCTGCGGCCGAATGGCCGGCTACACCAGCGACCAGGTCATGGTCCAGCGATTCCAGACCACCAAGAGCCTGAAGGATTCGCGACAGGCCTTCATCATCAACGCCTGCGGCGACGCGATCTGGACACTGGGTCTGGCTTTCGTCGGGCTGGCGCTGTTCGCCTTCTATCAAACCCACCAGCTTCCACAGGAAATTGCCAGCAACACCGACCGGATCTTCCCGCACTTCATGGCGACGGTCTTTCCCACCGGGCTGATCGGACTGGTGGTGGCGGCGATCCTGGCGGCGTCACTGTCGAGCATCGACTCGGCGATCAACTCCTGCACCTCGGTCATCGTGGTGGATTTCTACAACCGACTGTACCTGGGCCGGCAGGTGGCGCTGCCCAGCAAGCCCGCGGCCACTCTGGCCAAGCACCACGAAACCGAGACTGAAGAGTCGCAGCAGGCGTTGCGTCATGCAGCGGCCCGCGCCGACCGAGAGAACCGCCAGCAACTGTTCGTCTCCCGCATCGCCACCCTCTGCTTCGGATGTGTGGGGATTCTTATCGCCGCCAACGTCAGCCGTATCGGCATCGTCCTGGAGATCGGCGCCAAAGTGATCCAGACGTTTACCGGGCCGATCCTGGGGATCTACATCCTTGGGATGTTCACCCGGCGGACGAGCAGCGCGGGGGTGCTGGCGGGCGGCCTGATCGGCACCGCAGCGGCGCTGTTCATCGCCTTCGGGCAAAAATCGGTCTTCGGCAGCGAGATCATCACGTTCATCTGGCCGACGGTGTTCGGTCTGGTGGGAACGCTGATCGGCGGATACGTGATGTCGATGATCCTGCCCGGTCGCGCGACGGAACAGCAGAAGCAGTTGACGTGGCGGAACGTGATGCGTCAGGCATTGCCGATCGAGGACGGGCATGGTCAGCCGGCCGCGCCCGCCACCGCGCCTGCGGCGGCGCGGGTGTGACGATGCGATCGCGGCAAGGCAGGCACCGCTCCGCTCAGCGCGCACGCTGACGCGCGATGCCCACCCAACCAAGGCGGAGGATCAGCAGATGAGCCGGCCCCATCGCCGGGGCTCGTGGACCTGTTGTTTACCTGTGGCGTGGATCGTCGCGGGCGTCGTGATCGCCACGGGCCTGTTCGTACGTCCGGCAGGCGCGATCGAGCACGACCGCCCCGCCGGCGAACCTTACCAACTGGCCGGCAGGCGAATCGTGTTCACAACCTGGTATTTCGTACGGCCGGGCGCGCCGGAGTGGATCGACGCTAAGACCGGCGGGCCTTTCGCCCCCGGCGTGAAGGTCGGGCCGCACGACGCGAAGATGCTCTACCACGAGGCGCCGCTGGGCGTGCGACTGGAGGCGCAGCCGGCGCAGCGCCTCGGGCCGATCATCCCGCGCGACAAGCCCTGGGAACAGATGGGACTGAGCATCGGCACGATCGTTCGGGATGGCGAAAAGTTCCGCGCATGGGGCAACTGCCAGGACGCGCAAGGCGCCGGCTACACGTGTTATCTGGAATCCAGGGACGGCAGGACGTGGGAGAAGCCCCCCCTTGGCCTGGTGGAGTACGACGGTAGCCGGGCGAATAACCTGATCCCCTACCCCGTCGGCACCGTGTTCATCGACCCCATTGCCCCGCCCCAGCAGCGTTTCAAGGCCGTCAAGCACAGCCACTTCGATCCGGAGAAACTCGAGGAGTACAAGAAGCGCAAGCCGTACTCGGTAATGGCGACCGAGAAAGGCTCGGGGTGGTTCGGCGACTGCATCGTTGGCGCGGTTTCACCGGATGGATTGAACTGGACGGAGTTGCCTGAGCCGATCAGCATCGAGCCGAGCGACACGCAGGTGGTGGCCGGGTATGACGCGAGACTGAAGAAATACGTGATGTTCACGCGGAGCCATTCGGTCGGCCCGCGAGCTGAAGGCCAGCCGCTGCCGTCGCGCGACATCAAGGGACACAACTGGCTGCCGCGTCGCGCGATTGGTCGCAGCGAATCGGAACATTTCGAGCAGTTTCCGCTGTCGCAGGTGATCGTCGAGGCCGGCAGCGACATGCCCCCCGCCGACACGTATTACTCCAACGCCTACACGACCATCCCCGGGGCGCCGGATCATTACCTGATGTTTCCGGCGATCTATCACCAGCTCTCGGACACGACGAGCATCGAGCTTCAGGCCAGCTATGACGGCGAGCTGTGGCATCGCGCGCCCGGCTCGCCGGTGCTGAAGACGACACAGTTCGGCCAGTGGGACGGCGGTTGCGTGTTCACGCGCCCGAACATGATCGAGCTGCCGGATGGAAGCTGGGCAGTGCCGTACACGGGGTATCTGTATCCACACAAATATCCGCGAACGGCCTGGGCGTACGATACGGGTTTTGCGGTCTGGCCGAAGGGTCGGCTGATGGCGATCGTGGCCGACGGGCAGGGGCAGTTCAGCACGCCGCTTTTCCTGCCGCCGGGCAAGACCCTGAAGATCAACGCCGTCACCGAGCGCGCCGGGAGCATCCTGGTTGAAGTGGCCGGCCCCGACAACCAGCCCCTGCCCGGACGAAGCTTCGCCGACGCGCAGCCGATCATTGGCGATCAATGCCTCACGACGGTCACGTGGAAGAACGAGGCAAACGACCTGGGCGTCGAGCCGGGCAAGCCGATCATGCTCCGCTTCAGGCTGGACAAGGCCAGGATCTACGGATTGGAGTTCGAATGAACACGACACTGACTGGAATCGCGCAGGCACACAGCCGCGAAGGCAGGAACGACCGACGGAACTCGCCTCGGCTTGCTGTTGGCGTTTCTGTTCCCCTGTGCTTCGGAGCCTCAGTTCTGGCGATGATCGTTATGTTTGTCATCGCAGCACGAACGGCTTGCGCCGCCGACCCCCCGCTGACCACGATCAAGCTGCGCAGCGGCGAGGCGCAACTGTTCATCGATGACTACCTGATCAGCCAGCAGAAGGATTTGAAGCGCACGCTGCACCAGCCGAAGAAGGACAACGGCGGCAACGAGCCGGTGATCGCGCTGGAGGATGAGTTCGGCGAACACAAGGCGACGCTGGAGGCCAACGGAACCATCGTCTACGACCCCCGGCTCAAGAAATGGGTGATGATCGCGCTGTCGTTCTGTTCGAGCTGGCCGGGGCCCAGTGCCGATCGGATACGGCTGTATCGCTTCACATCGCCGGACGCGATCAACTGGATCAAAGGGGATGATGGCAAGCCGCAGCGGATCGAGATCGACCTGTACGATCCGGTTTCCAAGACCAGCGCGACCAACGTGGACCTGTGGTCGTTCACGTATGACGAAAAGGATCCGCAGTATCCGTACAAGGGCTGGCTGCACTTCGCCAACTGGGAGGGCAATCGCGAGGGGCAGTACTACATGTACTCGGCCGACGGGATCAAGTGGAACCGCGGGCCACACGTGATGGTCTCGGGCAGCCGCACGATCGAACAGGACGGTCGGCGGCTCAACGGCAGCGGCGATGTGACGACGTTTTATCACGACAAGCGGGAGAACCGTTTTCTGGCGTGCATCCGGTTTGCGTCGGTGGAAAACGTGGAAAACGAAAACCGTCTGCGTTCGCGGGGGTTTCTCTTCGTCGATCGGTTGGATCAGCCGGTGAATCTGAACCGGCTTCAGCGGCTGGACCTGGTTCCGACGGCCAACGAGCGTAATGGCGACATGCCGTGGGATGAATACTACTCCTCGACGGCCTGGCGATACGAGTCGATGTGGCTGGGCGGGTTGCGGGTGTGGCACGGTGGCGGGGACTATCCATATTCGGCCAATGGCTGCGCGTTCATGAAGCTGGTGTGCAGTCGCGACGGGCTGCACTGGCACAAGGTGCCGTTCGCCAACGACGACGGCATCCCCGAAGTCTGGGTCCCCAATGGCAAGGAAGGCGGCAACGACGCGCGCAACGACGGCGGATACATGACCGAGTTTTCCAATCCGCCGATTCGCATCGGCGACGAGCTGATCTACTACTACGGCTCCAGCTCATGGGGCAAGAACCATCCCAGGCACTACCGGGTAAGCGGCGGCGGGATCTTCCGCGCGCGGCTGCGGCCGGATGGGTTCGTTTCCGTCAATGGCGGGACGCTGACCACCAGGCCGCTGTCGTTCGACGGCCGCGAAATGTACATCAACGGCGTCGGCCCGATAGAGGTAGAAGTACTGAACGTCGCGGGCAACCAGGCGCTGGGCAAGGCGACGGTGCAGGGGGATTCGCTGAAGCACAAAGTCGCGTTCGAAGGCGGCAAATCGCTGCGCGACATCGCACCTGATGGAACCATGCGACTGCGTTTTACCGTTCCGCACGGAGGCAGGCTCTATTCGTTCACAATCGATCCTCCCATGCAGGTTTCCTCTGTGGGGCAGTGAAAATGCAGAACACAATCGGCCGATTGTCGGTGCTGGTCGTCGCGCTGTTTGCGTTGCTGCGCGCGGCGACAGACACCGCGCAGGCGCAGATGGTGATGAAAACCGAGACGTTTGACAGCGATCCGGGATGGGACGGGCGCAACAACCGCGCCACCACCCCGCCGCCCGCCACCGTCACGCAGAACTTCGGGTACAGCTTCACCAGCAACGCCGGAGGTCCCGCCGGAGAGATCGGCGGATTCATCACGCCTTGCGGCGAGCCGGCTTACTACGCCCAGTCCATCCCCGTCGCCACGCTGGATCAGCCGCTGAGCGCCTCGGGCACGCTGAAGGTCGCAGCAGGCGGCGGAAACACGCTGCTGGGGTTTTTCAACAGCAACACGATCAACGAGTGGCGAGCGGCCAATTCGCTGGCGCTGCGAATCTACGGACGCGACGACTACTTTTACGCCTACGGCGAATACGGCACGTCGAAGTGGCGAGCCGGCGCCAAGGCAGTGGGTCCGGGCGGCAGCGAGTACTTGTTTAACAGCTCGGCGGTGTACAACTGGGCACTGAGCTACGACCCCAACGCCAATGGCGGCGGCGGGGCCATCTCCGCCTCGATCGGCAGCATCACGACTGTCTTCAACCTCGATCCCGGGCACAAGCTTGATGGCGCGACGTTCAATCGCTTCGGTCTGCTCAATGTGGTCAAGAGCTACGACGGCCCGGGGCGGCTGTGGGTGGATAATCTTTCAATCAACGGCGGCGCGACGCAGACGTTCTCCAGCAACCCCGGCTACGACAGCCTGCGCAACCGCACCACCTACACCAGCACGAATGTGCGACCGCGGTTTGATTTCGGTTACAGCCCCAACACGAACTTTGCCGGCGGCGCGGGAACAGGCGAGATGGGCGGGCACACGTTCCGCGGGGACTCGCGGCCGGACTTCCAGGGGCTGCGGATGGCATACTACGGAGACCGGCTTCAGCAGACGCTGGACCTTACCACGCCGCTGAAGGCGTCGGGGAAAGTGGCGTTTGTCCGCGGTGTAACTGACAGCACGACGCTGATCGGGTTCTTCCATTCGACCGGCAGCGTCCGCGACAGCACCAACGACAATCCCACCCCCGAAAACTTCATGGGCGCCGCGATCGAAGGACCCAGCGCTGAAGGATTCTTCTTCTACCCGGCCTATGGGATCGACCAGGAGGGACAAAGCCCTCTGGTTCGTGGGGACAATCCGCCCTACATCTATCCCGATAGCACATCGCACAATTTCGAGATCGAGTACGACCCGCAGGGCAACGGAGGCGGCGGGCGGCTGACCGTCAGCCTCGACGGCCAGGAAGTCTTCATGGACCTGCTTCCCGGTCACAAGGCGATTGGCGCCAGCTTCGATCGGTTCGGGATCATCACGACGCATCGCGACGGCAACGGGCAGACGATTTACTTCGATGACCTGATGTACACGGTGGCGATCCCGGAGCCGACGATGATCGGTGCACTGGCGGCGGGTGTGTTTGCCGCCGCGATGCTGCGGCAGCGGCGTAACCAACAGACAAACCAGAGCAACTCATGAAACCTTTCTGGCGAACGTTGATTGCGGGTGTGGTGTGCGCGGTATTCGTTGGCGGCAATCCGGCCTGGCTGGGCGCCGCTGCCCGCACGAAAACGGAGACCTTCGACCGCGATCCCAAATGGGACGGACACAACAACCGCCCCACCGTCGAGCCGCGCACGGTGCGGCAGGATTTCGGCTACAGCCGCACCTCCCACGCTGGCGGCAAGCCGGGAGAGATTGGCGGGTTCATCTCACCGGCGGGAGAGCCGGCGTATTACGCCCTGCCGATCCCCACCGCGACCTTCGACACCAAACTCAGCGCATCCGGCACGTTCGCCTGCCCCGATGGGCAGTACCACATCCTGGTCGGCTTTTTCAATGCCGACACGATCAACGAATGGCGAACGCCGAACACGATCGTGCTGCGATTGAACGGTCGAGGCGATCGGTTTCTGGCGTATCTGGAGTATCTGACCAGCAAGTGGCGGATCGGGTCGATCGGCGGACACGGATTCAAGGGCGTGGCGGTGCCCAAGGAAGGCGAGGTGGAATCGGCGGGCTTCCGCTGCGGCGGCGTGGTGCACACCTGGTCACTGGAGTACGACCCCGCAGCAAACGACGGGAAGGGAGTCATCAAGGCGACCATCGACGACTACACCTCGGTGTGCGAGATCGACCCGGCCTATCGCGCCGACGGCGCCACCTTCAATCGTTTCGGGATCCTGAACGTGATCAAGAGCGCCGATACGGGCGGAGAAGTGTGGTTCGACAACATCACAGTCAATGGCAAGAGCTTCACCTTCGACCAGGACCCCAAGTGGGAAGGTCGCAACAACCGCAGGACGTATCAGACGCAGATGGTCCGCCCGCGGTTTGATTTCGGCTATAGCCCACGTACCAACATCGCCGGCGGCAAGCGGCCGGGGGAGATGGGCGGGCTGATCTTCCGCGGAGACTGCCGGTATCCGGATCGGATGGCGTACTACGGCGACCGGATCGGTCCGATCACGCTGGACAAGCCATTTCGCGCCTCGGGCAAGGTGGCGTTCACGCGCGGCGTCAGCGACAGCGGCGCTACGATCGGATTCTTCAATTCCAAAACGAGCATGGAAGTGAGCGACCGGCAGGATTCGGGCATGCCCAAGAGCACCGTGGGCGTGACCATCGAAGGCCCGAGCAGCGAGGGGTTTTTCTTCTATCCCTGCTATCGCGTGAATGGTGACGGGCAAGGCTCGGCTGGCCGGGCGCAACCCCCGCTTCAGATTTATCCCAACGGCAAGTCGCACGACTGGAGCCTGGAATACGATCCCGACGGCGCCGACGGTCGTGGGAGGATCACGGTCACGCTTGATGGCAGGAGCGTGACGTGCGACCTGGCCGAGGGGCATAAGCAGATCGGCGCCACGTTCGACCGGTTCGGGATTATCACGAGCTGGATCGACGGCAACGCAACCAACGTTTACTTCGACGACCTGACCTACACCGTTTCGCAGTGAAAACCAGGGAGCAGCCCGATGCGGAATCGCAAAACTGATGGGTTCGCGGCGATGATTGTGGCGGCCACGATGCTGGCGGCGCTTGTGCCGGCGACGGCGCAGAAGACCAGGACCGAGACCTTCGACAACGATCCCGGCTGGGAAGGGGTGAACAACCGCTCGGCGCGGAAGCTGGAGCCGGTGACGGTCAAGCAGGACTTCGGGTACAGCCGGACGAACAACGCCGGCGGCAAGGCGCCGGGGGAGATCGGCGGATACATCGAGCAGGCAGGCGAGGCGGCGTTCTATGGCAAGCGGATCGAGGCAAAGACGCTAAACGAGCCGCTGAGCGCATCGGGCGTGTTTGCCGCCGCCGATGGGGCGTTCCACGTTCAGCTCGGCTTCTTCAACGCCCGGACGACCAACGAGTGGCGCACGCCCAACACGCTGGGTCTGCGCATTCAGGGTCGTGGGGATCATCTGTACGTGTTTGCGGATTACTGCACGTCGAAGTGGCGTGCCGGGGGGCAGTTGTTCACCGACGACATCGAGAACCGTACTTCCAGCCGGGCCAAGCCGATCGAGTTTGCCAGCGGCGGCAAGACGCACAAATGGTCGATCAAGTATGACCCGGAGGCCAACGGCGGGCGCGGGGCGATTATCGCGACCTTCGACGACAAGACCGCCGTATGCGACCTGGACTCCGGTCACAAGGAGGACGGCGCCAGGTTCACGCATTTCGGCATCATGAACGTCATGAAGAGCTACGACCGCGGCACGCAGTTCTGGGTGGACGATCTGACGATCAACGGTCAGACCGAAACGTTCGACGAGGATCCGAAATGGGAAGGCCACCGGAATCGCGCGACGTGGCAGTCGCGGATCGTTCGCCCGTGGTTCGATTTCGGCTACAGCCCGACGCATTTTGCCGGCGGGAAGAATCAGGGCGAAATGGGCGGGCAGATTTTCCGCGGCGATTGCCGCTATCCGGAGCGGATGGCGTGTTATGGGGATCGCATCGGCCCGCTCACCCTCGACAAGCCTTTCAAGGCATCGGGCAAGATCGCGTTCAGGCGCGGTGTGACCGACAGCACAACCTGCTTCGGATTCTACAACTCAACCGCGAGCATGCGTTCCAATCCATCGCAGGACAACGCGATCGGCGAGTGTGTTGTGGGGATCCACATAGAAGGCCCCAGCAGCGAAGGATTCTGCTTCTATCCGGTGTACCGTGGCAAGGGAGCAGTCAGCGGCTCGGGCAATCCGCGGCAATTCCCGCACATCTACCCCGATGGCGCGAGCCACGACTGGAGCCTGGAGTACGACCCGGACGGCGCCGGCGGCAACGGGCAGATTACCGTCAGGCTCGATGGCCAATCGCGCACGATCGACCTGGTGGCGGGGTTCAAGACCAGCGGGGCGACGTTCGACCGTTTCGGGATCATCACCACGTGGATCGACGGCAACAGCCAGGACGTGTACTGGGATGACCTGACGTACACGGTGAGTCAATGATTCGGACGCTGTTGGCGTGTGTGCTGGTGGCGTGGGCGGGATCGCTCGAAGCGCAGAGCCTGCTCCAGCAGCGCACTGCAAGCTTCGATCGCGACCCGAACTGGGAGTCGCTGAACAACCGGCTCGCCAGACCGGTGACGATCCGCCAGGACTTTGGCTACCGCGACGGGAAGATCGGCGGGGTGATCACCATCGCTGGCGAGCCGGCTTACTACGCGATGAAGATCACGCCGCGAACGCTGGAAGACACGCTGAGGGCTTCGGGAAGACTTCTGTGCCGGAAGGGCACGGGGCAGGCGATGATCGGCTTCTTCAACGCCTCCACCGCCAACGCCTGGCGAACGCGAAACAGCGTGGCACTGCGGATCATGGGCCGGGGCGAAACGTTCTTTGCCTATGAAGAATACATGACGCAGCGGTGGCGTGCCGGCTCCAGCCACTTCACCTCGAACCAGAAGACGGAGCACATCGGCTTCGCGACGGATCTCGAGCACAAGTGGTCATTCACCTACGACCCGGGCGGCAACGGCGGCGGCGGAACGATCACCGCGACCATCGACGGGCACACCACCGTTACCCATCTTGATCCGGGCCACAAATCCGATGGCGCGGTTTTCGACCGTTTTGGAGTCTTCAATGTGATGAAACACGACGACGATCCGCTGGAAATCTGGATTGATCGACTGACGATCAATGGCCAGACGGTGGATTTGGCGAAGGACCCGGGCTGGGAGGCGTTTCAGAATCGCCGCAAGTACCAGAGCCGCGATGACCGCCCGTACAGCGATTACGGCTACAGCAACACGAACTTTGCCGGGGGCAAAGCGCCAGGAGAGATCGGGGGGCTGATTTTTCGCGGGGACATTCGGCTGCCGGATGGGGTGAACTACTACGCTGATCGGCTTGAGGTGCTGACGCTGGAAAGGCCGCTGCGGGCGTCGGGGAAGATCATTTACCGCCGGGGCGTGCAGGACAGTTCCACGTTGATCGGTTTCTTCAACGTGCCGAAGAGCACGACGATCGATCCCAACTTGCCCAGGTCGCCGCGGAGCTGGATCGACTACCTGCCCAGGTGCTTTTTCGGCGTCGCGATCAAGGGGCCGACGCGCGAAGGATACTTCTTCCATCCGACGTATCGGCTGGACGGTGACACCGGCGGCGGCAACCCCGGCAACGCAATCCCCAACTGCCCCCGCCTGAATCCCGACGACAGGCCCCATGACTGGAGCCTGGAGTACTTGCCCGACGGGGCCGATGGTCGCGGGCGCATCATCGTGACGCTCGACGGGCAGTCGGCAACGATGGACCTGCCCGAGGGACACAAGACTGCGGGCGTGAGGTTCAATCGCTTCGGGATCATCTCCAACTGGGTCGATGGCAACGGGCAGGTCGTGTATCTCGACGACCTGACCTACACGGCCAAGCAGGAGTGAACAGCAACCATGAAACGGAAATCGGCCTTTGGCAGGATCGTGGTCTTGGCATGTGGTCTGGTTCTGTGCGCAGACCGTGTCGAGCAGCCCACCGCGGCACAGTCACCGGCGGCAAAACGGATGGTGCTGAAGACCGAGACGTTTGACAAAGACCCTGGATGGGAAGGGGTGCGAAACCGCATCAGACGCCCACCGGTGCGCAAGCAGCAGAACTTCGGGTGGAGCAAGACCAACCACTCGGGCAGCGCTGCGGGCGAGATTGGCGGAGTCATCTGGCGGAGCGTCACGCCCGCGTACTACGGCAAGAAGATCGGGCCGTTCACGTTCGACGATGAGCTGAGCGCCTCGGGAACGATCGCGGTCCTCAAGGCCAACACAAAAAAGGGCTGGCAGACCGGCAGCACCGTCTTTGTGGGATTCTTCAACCATGCTGAACAGGGCTGGCGGCCGATCAACTACCTGGGCTTCCGCCTCGAGACGCACACCGATACAGAAGCGGAGAAGATCGAATCGCGCCCGGGCGTGGAGGTTGGCTACGGCACGAGTAAATGGACGGCGGGCGGAGCGTTCCTCAACACCACCGGCGAGGTGCAGGATCGGAACGTCAAGCAGCTCATTCAGGAACAGATGCGCCGCGTACCGCCGGATGGATCCAAACACACTTGGGAGCTGCGCTACGACCCCAAAGGCGGCGGCGGGTACGGTGAAATCACCATCGTCTTCGACGGGGTGCCCACGAGCATTGGGATCGGAAAACACCATCGCGAGCAGGGCGCGACGTTCGACCGCTTCGGAATCTTCAACAACCCGCTGTGCGGCGACTTCATCGAGGTCTACCTGGACGACATTACGATCAACGGCGAGAAGCACGACTTCGCGACGGACCCGCAGTGGGATGGCAGGGGCAATCATGATCTCGTCGAGGACACTCGCGAGTACGGCGCCCAGGACTTCGGCTACAGCCCCGACACCAACTTCGCCGGCGGTGCCAGACCAGGCGAGCTTGGTGGATTCTTCCAGAGCGTCGATCCGTGGGAGAAGGATCTGCAAGGATACTACGGCGATCGGGTCGGGCCATTGAACCTGGACCACAAGCTCGTGGCTCGCGGCAGGTTCTCCAGCGAAAACGAATACTCCGTGGATTCCACCGTCGCGCTGGGATGGTTCAACTCGCAGGAACAGCCCTGGCCCATGAGGAACTTCGTCGGCGTGATCTTCGACAGCCTCACCAGCGTGGGACGGATTGCATTTCCGGTTTACGCCACGAGCCATGGAAGTGCCGACGGCGATGGCCAGCGATTGACGTTTCTACCGGATGGGACCGACTACGAGTGGACGCTGGAATACGACCCCGATGCGGCCGGCGGACGCGGGCAGATCACCTTCACGATGAATGGGCAGACGGCCAGGCGGACGCTGTCCGACGGCGATCGAGCCAAAGGGGCCACGCTGGATCGCTTCGGCGTGTTCAACCTTCGCGGCGCCAACAGCAAACACTGCGTCGTCTGGTTCGATGACATCACGTACACAAGCGGCGTGGAGTGACGTTTGCCGCAGGCGGCGACGTTAACCGGGCTCGAGCTGGAACTGGCGCGACGTGGGTGCAGCCAGGATGCCATGAGGTGAGGAATGACCAGGAGACGCGTTTGGCTGATTTCGTGCTGCGCGCTCGCGCTGTCGGCGCTGCTCGGGGGCGGCGCCGAGCCGCCGCGGATGACCCAGAAGACCGAGACGTTTGACAAGGATCCGGGATGGGAAGGCGTGCGAAATCGCATCAAGCTCCCGCCCGTGCGCAAACAGCAGGACTTCGGCTGGTCGAAAACCAACCATGCGGGCGACGCGCCGGGCGAGATCGGCGGAGTTGTGAGGCGAAGCGTCACGCCGGCGTACTATGCAAAGAAGATCGGACCGTTCACACTGGATGATTCCCTGAGCGCTTCCGGCAGCTTCTGTCTGAAAAAATCCACAACGAAATTCGGATGGCAGACCGGCAGCACGGTGTTCTTCGGGTTTTTCAACAGCGCTCAGCAGGGCTGGCGGCCGCCAAACTTCCTCGGATTTGAGCTGATGGCGCACACCGACACCCACGCGCCCCGACTCGAACAGCGCCCCGCCCTCGGCGTGGGCCTGGGCACAAGCAAGTGGACGGCCGGCGCGGATCTGGTCAGCACCAGCGGCTCGATCGTGCCCATCGATCCCTCGAAGCAGTCCGACCCCAGCGAGCCATTCCGCATTCCGCCGGACACCCGGCTCAAGTGGGAGTTTCGCTACGATCCGAAGGGCGCCAACGGCGCCGGGCTGGCGACGATCGTGTTCGGCGGCCTCAAGTGCGTGATCAGCCTGCCCCCGCCGCTGCGAAGGCACGGCGCCAGCTTTGATCGCTTCGGCATCTTCAACAACCAGATTGCCGGGCGCGAAATGGAAATCTACCTCGATGACCTGAGCATCAATGGGGAGTTTGACGACTTTGCCAACGACCCGGGCTGGGAAGGCAAGGGTAACCGCGATCTCATCGAAGACACACGTGAATACGGCGCCCAGGACTACGGCTACAGCCCCAACACCAACAATGCAGGCGGGGCAAATCCCGGAGAGATCGGCGGGTTCTTCCAGAGCGTCGATCCGTGGGAAACCCAGTTCCAGGGGTACTACGGGGATCGCATCGGGCCGCTGTCGCTGAAGCACAAGCTCACCGCCAGGGGAAAGTTCGCCTCGCGCCAGTACATGATCGACTCGACGTTAGCGCTGGGATGGTTCAACTCATCGGGTCAGGGCTGGCCGCTGAAGAACTTCGTGGGCGTGTTCTTCGACAGCCTCTCGGACACGGGGCGGATCGTTCAACCGCTGTACGGCACGTCGGAAGGAAGCAAGGCCAGGGGTCGCGATTACGTCACCTTCATGCCCGATGGCACCTCGTACGAATGGACGCTGGAATACGATCCCGACGGCGCCGACGGCCGCGGGCTTATCAGCTTCACCATGAACGGACAGACGGTGAAGCAGGCTTTGGCCGAGGGCGACAAGCAAAAGGGCGCCGTCTTCGACCGCTTCGGGGTGTTCAACCTCGGGTGGGCCAACAGCAAACACTGCGTGGTGTGGCTGGATGACGTCACGTATACCGTGGCAGAGGAGTAACGCTCACGACCGCTGCGCTGTGTGTCATGGGCGTCCCGGCCGTGCGATGGCCGCGCACACGGGCGGGATGCCCGTAACACGTCCGAGCCAATTGTGGCATGGCCGTCCCGGCCATGCAGGGTGCGCTCGAGTTCGAGACTCCGACATCTGGATTGTTCATCACTTCATGCCACTGGGCACAGGCGCGACGCCCGTGACACAGGCTGGCGTGCTCGCGGTCAAATTCCAACTTAGGGCCAGGATCGCTCATTCACGATCTCGCAAATCCGGGCACACTTCTCGCCACAGGCGACGCGGAGCAAAGGGCCAGCGCCAGTGAGACGCCGATTGCGGTCGCAAACCATCCGTGCCTCACAATTCTGTTGACGCGGCAGTGCACCGACCGCGAGAATTGCCCATCATGAACCCCACCCGTGTCCACAAGGTCCTGGAGTCCTCAGGCGGCTGGATTGTCTTTCCCGGCGTTTACGACA
Organism: Fontivita pretiosa; assembly: GCF_050410795.1. Classification (GTDB taxonomy): domain Bacteria; phylum Planctomycetota; class Phycisphaerae; order Tepidisphaerales; family Tepidisphaeraceae; genus Fontivita; species Fontivita pretiosa. The sequence continues at coordinate 4,340,541 of NZ_CP191258.1, read as the reverse complement.
CCCTTTCGGCCAAGCTTGTGCAGCGGGTCGGGTTTCCGATGAGCTTTGTCAGCGGCTACTCGGTGGCGGCCAGCAGCATCGGCGAGCCGGACCTTGGGCTGCTGACGCAGACGGAGATGGTTGAGCGGGCGCGTCGAATATGCGGCAGCGTCTCGATCCCGATCATCGTCGATGCCGACACCGGCTACGGCAACCCGCTGAACGTCATCCGAACCGTCAACGAGCTGATCAGCGCCGGCGCCGCCGGATGCTTTTTGGAAGATCAGGTCTGGCCGAAAAAGTGCGGGCACATGCGGGGCAAGAAGGTGATCGAGCGTCAGGAGTACATCCACAAGATTCGTGCGGCGGTGGAGGCGCGTGGCGGGCGGGACTTTTTCATCGTGGCGCGCACCGACGCGCTGGCGGCGGTGTCCCTGGACGAGGCCGTGGCGCGCATGAACGCCGCGCGCGAAGCCGGCGCCGATGCCTGTTTCGTCGAAGCGCCCGTATCGCTGGAACAGATGGCCGAGATCGGGCGCCGCGTCCCAAGGCCGATGGTCGCCAACATGATCGAGAAAGGCCGCACCCCCCTGCTTTCGCGGCAGCAGCTTGTCGAGCTTGGTTACTCGCTGATCCTGTATCCGCTGTGCGGCATCTTCGCCGCCGCACGCGCTCTGGAAGATGTGTACCGCACGCTGTATCGCGATCAGACCACTGCGGCGATGAGCCAGCGCATGATGAGCTTCGACGAGTTCAATGATCTGATCGGGGTGGAGGAAAAGTACCGGCTGGCCGAGCGATTCGGAGTGCGCGACTGACCGGAGCACACAGCAGCCTGGAATCCGAGATCGCGCCGAAACAGCTATCGCCAAACTGCAACATGAGGTTGTCCGACTCCGGCGGTTACACGCGGGCGTGGAAGCGCAGTCCCGCGCCGGGCGCAGGCTGGGGAATGTGTACCTTCTGTCCGCTGGCAAGCTGCTCGTAGAGCGAGCGATGCTGATCGACAAAGCGGGTCATCGCGAAGTACTCATACGCCTCGGTGCGCGCCATGTCGCAGATCGACCATACCAGCCGCGGGTCGTCCTGAAGATCGAGCACCCGCCGCGCAAGCACTCGCGAGGTGCATCGCCCCACCATCAGCGCGGTGTGACGATCCTCCAGCAGCTCGGAAACGGTAGGCGTGACGACCGCCACGATTGGCAGCCCCGCGGCCATGCACACGGCGATGGGCAGCACAGGCACGGGGGCGTCGGCGGTCACCAGGACGGCGTCCGCCGCCGCCAGCAACCGCTCGAATGCCACATCCCTGCCCAGGTGATCCGTCGCCCAGGCCAGGAAGTTCACCGGCAGCATCTTCGAGCCGAACGCGCGTTCGGCTTGCGCCAGCGGGCCGCGGCCCCACATCAGCAGCTTGTAGCGGGGATCGAAGACATGCAGAACAGCGGCGGTGAGGATGGTGGCGTGATGGTTGGCGCCGCGCAGCGACTCGCCGGCGCCCAGCAGAACGCAGTCGTCGGGCCCCAGCCCAAGCCTGGCGCGCAGGGCATCGTCTCGTCGGCGATTGATCCGGGCGAATTCGACGCCCGGCCGGACCAGATGGCAACACTCGATCGGCACGCCGCGCCGGACGAGTCGGCGTCGCATCGTATCGGTCGGGCAGACGATCTGGAGATCGCGCACCTGTGCGACGGCGCGCAGCCAGCGTATATCCTGTTGCGTGGGAAATCGCGTGGGCGTGAAGACCACTGGCCGGAGGGCGCCGCAGGCGATGGCTGCGAACAGCGCCTCACCACCCCAGGCGTGAACCAGGTCGAATGGCTCGATCTCGCGTCGCAGTTTCAGCGTGGCCAGCAGGGGTGTTCCGAAGTCGCCGCCGCGACCGACGGTGCGGACCTGCGCGGCGGGCGACTGCCCCCGCGTAAGCTGGCAAACCGCGGTCCGGGTCTGGTAGTCCGGCTCGGCCGGCATCAGATGAAGCACGCTGGCCATGCGGTGCGAAGAGTACCGGCAGATCGTCAATCAACGCAACAGATGCTAGAGTTGATGCACGCAACCCGTAGCGGCGGATGGTAACCGATGCCCCTGTTTGGCCGAGAGACCGAAGAATACGAGCGTCGCGCCGCGGCGTATGGCCTGTGGCTGCGACAGCGCAATCCGCTGGCGATCGTGTCGGCGGTTCTGGGAATCTTCAGCCTGATCGAAATGGGCGTGCTGATCGTGTTCGGCGTGGCCGGCGTCATCTGCGGCGCCGTGGCGCTGAAACAACTGAACGAGCCGAACCCAAAATACCCGCGTGGGCAGGCGCTGGCCTGGGTGGGCATCCTCAGCAGCCTCGCCAGCCTCATCATCGCAGCGGTCGTGTATCTTCTGCCTGTGGTTGAAGCGAGCCAATGACAAGCTGCCTGACATGGCTGATGCTGCTGGCCGGCGCGGTGTTCGTGATGATCTCGATCATCCGCTGGTTCGAGCAGATCACCGAGGCGGTGGAGGAAGGTCGCTGGAGTCGGGTGGGGATTCTTCTGGCGGCGCCCTTGACGGTGTGGCTGTTTCCGTCGAAGGTCTGTGCCGGGCGTCCGACGGCGGTGCCGCTGCACGAGCCGGTGCGCGGATTCGGCACGTCGCCGCTGATGCCCCAGGACGCTGCCCGCGGCGCCACGCGCCCGGCGCCGCGGCAACGACACGCCGTCGATCCGGAGATGATCGCAAAACTCAAACAGAAAATGAGACAACAGGGGATGCTGGACAATGACGATTCCGATTCTCAGGCTGGATGAACCGCGCGATCGCGAGCAGGTCGAACAGGTCCTGCGCAGACTGCGACTGGACCCGGTGGATATGGCGCTGTCTCGCGGCGAGCGCGCCCGGCAGGCGGCCGACGTCCAGCAGATCATGTCCGACGTGGCGCAGCGAGGCGACGAGGCGCTGGTCGATTCGGCGCGGAAGTTCGATGATCCCGGCTTCACTGCCGAGCAGATCCGGGTCCGGCCACAGGAGATGCGCGAAGCTGCGGCGCGGATCAGTGCCGAGCAGATGTCGGCGCTGCGGCGATCGATCGCGCAGGTGCGAGAGTATCAGACGCACATCATGCCCGCCGAGCCGCCGCCGCTGAAACGACCGGGCGTGGAGCTGGGAATCCGTTTCGCGCCGCTGGACAGCGCGGGTCTGTACTTTCCCGGTGGCAAGGCGAGCTATCCGTCGAGTCTGATCATGCTGGCGGTGCCGGCGCAGGTCGCGGGCGTGAAGACCATCGCCGTGTGCACGCCGCCGAGCAAGTACGGGCGAAGCGATCTGGTGCTGGCGGCGTGTCATGAGCTGGGGCTGGAGCACGTTTTCCGTGCCGGCGGCGCGGCGGCGATCGCGGCGATGGCGTTCGGGACCCAAACCATCCCCGCCGTCGATAAAATCGTCGGGCCGGGGAATACGTACGTTCAGCTCGCCAAGCGCATGCTGGCCGGGTGTGTCGGGATTGACGGTTTCCTCGGCCCCAGTGAGATCGTCGTGATCGCCGACGAAACAGGTAATCCGAAGTTCATCGCCGCCGACCTGATCGCGCAGGCGGAGCACGATCCGGGCAGTTGTTTTCTGCTGACCACGTCGCAGACGATCGCACGCGAAGTGGAGCGGGAGCTGCGGGAGCAGACGCGGTCGCGAAACCGCAAGGCGGCGATCGAGAAGGCACTGGCCAACGACAGTGCGATCGTGATTCATCCATCGATGGATGAGCTGTTGAAGCTGGCGAACCGATTTGCGGCGGAGCACGTGAACCTTCAGGTTCGCGACGAGCAGCGGGTGCTGGAACAGATTCGCAGCGCCGGCGCGGTGTTCGTCGGGGCGTATTCGCCCGTCGCGGCGGGGGATTACATCGCCGGCCCGAGCCACTGCCTGCCTACCAACACCACCGCGCGGTTCAGCAGCGGCATCAGCGTGTACGAGTTTCTCAAGCGATCCAGCGTGGTGCGATACCAGGCCGAGGGTCTCAGGCAAGATGCGGGGGCGATTATCGAACTGGCCGGGGCCGAACAGCTTGATGGGCACGCGGCGAGCATTCGGATTCGGATGAACAGCCAGTGAGAAGCAGAGCGCCAGAGATTGCAGATGAGCGTTTCTCGTCTGGTATGGATTGGGCTGCTCGCCGGCGATCCGTTTTCACGTCGCATTCTGCGTGAGCCGATTTATAATGTTGCCATGGCTCCAAAATTCGTCCGCGCAACCGTTCGGCAGATGGAGGGATACACTCCGGGGGAGCAGCCCTCGCCTGGCGAACGTGTCGTGAAGCTGAACACGAACGAGAACCCGTTCCCGCCGAGTCCGAAGGTGATGCAGGCGATCCGCGAGATCGAGCCGGAACTGCTGCGGCGATATCCGAACCCGACGGCCGACCGCTTTCGCGAGGCAGCCGCCAGAGTGCTGGGTGTCGAGCGTGACATGATCCTTGCGGGTAACGGATCGGACGACATCCTGACGATCGCGACGCGCACGTTTGTTCCGCCGGGGGGCAAGCTGGCGTTTGCGGATCCGACGTATTCGCTGTATCCGGTGCTGGCGCGGCTTCAGGATGCCAAGAGCGTGGCCGTCGCGTGGGAGCGTGACTGGTCGCTGCCCGTGGATGCGCTGATCGATACACGGGCCGACGCGATCTACATCGCCAACCCCAATGCCCCATCGGGCACGTTCGTGCCGCCGGCGAGGATCGGCGAGCTTGCCGGACGGTTCCCCGGGGCCGTGCTGGTCGATGAAGCCTACGTCGATTTCGCGGATGACAACTGCCTGCGGCTGCTGCGGGAGCATCCCAACATCGTGATCTCGCGTTCGTTCAGCAAGGCGTACAGCCTGGCGGGATTGCGCTTCGGCTATGCCGTCGCGCAGGCGCCGGTCATCGCCGAGATGATGAAGGTCAAGGACAGCTACAACGTGGACGCGATCAGCGTGTGCGCGGCGACGGCGGCGATCGAAGATCGCGAGTACGCCGCGATGACCTGGCAGCATGTCCGCGCCGAACGACAGCGGCTGACCGAGGAGCTCCAGCGCCTCGGCTGGCATGTGCTGCCCAGCCAGGCGAATTTCATCCTGGCCAGCGTCCCCGGCGGCAAGGGGCGCGAGGCCTACCTGGGCCTCAAGCAACAGGGCATCCTCGTCAGATACTTCGATAAACCCGGGCTGAATGACAAGCTGCGGATCACCATCGGCACCAGCCAGGAGAACAACGCCCTGCTCGGGGGGATCAAGGCCCTGAGCCTGGCGGAAAAGGCCGCATGAACCGCGCGGCCACAGTCCCGCATGTGGGGGATTCGGACACCCAAGACCCTGCCCAACTCCAAACCCATGGGACGATCGGCGGAAATCTCGCGACAAACGAAGGAAACGAAGATCCGTGTGAAGCTGGATCTGGATGGATCGGGCCAGGCGTCGGTGCGCACCGGCGTGGGATTCTTCGATCACATGCTTGACCTGCTTGCGCGACACAGCCTGATGGATCTGACTGTCCAGGCCGAGGGGGATCTACAGGTCGATGCTCATCACACGGTCGAGGACGTGGGCATCGTCATCGGGCAGGCGATTGAGCAGGCGGTGGGCGAGAAGCGCGGCATCTTCCGCTACGGCTGGGCGATCGTCCCGATGGACGAAAGTCTGGCGCAGGTGGCGATCGACCTTTCCGGCCGGCCGGCGTTCGTGCTCAACGCCAGCTTCACCGGCCCGCTCATCGGCGCATTTCCCGTCGAGCTGATCGAGGAGTTCTTCAAGGCGTTGTCGATCAACGCCCGGATGAACCTGCACGTGAATGTGCCCTACGGCTCGAACAATCACCACATCGCCGAGGCGATCTTCAAGGCGACCGCCAGGGCGTTGCGGCAGGCGGTGAGCCTGGATTCCCGCGCCGCCGATCAGGTGCCCAGCACCAAGGGAACCTTGTAGACGACGCAATCAGCAGAATGCCCAGGCGGCTGCAATGCAGGCGCGCACCGTAAGCCCGTGCGTCTTTTGCGGTGTTTGAGCTCACCCCGCCGCAGGCTACACGTTCTTCAACTCCTCGAAGCTGCCCACCACCGGCAATTTGCCGACGATGGGACTGGCGTAGTTGACGAAGGCCTTGGTGATGTTGTTTCCACCCTCGATGAACTCGGGGGGCATCTTGCGTGTTTCTCTGGCGACGGTCTCCAGCGGGGTGCAGAAGATCTCGATCTCGTAATTGGGGCCGGGCTTGCGGCGCATCGCGACCGAGCCGCTGATGCCCGGTTCGATGCTGTAGCGTACGGCCATCTGTCCGACCAGCCGTGCCTCGCGGGCATCGACCTCAGAGACCAGCCCCGGGAAACTGCGCTGGATGTATCCGAAGGTGTCGGCCCGGACCCGCGGCGGCTTGCCCCCCGCTGGGGTCAGGTGCCTGCGGATCAGGTTGGCGATGTAGTCTCCCAGCTCGCCCGAGCCACTGAGCTGGAGATTGCCGTGGGCATCGCGTTCGTGCGTCTCGGCCAGGTGTTCGAACCACGTTCGCCCGTCTTCCTTGACGATGCCTTCGCTGACGGCGATGAGGCAGCGGCCTTTTTTGGCATAGACGCGATCGACATCGGCGAGGAGTTTTTCCTCGCTGACCGGGGCTTCGGGGACGTAGATCAGGTGCGGGCCGTCCTCGTCATGCTGCCGCGCCAGCACCGCCGCCGCCGCCAGGTAGCCGGCGTTGCGGCCCATGATCACGTCCACCTTGATTCCGGGCAGCGAGCGGTTGTCGAAGTTGTCGCCCAGGATGGCGCAGGCGACGAACTTGGCGGCCGAGCCGTAGCCGGGCGTGTGGTCGTGAACCCGCAGATCGTTGTCGATGGTCTTGGGAATGTGGAAGACCTGAAGCTCGTAGTTGGCTTCCTTGGCCAGGTCAGCGACGATGCGTGCCGTGTCGGCCGAGTCGTTGCCGCCAATGTAGAAAAAGAATCGGACGTTGTTCTTCTCGAAGGAGCGGAAGATACGTTCGCAGTAGGCTTTGTCGGGCTTGTCGCGTGTGGATCGCAGCGCGGCGGCGGGAGTGTTGGCGATGCGCTCCAGCAGTTCATCGGAGGCCTTGCCGACGTCGATAAAGTCTTCGTTGACGATTCCGCGTACGCCGTGGCAGGCGCCCAGCAGCCGGTCAATGTGCCCTGTCTTGCGTTGTTCGAGGATCACTCCCACCAGCGACTGATTGATGACAGAGGTAGGTCCGCCGGATTGCCCGATGACGGCGTTGCCTCTGGGTTTGGTAGCCATGTGATTACGTCCTTGGTTTTGAAATCAGGTTGTACAATGCCGAGCGTGTAGTACGGCCGCGCGATAATAGAAGATCGCCCCTTCGAATCAAGTGCAATTTGTCTTTTGAACTGGCGGGAATTTAACTCTCGATAAAGTATAATTTTATAGATATTCAGGCCATTGCCCCGCCGCGCTGCATCTTCAGCAACAGCCACATCTCCCCCTGATGGTTGGCTTCATCGTGAAAGCCGTGGACGATGAAGCTGCCAAGCGTGGCGCCGCTGGTCCGCGAGATCACCTGTTCGAGCTGCTCATCGGTGATCCGACTCAGCTCCTCAAGGATCCGTCTGTGCTGAGCCCGCAGAAGCGAGAGCACCACCGCCTTGGCCGGCCAGGTGCGCGTCTGGGCGACCGGGCGGCAGTGCTGCCCGAACGTCTCGGCCCACGCCGCGGGCAACGAGCTGCGACCCGTGATTCGTTCCAGACACAGCACATCCCCCAGCCACAGCGCATGCCCGGCATGCCACAGAATGTGATTGGAAGTCCCCGGCGGCGCCCAGCGCAGCTCGTGCTCGGCGGTCATTTCCAGCAGGCGGATCGTCTTGGTCCGCACCTGATCGGCCAGCATGTGCAGCACGATGGCTTGAGACATGGCGTCGGCTCCGATTGACAATGATATGCCCGCCTCGGTTACGTAGTTGGTCGCGATACTCTCACTGCGGAACAAAACCGCGCAAGCCACAGGTCGGCAATCCGAAATCCGGGTTCCGCATTCGCGACGGGCGACCGGACAGCCGGGATTGGACTCGCCGCCGCATTCACTTGCCCAGCAACACCCGTTCGACGAACCCCGTGTCCACATCGGCGTTCTGGAAGTGCTGGTTGTCCATGATCTGCATTTGCATGGGGATGGTGGATTTGATCGGGGCGATGTGGAACTCGCTCAGGGCGCGTTTCATCGTGGCGATGGCCTCGGCGCGGGTCTTGCGGTGGACGATCAGCTTTCCAATCATGCTGTCGTAGTTGGGCGGAATGCGGTAGCCGGCGTAGGCGTGGGAATCCAGCCGCACGCCAGGCCCCCCGGGAGCGCGAAACTCCTGAATCAATCCCGGCGATGGGGCAAAGTTGCGCGCCGGGTCCTCGGCGTTGATGCGGCATTCGATCGCGTGGCCGATCTGGGGGATATCCTTCTGCCTGAGTCCCAGCGGCTCGCCGGCGGCGATGCGGATCTGCTGCTTGATCAGGTCGATGCCGGTGACCTGCTCGGTGACGGGATGCTCGACCTGGATTCTGGCGTTGACTTCCAGCAGATAGAAGTTCTGCTGCCGGTCCACGAGAAACTCGACGGTGCCGGCGTTGGTGTATCCGGCGGCCTTGATCAGGCGAACGGCCGCGGCGCACATTTCCTCGCGTACGGCGGGCTTGAGGAAGGGACAGGGGGATTCTTCAACGAGCTTTTGATGGCGGCGTTGCATGGAGCAGTCGCGCTCCCACAGGTGTATGGCGTTGCCATGATGATCCGCCAGGATCTGCACTTCCACATGTCGTCCGTACTCGACGTATTTTTCGATGTAAACGGTGGAATCCTTGAAGGCGTTTTCGGCCTCGGCGCGTGCCTGTTTCAGTCCGGCGCGAAGCGAGACATCGTTGTGGGCGACGCGCATGCCCCGGCCCCCGCCGCCGGCGGCGGCCTTGATGATCACCGGATATCCGATCTCCGCCGCTACCCGCAGGGCCAGTTTCTCGTCATCGACGGCCCCATCCGAGCCGGGAACGGTTGGCACGCGAGCCTTGCGCGCCAGCTTTTTGCACTCGACCTTGTCGCCCACCGCCGCCATCGCCTTGACCGGCGGGCCGATGAACTCGATCTTGCAGCTTCGGCAGACCTCGGCGAAGTGGTCATTCTCGGCCAGAAAGCCATAGCCGGGATGAATCGCCTGCACGTCGGCGATTTCCGCCGCGGAGATGATCCGGGGGATGTTCAGGTACGACTCGGCGGGCGGCGCGTCGCCAATGCAGATCGCCTGGTCCGCCAGCTTCAGGTAGGCCGCATCTTTGTCGGCCGTGGAATAGACGACGGCGGTCTGGATGCCCATCTCACGACAGGCGCGGATGATCCGCAGGGCGATCTCACCTCGGTTGGCAATCAGGATCTTGGAAAACATTGCTGCAAAGGCGGGGGCACAGGGGACACAAAGGCATGAAGGGCAGGCATCCGCGCGCCGCTCCGTGCCTTCCTGCCGTTCGTGCCTTCGTGCCCTATTCCTTTCGATTCAACTCGGCCGGACCAGAAACAGAACCTGCCCGAATTCGACCGTCTGGCCGTTGGTCACCAGAATCCTGGCGATCGTGCCTCGGCACTCGGCCTTGATGTTGTTGAAGACCTTCATCGCCTCGATGATGCACACGTCGGTGTCCTCGTCCACGACGCTGCCCACCTCCACGAACGGTTTGGCGTCAGGAGACGGCGCGGCGTAGAAGGTGCCGACCATGGGGCTTTTGATGGGGATCAAGCCTGCGGTTTCGTCCACGGGCGGCGAGGTGGAACCGGCGGCTGCCCCGGCAGCAGGCGGCGGAAGGGTCGAATGCGCCGCTGGTGGTGCGACATAGGGGCTTTGCGGGAACATTCCCGCGGCGGCCCCGGCGGACAGCGGTCCGCCGCGCCTCAGCACGATCCTCCTCTTGCCGTCACGCAACTCGATGCGATTCAGATCGTTGGCGCTCATCAGCTTCACGATCTGTTCCAATAGCGTCACGTCCATCGGCCCGCCGCCGGCCAACTCGCCCGCGGGCGGTGCCGTCTCGCCTCTGGTCTGTTTGCCGCTTCGCTTCTTTTTCAAAGTGCCCTCATTCGCAAATCAGCTCGCAAAACCAACACTCGGAATTTCAATCCGCTAGACGATGTGGCACGCTTCGAAGGTCTTGTCCATCGAGGACAGAACCTCGCAGCCACTGTGGGTGATCAGCACATCGTCCTCGATCCGGACTCCACCCTCCCCCGGCAGATAGATGCCCGGCTCGACGGTGACGATCATACCCGGGCGCAGCTCGTCATCAGCGGCGTTGTATCGGATGGTCGGCGGCTCGTGAATATCGCGCCCGATGCCATGCCCCAGCCCATGCCCGAAGTAGTCCTTGTAGCCGGCCTTTTCGATCAGGTCACGGGCGACGCGGTCGGCCTGCCGGGTGGTCACGCCCGGCCGCAGGAACCGGATCGCCGCCTGCTGCGCGTCGTACACGATCTGATAGATCTCCTTGATCCGGGGCGCGACTCGCCCGATCAGGAAGGTGCGGGTCAGGTCCGAGCAATAGCCGTTGTACAGCGCTCCCCAGTCGAACAGCAGCGGCTGATCGCGCTGGACCAGCACGTCGCCGGGACGGTAATGCGGTAAAGAGCTGTTGGCGCCGGCGGCGACGATCGGCTCGAAGCTGGTGGTCTCGGCGCCGCGGGCGCGCAGCTCGGCGATCAGCAGGCCGGCCAGGTAGTTCTCGGTCTGTCCGACCTTGATTTCAGCCCGGATGGCCTCGAACGCCTCTTCCGCCAAGGCCACCGACTTGCGGATCAAGTCGATCTCATGGTCATCCTTGACCTTCCGGATGTTCGGCATCACGTCCTCGAGGGGCACCAGCTCCACCTGGCCAGCCGCTGGCGAGTCTTTTGGTGCTTTGAGCAATTCGCGGATGGCCTTGTCCAGCGCCGAAACCTGCCCGTAGGTGGTGAAGTTGGCCTCGAAACCGACCCGCTTGACGCCAGCGTCCAGGATAGCGCGGGCGACGGCATCGGCCATCTGGCCGTCGCGTATAGCCAGCCTGGTCCACCCGGCCTGGAGCTGCGCCTGATCGCGGTATCGGAAGTCGGTAATGATGTAGAGATCTTTTGCGGTGATCAGCCCGACGGAGTCATCACCTGTGAAGTTCGTCAGGTACGCCAGATCGGAAGCGCGTGTGAGCAGCAGCCCATCCAGCTTCAGTTGCTTCATCGCGTCACGGACGGTTTTGTGACGGACTTTGAGATAGGCCTTGGCACGGGTTACCGGTGGCTTCATTTTGGGGTGCTTTCGATGTCCAATTTGGTGTCACGGCTGGCCGATGGCTGGTGCAGTCGCGACAACAAGTTCGGGCAAACTACCGGAGAAGCGGCAAGACTGTCAACGGATGCCGCCGCTGCGCGACCCCGGCGGCGGAGGCGGGCGGCAATGGGGTCGGGCGTGCGCAGGTTCGGGCGGCGACTTGACATCGGCTGCAACGCTCGTAGGATCAGGCGCGCTACCCCATGTTGGGGCATTCGTCGAGAGGTCCGTGCTTCGGGGCATGGAAGGGTAGACGAACCAGCTCGGAAGGGCCGATTGCCATGGCTTTGCGGCTGTGGTGGTCAGGATCCGCAGGCGGTTTGAACCGGGTTGGGCCTCCGGGTACGTCCGCAACGCCGCCGCGAACGGTCACACCCGTTGAAGATGCTGAGGCAAAAGCCCATCGTTTTGGGCCTCGGGTTGTTGTATCCTTTCGTCTTGATTCACTACCCGGTGGTGTAACGGTAGCACAACAGGTTTTGGTCCTGTTTGTCCTGGTTCGAATCCAGGCCGGGTAGTCTCTACCACGGATGAAGGCAGAAGAATGCAGGAAGCAAGCCTTGGCTAACTTCCTGCTTCAACCTCATCCTTGATCGCCATGAGCTTGACCGCCATCATCCTGGCCGCAGGGAAGAGCACGCGGATGAAATCCCGCAAGCCCAAGCCGCTGCACGAGTTATGTGGTCGGCCGATGCTTCAGTATATCCTGGACGCCTGCTATGAGGCTGGATGCACCCGCGTGCTGCTGGTGGTCGGCTACGGCAAGGACGAGATCATCGCCAACTTCGGGCACGACAAGCGGATCACGTTCGTGGAACAAACCGAACAGCTTGGCACCGGGCATGCGGCACGGATGTGCGAGCCGGAACTGCGAAAGCTGCACGGTGGGGATGTGCTGATCCTGACCGGCGACGTGCCACTAACCCGAGGCCAGGTGCTCCGCCAGTTGCACGAGGCGCATCGCGCCGAACGGGCGGCGGCGACGATGGCGACCGCGGTGCTGGACGATCCGACCGGCTACGGGCGGGTGATCCGCGACAAGGACGGCAACTTCGTCGACATCGTCGAGCAGATCGACTGCACCCCCGAGCAGCGGGAGATTCGCGAGGTCTTCCCCAGCTATTACTGCGTCCGGGTCGAGGACCTGCTGTTTGCCTTGGGGAAGTTGAAGAACGACAACCGCAAGGGTGAATATTACCTGACCGACATCTTCGGGATCCTGCGCCGCGCCGGCAGGAAGGTCGTCGCCGTGCAGGCCGTCAGCCCCGACGACGTGCTGGCACCCAATGACCGCCAGCAACTTGCCGAGGCCGACGCGATCATGCAGGAGCGGATTCAGCGGAAGATCCGTGAAGGCGGGGTGACGATCGTCAGCCCGGTGAATACGTATATTGAGGCGGGGGTCACGGTCGGTCCGGACACTGTGATTCAGCCGTTCACGTTCATTGGTCGCGGCTCGGACATCGGCGCTGAATGCACGATCGGGCCATTCGCTGTCGTGCCGCGACAGAGCATCGTCCCGGAGGGCGCGACGTTGGCCGGCAACATCACGCCCGATACGGCCACACTGTCTCAAGCCGGAACCTGAACCGAACTGCCGCCATGGCCAACACCGACGCGGACAAACTGAAGGTTTTCACCGGCCGAGCCAACCCGCAGCTTGCCCAGAAGATCTGCGAGTATCTGGACATTCCCCTTGGCCGCGGGCGCACCGAGCTGTTCCCGGACGGGGAGCTGATCGTGCGTGTGGAAGAGGATGTTCGCGGGCGGGATTGCTTCGTGATTCAGCCGACTTCGCATCCGGTCAACGCGCATCTGATGGAGCTGTTCATCTGGATCGACACGCTCCGCCGGGCCAGTGCGTCGCGCGTGACAGCGGTGATCCCCTACTTCGGTTATGCCCGACAGGACCGAAAGGACGAGGGGCGGACGCCGATCACCGCCAAGCTCGTGGCCAACCTGCTGGAGCGTGCCGGCGCCGACCGGGTTGTCGCCGTCGATCTGCACGCGGCACAGGTACAGGGATTTTTTGACATTCCGGTGGACCACCTCAACGCCGGACCGGTGATCGTCAAGTGGTTCCGCAGCCTCAACCTGCACAACGCGGTGTTCGTCTCTCCGGACGTGGGCAACGTCAAGCGGGCGCAGGTGTACGCCAACAAGCTCGGCGGGGAGATCTGCATCATCGACAAGCGACGCCGCAGCGGTTCGCAGGCCGATGCCATCCACGTCATCGGCGATGTGGACGGAAAGAACGTGATCATGGTGGACGACATGATCACCACAGCGGGCACGATGACCTCGGCGGTTCAGATCCTGCGCGACCACGGGGCGCGCGACATCTACATGAGCGCCACGCATGCGGTCTTCGCTCCGCCGGCCATGGAACGATTGGCCAACTGTCCGTTCACCAGACTTGCGGTGACGGACACGATCCCGATCGGAACCCGAGCCGACCCGATCAAGGATCGGGTTGTGGTGCTCAGCGTCGCCGAACTGCTGGGCGAGGCGATCCACCGCATCCATCACAACGCGTCGGTCAGCGCGTTGTTCCGGGAAGATGTCGGAGGCAGGGCGCTGAGTGAGTGAATTGGATTTGCGGTCTTTGATCCGCGATCGCAAGTCGCAGATCGACATCCGCAGATGGCGAAACAGGAGAAGTAAGCATGGCAACGCAAACCGCACAGATATCCGCCAGGCCACGCAGCGAGCTGGGCAGCCGCGCCAACAAGCGGCTGCGCGACGCCGGGCTTCTGCCGGGCGTGGTCTATGGACACAAAGAGGCCGTGATCCCCATCACCCTTTCCAAGAAGGAACTGATCAACCACATCAGCCACGGCGCGCACCTGTTCGACCTGTCGATCGACGGTCGCAGCGAAAAGGTGCTGCTGAAGGAAGTGCAGTATGACCACCTGAGCGATGAGGTGCTGCACGTGGATTTTGCCCGCGTGAGCCTGGACGAGAAGGTCGAAGTCACCGTTCCGCTGGAGCTGAAGGGCACGCCCAAGGGAGAAGCCGAGGGAGCTGTGCTTCAGCAGATCGTGGCGGAGCTGCAGATCGAGTGCCTGGTGACGGAGATTCCCGATGCGATCCGGCACAACGTGTCGGACATGGAGAAGGACTCGGTGCTGCATATCCGCGATCTGAGCCTGCCGCCGGGTGTACGCTGCTTGCAGGATCCGGACCTGATCGTGGCGATGGTTCGCGAGATTCATGAAGAGGTGGCCGCCCCCGCCGTGGAGGAAGTCGCCGCGGAACCCGAGGTCATTGGCAAGGGCAAGGAAGCCGAGGAAGAGGAGGCTGCCGAGGGCGCTGCGCCTGCCGCGGCCGCGGAGAAGGAGAAGAAGTAAGCATGGTGACCGCCGGCCAGTTGTCAGTTGCCTGTCTGGCCTGTGGCATACAACTGGCGGCTGGCAACTGGCGACGGATCACTGGCAACCATGAAGCTGGTCGTCGGACTGGGCAATCCGGGCAGCGAGTACGTGGGCACCCGGCACAACATCGGCTGGGAGGTCGTCGATCGTCTGGCGGCACGGCTGGGTTGGATCCCCAGCCCGCAGGAGTTCAACCGCCTGGCCCGATCGAAATTCGACGGGCTGGCGATGGATGGTACGATCGTGCTGCCCGACGGCAGCGAGCAAAAGCTGCTGCTGCTGAAACCGACGACGTACATGAATCTTTCCGGACGAGCGGTCCACAGCGCGGCGTCGTTCTTTCGGCTCGATCCGCAGGACCTGATGATCGTGCTGGACGACCTGGCATTGCCGTGCGGAAAGATCCGCATTCGTCCCGGCGGGTCCAGCGGCGGGCATAACGGGCTGAAGGACATTGAACGGATGCTGGGCACCAGCCAGTATCCGCGGCTGAGGATCGGCATCGATCCCCCGCCGCCAAACCTGTCCGGAAAGGATTACGTGCTCGGCAGATTCACCGCCGAGCAGCGACAGAAAATCGATCCGGCGATCGATCGCGCCATCAGCGCGATCCTGACCTGGATCCAGGAAGGCATTACGGCGGCGATGAATCGTTTCAACGCCGAGGAGAATGACACACAGCAGTCGGCCGACGGCCAGCAGTGATCGCCTTTGCGATCCGCTGCAAGCCGGCTGTTGCCGGCTAGAGCACACTGGCGGCCGGTGAACCGGTCAAAACCCATGCTGGGAGCATGACAACAATGGCAGACGCGACAGCGAGCAAATCGGAACGAATCAGACAGTACGAGGCGATGTTTCTCTTCCCCGCCGCTGCCAGCGCAGAGCTGGACAAGAGCCTGAATACGGCCAGGAGCATCATTGAACGTCACGGCGGGAAGATCATCGTGCTCAAGAAGTGGGACGAGCGAAAACTGGCATATGAAATCGACGGGCAGAAGCGTGGCCTGTACATCCTGTCGTACTTCAGGGCGCCGGGAAGCGCGGTGGCGGGCATTGAGCGCGACGTGAACCTCAGTGAGGAGGTTCTGCGCGTGCTGGTGACGCACGCGGATCACCTCAACGAGCAGGAGATGCACGCCGTCGAACCGCAGCCGATTCAGCCCCGCGAGGAACGGGCGCCGTGGGATCGGCCCTATACTGAAGAGCGGGAGCGACGCGGGCCGCGCCGCGAGGAGCGTGAGCGCGCCGGTTCCGAGCCGGCGGCCCGGGAATGAGGCGGGTCTCTCCCGCCCGCGTGCTGGCGGCGCATCTGCCGCGTCGTATAGTCCGGGAGCGCGATCATGGCCAACTATAACCGTGTGATCCTCTGCGGGAACCTGACCCGCGATCCGCAACTGCGCTATCTGCCGAGCCAGACCGCCGTGGCTGATTTCGGCATCGCCTGCAATCGCCGGTTCAAAACCGCCAGCGGTGAGGACCGCGAAGAGGTGATGTTCATCGACTGCGCCGCGTTCGGCCGGCAGGCCGAGATCATCAACCAGTATTGCCAGAAGGGTCGTCTGATCCTGATCGAGGGACGACTGAAGCTGGACACCTGGGAGGACAAGCAGGGCGGAGGCAAGCGCAGCAAGCACTCGGTGGTGGTGGAGAATTTCCAACTGCTGGGCAATCGGGCGGATGCGGGTAACGCGGCGAGCGGCGGCCCGCCCGACGCCGACGTGTCCGCCCCGCCGCGGCAGGGTCGCCCGGCGCCTGCGCGTCCGCCGGTTACCGACCGCGCCGCTCCCCCGCAACCGGCGCCCGATCAGCCCTTCCCGCCGGATGCGCAGGAGTTTAAGGAAGACGATATCCCGTTCTGAATGGAAAAACGCGAATTGGACGGGCAAAGTTCCGAACTTGCTTTAGCACGCAACTGAAACACCTAAGACAACCATGGCAACCGTAAAACTGCTTCTGAAGGAATCGATCAAGAACGTCGGCCGGGTCGGCGATGTCGTCGAAGTCTCCCCGGGCTTTGCGCGAAATTACCTGCTGCCCAAAGACCTGGCGGTGTATCCCACTCCCGCCAACATCAAAAAGGTCGAGGAGCGCAGACGCGAGATCGAACGAATGGAACGTGAACGCCGCGAGCAGCAGGCGGCACTGCTCAAGCAGCTCGAAGGAGTCGAGATCACGCTGGAGCGCAAGGCCAACGAGCAGGGACACCTGTTCGGCTCGGTCAGCGCTACCGACATCGCCAAGGCGCTTCAGGCGCAGGGTTTCAACGTCCATCCCGACGACGTCAACCTCAAGGGCAAGCTCGACCGCATCGACAAGTACATGGTCGAGATTCGCTTCGCGGAGGATCTGGCGACCGAGATCAAGGTGTATGTGGCGCCGGATGCGGAGTCCAAGGCGGCGATGGAAGCGGCCGCCGAGGCACGCAAACGCGCCGAAGCCGAACAACAGCCGGCCAGATAATCGGCGGATCGCGTTTCGCCGGCGCCGCGCCATCCACAGGTGGATTGTGGAAATGCGGTGGAGAGCTTCTCGTGGCTCGGAGCAATTCTGGGTCGCCGGAAGCTCTTCGTGTTTACTGTGCCTGGCCCGTGTTTAGTAGCGATTCAACGAACAATCCCGCCAGTCAAGCGCAACGCCGTTGCGTGCCGATGTGATTGTTCGGATAATGTTCGCGCACCATTGATGCGATAAGGTCCTCGACCGGGTCTTTCCAGGGAAGGTTCGTCGATGAGCCAGTTGATCGACCCACAGCTCGCCGCTCAGTTCGACCGTCTGCCACCCCACTCCATCGAGGCCGAACAGTGCCTGCTGGCCTCGATGATGCTCGACAAGGAATCCATCGGCCAGGTGATCCAGATCGTCGAGCGGGACGCGTTTTACCAGGCGGATCACCAGATCATCTTCGACATTCTGGTCAAGCTGTACGAGCAGAACAAGCCCATCGATGCGGTGATTGTCCGCGAGGAGCTGCTCAAGCGGCAGTTGCTGGAAGAGGTGGGCGGGACGGCATACCTGGCGCAATTGCTGGGCATGGTGCCGTCGGCGGCACATGCGGCGCACTACGCCGGCATCGTCCGCGAAAAGTTCCTGCTCCGCCAGCTCATCGCTGCCAGCAACGACATCCTCCGCGACGCCTATTCGCCCCACGAAAAGGCTGACGTGATCGTCGATCGCTCCGAGCACCGGATCTTCGAGATCGCCGAAAAGCGCATCGGCGGAAACCTCGTGCCGCTGGAGAGCGTGCTGCACGAAGTGTACGAGATGATCGAAGAGAAAGGCCGCCGGGGCATCGAAACCGATTTCCATGAAATCGACGAGATGCTCAATGGCCTTCAGAACGGCGAGATGATCATCATCGCCGCTCGTCCCAGCATGGGCAAAACCGCCTTCGCGATGAACATCGTTGAAGCGGTGGCGGCGAACCATCGGCTGCCGTGCGCGGTCTTCTCGCTTGAAATGAGCAAGCAGCAACTGGCCCAGAGAATGCTTTGCTCGCGCGCGGGCATCGACGCCCAGAAGGTCCGCAAGGGGATGCTCTCGGCCGAGGAGTTCCACAAGCTGGCGGCGGTGGTCGTGGAGCTGTCCAAGGCGCCGATCTGGGTGGACGATTCGCCCGGACTGACCGTGCTGGAGCTTCGCGCCAAGGCCCGGCGACTGAAGCGGCAACACGACATCCGCCTGATCATGATCGACTACCTCCAGCTCATGGACAACCCCGGCCCGGAAAGTCGCCAGCAGCAGATCAGCGAGATCAGCCGCGGGATCAAGGCGGTGGCGCGGGAGCTGGAGATTCCCGTGATCGCGTTGTCGCAGCTCAACCGCGCCGCCGAGGGACGCGACGGGCACCGCCCGCGGATGAGCGACCTGCGCGAGAGCGGCTCGATCGAGCAGGACGCCGACGTGATCATGCTCCTGCACCGCGAGGACTATTACCGCATGAGCGAGCCGGACTTCATGCCCGACAACATCGCCGAAGTCATCATCGCCAAGCAGCGCAACGGACCCACCGGAACGGTCAAGCTCACCTTCGACGCCAGAACCACCACCTTCCGCAACCTGGCGGCGCAGATCGATCCGTTCTGAAGTGATCGGGGGCGTCCGGAACCTGGCGAATCTGCGTCGGACGGAGCTGGGGGTTCTGCCTGGCTCAAACAACGCTGGCACGGTGACGGGGATACCGAGCACGACGAGCAGGGGCACAACGAGAACAACCAGGCCCGTCGGCTGCGCGCGGTGCTGGAAAGCGCGCCGGCGATTCTGCCGCCGAAGGCGATGCGGATACGCGAATCGCGGGAGCAACAGCCTCATCCACGCCAGCGGGACGGCCTGATGGTGCTGGTTGCCGTCTCGCGCGTCGGATCATGTTTCCGAGCCTCGGGCCGGCCTCTTGATCAGCACATCAACCGACTCGTCGAAGTCGTGGGTCTGTCCGTCCAGTGAGCTGCGGACGACGAAACGGTCTTTTCCTTCGCCGCCGCTGAGCGTGTTGGCGCCGAGCACGCCGCCGAGCACGTCGTTGCCCGCCCCGCCGATCAGATTGTCGTCTCCGAGGTTTCCCCACAGCCAGTCATTGCCATCCCCGCCCGCCAGCACGTCATCACCGCGTCCGCCATAGGCGCGGTCGTTGCCGGCGCCCAGGTCGATCTGGTCGTTGCCGTCGCCGCCGAGAACAACGTCGTGGCCTGCGCCGCTGTTGACTGTGTCGTCGCCACTGCCCGCGTGCACCAGGTCGGCTGCCTTTCCCGTGGTGATGTTGTCGTTTCCCGTGCCGGTGGCGATCCAGTTGCGTCCGTCGCCCGCGTCGATCGTGTCGTTGCCGTCCCCGGCGTGAATCCGATCATGCGATGCTCCGGTGCTGATCGAGTCGTTGCCCGCGCCGGCATCGATCCACGTCGGCCTGTTGACCGAGCCGTCTACTGTGATGGTATCATCGCCGCTGAGGCTGCGGATGATGATCCGCCTGACTCGCTCGGCCTCAAAAAGCTGCGCCTCGCCGCCGTTGATCGTCACCTGGACCTTGTCGCCTTCGGCATTGAGGCTGACGCTGATCGCGTCGTTCACCTCGGCCTCGCCACGGATGAACAGGTTTCGTCCATGCAGCTCGGCAGACAAGAGGCAGCGTCTCTCCAAAGGTTGTACAAGCGAATGAGTACGATTCATGTGGAGGATCTCCTTTGCGATCAGCACACTGGCAGTCGATGCCGTGCCCCAGCGTATCACGCTAGGCGCGGCTCGGGGCGCACTCTAAAAACGCCGCCGGTCGCGGAATATTTTCATTGCTGTGAATCTGGGGGAATCGCGCCGGAATTCCGGAGTACTTGGGCGAAAAGCGTCGTCTTCTCACGCAGCGAACACAAGCTGCGACTCATTTCTTCCTGGGCGCAAAGGCCAGAACATTCACCGGCGCGGTGCCGCGCCCCTGGCCGTCGCTGTACTGGATCGCCGTGTTCACGAGCTGCTTGGCCTGATCGATCGCGTCGAGCAGGCTGAGGCGATTGGCCAGCCCCGCCGTGATCGCCGCGCTGAAGGCGCAGCCGCTGCCGTGCGATTTCTCGGCGGGCTGAAGCTTGCCGGCCAGCTCGTAAAACTCCTTGCCGTCGTGGAAGACGTCGATGACTTCCTGCCCGACGACAATCCCCTTGACGACAACCGCCTGCGCACCCAGGGCGATGATGCGGCGGGCTGCGTCCTTCGCCGCCGCCACGCTGTTCAGGCGATCCACATCGACACCGGTCAGCGCCGCCGCCTCGCGACGGTTTGGCGTCACCACTGTCGCCAGCGGAAACAGCCGCTTGACCAGTGCATCCCTGGCCTCGGGTTTCAGCAGCGTGGCGCCGCTTTTGGCCACCATCACCGGGTCGCAAACGTAAGGCACGAGCTTGTTGGCTTTGATCGCATCCTCGACGGCCTCGATCACCGCTGCGTTGGCGAGCATGCCGGTCTTGGTCGCGTCCACGGGGATATCGCCCGCCGTCACATCGATCTGCGCCCGCACCAACTGCGGCGAGACTTCCAGCACGTCCTTCACGCCCAGCGTGTTCTGCGCGGTGATCGCGGTAATCGCGCTCATCCCGTACACGCCCAGGACCGTGAAGGTCTTCAGGTCCGCCTGAATCCCCGCCCCACCGCTGGAATCCGACCCGGCTATCGTCAGTGCTGTCTTCATGGCTATCCGATCGGAAGGCAACGCAAGTGCAATGCAACCTTGGCGAAGAATCTACCGCCCCTGGGCGGACTGGGCAAATCTCCAAACAACTGACTCAAGGCCGGGGCCAGAGCAGTTTTCGACAGCGATTCGTGATACGTTCGTCTCGGCTACGCGATGGCCGCTCGCACGGGCGGGACGCCCCATGATACGAGCACCTGGCAATTTCCAAATCGCTTTGACGTATCGCTCGCGTTTGCGGTAGGCTCCACATCAGCCATGGCTACGCATCACTTCACCCCCACCCGCTACCATACGACGATCGGATCGCACGAGCCGGCGTTGCGGATCGCGCCGGGGGATACCGTCGTGACCACGACCGTCGATTCCGATGGCTGCGACGCCTCCGGGCAGCAGATCACCCCCGCCGGCAATCCGCAGACCGGACCCTTCTACGTCGAGACCGCCGAGCCGGGCGACACGCTGGTTGTTCGTTTCGCGCGGATCGTGCCCAATCGCCAGCACGGCTGGAGCAGTACCGTGATCGCTCCCAACGTTGTCGATCCGTGGTATGTCAGTCAGTTGCCGCAGCGCCGCCGCGGCGCCTGGCGGATCGATCGCAACGCGGGAACCGCAACCCTGATCGACGCCGTGGACAGCAGATTGGCAGGCAGCTTTACGATCCCCATCGCCCCGATGCTTGGCTGTTTCGGCGTGGCGCCGCCGGACGGACAGGCGATCTCCACCGCCACCTCCGCCGAGCATGGCGGCAACATGGACTATCGCGGCTTTGTCGCTGGCGTGACGGTGTACCTGCCCGTCTTTGTCCCGGGCGCGCTGCTGCACCTGGGCGACGGGCACGCCGTCCAGGGCGACGGCGAAATCGCCGGCACCGGCGTCGAAGTCTCCATGGATGTCACGTTCGACGTCGATGTGATCAAGGGCAAACGGATCAACTGGCCAAGAGGCGAAAATGAGCAGTTGATCTTCACCGTCGGCAACGCCCGCCCGCTGGACCAGGCCGTCCAGCACGCCACCACCGAAATGATCCGCTGGCTGATCCAGGACTACCGGCTCGACCCGCGTGGCGCGCAGACGCTGCTGGGCCAGTGTGTCCGCTACGACTTGGGCAACGTCTTTGACCCGGCGTACACGATGGTGTGCAAGGTCCCCAAGAGAGTCCTAACGTGCTTGGATCAGCGATGAAGCACGCGCGGACACGCAGGCACGAAAGATATCCCCGTATCGTCCGCGCCTTCCTGCCTCCGTGCCCTCCGCTTCACCCTTCTGCTGTTGGCTTGATCCCTGGGGGTCTGAGAATCCTCGTGCCGGTTATCACACCAGCCGCATATCGCATCGCACGAACGGACTGCTAGAATCTGGGTTGCCGTGGCCAGAGCCGAGCCGTCGGCCGGATAGTCGCCGGTTCTCTGGCCATGCCAAGATATGAGTCCGCAACATCCGGGCGAACAACCAAGTGCTTCATCGCCGCAGAGCGGTCAGCGGCACCAGGCTGCTCATGTCGCTCCGGCTCAAGCGCCGCATGTCTCCGACGCTTACGATCGCGCGCCGCACGCCCAGGATCCGCGTGGCCCCGGTTGGCGACAGAATGTCAGCGGTTTCTTCGGCGGATACTTCTGGTTCATCTTCAAGAACGTCATCGGCTGGATTTTCATCCTCGCTTCGCCCGTGCTGGGAATCACCATTCCGGGTCCGGGCGGGATTCCTATTTTCCTCATTGGCTTTGCTCTGGTCACGCTGCCGGGCAAGCGCAAGCTCACCAGCCGCGTCATGCGCGGACGCGGGCTGCCGCTGGAGATGCAGGTCTTTACGTTCCTGACCGCGCTGGCGGCGATCGTCGCCACCTGCATCGTCATGTGGATCGTCTCCAGCAAGGTCCTGTACCTGCTCAGCACGCTCAATCTGGACCCGAACAAGCAGGACGCCACCATCACCGCCATCATCGCCGGGCTTCTGGTCACGGGGCTGCTGACCATGGGTATCACCTGGCTGGTGATGCGTTTGGCGCTTCAGGTGCTAAACTATGTGCTGAAGGGAATGCCCATCCTGCGGCGCAAGGTGCGTCCGTGGCTGAGAAAGCATGGCCTGATCCTTCTGCCCTCGCGACGCAAGCGGCTGCGGGCGATCGCCGGCAACGGGCAAGCGGAGCAACTCGTGCAGCAGCAACCGGCCGCCATGGATGACGAGATCCTCCAGATCCACGAGCGCCACCATGAACGCCTGCGCGCTATCGGCATGGGGTTGCTGCTGTGGGCCAAACGCGCCATCGGCGTGGGCATCACCGTCGCCATCTTCGCCTGGATTCTCAAGCCGATCGTTCAACAGTGGCCGCAGGTCAAGGATCGGATACTCGAGCTCAGCCCGCTGCGATTTGCACTGGCCGCGGGGATGTTCGCCATCTTCCTGTTCGTCTTCCGGGCGCTGGTCTGGCGGATTATCGTTCGCAGCTTCGGGCACAAACTGCCGGTGGCGGCCGCGACCAGAATCTGGTCCACTTCCGAACTGGCCCGATACCTGCCCGGCGTGATCTGGCAGGTCGTCGGACGCGTGTATCTGGTTCGTCCCTACGGCGTCAGCGGCAGCGTCTGCGGAATCACCCAGATCCTGGAGTTGGCGATCTTCCTGCTGGCCAACATCTTCGTGGCGCTGGCGTGTCTGCTGTACTTCGGGATCAAGAACCTCGACGGTGCAGCACGCGGCTGGTTGTACGTGGCGGCGGCGCTGGTGCCCGCCCTGCTCCTGCTGCTGCACACCAGGGTCTTCTACGGCATCGTCAACGGCATCATGCAACGACTGGGCAAGCCACGGATCGTCCAGCGACTGCGCGGCTACATGCTCGTCGGGCTGCTGTTCTGGAATGTCCTGGGGCTGCTGTGGCAGAGCCTGGCCATCTTCATCATCGTGCAGCAGCCGCTGGCGCTGAAGTGGGACTGGTGGTGGGTCGTCGCCGGGGCGTACTGTCTGGCCTGGGTGGCGGGATTTCTGGCGTTCTGGGCGCCCGGTGGAATCGGCGTGCGGGAGATCGTCTTCATCGGCGCCATGCGCGTCATCCTTCCCCAGAGCATCCTGAACAGCACCCAGGGACTGGAAGGACTGCTCGGTTTGCTGGCCGTGCTGCTGCGACTGTGGGCCACCGCGGGCGAACTGATCGTCGCTTCCGTTGCCTATGGGTTGGACCTTCGCGGTGCGCTGGGATATCCCGACGCGCCCGGACGAGTCGCCTTGCCCCCTGCCAGTCAGCCCCAGCACGATGTGAAAGTCGGCGCGTAACCGCTATCCGACGGGTCAGAACACTCGCGCCAGCAGCGCAATGGCCAGACTGATGTACACCGCCCAAACCGCAAGCCCCACCATCCACACCACGATGAGGACCAGCCACGTGCCCGCCGAGCGCTTTGGCCGCGCGGACCCGGGCGCGGATGGATGCTCCAGCGGTTCAGGCAACTGCGGCATCACGTCTGGACACCGATCGGCTCAACACGCCCCTACGCCCGACCGTAACGACGCTTCAGTTCATCCAGCGACTTGACATCCGGCGGAAGCTGCGCTTCCTCGATGAGCATCACCGGAATGCCGTCGCGCACCGGATACCGCAGCCCTCCCTCCTCGGCCACGAGCCAGTCGCCTTCCTGTCGCAGGCGGCTGAGCGTCAGCGGGCAGCGGAGGATCTCAAGAAGCTGCGGGTCAATTGTCGTCGATTGGCTGCTTCCGTTGCTCTGACTCATCGTGGCTCCGCTTGCTGGCATCTGGCCGAATCAACCGCAACACCCATTGGCGGCTCCTTCTGGGAGACGCGCGCATACCAAAATCAACAACGCATCCTACTGTCTGCTCGGTGCTGTGGTAAACAACTCCAGGCAGTATAGCGCGTCCGCCAGCAGCATCAATGATACGCCATCCAACACCCCCGACGGACGGACCGTCGCCGCGTGCAGCACCTGCTCGGCCAGCAGGCGCGTGTTCGGATTCCACACGAACGCGAATGCGGCCCATGGCTGAGTCGTCGCGTGATCCGGCTGCGTCTGCTGCTGGTGGAACTCAGCATTCTGTGCCACGGCGCCAGCCAGCGTGCGATCTTCGGCCTGCACCGCATAACTCGCCGCCGCGTGCAGCAATACCAGCTCGTGATACCAGTGGGTTTCAGGATTGTCCGAAGCCGATGCCAGCAGGAAAGATCCCGTGCCGATCAGGTTCTGACTGCGGACGAGCTTGCCAAATGTATCCGAGGCCAGGTCTGTCCAGGCGTCACGCACAAACCGCTTGCCCGCCACGTGCAGCGCCAGCGCGATCCAGGCCGACTCGGTGGCGCTGGAACCCCGTCCGGCGGGCATCGGCTGGCTCGCAGGCCACTCGATCTGCCCCAATTCAGACTCCAGCAGATCGCACCATGGCCGCAGCCCTTCTTCCCACCGACCGAAGTCCGTCTGTGACAACATCTCGTAGACCAGCCCGAATGCCTGGAGCCACGAGTAGACCAGAAGCCCACGGTATACCGGTCGATGGTGTCCACTGCGATCGACCACCGCGATACTGGACAGCCGATCATTGAACGCCAGCTCGATCAACCGCGCCGCCGCCTGCTGATCGACGCCACGCGCATCGACGATCGCCTGCGCAAACACCACGCCGCGTTCCACCTGCACCACCGTGGCACTCTCGGCCTCGGGTACAAACACGCCGCCACTTCGCAGCAAGCCGCGAATCACCTCCGCGTAGCGGCGAAACTCAGCGACGGTCTGTGCAGCGTCGGAAGGCATGGCTTTGCTTCGAGACTGTGGGCTAACCCGCTGGTCAAGGTGTCCCTGATCCAGAGTGGCATCATATGGCCAAGGCTGGTCGATTTCGCACATTGGATATGGTACAAGACTAACACCTGCCGAACGAGCTTCGGCGTCTCTTGGCAGGCACTGGGAGTGCATCGCATGGACGCGACTTGGCTGGAGAAGTTGAACGACCAGCAGCGGCAGGCCGCCATCGCCGACCCGGCCAGGCCCCTGCTCATCATCGCCGGCGCCGGTACCGGCAAGACCAACACCCTGGCGCATCGCGTCGCCTGGCTCATCTCCCGGGGCACCAACCCCTCGCGGATCCTGCTGCTGACCTTCACCCGCCGCGCCGCTCACGAAATGCTCAAGCGCGCTGAATCGATCCTCGCCTCTGCGCCCCATCACCCCGCCGGCGCATCCGCCCATCTCTCGCGACTCTGGGGCGGAACTTTTCACGCCATGGCCAATCGACTGCTGCGGCTGTATGCCCCATCGCTGGGGCTGGGCCAGAACTTCACCGTTATCGATCGCTCCGACGCCGAAGATCTCATGCACGAGGTCCGCGCTGAGCTGGCTCTGGACAAGACCGATGTGCGATTCCCCCGCAAGGCCACCTGCATGGCCATCTACAGCCGGTGCGTCAACGCCGCCGAGCCGATCGAGGCCGCGCTGAAGGTCCACTTTCCCTGGTGCATCGCTTATCCCGAGCAGCTCAGGCAGCTTTTCCGCGCCTACGTCCAGCGCAAGCAGCGAGACAACATCCTCGACTACGACGACCTGCTGCTGTGGTGGTACCAGCTCATGCAGGACGACGCGCTGGCCGCTGACGTGCGGGCGCGATTCGACGCCGTCCTGGTCGATGAATACCAGGACACCAACACGCTTCAGGCACAGATTCTGTACAGGCTCTGTCCCGATGGTCGTGGGCTTACTGTGGTCGGCGACGATGCCCAGAGCATCTACTCTTTCCGCGCCGCCACCGTGCACAACATCCTGGATTTTCCCAGGGTCTTCCCCCATGCACAGGTGATCACGCTGGAACAGAACTACCGCAGCGTTCAGCCAATTCTCCACGCCACCAATGCCGTCATCGCGCTTTGCCCCAGGCGATACAACAAGGACTTGTTCTCCCGCCGGCTCAGCGACCAGAAACCCCGCCTGGTCACGCTCGTCGATGAGGACCAGCAGTGCGATTACCTCATCCGGCGCATCCTCGAACACCACGAGGCCGGCATCGCGTTGCGCAACCAGGCGGTCCTGTTCCGCGCCGCTCACCACAGCGACGCCCTGGAGGTCGAGCTGACTCGCCGAAACATACCTTTCGTCAAGTACGGCGGGCTGAAGTTCCTCGAAGCGGCACACGTGAAGGACGTGCTGGCGATCCTGCGCCTGGCGGAAAACCCCCGCGACACCACCAGTGCCTGGCGAGTGCTCCAGCTTCTCGACGGCTTCGGCCCGGCTCACACCCGACGTGCAATTCAGCACCTGGTCCAGCATCACGGCCAGCTCAGTTGCTTCCAGCACTTTTCGCCTCCGCCCGCCGCGGCAGGTCAGTGGCTCGATTTTCTCGCCATGCTCCTCGAGATCGCGCCGAACAACATGCCGCTTGCCCAGCAGATCGCCCGGGTCAAACGCTTGTATCTTCCGATCCTCGAAAAACGCTACGACCAGGCCCAGATCCGCAAGCGCGATCTCGACCAGCTCGAACAGATCAGCTCCAATTTCCGCTCTCGATCGGCGATGCTTACCGACCTCACGCTCGATCCGCCCGCCAGCACGCAGGACCTTGCCGGACCACCGCTGCTGGAGGAGGATTACCTCATCCTCTCGACGATCCACTCAGCCAAGGGTTGCGAGTGGGACGTGGTCTACGTTATTCACGCCGCCGATGGCAATATCCCTTCGGACATGGCCACAGGATCCGACGACCAGATCGAGGAGGAGAGACGGCTGTTCTACGTCGCACTGACGCGTGCCCGTGATTTCCTGGAAGTGTGCTTTCCGCTGCGCTACTACAAGCGACCCCGCGGCGTCAGCGACCGCCACAGCTACGCCCAGCTCACGCGATTCCTGCCCCAGACGATCCTGGATCGCTTCGAGCAGGTCAGCCTCCAGCCCGAACCTGCCGACAGCCAGCCGTCGCCGCCGCGCCTCGTGACCGCCGATATCCGCCAACGCATCGCCAGCATGTGGACATGACACCAAACCATATGTTCAGGCGCGGCGCTCGACGATCTCCACGCCCAGCGCCTCAGCCATCCTGCGGCAGGCTTCGGTCTCCTCCGGCGTGATGCACGCCGACTGTCGCGAGGCGTAGACGATCCGCCTCACGCCAACCTGTAGCAGCCTTCGAAAACACGCGGCGCACGGCTGACCGGTGATGTACGCCGTGGCGCCACGCAGGTCGCATCGCGCGAACGCCACCGCGTTGTCCTCGGCGTGGATGAACCAGTTGTACTTTTCCGGGCGTGTCAGCGGGACCATCTCATTGGGCAGCCCCGACACCGGGCCGTTATAGCCCGTGCTGATCACGCGCTTGTCCCGATCCACCAGCACGCAACCGTGCTTGGTGTCCGGGTCTGGCGAACGCCGGCTCACCTGCTCGGCCAGTGTCAGGAAATACTCGTCCCACGATGGTCGAGTTGTATTAGCAGTGGTCATGTGATTCATGCTGGTTGGCTTCAACCAGATTCGGCGACGGCCCAGAACCAGTCAAAGCTCGCGTCGATGGGGTAGGCCCACAGGTCGCCCATCTCTTGGCGAATGCGGCGCGTTCGACGTGAGGGCGGGCCGCCCTGCATGTCGAAAGCATAGCGTCGCAGCCTGCTGGGAAATCGCCACCAGAGTGGTGCGCCAACTGGTCCGGACGTAACCGGCCACATCTCGCGACACACCCGCGCGGCCGCCTGGAGCTTGGGATGTGACTGGGCTCGACGAACCAGTTCCGCCAGAGTCAGCGGATGCATGTACCCGTTCCCGCTCATCGTGAGGGCCATCCATCCGATCATGTAGCGCTCGTCCGAGCGCAAGCTAAAGGATTGGATCGGTTCAATCGAGAACGACCAACTCCCGAGGTGCAGGTTCCCATTACCACCATGCCCTTCGGTCGAGTTCATGTACTGTCGAAGCTCTTCGCGCATCGTTCCCAGGTCAATGACAGCGCGGTAGATGGGCCGATCGTGCCTGCTGAGCTCGGCAAGCGTATCATCCAGGCACCTCGATTCAAAGTAGATATGCCACTCAATATCCTGAACCCCGAACATGTTGCAACCCACCGGAACGTAGACAGAGGTACCCTTCACGTCCTGGTCGATCGCCTGTCCAAACTTGAGCTTCAGCGGTAAGAATGGCGGCTGATCGAAGATTTCCAGCTCGCGCAGACGGGCAATGAATTGACCCAGTTCCCGGCCGCGCACGATGGGCGGCTTGGTTGGGCGACAGAAGTAGAAGCTGGTGTAGAAAGACACGTCGCCAGTTCCCGGTCGCCACCACGTTGGCCCCGCAACGTGTGTGATCGACCACCTCTTGTCTGGTTAGCCCGCTCGAAGAACCGCCTCGGGACCGAACTGCTGACGCACGAGCCGGGCGTACAGGCCGCCGTTGCGCACCAGTTGCTCATGGTCGCCGGACTCGACGATCCGCCCGCAATCCAGCACGAAAATCCGATCGACATCCCGCACCGTGCTCAGCCGATGCGCGATGATGAAGCACGTCCGCCCCTCCATCAGCCGGCCCAGCGCCTCCTGCACGACCGCTTCACTCTGACTGTCCAGCGCGCTGGTCGCCTCGTCCAGAATCAGGATCCGCGGGTTCTTCAGAATCGCCCGCGCGATGCTGATCCGCTGACGCTGCCCGCCTGAGAGGTTCACCCCCCGTTCGCCAATTCGCGACTCGTAGCCGTCCGGCAGCATCGAAATGAATTCGTGGGCGTTGGCGGCTTTGGCGGCGGCGATCACCTCTGCGTCGCTGGCGTTGGGACGTCCATAAGCGATGTTCTCCCGGATCGTCCCGCTGAACAGGAATGAATCCTGCTGCACGATCCCGATCCCCCGTCGCAGCATCCGCAGCTTGTAGTCGCGAACATCGTACCCATCGATCAGGATCCGCCCGCACGTCACGTCGTACAGCCGCGGCAGCAGCGAAACCAGCGTGCTCTTGCCCGATCCCGACGGGCCGACCAGCGCCACGCGCTGCCCGGCATCAACCGTGAAGCTGATATCGCGCAATATCCACTGTCGCTCCTGATCCGCCGGCACACGGCGTTCCAGCGCCCGCAGCTCGGCCACCTCCTGCGACTGCTCCTCCAGGCTTACACGGCTCTCGTCGCTTTCGTCGTGATAGCTGAAGCTGACGTTCTCGAACACCACCTCGCCACGCTGCGGGATCATCGCCACCGCCTGCGGCTTCTCGACGATCTTGGGGGTGATGTCAAACACCTGAAACACCCGCTCGATCGCCGCCAGGCTCGTCTGGTAAACCACATTCACTTCCGCAAACCGCCGCACCGGAAAGTACATCACCGCCAGATACCCGATCGCCTTGACGACCTGCCCGGCGGTAATGGGGTCGGCGCCGCGCGGGTGCAGCACCAGCCAGGCTCCCACCGAAATCACAATCGTCTGCCCCAGATGCACGATCCCCTCGCTCAGCGCCGAGACCGTGTGCGCCAGGCTGCTCTGCTCCAGGACACGATCGTAGTGCTCCTCGGTATCCTCGCGGAATCGCTCGCTCTCACGCTCCTCGGCCGCATACGTCTTGACCAGCGATATCCCCGCCAGCCGCTCCTGAACATTCCCGCTGATCTTGCTGATCTGGCTCTGCACCCGCGCGCTGGCCTGCTTCACGCGCGGGTTGAGGTATTTGAACGTGATGATGTACAGCGGCATGATCGACAGCGCCGCCGCCGTCAGCGTTCCCGATATCTGCATCAGCAGCGCCACCCCGATCGTGATCGAGAACAGGTCCATCGCCACCGCCACCATCCCTCCGTTGATGAGCTGGCTGGCCTGCTGGATGTCGTTGATGATCCTCGAAACGATCGAGCCGGTTCGCTCCTTGGAATAAAAGTGCAGCGAAAGCTGGTGAAGATGGTCAAACAGGTCCTGGCGAATATCGCGAATCACCCGCCCGCCCAGCTTGGCTGTCAGGAAACCACGCCCGTAGGTGAACACCGAGTGCAGCACCGAGCAGACGATCCCCAGCCCGGCCAGAATCCACAGCCAGCGGATACGCTCGGCTACATCCGCGGAATACGGCGGCTTGACCTCGATCACCCGGTCGATCGCCGTCCCCGTCAGCCACGGAAACGTGTAGTTCATCCCGAACTTGCCGAAGCCCATCAGGATGGTGATCAGCAGCAGGGCTTTGTATTCAAGCGCGTAAGCGAGGAAGCGGCGAAAGTAATGGCCGCGACGGCCACTGGGTTTTGCTGTCATTGGATCCTTGCATCATATGCCGATCCGCCCGCCTGCGAAAGCCCCGGCAGCGCGGCACGACCACGCGCATAAAAAAGCGGCGGCCCGCCGGAAAGCGGACCACCGCTGCGGAGGAGGTTTCGCTCAAGGAACTCCCAGACCCTCCGTCGTGACGTCTGGGGAGATCCGCCGATGCATGGCCGATTACCGCGTGCTGCGGCCGCGACGCCGGCGTCCCAGCATCGCCGTCGCGCCCAGCACCAGCACACCCGCCGTCGCAGGCTCCGGAACCACGCCCGCCTGCACCGCCCGCAACGCTGCCACATACTCCCCGCCAAACTGCTGCGAGTGCTGTGCGATCAGCGCCTCGGCCAGAGGACCGGCCTGGTTGACGTACGCGTTGTCGATCAGGGCATAGTCCGTCGCGTCGATCACGCCGCTGTAGTCAAAGTCGCCATTGATCCAGCCGCTCAACGTGTTGACGTACCCGTTGTCGATCAGCGAGTAGTCGGTGGCATCGATCGAGCCACTGAGGTCGGCGTCGCCGAAGTACGTGAACTTCACCAGCACCTCGGCGGTGCTCAGCCCGCTCTCGCCGGCAAAGTCGGTGTAGATCGGCCCGCTGCCGCCGACCTGGGCCAGATCGTTCTTGATCACGCCCAGCCCGTACAGGAAGCTGCCGGCGGTGGTGTTCTGGACATTGGCCTGTGTGCTGCCGATGCCCGGCCCGCCCCAGTCGAAGTTCCCGCCGTTTTCCAGAGCCGACTTGATCCGGCTGGTGATCGTGCCCAGGTTGCCGTTGTTGACGACCAGGGCGTTGTTGTTCAGGTCCAGCCGCCCGGCGGTGCCGACGTTCAGCGCTGGCACGCGCGTCGTGCCGCTGGGGCTGTTGGCCGTGCCCTTGACGCTCACCTGCGCCACGCCGCCGTTGACCGTCAGCGTGCCGTTGGAGAACTTGTTGGCCACCAGCACGCCGTCGTTGACCGTCGTCCCGCCGGTGTAGGTGTTGGCTCCGGTCAGAACCCACTTGCCAGTGCCGCTCTTGGCCACGGCCAGCAGGCTGCCCGCGCCCACATCCGCCAGCACGCCGGCGATCGTGTTATTGCCGGTGTTGGTGCCGGTGAGGGTGAGGGTTCTGCTGGCGGCGGTTCCGGAAGCGACATGCGCCCCGGTGTTGGTGAACTGAATGGCGCCGGTGCCCGAGGCGTCGATGGTTCCACCGGAGTTGCCGACGGTGAACAGGCGGTTGGTGCTGCTGCCGCCGCCGGCATATCGCAGCGCCCCGCCGTTGATCACGAGGTTGGCCGCGTCAGCCGCCGAAGCGCCGATCGGGCTGGGCGAGCCGCCGTTGCCGATGCTGTTGACCGTGAGCGTACCGCCGTTGATTGCGGTCAGCCCGGTGTAGGTGTTGTTGCCGGTGAGGATCCACTGACCGCTGCCGGCCTTGGCCACCGCACCGCCGCCACTGATCACCGGGGCGAACGTATTGGCGCCGGTGTTGCTGCCGCCGAGGGTCAGCGTGGCGGCTCCGCCGCCGGCCAGCGCGCCGGTGTTGGTGAAGCTCACCGGGCCTGTGCCGTTGGAGTTGATCGTCACGGTTCCACCCGGAGCCGTGAACAGCCGATCCGTGCTGGAGCCGGCACCAACATAGTTCAACACGGCGTTGTCGATGCTCAGATTGCTCGCCGCCGACGAGCTGGCGCCCAGAGAGCTGGGCGAGCCGCCGTTGGCCAGGTTGTTCACCGCCACCGTGCCGCCGGTGATGTTGGTCACACCGGTGTAGGTGTTGGCCGCCAGGAGGCTGCCCGTGCCGGTGGTCGTCTTGTTGACGCCCCCCGAGCCAGCCAGGATTGCGCTGATCGTTCCGGAATTCAGCTCAACGCTGGAGGCGGTGACGGTGCCGGTGGTGCCGAGGACCGATCCGCCGGCCACGGTCAGCACGCCGAGCGTCTGATTGGTGGCGCCGATATTGAGAGCGCCACCGCTGACCGTGCCCGCCCCACCAGCAGGCAGCGCCCCATCCACAGCGGTCGTGAGCGTGCCGGCCGAGACAGTCGTGCCGCCCGTGTAGCTGTTGACCGCGCTGAGCGTGACGTTGGAGCCGGTGGTCTTGGACAGCGAGCCCGC